>CAZWHC010000008.1:216460-260910 GCA_964633505.1 uncultured Rikenellaceae bacterium | reverse complement strand
GTTCGGAGGGAGCTGCAGATTTCCCGTTTGATATCTTTGCGGCTTCATTTTACCTCGTTGCAAGGTATGAGGAATATCTCGTTTTTGAACCGGACCCTTACGGCAGGTTCAGGTCGTCCGATTCTGTGGCCTGTAAGCATGGTTTTCTTGGCAAGCCTGTTGTTGATCTCTGGGTAAAGGAACTGGCAAAGTCGCTTGTCAGGAGGTTCCCGTCACTCACTTTCAGGAAAAATGTGTTCAGTGCTGTTGTGACAATTGATATTGACGAACCATTTGCTTTTCTTGGGAAGGACCTTATTGGTAACCTCGGGGGATTTCTTCATGATTTCGCTTCAGGTTCGAAAAATGCAGGCCTCAGGTATGATTGTCTGAAAGGTTCACAAACGGATCCTTTTTCAGAGGCATTTGATTATATTTTAAACGAGTGCGGCCGGCTTGATGTAGCTGCGAAATTCTTCTTCCCTGTCGGAAACCGGAGTGATTTTGATAAAAATCCATCATGGAAGAACAGGATGTACAGGGCGATGATAAATAAAACCGTTGAAAGGTTCAGCTCGGGCCTTCATCCTTCATACAGGGCAGGACATGAACTGTGGTCGCTCCTGACTGAAGCAGGCCGGTTGAGCGCCGTTACCGGTAAGGATTGCCTTTTCAGCCGTTTCCATTATCTCAGGTTTATAATGCCTTTATCATTCAGAAACCTCATTGAAAACAGGATAATAGAAGACTATTCAATGGGCTATTCGGATGAGCCTGGATTCAGGGCAGGTATTGCAAGGCCATTCTGGTTTTTTGATATTTCAGGAAACAGAATCACAGACCTGAGGATATTTCCCTTTCAGGTTATGGATGTAATGATGAAGGATAACAAGAAACTGTCTCCTGCTGCTGCTGCAAAGGTGATTGGTGAAATGATAAGCCAGACCAGAAATGTCGGAGGGCTTTTCATTAGTATCTGGCACAACACCTCGTTACTTGATACAAAGGAATGCAGGGAATGGCGCGAGCTTTTTAAATATACCCTTACTCAGCAATCTGTCTGATCCAGTCTGCAGGAATTAACCAGCAACCGGGCCGAGCGTTAAAAAATGATCCGGTGGATCATTTTAGCGAAGGAGCCAGACTGCAGGGGAGCTAACTTGCACCCTTCCTATAAACTTTCCAGTTCAATCTCCTCATCATCCTTCACTTCGACGACCTTTCCGTTTTCACATTTGATTGTACGGGCCGGAAATTTCTTAACGAGGGTATAATTATGTGTGGCTATGATTACAGCCCGTCCTGTACTGCTTATTTCCCTGAGGAGTCTGACAATACCTTCGGATGTTTCAGGATCAAGGTTGCCTGTAGGCTCGTCTGCAAGGATAATCTCAGGTTCGTTCAACAGGGCCCTTCCGATCACAACTCGTTGCTGTTCTCCCCCTGAGAGCTGGTGAGGCATTTTATAACCTTTCAGGCTGAGCCCTACTTTTTCCAGGACTTCAGTGATCCGTTTTTCAATTTCACTTTTGTCTTTCCATCCCGTTGCCCTGAGTACAAATTCTAGGTTTTCATTTACGGAACGGTCGATGAGCAACTGGAAATCCTGAAATACTATGCCGGTCTTTCTCCTGAGAAATGGTATATCCTTATCGCGTATGTCTGTAAGATCGTACCCGGCAATCGATCCTTTGCCTTCTTTTAAAGGAAGCTGCGCATTAAGCGTTTTTATAAGACTTGTTTTGCCGCTTCCGACCTTGCCGACAAGATAAACAAACTCTCCTTTACTCACTGCCAGATTCACATCTGAAAGAACAAGATGATCCTGTTGCCAGATGTTGCAGTTCTGTAACTCTATTATCCTTTCAGATGTATTCGGATCCTCCATTTTCCGGGTATTTGCAATGCAAAATAAGGAAAGAATTGATAAATAATATTTAAGTGTTAATAAAATCAGTAATAAAGACCGGAAGCCACCGTTAAATAATTGTAATTTTACGGTTGCTGAAAGAATCTTTTGTTGTTATAAATGGCTTATTATTAGTATGTTATGAACAGAAAGTGCTTTCTGGTACTTATTGTTTTGAGATAATGAAAGGCCGAAAAAAATAAGTTATGAACAGTAAGAGAAGGGGACTCACGCTTGTTTTTCTGTTTGCAATGCTGGTTTCTGCAATTGCACAGACATCATTTTCAGGAGAAGACATAAGATCTGATTTCAACAGGGCAATGGATCTTTACAATAAGGAGAAATATGCGCCTGCGATAATGATCTTCGATGATTATATAAAAAGACAGGCTGATAAACAGGATATCAGATGCTCAGAGGCAGAGTACTATTCAGCCATGTCGGCGCTGAAACTTTATTATCCTGATGCCGAGTACAGAATGACATCATATCTGGCCAGGCATCCCGGGAGCCCGAAAACAAACGAAGCCTGGATCACCCTTGCAGATTACTTTTACCAGAACAGAAATTACAGGAAAGCCGCCACATATTATGCCCTTGTTGACAGGCAGGATATGGAAAGCGATAAGCTTCCCGAATATTTCTTCAGGTATGGTTATTCATTATACATTAAGGGAGATAAGGAGAAGGCGCTGACGATGTTTTCGGAGATAAAGGATATAGATACTGAGTATACCGCTCCTGCAATTTATTATTTTTCGCATATCGCCTATGAACAGAAAATGTATCAGACGGCTCTTGAGGGGTTCATGAAACTCAGGAATGATGAGACATTCGGACAGGTTGTCCCGTTTTACATAGCTCAGATACTGTATCTCAATAAAGATTATGACGGAATCCTTGAGATAGCACCGGAGCTTATGGAATCGGCGCCTAAGGAAAGAGCCACAGAGCTTTACAGGTTCGTCGGCGATGCATACTACAACAAAGGCGATTATGTTGCAGCCCTTGCCTACCTTGAGAAATATGCCGCAGGGGCGAAATCGACAGAAAGGGAGGATAAATACCAGCTTGGATTTTGTTATTACAAAACCGGGGCGTATGATAAAGCCATAAAAACACTTTTGTCGACAGGCGCCAGGTCAGATGTGCTTAGCCAGAATATCTGGTTTGTCCTTGGCGACTGTTATCTCAAAGCCGGCGATAAAAAGCGTGCCCAGTTTGCATTCGGTCAGGCTTCGAAGCTCGATTTTGACAAAAAACTGAGGGAAGATGCACTATTTAACTATGCTAAGCTTACATATGAGACCTCCTCATCCCCGTTTGGCGAGGCAATTGCCGCTTTCCAGGAATATATAGAGCTTTATCCGGGGTCGGACAAGATAGAGGAAGCATATAATTACCTCGTTGCAACCTTCACCGAAATCAGAAATTACAATGCTGCCATAGCTGCCCTGGATAAGATCAGGAATAAGGACAGCAGGCTGGAATCAGCATATCAGAGGGTTGCATTTTTCAGGGGACTTGAATTGTTCAGGAATATGGAAATAGAGGCTTCTGTTGATTTCTTCAATAAATCGCTCAGGTATGAAAAATACAGCAGGGATCTTCGTGCCAGGGCAATATACTGGAGGGCTGAAGCAGAATACAGGCTGGGTCAATATGATCAGGCAAGAGCTGACTACGATCAGTTTATGAACATCCCCGGGTCGATGAGGCTGCAGGAGGCAAAACTCGTAAATTATAATCTCGGGTATACATTTTACAACTTAAAGGATTATTCAAATGCCCTGTCGCGTTTCCGGACTTTTGAAGGGGCAATGTCGGATGCAAAGCCTGAAATACAGTCAGATGCAAGGCTGAGGATCGCGGATTGTTATTTCATTACAACAAATTATTCTCAGGCAGTAAGTTATTATGACAGGATTATTGCAGCCGGGAAAACTGATGCCGACTATGCAATGTATCAGAAAGGATTCTGCCTTGGACTAATGAACAATCAGAAGGGCAAGATTGATATGCTCACCTCGCTGGCATCGAGATATCCCTCATCGTCATATGTGCCCAGCGCAATATACGAGAGGGGCAGGGCTTACCTTGCAGTTGAGGATCAAAGGAACGGCGAGGCCGACTTCATTAATGTGATTGCAAATTATCCTTCAAGCCAGTATGTTCCAAGGGCCATTGTGCAGCTTGGCCTTCTTTATTATAACCAGGGTGAGAACCAGAAGTCGGTCGCCCAGTTTAAAAAGGTGATTGAGAATTATCCTTCAACCCCTGAAGCAAGATATGCAATGACAGGACTTAAGAACACATATGTCGAGATGAATGATGTGGAGAGTTATTTTGCTTACGTCAGATCGCGTGGTCAGGGTGATGTCAATGCTGCAGAAAAGGATTCGTTGCTATATGCTTCGGGTGAGAATCTTTATATTGAAGGCAATTGTCAGAGGGCATCAGAAGTCTTCAGAAATTATCTCAGGGAATTTCAGACAGGAAGTTTCAGGCTGAATGCCCAGTTTTACCTTGCTGAGTGCCTGAAAAAGTCGGGAAACACTGACGAGGCTCTTGGGCTGTACCGTGAGATAATAAGGAATCCCGGCAATCAGTTTATGGAGCAGGCATTGATAGCAGCATCTGAGACTCTTTATGGAAATGAGGAATATACGGAGGCATATGGTTACTATGAGCAGCTTGAAAAAATGACTTCTATCCCTGAGAACAAACGGGCTGCCCTCAGGGGACAGCTAAGGGCGGCATACCAGGAAGGTGATGCTGCGAAAAGCATAAAAGCTGCAGACAGAATAAAAAACACCTCCGATATTCCTGAAGAATTGCTCAGGGAGGCAGTTTTTGTCAGTGCAAAAGCTCACTACAGCCTTAATGAGTTTGATCAGGCCCTGACTGATTTCAGAAAAACAGCAAATGAGGTAGTGAGCATTGAAGGCGCTGAATCGAAGTACAGGGTTGCCGAGATCCTTTATAAGAAGGGCAGTATCGACGAGTCGGAAAAAGTAGTTACACAGTTTATTGATCAGAATTCTCCGCACCAGTTCTGGATGGCAAAGATGTTCCTTCTCCTGGCCGATATAAGTATGAAAAAAGGAGATAATCTTCAGGCCAGGGCAACACTCCAGAGCCTTAAAGAGTATTATACTGTTACCAACGACGGGATACTTGATGAAGTCAATGAAAAACTTTCATCAATCGATGAAGGAAAGTGATTTAAATTTCAGGAATGTGAAAGGTTTAACAGCTGTTAAAGTGTTCTGAGATTATGAAAAGAAACATATTGGCAATAATTCTTCTGGCTGCAGTTGCATGGCCAACGCAGGCTCAGGAAAAAAAGGAAAATAAGGCTCTTGAAAGGGAAGTAACCCTTTATAATCCTTACAAACCTTCACTGTCGGATGCCAGGAAGAAAAGCTTCCTTCCTGAAATTGACGACAGCGCCAGCGTAAATCCGGTTTTCAGTTATGACGTGTTCTCACGTCCGTTTAATCCGTCATATTCGATTGCATCTATAAAGGCGGCATCCTTACTACCGGATCCTCTTCCCAGACTATACAAGAGTTATTTAAAACTCGGACTTGGAAATAATAATACTCCGCTTGCAGAACTGAGCATCTCAAATCACAGATCAAAGAAAGGAGCAATAGGATTATATGCCCGGCATTATTCGTCGAACGGCAAGGTTCCCCTCGAGAATAAGCAAAGGGTATTTGCAGGTTTCATGGACAATGATGCAACCCTTAGCGGGAAGAAATTCTTCAGGAACAGCTATGCCGGCCTTTCGGCAAGCTATCTTCAGAGAACTGGATATGCCTATGGTTACAATACTGAGGAACCCTTTGATTTTGCCCGGAAGGACATTAGGCAAAACTATTTTGATATAGGTCTCGACGGATCCTTTGCTTCAATGAACCCCGATTCAGGCGACCTTGCTTTCGATTTCGGACTATCGTATGATTACTTCAGGAACACAAGCGAAAGGTACCTGAATCATGTCGGTTTCAATGGTGAGCTTTCAAAGCTTTTCAGGGACTTTTACACCGGGGGCAGGATTAATATAGACCATTATACGTTTTCAGAGACCCTCGGAATCGATCCTAGGTATATTTTCACTGTCAATCCTTATGCTGCAAAAAGTTCAGGGCAGTGGAACTTCAACCTGGGATTGAAACTGTCAGTTCAGAAGAACCCTCTCGACAAGTCGAAGCTTTATTTCCACCCTGATGTGAATTTTGGATTTACAATCGTTCCGGAGTATTTGCAGTTTTTCTCGGGGCTTAACGGACGGCTGGAGAGCAATGATCCTTTAAATGTTATTTCCAGGAACCCTTTCGTTGTACCCGACGGATCCTTGTTCAAGGTTCCGGATACAAATCACTCCCTTATTATTTCTGCAGGTCTTAAGGGCAATAACGGTCTGGGCGGCAATTATTTGTTGTCAGTCTCATATTCGCTTGTGAATGATATGCTGTTATATACCAATGTCGTTTATCCCGATACACTTTCGCGCATTGAAAGGGGAAATCATTTTCTTGTTATAACCGATGATGCGGATATCCTGAATTTTCACGGAGAGATGACAGGCAACTTCTCAACCCGGATGTCATTCAGGGCATCTGCCAACTATTATAAATATACCCTTTCAGCAAATCCTTATGCCTGGAACAAACCTGACTGGGACGGGAAGCTTGGCCTTTACTATAATCTCAGGAACAAGATAATTACAGGAACCGAGTTTACGGCTCTTGGTTCCCGGAAGCTTATGGTGAGCAAAAGTCCCACAGGGTGGATGACACTTGAACCTGAGATCCTTAGTGAACCCGTTCATATAAATCTGGGCATAAGCGCCGAATACAGATATACAAAGATCCTTTCCTTCTGGATAAAGGTGAACAATATCTCGTGGAACAGATATTATGAATGGGCTTATTATCCTTCACAGATGTTCAATTTCCTTGCAGGATTTACATACAGCCTTTAAAAAAGGAATGCCGGACCCTCCTGGAAGCATAATTCATAATTTCCGGCCCGTATTTTGATGTATATTATGCTTTAATCTAATAAGCAGGATTTTAAGGCTGTTGCGTATGGCCGTAATGTTAATTTCTTTCCTGAATTGTGCATTTCTTTTAACTTGTTTTAACTAAAAAAAACGGGCAAATAAGGTATCTTTGTCGGAGTTTTTAAAACTCATAAAATCAGCCGTTTAAAAGGGGATTGTAATTGATAAAACACGAGTCTGGCTGATCAGTAAAATATTGTTGTTATAATAATTTGGACGATGAGTGAGAATGAAAAAAAATTGCAGGAAAGTTCTGAATATTCTGCTGAGAGTATTCAGGTGCTGGAAGGTCTTGAAGCCGTGCGGAAAAGGCCTGCAATGTACATTGGGGACATTGGGGTAAAGGGTTTACACCACCTTGTATATGAGGTTATTGATAATTCAATTGACGAGGCTCTTGCAGGATTCTGTTCAAAAATTGAGGTTGTTATCCATGAGGACGGCTATCTTACAGTGACAGATGATGGAAGAGGAATCCCGACCGGCCTTCATGAGAAGGAACAGAAATCTGCCCTTGAGGTAGTTATGACTGTTCTGCATGCCGGAGGTAAATTTGACAAAGGATCATACAAAGTATCGGGAGGACTTCATGGCGTCGGCGTATCATGCGTCAATGCCCTTTCAAAGCAGCTCATAGCGACTGTGATGCGCGAAGGAAAGATATTCAGGCAGATATATGAAAAAGGCAAACCTGTTACTGAAGTTGAAGTGACAGGGCAGACCGACAAATCGGGAACAGTTATAAAATTCAAGCCCGACAATACTATATTTCAGACTACCGAATTCAATTTTGAGATCCTGTCGGCGCGTCTCAGGGAACTTGCCTTTCTCAATAAGGGAATACTTCTGACCATAACTGATATGAGAGAAGTGATCGAGAATGGGAACGGAGGAAAGAACCGTTACGAAGAGTTCAGGTCGACAGAGGGTTTGAAGGAATTTGTAGAATACCTTGATGGAAACAGGGAACGGCTTATTGAAAAGACTATCCATATTTCGTACGACAAAACCGAGATACCTGTCGAAATAGCTCTTCAGTACAATAACTCCTTTTCAGAAAATGTCCATTCCTATGTCAATAATATCAATACTATAGAAGGAGGTACCCATCTTGCAGGGTTCAGAAGGGGGCTTACACGGACACTTAAGAAATATGCAGAGGATTCAGGCGCCACAGCCAAGCTCAAGTTTGATATTAACGGAGATGATTTCAGGGAAGGTCTTACAGCAATCATTTCGGTAAAAGTTGCTGAACCCCAGTTTGAAGGCCAGACAAAGACAAAGCTAGGAAACAATGAGGTGATGGGCGCTGTTGATCAGGCTGTGAGCACTATGCTTACGAATTACCTTGAGGAAAATCCGAAAGATGCAAAAAACATAGTACAGAAAGTGATTCTTGCTGCAACTGCAAGGCACGCAGCCAGAAAAGCAAGGGAACTGGTTCAGAGGAAAAATGTGCTCTCAGGTTCAGGTCTTCCCGGCAAGCTGGCTGACTGTGCTGACCGTGATCCGGAAAAATGTGAGCTTTTCCTTGTAGAAGGTGATTCTGCAGGCGGAACCGCAAAGCAGGGCCGCGACCGTCGTTTCCAGGCTATCCTGCCGCTGAGAGGCAAGATACTTAATGTTGAGAAGGCAATGCAGCACAGGATCTATGAAAGTGAAGAGATAAAAAATATTTTTACTGCCCTAGGTGTAAGTATCGGCACGGAAGAAGATAGTAAGGCTCTTAATATTAACGGATTAAGGTATCATAAGATTATTTGTATGACCGATGCTGATGTTGATGGTTCTCATATCGATACTCTTATCATGACATTTTTCTTCAGGTATATGCAGGACCTCATAAAAGGAGGCTACCTGTTTCTTGCCATGCCGCCGTTGTATCTTGTAAAAAAAGGCAAGAACGAACGGTATTGCTGGACTGAAGAGGAGCGTGAAGCAGCAGTCAGGGAAATGGGACAGGGAAAGGATTCTTCAGTGACCATTCAGAGATATAAAGGTCTGGGTGAGATGAATGCAGAGCAGCTCTGGTCAACAACCATGAATCCAGATTCAAGGACCGTCAAGCAGATTACTATTGAGAGCGCCGCCGAAGCTGACCATATTTTTTCGATGCTTATGGGTGATGAAGTACCGCCTCGCCGGGAATTCATTGAAGCCCACGCCAAATATGCCAAGATAGACGCGTGACCATGCCTGTGTGATGACTTTTAAGATCCGGGTAAATCAGGTTCCGAAAACCTTTACCCGGATTTTTACTGCATGATACTTGCAGACTTCGCTGCAACAAAAGCATCTTATACACTTGCTGTCAGTAAGCATTACCCAATTCTGCCATTCGGGATGCATCTCTATTGCATTGTGCGGGCATATCTTTATACATTCCCTGCACCCGGTACAGTTGCTGTGAATAAACACCGGCCTTCGTTCGAGCTTTCTGAGAAAGGGGATCCTTTTCTTTACAAACTGAAGGGAAATATTGCGGTTTGGAGTAATCGGTATCCTTTTAAAGTCCTTTTTTATAAGAGATGAGAGAGCCGGTCCGTCGTATTCAATTTCTTCGGCCGATTTGATCCAGACCTGTCTCTGAAGGGCTATCCTGGTTGTTGGTATCTTAAGTGGATCATAGCCTGCAATGCTGCTCCCGGCAATATCGACGCCAACCGGATTTGTGGATCCTATAAGGACACCTGTATGGAAAGGATTTCCCTGACCCGGACCGGATCCATCCATCCCGATAATGCCGTCCATCAGGTAAAAATGCGGGGTTATCGCTTCTGCAAGGTCGATCAGAAACCTGCTGAAACTCTCCCTGTTCTGATGAAGAGCATGCTGCTTTGCCTTTGAAAATCCGGGGACCAATCCGAGTGTATTTTTGACTGCGCCGGTGAAATATACAAGTTCATGGTTCTTTAGCTTCGGAAGAGATATAATGATGTCTGCCTCACAGGCTGCAGCAGCAACCCTTATCTTTCCGTTCCGGAGCTTTATTTCCCGGGGCTTTGAAGTGAAATCAATCCATTCTGTTCCGGTTTTGGTGCATACTTCCGCCAGGCCCGACTTGACAGGCCTGAAACCCCTCAGATGAACTGCAGGAGAATCGCCTGCAACAACAATTGCCCCTTTTTCCTGAAGCAACCTTATCATGGCTTCAAATACCACAGGATGGGTGCCAATACATTTTTCCGGAAGATCATCAGAAAGCACATTTGGCTTTACCAGCACTTTTTTGTTTCTGACATCCGGACCTCCGCAGATGTCATAGATTTCTGAAACTGATGAATAAACCTTTTCAAAATCATACTCCTCACATGTCCGTACAGCTACGATATTATTCATAAAGTCAATTATACTTAGTTCCTGATAATAGTCTCTTTCAGTATTTCTTCTATTCCCTTAATGATTACCTGATGTGAACCTGAAAAGTTATTTACGATAATACAAAAGGCCATTTCCTTCCCTGATCTTGTTTTAAAGTATCCTGAATAGCTTCTCACCCTTGTCATTGAACCGCTTTTTGCCCTTAGATTTGATTCAAAAACCGGGTCCCTGAAATAATTCTTCAAGGTGCCTGCCTTTCCGGCTTCAGGCAGGCTGTTGTAAAAAGCGCCGCACTTTTCGGGATCTTTCTTCATGAATGACAGCAACTCTGCCATTCCTTTTGATGTGACTGCATTTTTTGGCGAGAGCCCGCTGCCGTCTTCTAAAAAAATGCCCTTTGTGTCGATTCCGGAACCGGAAAGGAATTTAAGGATTACCTCTATTCCGGCAGCAGTTGTTCCGGTATTCATACTGACCCTGCCGAGTTCCTTAACCAGGTGCTCTGCATAAAGATTTACACTCTCATGGTTCATGACCCTGACAATATCTTTGAGAGGTGGTGATTTTACTTCATCGACAACACTGAATTCCCAGGCTGTATTGTGTTGCAGTGTTCTTACTGTTGCCGGAACGGCAGTGGTGGTAATGCCGGCTGAATCGAGCATCAGGTTGACCATCCTTGCAAGAATAAGAGGAGGGTCGGTCATTGAAGCTCTTAGGATGAAATCTGGCCGGTTAACTGGAATTGTGCCGGCTATCCACGAGTAACTGTTATAAGGAGCAGAGAAGACATAGCCTTTATCAGTTGTTCCTGAGGCTGTCAGCATGTTTGTCAGTTCAGGCTTACAAATCGCGGGCATAACCCTGGTTATAACTGGTACCGACCCTTCTCCCGATGTCCTGAAATGGATCTCAAAAGAATTGTCGAATACTGACAGACCATAGACACCCGCCCCGTAATAGTTACCAATATCTTCCCAGACCCAAAGTGAAGGTAATGGTTGATAGTCATATACAGAATCGTCAGCAATAACACCGCCTTTAACTTTTTTTATTCCGGCATTTTTCAAGGCAATTATCCATCTTTCAGTGAACTTTCCATAATGGTCCCTGAAATATTCTGAGCCGAGCGACGGGTCGCCTCCTCCTTTAAGTATTATGTTTCCTGTAAGAACACCTGTCCTTTTGTCGATGGTACCCGAATACCCTGCCTGCGTGGCGAAAATATGATCACAACCAAGAAGTTCAAGTGCTGCGGCAGCAGTAATAAGCTTTTGTATTGATGCCGGAGTCAGGCTTTGTTTACTATTATATTCGAAAGCGGTATTATTATCGGATGTGTTTATAATGCAGATACTTGTTGAGGCCCCGGCCATTGAAGAGTCGGCGAGAAGTGACTCAAGTGCGTTTCTCTGACCTGAAACGGATTGGAGAAAAAAAAGAAAAATTACGGAGAAGGCTTTTCCTTTCATCGCTATCTGCTTTTGTGCTGCTCCAGCGTTGAAAGCAAACCGCATGCTGCCTGAATATCCACGCCCCGGCTGGCCCTTATGGTTGTCAGAATCCCTTTTGCATTCAAAGCATCCTTAAAATCACTGACTTCCTTGTCGCCAGGGCTGCTGAATGATGATCCCGGTACTTTATGGAACCTGATAAGGTTTATCCTGCATTTTATTCCGTTGAGGATCCTTGCCAGCTCTTTGATATGGCGCGGAGTATCGTTAAGCCCTTCAAAAAGTATATATTCGAAAGATACTCTTCTCTGGCTGTTAAAATCAAAGTTCCTTATTATATCAAGGATTTCCTTTACGGTATTTGTCCTTTGGATAGGCATCAGCTGCCTTCGCTCATCATCAAAGGGAGAATGGAGGCTTATGGCGAGGTGACAGCGGCTTTTTTCCAGGAATTTGCCTATTGTGCCTGTCAGCCCTACGGTACTGACAGTGATTCTTGTCGGGCTCCATCCGTAGCCCCATGGGCTTGTAAGTATTTCGAGGCTTTGCATCACCTCATTTATATTATCGAGGGGTTCACCCATTCCCATGAAGACCATGTTCGTAATATCCCTGAATTCAGGAAGACTCCGGAACTGGTTAAGGATCTCATTTGATGACAGATTTCCCTGGAACCCCTGTTTGCCTGTCATGCAGAAAATGCATCCCATCTTGCATCCTGCCTGTGATGAGACACAGATAGTAGCGCGGTCTCTGTCGGGAATGTAAGCAGTCTCTATATATTTGTTTTCAAGAACCCGGAAGAGATATTTCTTTGTTCCGTCTATACTCTCAGATGATTTCACAGGATCAGATAATCCCAATTCATATTCTGATGACAGAACCTCCCTCATTTTTTTTGAAAGGTTCGTCATCTCATCGATGCTGCTTATCTCCTTTTTATATAGCCAGTCGGCGATTTGTTTTGCCGCAAAACCGGGAAGCCCGATCCGCTTTGCGACTGCTATCAGCTCATTTAATGTCTTACCGTATAGTTTTTCCTTTGTCATAATAATATCATAATGATATCTCCAGGACATCATTTTTTTCCTTCGGCATGATAATTTTCAGTTAAAACCATAGCCTGCCTTCTGAAGATCCCTGACAGATTTGAATGGCTTCGGAGGATTGAGATATTTATTGAGATGATTGTATATTTTGAGTCTTATCTCCTTGGCTTCCATGTAATCCATTCTGTCGAATGAATGTCCGCCCGGCATATTCCGGAAAATCTCGTATGAGAAGTTCTTTTTGTCTTCAGCCTTCAGCGATTTGATGAGATGTTCAACTTCAAGGACGTTGACATCCTCATCGTTTGTATTCGTATGGATCAGCAGGGGAGTGTTCTGGTATTTTGCAGTCTGCCATGCAGGCGACCTCTTTCTGTATTCAGCAACATTCTCATCAGCGGTTTTGCCTATTGCAGCCTGGCCTGAGAACAGGTCGCGGTATTCCTGGTCCTTGTAGCCCATACGGGCAACCAGGTCGCTTACGGGAACACCTGTAAAAGCAACCTTGTAGTGACCGGGATATTCGAATATGTTGAAAAGGGCTATATAGCCGCCATGGCTCCAGCCAACAATCCCTACTCTTTCACTGTCGACAATCGAGTAATTATCGATCATGAACTGACGGCTGGCATCAACATCCTGAATTTCAAGGCCTCCGTAATCTATCTTATCGAACATGGCTTTCCCGTATCCTGTCGATCCCCGGTATTCGGCTGCTGTTACAATATAACCCTGAGAAACCATCTCCCTTACTATATGTGTATAATAGGTGTCAAAGCTGGCATGAACGCCTCCGTGTGGAAAAACAAGGAGGGGGTATTTACCAGACGGGTCAGCATTCTTCGGGATGAAAACATAATTCCAGAATTTAACAGGATTTCCGGCTCCCTGTGCTGTGGAATTTTCTTCTCTGGCAAGAGGAGGGCCGGTAATATAGACTTTGTCGATATAGGCAATGTCGCCCACCTTGTTATACCAGTAAACATCATCTATTTTCTTTTCAATTACGTCGAGCCTGTGGTCGAGTGTGCTGAAATTTTTCTCAACTTCATTTATGGCATTCATAAGTTCAGTATTCCCTGGCTGGCTGATAAGTTCCGGAGTCAGGCTTAGAAGCAGAAGAATAATCAGAAATTGAGCCTGTTTCATTTTTGTATTAAATAGGTTCCTTCAAAAACAAAAGTTGCCGGTCCGCTGAGCCATATATTTGTTATTTGCTTTCCCTTCACACTAAACTCAACTTTAAGATCGCCTCCCCTTGTTCTGACATTCACAGGGCTGCTGACAAATTGTCCTGAAAGCACTGAAGCAATGGCAGAAGCTGTAACGCCAGTCCCGCATGAAAGAGTTTCGTCTTCCACGCCTCTTTCGAATGTCCTGACATAAATGCCGTTATCTACTGCTTCAACGAAATTGACGTTGGTTCCTCCGGGCTTAAAATCGTCAGATTGTCTTATTCTTTTGCCCTCATTATAAACATCAATGGAAGCGATATCTTTTCTGAACAGGACATAATGCGGGGATCCCGTATTAATAAAATAGCTTCCGTTCACAATGCTGAAACCGCTGATATCGCTCATCTGAAGCCTGATAGTGCCATTCCCGGAGAATGCCTCATGTATTCCGTCATATGCCCTGAATCTCATGTGGGTTCCGGCAATACCGTGTCTTACTGCAAAATCGGCTGTGCATCTGCCTCCGTTGCCGCACATCGACCCGACATAACCATCGGAATTGAAATATACCATTTCAAAATCGAGACCTTCATATTTATTAACAAGTATCAGACCGTCAGCGCCGATACCAAACCTTCTGTCGCACATTCTGCTTATCACCTCGTGATCGTCAGGATTAAAAACTGAATTGCGGTTGTCTATTATAACGAAATCATTACCCGCACCCTGGTATTTGTTAAAAGGTAAAGCAATCATTGTTAAAGTGTTGTTAAATCTTTGTCAGTTAATAATAAGCATTATAAAAAATGCATGAACTTTGCAGAACAAATTTGTTCAAAACAGGTTGTAAAGATATGAATCTTTTAAAAAGACAAAGAAACCAAAAAGATGATGTTTAAACATGGCGGAAGTTAAATCTTTAAAAAAATGATAGTTATGAAAAAGAAATATTTTTTAGGCGGTTTACTGATGGCTGTATTGGGAGCTGCAATAGCATTATTTGCCTATACTAAAATTGAAGGAAGGCCCTCGCCTGACCTTGCAAGGGATAGCTCGGGCGTTCAGTCGGCCGAGGCAAAAGCGCTGCTTACATCGCTTCAGATGCAGGAGGGACAGGTCGACTTTACATATGCTGCAGAGCAGACCGTACATGCTGTGGTCCATGTAAGGACCAAGAGCATGGTTGGTCCGCAGGCAAACAATCCGATAATGGAGTGGTTTTATGGCGACCGCTATTCACGGCCGAGGGAAGTCCAGGGCTTCGGTTCGGGGGTAATAATTACAAACGACGGTTATATTATCACGAATAATCATGTAATTGAAGATGCAGAAGATATCGAGGTAAAACTCAATGATAACAGGACATTCCCGGCTGAGCTCATAGGCCGCGATCCCAGCACAGATATTGCCCTGCTAAAGATAAAAGCTACAAATCTTCCTTTTATTAAATATGGTGATTCTGACCAGTTGAGACTTGGTGAATGGGTTCTGGCTGTAGGTAATCCATTTAACCTCACCTCCACGGTAACAGCAGGTATTGTAAGCGCAAAGGGCAGAAATCTTGGTATTCTCGACAATGATTTAAGGATTGAATCATTTATTCAGACAGACGCTGCCCTTAATATGGGCAACAGCGGAGGAGCCCTTGTCAATACAAAAGGACTTCTCGTGGGGATTACTTCGGCAATCGTGTCGCCCAGCGGTGCATATGCAGGTAACTCATTTGCAATACCTGTCACCATTGTAAAGAAAGTTGTTGAGGATCTGAAACAATATGGTGAAGTTCAAAGGGCTATTATCGGAGTCAATATAACTGAAGTGACACAGGAAGATGCCGAAAAATTCAAACTCAGCGAAGTAAAAGGTGCACGGATAGCCAACGTTATTCCTGGCGGATCTGCTGAAGCCGCGGGCCTTAAGGAAAATGACATTATCGTAAGAGTTGACGGTGTATCTGTTGCCAGCCCTTCTGAATTGCAGGAACAGGTTGGGAAGCATCGTCCTGGAGACAAGGCTAACATAACATATATCAGAAACGGAAAAGAGGTTACTGTTCCCATAACAATGAAAAATGTTGCCGGTAATACAAATATTGTAAAACCAGGAATGAATGAATCAGTCGCCGGTGAGGTTTATGGCGCACGCCTTGAATCTCTTGGATCTGCTGATAAGGATAAATTCAATATCGACTATGGTGTAAAAGTCACAGAACTCGGTAATGGCAGGTTCAGGGATATAGGTATCAAAAAAGGATATATAATTCTGAGCGTTAACGGGAAAAGGGTAAAAAGCGCTTCAGAGGTTCGTTCTGTTACTGATAGCGGCAGCGATCTGAGTTCAATTGAAGGTATTCAGTCGAACGGAACATTTTTCAGCTATTCGTTCAAAAATTAAAAATAAGATTTAAATTGTTGTTTTTCAGGGGATTTTTCATTAAGAATCCCCTGAAAATAACATAATCGATTTTATTTTGTTATTATATAATAAAGCAATATCTTTGCGGAAATTTTTTCGGAGGCATAATGAGACAGCTAAAAATTACCAAATCCATAACCAACAGGGAAAGCGCTTCACTCGATAAATACCTGCAGGAGATTGGTAAAGAAGAGTTGATATCTGTAGAGGAAGAAGTTGAACTTGCTCAGCGGATAAAAAAGGGAGACAGGGCTGCTCTTGAAAAACTGACAAAAGCCAATCTCCGCTTTGTAGTTTCTGTTGCAAAACAGTACCAGAATCAGGGTTTGAGCCTTCCCGACCTTATTAACGAAGGGAATCTCGGACTTATTAAAGCTGCCGAGAAGTTTGATGAGACAAGAGGATTCAAATTTATATCCTATGCGGTATGGTGGATAAGGCAGTCAATTCTTCAGGCCCTGGCCGAACAGTCAAGGATTGTCAGGCTTCCTCTCAACCAGGTAGGTTCTCTTAACAAAATAAATAAGGCCTTCTCGCGGTTTGAGCAGGAGAATGAACGTACTCCTTCACCCGAAGAACTGGCTGATGTTCTCGAACTGCCCAAGGAAAAGGTAACCGATACTCTAAAGGTATCGGGACGTCATGTTTCAGTCGACGCTCCTTTCATCGAAGGCGAGGATAACAGCCTTCTGGACGTCCTTACGAATTCAGATTCTCCCGTGGCTGACAAAACACTTATGGATGAATCGCTATCGCGGGAGATATACAGGGCACTTGCCACTCTTACAGAGCGGGAAAGGGATATAATAAGATATTTCTTTGGCATCGGATGCCAGGAAATGACACTTGAAGAAATAGGGGAGAAATTTGGCCTTACCCGTGAAAGAGTAAGACAGATCAAGGAAAAAGCAATAAGAAGATTAAGACATACCTCCCGCAGCAGACTGCTGAAGGGTTATTTAGGTTAGTATTTTTGGGTTTTGTAGGGTTTACAGGGGCATCGATAAATGCCCCTGTTTTTTTATGCTAAAAATGGACCCCGGGGAGAGGTCCATTTTTTGGGAACGCTCGCTTGCATGGTCTGCGAGCAGGGGAAAATTCTGCCGGATTCTTTAAATA
Source organism: uncultured Rikenellaceae bacterium (assembly GCA_964633505.1). GTDB lineage: Bacteria > Bacteroidota > Bacteroidia > Bacteroidales > VadinHA17 > LD21. The sequence continues at coordinate 243,415 of CAZWHC010000008.1, read as the reverse complement.
TTCCGGTTATGGTTAGATACTTTACCAGACCAAAAATAATCAGGCGATAAGGAATTTTTTTGAAAAACCAATAAAGTGGCCTGTCCGGCTAACAATTCCCCCTATCCGGAATATATTCAGGTTTATTCAAAGCTTACTGATAGGTGGTTCTAAGCAGCAGTTGGATTATATGCCATACCTTTGATTTTAAGAAAGAATTATCGCTTCAGGTATGTGCCTGATTATAAGTAGATACTTTGATGAATTCTTGATCATTAAATTCAACAGGTTTATCAAAAATATTATGAAATAAAGCCCGGAATCACTAATTTTATATGATCTGAATTTTATACCAGAGCAACTCTTTCTGTTTTTAGGGATAAAATTTTAAAGTTACTTACAGGACCGGAGTAATGAAATACATTTTGGTCATTCTGCTTTTATGCTTCGGAACTTACGACAAAAAGGCATTCAGTGACGACAATTTCCCTGCAACTGTCAATGCAGGTATTTATATGCAGCAACAGCAACAGGAACCATTTTACTTTGTTAATCCTATTCCACCGGCGAAAAAGCTTCTTGACAATATCGACCTGAGTTTTTTCAAAAACCGTCTGGCCGTTTCGACTTACAGATACAGGATCCAGATCCCGAACGGCACTGAAACTTCAATCGACAGGAGGCTTTCAGTATGGTCGGGCTGGACAAGAAGCGACCTGACTGAAATAAAAATTCCCAGGCTTGACCTGGAAGGTGGCTATAAGCTGATTGTTGAGTATAACCAGGTCGAAGGAAATGAGACCAGACGCTTTGAGGTACCTTTTTATGTCTATTATTCCAGCCCTGTCAGGACGGCTTCAAATACCGCATATGCCGAAAAGGCAATTACGGTTACGGCGCCCAGGGAAACAAAGCCATCAACAGAGAGTGTAGCTGAAAAAAAGACCGGATCAGCCCGTTCATCTACATCTGATGATAGCGCTGAAGCAGGAAATGTTATCACTGAACCTGTAAAACCGGCACCGGCGAACAGGAATCTGCGGAAAAAAGATCCCCTGAGGGAAATAAACCCGGTAAAACTTGCTGTAAATGTATTACCACAGATTGAAACCACTCAGCCTCAGGAGATGGCCACCGACGAACCGGAATTCGCTTACCCGGTTATTGTCGCGGAGATCAATGATTCACTTCTGATACCTGCAGAGACCATTGATACTGTTTATATTGCAGAATTTCTGCCTGAACCGTTGGAGATAATCCCGATTGAGCCCGGAAGTAAAATTGAAAATGATACAACGGCCGGATCAGCTTATATCAGCGACCTGCCGGTGAATTTAACCGACAACAACGGTAATAATGCGTTGCATCTGGCTATAATATCGGGACAGAATGATAATGCAAGGGGACTTATCTCGGGCGGAACTGATATGAACCTTAAAAATAGTTCTGGATTTACCCCGATGCATATTGCAGTGATGCTTAATAATGAAGAAATTGTCAAATATCTTATCCTCCATGGCGCTGATATCAATGCTGCCGGGAATTGGGGCTATACTCCCTTACATATCGCATCGGAGCTGAATTATTTCGATACCGCTTCGGACCTTATCTTCAATGGCGCAAGGACTGATTTAAGAACTGACCAGGGACTGACTCCCATGATGATTGCCAGGATCCAGGGGAACAGGGAAATTGCAAGGCTGCTTTCGGTAAGGGATTCCGTTTTTCTTCCCTTCCTCAGACCCTCGCCGGATGTAAATAATATAAATTCCGGACCAACCCTGACCAGCCGGATATTTGAATTCAACCTGCCTTATGATAATGCCCTTATCAGGAAAAGAAAAACCAATAATGTGATCAGGTTCATTGCCGCCCCAGTATTTGTCATCGGCACTTCGGGATACCTGTCCTTAAAATCGAAAGCAAACCATAATTTCTCCTTATCAAGGATTGCGGAAACTGAAACTATGGCCAAGACTTTATATGATAAGGGAGTTAAATACAATAAAACTGCAAGCTTCACTGCAGGTGTTTCACTTATTTCAGTTTATGCAATAATTCATACGACACTCAGGAAGAAAAATATAACGACGAAAATGGCAAAGGTTTTTTAGTGTGGTTGCCCTGATTATTAACAATTTAAAGTAGAAAAATGAAGCCCGGGAACTTATTTTTATCGCTCTGCCTGATCCTGATGCTCTTTTACGGATGTAAAAAGGAGGAATTCAGCTGGGGTCAGACTATCGGGGACATAACTTATTCCGGAAATGTGGTTTTCATCGGACAGGCAGAACTTGCCTCATTAAAGGAGGTGACATCCGACCGTCTTGTATTTACCGAAAAGACCGGCGCCCTGAATGATATTACTGAAATGAGCATTCTTCTCGGAGGCGTATCTGAAAAGACCCCTTATGGATTTCTAAGGGCGGTTAACTCCATCCAGACAACTGACGGGGAAATGAATGTCAACACCTCAGGTGCTACGCTGTCTGAAGCCATAAAGGAGGGTACAATAAAATTCAGCGGCCGTTTGCTTGAAAAGGACTTTTCCCTTAAATCGAAAGCAGACGGGGTCCTTGTAAACGGTCCGGCAAAATCCTTTGACGGACTGGCTGTAACGCTTGATAACCTTGAAATTATGAAGGAAGGCACAAGGATTGCCAGACTTAACGGTTCAATAGGAATAAGTCCTGAAATTGATATCTCAATTGTTATCAAGTTCAACCAGGTAACAAAAGTTGAAGTATCGACCACCCTCAGCAAAATAGATGAAGTTTCAATATACTCCAACGGTGCATTCACCGGCACACGTGAACTTACTGCCGCGGAATTCATCCATACTCCGGTTGTGATTGACAGTGTGGTATTTGTCCCCGAGGTTTCAATAGTTACGGGATATGACGGTTCTATTTCTTCTTCTCTTTCAACAGGCGTCAGGCAGGACAGGACAATAACTTCAGGAACCAGGTTCGAAGGGATGGAATGGAGCGACAGTCCTCTTGATCAATCAGTAAGTTTTGATTTTCTTACACCTGCCCTCACCGACAATTCAGATCTTGAAATTTTTTCAGAACCTGAAATAAGGATCCTGCTTTTTGGAATGCCCCTGCAGACGATTACTGCAAAGGGGTATTATTCATTGAAAGCCCAGAAAAATGCTACACCTTTCTGGAGGTTGTCTATAGGAAATGAAGGTCAGAACTCCATAAATTCAGATATACTTGGATTAAGTGAAGATCATGTTTCAAGCCTGTCGATACAATCGTCCGAGATCGGCAACTCAAATTCAAAATAGCATAGACTGATTTTTCCCTGGATGATTTTTATTAAATCATTGTTTATCAGTATTTTATGAACTGAAAGGTCCTGGAGTCCGAACCGTAAGAAATATTGAAGAGGAACTGTCCCACCGGTAACCCTGAAACATTGATTTCGGTTATCTCCCCTGCAGTAATTCTTTCGAAAGACCTGATGAATATAATATGTCCCTGGAGATCAGCTATTGTCACAACTATTTTTTCGAGATCGTAACCTCCATGGTTCATATAAAGGAAATCTCCAACCGGATTGGGGTAGAGTTTTGCATTTTTCAGTTTCGATTCCTTGAGCTGAGATATTCTTCCCTGCTGATTAATATTGATTTTTATATCCGGATGTGATGCATATGTTATTAAAAGGGAGGACGATTTGTCCACAACCGAAATATTTTCAGAATATGTTACTTTTATTGATGACGGACTTTCCTTAACAGCCTTGAACCATAAAGCATTGTCAGTGACCTTCCAGTCGCTGTTCGACTCCACGCGGAATGTAAATGATCCTGCTTCCGGAGAAGCTATTTTAATTGTGTCTCCTGATCTGATTATCTTATTGTCGGTTCCGTAAAGTTTAAGCAAGTAAAGACCGATTGAACCTGTGGGGGAAGAGGTACAACCTGCTGAGTTAGTTACAGTGAATGTATAACTTCCTGGCTCAAGACCAGATACAGTTGTTCCTGTTCCGGTCCCCGAAGTATTAATGCCTCCAGGTTGCCGGTGGAGTGTCCATGTCCCGGAGGAGGGCAGGCCGCTAAGCGCTATACTTCCCGCTGGATTGTCAAGGGAAGGCTGGACTATTGCTCCAGGCTGCGGTGCTGAAGGTGTCGGAGGCTGGATGTTTATTGCAACATTCTGTGATCCTGATGAAGTACAACCAACAGAATTTGTCACAGTGAAGGCGTATGTTCCGGCAGTAAGACCTGAAATTGTAGTTGCCGTTCCACTGCCGCTTGTTATCACTGCACCCGGCATTCGAGTAATTGTCCAGGTTCCTGTTGCAGGAAGTCCGCTTATTGCAGTTGAGCCGGTCGCCACGGAACATGTTGGCTGTGTTATGGCGCCAATCACAGGAGCTGATGGCGTAACAGGCTGTGCATTAATCACAATGTCAGGGGATGATGCGGAAGTACACCCTGATGAATTTATGACTGTGAAGGAATATGTCCCTGGAGCAAGTCCTGCAATGGTAGTTGATGCACCACTTCCTGCCGAAGTTATATTACCGGGAGTCCTTGAAAGAGTCCAGGCTCCGGTTGAAGGAAGGCCGGTAAGGTGGATGTTTCCGGTGGCTGTTGTACATGTTGGCTGTGTTACACTTCCTGCCAGAGGGGCAGACGGAGTGACAGGCTGGGGATCAATTACAATTGCTGCCGATTGTAGCGAGGTGCATCCTGATGCGTTCGTCACGGTATATGTATACGTACCTGTGGGAAGGCCGGTTATTGTTGTCGTAATGCCGGTTCCGGTTGTGGTAATATTTCCCGGTGTTCTCGTCAGTGTCCATGTTCCGGACGAAGGAAGGCTGCCAAGCGTTACTGATCCTGTGGCAACAATGCATGTAGGTTGGATTAAGTTACTTGTGGCAGGCGCAGCAGGTGTAACAGGCTGCTCATTTATTGTTATTCCGGACGATGCCATGGAAATGCAACCTGAAGCATTTGTAACAGTAAATGTGTAGGTTCCGGCAGCGATCCCGGAGATTGTGGTGCCGGTACCGGTGCCGGAAGTTGTTACTGCTCCGGGTGTTCTTGTTATCGTCCATGTACCTGTAGCAGGAAGCCCTGTGAGAGGAACGCTGCCTGTCGCCACGGAACATGTGGGCTGGATTATTGTACCTGTCAAAGGTGCCGAAGGCGTAACCGGCTGTGGATCTATTGTGATACTGGCTGTTGATACAGACGTGCATCCTGAAGAATTAGTAACGGAATAAGTATATGTGCCAGCTGCCAGACCAGTTATTGTAGTGCTTGTTCCGGAACCTGTTGAAGTGATGTTTCCCGGCGATCTTGTCAGTGTCCATGTACCAGATGAGGGCAGTCCGCTCAGGGGAACACTTCCTGTCGCAACAGTACAGGATGGCTGGACAATGGTGCCGATGACTGGAACTGACGGAGTAAGTGGCTGGCTGTTCAGGATAGCGGCTGAGGAGGCAGAGGATGTACAGCCTGATGAGTTTGTTACGGTAAAGGTATAATTGCCTGCAGGTAATCCGGTGATCGTTGTGGTGGTACCTGAACCGGAAGTCGTAACCGCCCCTGGTGACATTGTAATGGTCCAGGTGCCTGACGAAGGCAGTCCGCTCAGAGGTACGCTTCCTGTCGGGACGCTGCAAGTCGGATGGGTTATTGTTCCGATAACCGGCGTTGAAGGAGTAACAGGCTGGGAATTGATTGTCACACTGGCTGATGCAGCCGAGATACATCCTGAAGCATTAGTGACAGTGAAGGTATAGGAACCCTGGGGAATGCCTGAAATTGTGGTTGTCGATCCGCTTCCTGTTGAAGTGATGCCTCCGGGTGACCTGGTCACTGTCCATGTGCCTGATGAAGGTAATCCGCTCAAAGGAACGCTACCCGTAGCCAATGTGCAGGAGGGTTGGGTGACAGTACCAACAGCAGGAGGTGAAGGTACCGGATTTATCGTAATTGTCATGGTCGTTGCCAGAGCACATTGTCCTGCTGAAGGTGTAAATGTATACGTAGTAGTAACGGTATTATTTATAGAAGGGCTCCAGGTTCCTGAAACACCGTTTAAGGAAGTAGAAGGTAATGCTGGTATTGAGGCTCCTGCGCAAAAGGGCCCAACATTATTAAATGACGGAAGTGTGTTGGGAGTAATCGTTATTGTGAGATTGGCAGTTGAGGCACACTGGCCCGAATTAGGAGTAAATGTGTATGTGGTTGTTGCATTATTGTTTATTGCCGGACTCCAGGTACCGTTAATGCCGTTTGTAGATGTGGTCGGCAGGGCTGGTATCGAAGTTCCGGCACAATATGGTCCTGCAGAATTGAAAGAGGGAGTGACAACAGGGTTAATTGTTATCGTGAGTGTTGTTGTTGCAGCACATTGTCCGGCAGAGGGAGTAAATGTATATGTTGTTGTTGCATTATTGTTTATTGCTGGGCTCCAGGTTCCAATAATGCCGTTGGTAGACGTGGTTGGCAGGGCCGGTATCGAAGCTCCGGCACAGTATGGCCCAGCAGAATTGAAAACAGGTGTGACAACAGGATTAATTGTTATCGTAAGTGTCGTTGTTACAGCACATTGTCCTGCTGAGGGAGTAAATGTATATGTAGTTGTGGTAGTATTATTAATTGCAGGGCTCCAGGTTCCTGTAATGCTGTTTGTAGACGTGGTTGGCAGGGCCGGAATTGAGGCTCCGGCACAGTATGGCCCTGCAGAATTGAAAGATGGTGTGACAACAGGATTAATTGTTATCGTGAGTGTTGTTGTTACAGCACATTGTCCGGCAGAGGGAGTAAATGTATATGTGGTTGTGGCATTATTGTTAATTGCCGGACTCCAGGTACCACTAATGCCGTTTGTAGATGTAGTCGGCAGGGCTGGGATCGAAGCTCCGGCACAATATGGTCCTGCGGAATTAAATGCAGGTACTGTATTTGGAGTAATAATTATTGTTAAAGAAGCAGTAGTGGCACACTGGCCTGAGTTGGGCGTAAATGTGTAGGTGGTGGTGGCCGTATTGTTTATTGCAGGACTCCATGTTCCAATGATGCTGTTGGTAGATGTAACAGGCAGGGCAGGTATTGAAGCTCCGGCACAATACGGTCCTACGGAATTAAATACAGGTACTGTATTTGGAGTAATAGTTATTGTCAGGGAAGCAGTAGTGGCACACTGGCCTGAATTGGGCGTAAATGTATATGTAGTTGTGTTAGTATTGTTAATTGCAGGGCTCCATGTCCCTGTAACGCTGTTTAAAGACATAGTCGGCAATGCAGGTATCGTGGCTCCGGAGCAGTATGGTCCGACAGCATTGAATGAAGGAGTGACTATCTGATTTACTATTATTGTAAGTGTTGTTGAGACTGCACATTGCCCTGCTGTGGGGGTAAACGTATAAGTAGTTGTTTCTGTATTGTTTATGGCAGGGCTCCATGTTCCGGAAACTCCGTTTACAGATGTTGCTGGCAGATCAGGTATTGAGGCTCCGGCACAATATGGCCCGGCAGCATTAAATTCCGGAACCGTATTTGGAGTTATCGTTATTGTCAGAGAAGCAGTTGTGGCACACTGACCGGAGTTAGGTGTAAAGGTGTACGCTGTTGTGGCATTATTGTTTATTGACGGACTCCATGTACCAGTAATACTGTTTAAAGAAGTAGTAGGCAGAGCAGGTATTGAGGAACCCGCACAATACGGTCCTGGTGTACTGAAAGAAGGTATGATAGCCTCATTAATTGTTATTGTAAGAGTTGTCGGGACAGCACATTGTCCGGCTGAAGGTGTGAATGTATATGTTGTGGTGGCAAGGTTATTAATTACTGAAGGATTCCAGGATCCCTCTACTCCGTTGGTGGAGGTAGTGGGTAAAGCAGGTATTGATGCTCCTGCGCAATAAGATCCTGGCTGTGCAAAGAGCGGAACAACCGAGTTGTCATTGACAACAACTGTAATTGTAACTCCAGTGGCGCATTGTCCTGAAGCAGGTGTAAAAGTATAATCGGCTGATCCGGGAGTGGCTGTAGAAATGACCGAAGGATTCCATGTTCCCGTTATTCCGTTTATGGATGTCAACGGCAGAGCAGCCGGGATTGCACCAATACAGTAAGGTCCGGGCTGAGTAAAGGTGGGTGCTGAAATGGCAGATACATTCATTGTAACACCGGAACTGCAGGAAGCGTTAGAATAGGTTATCGTGCACGACCCTGCCGAAATCCCTGTTACGAGGCCTGTTGCCGACACAGTTGCCACTTCAGGTGCTGAAGAGGACCACGGATTTCCTTCTGCAGGAGGATTCTCTCCTGTCAGCTGGGAGGTTGATCCTATACAAATATTAAGTGAGCCAGATATGGCACATTGTGCCTGTAATTTTACAAGTGCAACAAAAGCCAATAAAATAATACCGGCAAATCTCTTCATCTCTCAATGGTTTTCAATACAGAACCTTATTCGGGCATTAAATATGTAAAAACCCTGATGTTCTGTATTTGTGTTTTAAATTGTTGATAAAAGCTGTTGGTACCTGAGAATTATAATTAATGCTGAAATACGTACAAATAAATATCAGGGCATTGTTAACTAAATAACAATCACACTGAGTACCTATAAATTTACAAACTGTAATTTGAAAAAGCCAAACCTTTTTGATGAATATCAGGATACTTTTGACAAGTATTTAACACATTATATATTAGTGAGATAATATAAATTCATGTATTTGTACAACATTCCGGTTCAGGGAATGATATTCAGAATGAAATCCTTGATTTCCCTGCGGCTTCTATTTTTTTATCATCCTTTTCAGAAAATCATTTTTATATGAATCACCGAGAAAGGCTTTATTATCCTCAGCCATGAATATTTCACCCTGCCTGCTATAACCTGTTACATGATTAATATTTATGAGGTAGGAATGGTGTATTCTTATAAAGTTATGGCCATCAAGAAGTTCGTTGTAATGTTTAAGATTTTTTGAGCTGATTATCTTTCTGTTGCCCTGGAGGAATATGTTAGTGCAATAGCCATCAGCGTTGCACATTATTATTTCAGGTATTTTCAGGACTTCAAATCCTTTCAGGTGAGGGACAAGCAATATCTGGGGGATCTCCGTATCCCTGTTCAGGTTTTTTAACAGTGTCGATATTGTCAGTGAATCAGGTTCCCTCTCCTTCATTGCCTTGATTTTTTCAACTGCTGATACCAGTTCATCGATTTTTACCGGTTTAAGCAGGTAATCAATGGCGCTGAATCTGAATGCCTTGACCGCATATTCCGAATAGGCGGTAACAAAAATCACCTTGAAATTTACATTGCTGAACATTGTCAGAAGGTCGAATCCTTTTCCATCGGCCATTTCGATGTCGAGGAAAATGAAATCAGGATTGTGCTTCTTAATGGCCTTAAAGGCGGACTTGACTGAGGAAGCAGTCATGATTATCTCAACATCAGGGCAGTATTCGGTCAGATAATTGCACAGCACCTCTCTTGAGAGCCTCTCATCATCAACTACAATAGTGCGCAGCATACAAAGAGTATTACAAACAGAACTTTTCCTTATTCCCTGTTCCATATGGAACTGAATATAAAAGAACTCAAATTCTGCCGGATAACCAAAATTTTATATATCAATTTTGATCATCTTTTCATAAAATATTATGAACAGATTCCCAGTGTGGACTAATTTCTTTCGAGCGGTAAATCAATTATTACCCAGGTACCTGTATCGGCTTTTTCAGGATGAAGGTCCTTTATTGTGAACTGGTAATTTATGTTATGCAGATGGCTTAAGATCCTTAGTCTTTCAATGATGATGGATATACCCCTCGATTTTTTCTGGTCGTTCAGGGATTTCATTTCCCCCGACTTCTTTCTTCCAATGCCGTCGTCCTCTATTTCACATGTCAGCCTTTCTTCAACAAAATAAAATTTTACATTGATAAATCCCTTCCTGTGCTCAAGCCCCCTTACCCCGTGCCATATTGCATTTTCAATAAAGGGCTGTACAAGTCCAGGCGATACCTTTATCTCATCAATTTTTATCTGGTCGTCAACAACTACTTTGTAATTAAATTTATCCCCAAACCTAAGATGTTCAATTTTCAGATACTCCTCAACTGACTCAATCTCATCTCCGAGTGTGATATAGCTGTGATTCATATTATGAAGTATCGATCTTATAAGCCTCGCGAAATCAGCTATATAACGGTTCGCGGAAAGTTTATCGTTATTGGATATGAAGTAATTTATAGAGTTGAGTGAATTGAAAATGAAATGCGGATTCATCTGTCCCTGCAGCGTCTGGAGCCTCAGCGTTTCCTGTTTCTGTCTTTCCCTGTACCTTATCTGCCTTATATAAGTCAAAATAAGGAATACGACAAGCAAAAGGATCATTGCGGGCATTCCTATCCTGAATCCCTTTGTCTGAAAGAAATACGGTCTTATGTCAAAAACGACCTTCTTTTTTGTTGTCCAGTTGCCGTTAATATCATTTGATTCTAAGAGGAGTGTGTGAAATCCGGGGCGGAGGTTTGAATAATTCAGATTGCGGTTGCTGCTTCCGGTCATTATCCAGTCGTCATCCACACCTGTAAGCCTGTACCTGTACCTCGTGTTATCGGAATTCCTGAAGTCGGAAGAGGAGAAAGCAATATGGAAATTGTCCTCCCCGGGTTCGAGCGTAATAGTGTCTGCTTCGTTGGCAGGCTCATGAGTGACCCGTGATATGCCGGAAACTTCAAAGCCGGTAAATATAATCCTGTGCCGGGTAAGGCTGTTGGTTCGGAATTCCAGACTGTCGGGATAGAACCTCACATATCCGCCCATTCCTCCCATGAGAAATTCCCCGTCTTTTGCCCTGAACTTGGCCCCGGAATTGAATTCATGAATTTTTAGTCCGTCCGACAGCCCAAAGGTCCGTATCTGACCTGTTACGGGATTTATTCTGGAAATGCCGTTGTTTGTTGAAACCCAGATATTTTTCTCACTGTCTTCAAGCAGATTATAAGTTGTATTGTTTGATAATCCGTCCCTGGTTGTGTAGTATAAGATTTCCCCGTTTTCAGGATTGTACCTGCAGACCCCGTCTCCCAGCAATGCAAGCCATAAATTCCCATTGTTGTCCTTAATAATGTCCTCTACATTGCTGTTTCCCGGAGGTATGCTTATCATTCTGCCTTCTCCGGTCCTGGTGTTAACCCTTGCAATAGTACCTCTTGCCATGGCACACCAAATTACATCCCCGGTGTCGGGACACATTTTATAAGTTGATAACTTGGTATTGGATCTCCAGATAGTGTCTGTTGTTCCGGAAACCGGGTTAAAAACATGTATATTACTTGTTGCGATAAATAATCTATTGTTCATCACGAGCATTGTTCTGCAGGCATCAATGGCGGGATAGTATTCCTTGTATCTTCTGTCACTGTAATTGTAGTACCTCAATAATCTCAGGAAATATCCAATCCAGATACCTTCATCCGTAACAGACATTGACCTGATATGTCCCCCGGAATTAAGGATCTCAGGCGGGAGTTTTCCTTCCCTGCTTTGTTTTCCGTCGCTTCCCAAAACCACTATGTCATCGAAACCTCTTATCCCTGCATATGTATTGTTCCTGTCATCAATAGCCAGGCTGTAAACGGCCGGTTGGGTTGAGTCGGGTGTCTGGATCAGATTGTTTTTGAAAAACCCCGTGGTAAATATGACCTGTGATAAGCCAAGCGGGGCTCCGTTGGTGGAAATTCCTGAAAACCACAGGATATTGTCTAGATCAGGCATTATCGCCATTGGATAACCTGTAAGTTTTGAAGGAATATGTTTTAAAATCCTTTCTGCCGGGTCAAAGGAATAAACGCCATCATAAAAATCACCCCATACAAAAATGTCCTTTCCAGTAAATTCACCCCTGGCAGTATTAAATTTCTGAGGTATAAAAACTGATGTTTCCTCATCAAGCCTGAAAAGTCCTCTGTTTGAAAAGAGCCATTTCGTATCGGTTGGAGATATATATATTTTGCTCCAGTCGGCATAGTTAAAATCAATTCTTTTTCCCAGGGTATTGGTGACCAGATATTCTTTCTCAAGAAGATATTTGTTTTCATCTGTTTTCATGAACTGTTGGACAGATAAACCCCCGCTTAACCATAGCTCATCACCTGAATAGACCAAACTACTGTAAAATGCCTGGCTGGGACGAAAAGGATTTCCCTCCATGTCGGTCAGTTTTACAACTTTCCCTTCCTGCCTGCTGTCGTTCCATGTTATTAAATTGTCATTATTAAGTACAATCAGGGATTTATCAGGTTCAATATCGATCAGGGAGACATTGTCAAGCTTCACACCTGAAATTTCATTTACCAAGGAAAAATTGTCACGATTTCTGTCGTATTTCTGAACTGATTTAAAGTCAGTAAGTAACCACAGATTATTGAAGGCATCAACTTTTAACTGTGCGATGGAGAAATAACTCAGAGATGTAGAATCGTCAGGCACGTGGTAGTAGTTTTTAAAGCTGTATCCGTCAAATCTCGACAGTCCATCCCACGTTGCAAGCCATAGGAACCCCGTACTGTCTCTTGTCAGTGACCTTATTTGATTGTGCGCAAGACCTGCCTGTGTTGTTAAAGATTTAACAGTAAACTCCTGTGCATCAATATTCAGATTACAAAGAGATAAGGCATAAACAATGACAAGCAATTTCAGGTAATTTCCGGACGGTATGCTTTTCATTCAGGTTAAGGATAAATGCCGTAAATTGATACAATGCCAAAATCAGTTCCAAAATAGGAAAAAAAATTATAAGATAAAACATAGCAGGATTACTGCCGGATCCGCTAATTTTGGATATTATGAAATTCAAGCTTGTTTCAGATTTCCAGCCTACCGGCGATCAGCCTGAAGCAATAAGGCAGCTTACCGAAGGCCTGAATAAAGGAGTTCCCTTTCAGACACTTCTCGGCGTAACCGGATCGGGTAAGACTTTTACAATAGCCAATGTTGTTGAAAAGGTTCAGCGTCCGGTTCTTATCCTGAGCCATAATAAAACCCTGGCAGCACAGCTTTACGGGGAATTCAGACAGTTTTTCCCCGAAAACAGGGTGGAATATTTTGTTTCCTATTACGATTATTATCAGCCCGAAGCATATTTACCCGTAACTGATACTTATATAGAAAAGGATCTGTCGATAAACGAGGAGATTGAAAAACTAAGACTGAGCGCTACGTCTGCCCTTCTTTCAGGACGAAAGGATGTGATTGTTGTTTCGTCTATTTCATGCATATATGGCATCGGAAATCCGGATGATTTTCATTCTAATACTGTTCATATCAGGAGAGGACAGAATATTGGCAGGAACGTTTTCCTCCGAAAGCTTGTCGATAGTCTCTATTCAAGGAATGAGATGGAATTCAGGCACGGGACCTTCAGGGTGAGGGGCGATACAATAGATCTGATGCCGGCTTATGCAGATACTGCCGTAAGATTTGTTTTTTTTGGCGAGCAGGTGGAAGAGATTACATCTTTTGATCCGGTAAACAACGTTGTCCTGGATACTATGGATGAATATGTGGTTTATCCTGCGAATATATTTGTAACGACACGCGAGAGGATAAACCAGGCCATCAGCCTGATCCAGGATGATATGGTAAAACAGGTTACCCATTTCAGGGATATTGGAAAGAATGAGGAGGCAAAGCGGCTGGAACAAAGGGTGCTTTACGATCTTGAAATGATAAAGGAACTTGGATACTGCAGCGGGATAGAAAACTACTCGCGGTATTTTGACGGCAGGGATTCAGGCACCAGACCATTCTGCCTTCTTGATTATTTTCCCAAAGATTTTATTACTGTTATAGATGAAAGTCATGTCAGTGTCCCCCAGATAAGGGCAATGTACGGAGGAGATCATTCAAGGAAGCAGACACTTGTGGAATATGGTTTCAGGCTCCCTGCAGCCCTTGATAACAGGCCCATGCGCATTGAGGAGTTTGAGGCTCTAACTGGGCAGATAATTTTTGTAAGCGCCACACCTGCCGATTATGAACTTGAAAAAAGTGAAGGGGTTTTTGTTGACCAGGTAATCCGCCCCACAGGCCTGCTCGACCCTCCCATTGAAGTACGTCCGAGCCAGAACCAGATCGATGATCTGATGTCGGAGATAAGACAAAGGGCAAAGGCAGGGGAAAGAACCCTTGTCACCACAATAACAAAAAGGATGGCGGAAGAGCTTACAACATACCTTCTGAAATATGATATTAGATGCAGGTATATTCATTCGGATATTGATACCCTTGAAAGAATAGATATAATGGAAGGACTGAGGACAGGCGAGTTTGATGTTCTTGTCGGAGTCAACCTTTTAAGAGAAGGCCTTGACCTTCCAGAAGTATCGCTGGTTGCGATCCTTGATGCCGACAAGGAAGGATTTCTTAGATCGGCCCGCTCCCTTACCCAGACAGCCGGCAGGGCCGCAAGGAATCTGAACGGCAGGGTCATAATGTATGCAGATGTAATAACAGGCAGCATGAAGGAGACTATCAATGAGACAAACAGGAGGAGGGAAAAACAACTCAGATATAACGAAAAAATGGGGATTACTCCCCGTCAGATAACCAAAAAGACAGGGACCATACTAAGCGGCCTCTCCAAAAAAGGTATTGCTGTCAAAGCTTATGTTGAACCCGGTAAAATTGATATTGCTGCAGATCCCGTTGTGAGGTTCATGAACGGAGAAGCTCTGGACAAGGCCATTGAAAAAGCCAGGAAGAATATGGAAAAAGCAGCATCGGAGCTTGATTTCATCGAAGCTGCAAGGTTCAGGGATGAGATGAATGAACTTCAAAGACTCAGGAAGAGCAAATCGTGATAAGCTGATCGTAATCACCTTCTGGCTGCCCAGTCGGTTTTTTTGCCCTTGTCTTTATTTAAATATGTGCCCGTCATCGCGTTTTCGGACGCCAGCCCCTCGTACAAGGTTCCGTTAATGACAAATGAAACTGAATCACCTTTCAGTTTCCCTTCTGTTACGTCGTATATTTTGTTGCCGGAGTTAAAAGTTCCTGTGAAATATTGAAATTCCTGATTAAGAACCAGTTCTCCGTTATTCATCTTCCAGTTGCCTCCGACTTTGGCAGGTATTATCCATAGAAAAGCGGTATTCCAGCTGTTCCAGTTTTCTTCTGTGGTCACTTCAAGATCGGCTTTCCATTCTCCCATTGTGAATGTATTGGAAACTATCCTCGTCCCTGGTTTCAGATCGAGAAGGCGGGGCCTGAGCTTAAGGTTAATTTCAGGAAGAAGGAACATCGTGATTACCGTGGCTTTTGAAAGGTCGGTCTCAAAGAGGTCAGCTTTAATAAATTGTGCCTTTTCAGTGACTCCGTCTTTTGCAGCATTCTCCCTTGAAAGGGTTACCATATCGGGATTGTATTCGATACCCAGGGCAGTTGCTCCAAGCTTTGCGGCTGTAATGACAGTGCGACCGTCGCCTGACCCAAGGTCTATAATGTAATCGTCAGGAGTAACTTTTGCGATTTCAAGCATCTTGTCAACAAGTTCCTGAGGAGTAGGAACCCAGACCACATCCTTACCCTGCTGGCCGATATGAGGTTCATATCCGGTTGATGATTTGTTTTCCTGGGCAAGAAGCCCGGCGGAAGTCAGATAAAGGATTGCCAGTGAGATCTTTAAAAATCTTGTTTTCATAATTTGCGTTTTTATTCAGTTTCACCGAAAGGTTTAAAATTATGAAATAAATATCAATTCCTTATCAATCCCTCCACATAGTTTGCTATTGCCAGGGATGATGTAAGTCCGGGCGATTCAATGCCGATAAGATTTATAAATCCCGGATTTCCCCTTTCACTTTCTTCTGTGATATAGAAATCTCTTACAGGCTCTCCTCTTTTCTGGATTTTCGGCCTTATGCCTGACATTTCAGGTGAGATGTCCCCAAATTCAAGGAAGGGAAGGAATTTCTTCGCAGAGCTGTAGAATGCTTCCTGTTTCGCGGCAGTTACCGTATAATCGTAGATATTTGAATTGAGCCAGGTTACATCGGGGCCCAGCTTAACGCCCCCTGACATGTCAATTGTCACATGGATCCCGATACCCTCAAGATTATGCACTGGTACCGGATATACAAGCCTCCTTATAAGACGGTTTTTTGGAGGATTTAATCTGAAATATTCTCCTTTGCAAAACTGAATTCTGAGGCTGGCATCCTTCATGCCTGCCATCTCAGAGATCTTATCAGAGGTAAGCCCGGCACAATTTATGACATACCGGCTTGTAAAAGGAAATACATTTCCATCATTCCCTTTCGTTGTTATTTCATAACCCCTGCTTATTTTTCTGATTCCGGTAACCTCGCTGCCATAGACTATCTGAGCTCCGTTATTGATTGCACCTGTTTCGTAGCTCTTCATCAGGGAGTAGGAATCAACAATGCCTGTTGATGGTGAATACAATCCCTTCAGTGCAAATACATTAGGTTCCAGTCTGGCAATCTGTTCTTTGTCAATAGTTTGCAGATCTTTCACTCCGTTATTAAAAGCAGTCTGCCTGATTCCATCTAAAACGGCTATTTCATCTTCGGAGGTGGCAACTATCAGCTTGCCGCAATTATTGAAAGGGACTCCGTGTTTTCTGCAGTAGTCATACAAAAGCCCTTTGCCTTCAACACAAAGTCTTGATTTCAGACTGCCCTGGGGATAATATATGCCTGCATGGATAACCTCGCTGTTTCTGCTGCTTGTTTCCTGGCCGAATGAAAGATGCTTTTCAAGAAGGAAAACGTTGTCAGATGACTGTGAAATCTTTTCCGCAACTGCCAGACCAATGACTCCCGCCCCTATAATTGTCACCTCAGCATCCATATGTATCTGTTTTAAGAATGTTTATTCACAAATCTAAAGAATTCCGGCAATTCTTGTTATATCTTTGCTTATGGTCACCAACTGAAAAATATCCTGAAAGATAAAGTCCTTAAACTATGAACCTGTTTACAATGAGAAAGATCTCCCTGATTTTTATCGTCATGATGCTTTATTCATGCAGTCAGAACAGCGAAAAAAGCTGGAAGCTTGTATGGTCTGATGAATTCAGTTATGAGGGATTGCCTGATTCCTCAAACTGGATAAATGAGACCGGTTTTATCAGGAATAATGAGCTGCAGTATTATACGAACCGGCGAATTGAGAATTCCGTTGCAGGCGGCGGGAACCTGATGATAATCGGAAGGAAGGAAAATTATGATTCGGCCGCTTATACCTCAGCCAGCCTTACAACCGACGGGAAACACAGCTGGACCTACGGAAAGATTGTGGCAAGGATGAAACTTCCGGAAGGGCAGGGGATGTGGCCTGCATTCTGGATGCTCGGTCAGAATATACATCAGGTTGGATGGCCGCGGTGCGGAGAGATAGATATTATGGAACACATAAACAGTGAGGACATTCTGTACGGTACACTGCACTGGCATAATGACAGTCATGTTTCATCGGGAACGAAGATACCGTGCGACCTGTCGAAGTTCCATGAATATGCGGTAGAATGGGACAGTGATTCGATACGGTGGTTCCTCGACGGGACAAGATATTACGGGGTTTGCATCGCCGACAGTGTCAGCAGCACAGAGGAATTCCACAGGCCTCATTATATAATCCTGAACCTGGCAATAGGAGGTGACTGGCCAAAAAATCCGGATGAAACCACCCTGTTCCCCGATACGGTTTTTGTTGATTATGTAAGGGTATACCAGAAGTAGGCTGTTTTAAACCATATGAAGATCAAAATGGTCCAGCCGTCAATTCAAAACTGCAAACTGTAAATCATTCTCAGGAAATTCATATCAGCTTTATTAAATTAATCACAAAATTAAACCTGACCTCTCCGGCCCCATTGAATTGTTCTGATTTTGAATTGTATATTAATCTGCTGCAAGTGTCATGAAAGCAAGAATTTTCCCGGTAATAATTCTGATCTTATTTCAGTTATCTGCGATGTCTTCAGAAAAAACGGTGTCATCTTCCTCTGTCAGGTCAAGGATGTTTTCGAAACAGGATCAGGACACCGCACGGCTAAACGGATTCATTAAAAAAGGATTCGGATATCTTAGTTCCAAAAAAGGAGGGTTCGACCAGGCGAAGGTTTATATTGACAGCGCCGTACTTCTTTGTGAAAGAAAGAATATTGATATTCCTTCGGATCTTCATCTTCTTCTCGCACAATACCATTACAACACCGGTGATCTTCGGAGTGCTTCAGAAGAGGCAGCGCTGGCACTCAAGGCATCGGCAGAAAACGGCGAGACGCTTATACTGGCGAGAACAAATTTGTTTCTGGGCGATTATTACAGACGCACCGGATTATACCAGGAAAGCCTCGAGTATTACAGTAACGCAACTTCAATTGCAAGGAAGGCAAAGCTGAAACATGTTATTCCGTTAAGTTACCTCGGGCAGGCAAATATTTACAATTCAATAGTTGATATAAAAGGATACCGGGAGAATCTTAAGTTTATGATCGATGCTGCAACGGAGGAATTCGACTCGGTATTCATTGAGGCGGGATATCACAGGCTGGGTTCATCTTTTCTTGGCGATACATCCACTTCGGCGGCGCGCGACTTCAGGATGGGCGACTCATTGCTCCGCAGGAGCCTTTCAGTTTCGACAAGGACCAGGGATACCTCTTATATCTCACTTTCAACTGCCAATCTCGGATGGAATTTCTACCTTCAGAAAATGTATGATTCTTCAATTATCTGCTATGAAAGGTCATTGAAATACAGTATCCCCGGCAGATTGTATTCACACGCCGCAAATTCTCTGGGTAACCTTGGCACCATACACCGCGATCTTGGACATAATGAAAAATCCCTGCAATATTATAAAAAGGGAATTCAAATGGCAATGAAGGATAATGATCTTTATGAGCTCTGGTGGATTCACAGGGATATGAGCGAGTTATATCTCAGGTCGGGCGACACTTCCTTAGCCTACCGCAGTTATGTGCAATTTAAAAAATACTCCGACGACTATAATAAGGGTGTTAGTTCCCAGGGTCTGGCCGATGCAAGGTTGAGGTATGAAGCCGACTCACATAACAAGGAAGTTGAGTTGCTGTCGCTCAGGCTTAAGAACAACAGGCTTTTGAATTATGGTTTTGCCGGATTTATAGTTCTGACTTCATTTTTGGGATTTATGCTTTTCAGGGAATCAAAGCTTAAAGACAAAAGAAGGATTAGCGAGATGAACCGGAAGATATCCGAGATTACACAGGCCAACCTGCGGCAGCAAATGAATCCTCATTTTATATTCAATACGCTGAACTCGATACAGTATTACATGTATCAGCATGACAAGATCGCGACAAACAATTATCTTACGAAGTTCTCAAGTCTTATGAGAAAGGTTCTCGATAATTCCCAGCATACCTCTGTTCCGTTAAGTGATGAGCTGAGTGCCCTTAATCTTTATCTGGAACTCGAAACAATAAGGTTCAGGGATAAGTTCGATTACACGATTACAATTGATGAAGAAATAGATCCGCTTTTGTATAAGGTTCCTACAATGCTTATCCAGCCCTATGTCGAAAATTCAATCACCCACGGACTGATACCTATGGAAGGTAAAGGGAAGGTGGATATCGATCTGAAGCTTCGTAACGATTCGATCCTGTGTACCATTGAAGATAACGGGATTGGAAGAGATGCTTCAAGGGAAAAAAATAAAAACAGGGAAGGAAATCACAATTCACTTGGAACCAGGATCACTGAGTCACGGCTTGATCTTGTAAATGAGCTTTACGGGACAAGCCTTTGTGTTGAATACACTGATCTTAAGAATGAAAGCGGAGAACCCACAGGAACCAGGGTTGAAATACATATACCAATCATAACATGACAAGAAGACTTAAGGCTATAATTGTCGATGATGAACATGATGCAGTGGAATTTATTGATTCGATTATCGGCGAATACTGCAAATCCCTTATAGTCGTAGGAAAGGCGCACAATGTCCTTCAGGGAGTTGCGGAAATAAACGAAAAGAAACCTGATCTGGTTTTCCTGGATGTTGAAATGCCCAATGGCACCGGTTTTGACCTTCTTGCACAATTTCCCGAAAAGGATTTTGATGTAATTTTTATAACTGCCTTTAACCATTATGCAATCAAAGCCATTAAATTCAGCGCAGTCGATTATATTTTAAAGCCTATCAATATAAATGAGTTCATTGAAGCTGTTGATCGCGTTGTTAAAAAGAAATCCGAAAGGGTAGGCGGCAGCAACGAAAACCTTAAGGTCCTGATGGAGAACCTGAGGTCGTCGCTTCCGACAAGGCTCGCGATTCCGACTGCAGACGGGATGGAGTATCTTAATCCCAAAGATATCATAAGAATTGAAGCTGACAGGAGCTATTCATGGTTCTTTCTGGCAGGAAACAGGAAGATACTGGTATCGAAACATCTCAAGGAATTTCAGGAACTTCTAGGTGAACGATCATTCTTCAGGGCCCATAATTCGCATCTTATAAATCTTAAGTATGTGAGGAAGTTTATCAGAAAAGAGGGCGGCTATATTGAAATGGCTGACAATCAAATGATCCCTGTCTCAAGGAACAGGAAGGATCTGTTTCTCGCCCAGATGTCGAAATTCAAGGGATAAAAAAAGGGGCTTTTAAAAAGCCCCTGTTGTTAAATACAAACCTGAAACCAGTGTGCGGCCGAATGGCCTGATGAAATTTTTATCTCGAAGCGATTGCTTCGGTCGGATTGTTTAAAAGCATCGGGAAATAAGCGGCAATAAGCTGTGTGGCTTCAAGTTCGGGCTGCTTTCCCGGAGTTATCAGTTTCTGATGGAAATATTCTGCCCTGTTCAGTTCGTCGTCGGATGTTTTGTAACCATCCTTTTCGAATTCACTTCCGAGTTTTTCCACCCCAAAATATCTTTCATTGCAGACATACTGGACTGATAATTTGTCGGAAAGAACAACATACTTCTTGCATTTACGGTCTTTACATATTGCAACCGTTACCTTCATAGGTGAATTTTCGTAGCTGATTACATATGCCTTGCAGGCTTCTCCCTTTACGGGAACGGAGTTATCAGCTGTTTCGATTTTGTAGTCTCCAAGGGCTGTGAAGGACTTCCCTTCAGCAACGACTTTCCCTGCAAATGATGCAGCACACAGGGCAAACGCAAGGACTGCGCTAAATAACATTCTTTTCATGGCTTAAAGAATTAATTGATAATTAAAACACTATTATTACCTGTCCAAAATTTCCTTCTTTTCCATTGAGCTATGTCCAATCATAATCTCATACCGAAATTATCCTGAAAAATATTACCGGAAAATAGCGGTTCAACGGTTGGCAGGTTTGAATCAACATTTGACATGAAATAAACCTAAGATCATTTGAGAACAATATGGATGAGCGTTTTACCGTTTTTAAAAAAACAATCCGGACGATGAAAAATAAAAGAAATTCGGGTTCAAAGACCACAAAATTTGTCAGGGTTGATAATTCCACCTGGATTGAAACAGATATCTGGGTTCCTGACGAGGTTGCAAGAATTCAGTTTTTGCAGAAGGTACAACTGACCAAACCTGTTCCTTATGCTGGTCAGCTAAGTAATGATAGTTTTGTTGTAAAGAGTTGAGCGGGAGTAGATAATTACTTTGTTTTGAAGAAGCCCTCTTTCGGGGGCTTTTTTGTTTCCGCTGTTTTCCTTAATTTTTACAGATAAATCTGCTAATTTTGGTACATCACCATTGTTAACATTCTTATGGAATATTATGATCTTATAAAAACAAGGGAAAGCATAAGGAATTATGATCAGGAGGAACCTGTTCCGGCAGATGTCCTTAGCAGAATACTTGATGCCGGCAGGCTTGCACCTTCTGCATGCAATATCCAGCCCTGGAGGTTTCTTGTGATATCTTCAGTGGAAATGCTGGCAAAAGTAAGGGATTGCTATGACCGTGAATGGTTTAAGCAGGCGCCTCATGTTCTGGTAATTGCAGGATTGAAAGATAAGGCATGGGTAAGAGGATTTGACGGATACAATTCGATTGAGACAGATGTTGCGATTGCCATGACACATATTCTGCTTGCTGCGGAAAACGAGGGAGTAGGGACATGCTGGATAGAGAATTACAACCCGTCACTTCTTCGCGAATCTCTTAATATCCCTGAAAATCAGGTTATTTTTGGCATCACACCGCTGGGTTATCCGAAGGAGGGTTTTAAAAAGACCGGCAACAAGAAAAGGAAACCGATAGGGGATATTGTGGAGTATCTTTAGGTATTTCCTGAAAGGCGGAGTTAGGGTAGGCATATCATCCTCCGGATTCGGAGGTCAAATAAGAAATTTACTTTTATAAGAACTTTCACAGTATTTATTACCCGGTCTTGACAATGATTGTTGAGGTTTTTCATGGCATTGAATAGAAGGTTAAGAAAATAAAGCTTTAATGACCGGGTCATCGTTATAGTATTATTCTCCCCGTTTCGGATCACTGATTCCGGTCATACGATAACTCCGCCTTTCAAGGCGGAGGTAAGAACAACCCCCAACCCACAGGGCTTCAGACCTCGGCCATAAATAATGTCAAATGCGGTAAGAGCTTTCTGCACCGCAATTTCTCAAATCAGAAGGGCTTTGTCATGGATCGCAGAAATTCGCACAGGAATCAAAGCAAGCAATGGCCACTGCCATAATATCAAGCCGGGGCTTCTTATAGTTGGAAATGACACTTCAAACCAGATTCCCGATACAGAAGTCAAATTACCCTGAAAATGTAACATAGAGAACATTTTATGTAACAAATGAGTTAGATTTTGATATTTGAATGGAGCAACCTTGTATGATTATTAACTTAAACTATTCAGCTATGAAAACACTAAAAATCACATTGGCGATTATTGTCATGTTGTTTTTTTTATCCAGCAATTGTCTTCGAGCCCAGACATACCAGTTTGAATGGAATGTTCCGGTGGCAAGTGGGACTGCCTGGTGCCTTGAACATAATATCGCTGGAAGTTGGACTTATCATGTTATTATTCATGTTAATCCGCAAACAGGAATAGTCAAACCAACTTTCCATACAGAAGTCAAATTAACCTGAAAATGTAACATAGAGAACATATTATGTAACAAATGAGGTAGATTTTGATAATTGGGTAGCCGAACTTTATATATGATTTTGGTTAACCTGGATCGTAGAAATCGATATTGAACATCTTATATCCAACTTATTCTATTAACTAAAATCTTTAAGCTATGAAATCATTAAAAATTCTTTTTGTGCTATGCATTATGCTTGGATTTACCACTAATGCAGTGAACGCTCAAAGTGCTGAACCTGGTAGGTATTCTTATTATAGGACTTGGTGGTTACCATGTGTTGACGAATATATGTATGGACTCTATGCTGAGAGAATTGTATTCAATGAGAACACATACAATGGTACTATTAGTGGCAAATTCGTTGGGCTGGAAACAGGTACAGTCTATCAATTTGTTCATCATTGTATCCATCATTTTGAAGATATACCCGGTCACTATGGTCAAAATCAAACTTTGATGGTACATGCTAATGGCGAACCTATTGCCGTACTCAAGTTTGTAATTCACTATACAATAAATGCAAATGGAAAATTGGTGGAATGGAAAGCTGATGAATGGGAAATAGAATGCTTAAATAGATGACCTCTTTCTAAGCTAACTTATCGCCCTCGGTCATCAGCAGGTAGGGGCTTTTTATCAAATAAAATTGACTTCGGCTAAATCAGAGTGTAACTTTATATAAGAATATGGTTAATCAGGCCCACGGAAATTGATATTGCATTCACTGATATCTAACTTTCTATTATAAATTTAAATCTTGCCCCTATGAATACAATTAAATTCTTGACAGTTTTGTGCTTTATTTTGGCCTTTTCGGCTAATAATGCTATTTCTCAAAAGGTTATAGGAGAACAAATAACTCCTTGGTCATTTACCCCAAACCAACCAGGACAAAACCAATTTCAAATACCTTGTCTGACGGAAGTCGTATCTGGTGATGTTACAGAATATCAGTCTTTTACTAATAATGCTTACCACGTCAGGCCACGAGGTGTACTTTACGGAGAAACGAGCGGGGATGAATACGAATTATCTTATGAATTTAATTTCTCTGGTGTATCGATAGGTGCTGAAGTTTTTCTTTGGCACAATACCTTAATATTAACACACGATAAAAAGATAGTTGCTGTGATTCAAATGACTGGGGGATGGATTATTAATGACAAAGGAGTTATCATCCGTGATATTTATGCCGTAAGTGTTAATTGTAAATAGTACATAAGATTGTAGAAATTGTAACCCTCGGAAATCAACTCCGGGGGCTTTTTATTAAAACCCAATTAAGGCTTTTATCAAATCAACACTACGACAAATAAATCTCCGCCACTCTCATTTAAGATATCCTTCCCTTATTGTTTTCCTTATTCAAGACAATCATCTCCCCAAAGTGATGCTTTGATATCGCTGGAAAGTATTAAGGCTTATAATTAGGGATTTTCCTTATGAAAGCCGGGAAAGGAGGCAAGGGAAAAACTAAATCAATTATAGTGAGGGGAACGTTTGTTTTTACGTCAACCATCTGGGGGTTAGGTTATGTTTGCCCGGCTGGGTGGTATTATTCATCAACCGAAAACAATACCAATAAAACACTAACCTGGACGCAATAAAATAGCTTGCGAAGCTGAACAGACAGATCATGTGAGCCACCTATGTAGACACCTATCGGATAGCTCCGTCTTGGGTCAAACTATTGAGAACAGCTAATGAGAACGAGTTTAAATCAGTGACTGACATATGACGAAGAAAAAGGGCCGATGCACAAAAAGGCTTTTCCCCGAAGACCGATTTTTCTGTCCGTTGTCTTAAAAACTAAGATTCCTATATTAGGAAAATCATTGGGATTAGAACAAACAAACATGATGGCAGTCTCTCCAATATTATAGGGGCTGCCATTATTTTCCCCAGACTTTTAAAATCACTCCCCCCGGCCTGAAATAGTAATTCTTTTTTTTCCGCACCCTGAAAAATATATTACCCCCGCCCCCCTGTCACTTAAAAACCGCCTTGTACAACACTGTTATATAGGGCATTCGGAACAAGTCAACAAGACAAACTAACTTTGCTGAACAAACAGGAAAAGGGATGCCGGATGACTACATACCACAATATAAATACAGCTAATATTATTCTGATGTTTTTTCGTAACAGGGCATTTAAGGAAATCGGCTTTAATTTCAAGCTGAATTATCACACCCTTACAGTCCTGTTAGGCTTATATCTTCATTCAGTTGTTAACGGTAACATTGGCATACGCATCACTAACCTGGTTAAGTTCATAGGTTATTATGACTGTTCTCACATAAGAAAGTATCTTGATAAACTGATTGCCTGTGATCTGGTTAAGTTTGACAATAAACTTTACTTCCTCGCTGATGAAGGTTTATCAGCTATCAGGAATATATCTGAAAGATCAGAGAGGTTAGTTTATGATTTCTGTAATAGGAATAGTGTAGTATTATAACTCAACCGGGCATATTTATTTAACGATTTGAGCAAGGGGAATAAGTTTTTCTGATTGAAATAATAGGTGGAAACCCTGAAATGCTTCCAAATCGTTGGAAACTACACTGAATGACTAAAAAAGATGAGGATTTGCAATCAACGCAAACCCTCATCCAGTCTATTTGTCGGGGTGATCACGCCGTGAGCGTGACGACCCTGGCGCCCGTGGCGCCATGCGCTATCCAACAGCGATGTTGTTGTCGTTCAGAAATCTGGCAGCTCCTCTTTTCTTGATTTTACTTTCGAGAATAGTAGCTTCAGTTCTTGAGGTGAAGTTCTTAGAGAAAACCAGAATCCAAGGCATTCCGGAGGCAGAAAGCGTGTTTTACCACGATTGTGTTCTTCAATGCGTTTCTCCAGGTCCATTGTCTGCCCTGAATAGAACTTTTTTAATTTGAGACTGTATAAGATATAGGTTGTATACATGACAAAAAAAGGGCAGAAATCCTGCCCTTCCTTATTCGTCGGGGTGATCCGACTTGAACAGCGGCCCTGGCGCCCGTGGCGCCATGCGCTATCCAACCGGTATGTTGTTATCGTTCAGGAATCTGGCAGCGCCTCTTTTCTTGATTTTAGATTCGAGCAGAATAGCATCAGTTCTTGAGGTGAAGTTCTTAGAGAAAACCAGAATCCAAGGCATTCCGGAGGCAGAAAGCGTGTTTTACCACGATTGTGTTCTTCAATGCGTTTCTCCAGGTCCATTGTCTGACCTGAATTGTACTTTTTTAATTTGAGACTGTATAAGATATAGGTAGTATACATTACAAAAAAAGGGCAGAAATCCTGCCCTTCCTTATTTGTCGGGGTGATCCGACTTGAACAGCGGCCCTGGCGCCCGTGGCGCCATGCGCTAGCCAACTGATATTTGGTTATCAATGAGAAATCTTGCAGCGCCCCTATTTTTGATTTTAGATTCGAGCAGAATAGCATCAGTTCTTGATTCAAAGTCTTTAGAGAACACCAGTATCCATGGTGCACCTGCAGCAGAGAACTTTGTTTTTCCCCGGTTATGTTCATCAAGACGCTTTTTCAGATCCATTGTCTGACCTGAATAGTACTTTTTTAATTTGGGACTGTATAAGATATAGGTAGTATACATTACAAAAAAAGGGCAGAAATCCTGCCCTTCCTTATTTGTCGGGGTGATCCGACTTGAACGGACGACCCCTTGCACCCCATGCAAGTGCGCTAGCCAACTGCGCCACACCCCGAATTTAATTATTTCAAACGACCCTGGCGCCTTCTGCGCCATGCGCTAGTCAATGGAGTTTATCACGCCCTAGCGTGACCACACCCCGAATTTAATTATTTCAAACGACCCTGGCGCCTTCTGCGCCATGCGC
>CAZWHC010000008.1:57396-216360 GCA_964633505.1 uncultured Rikenellaceae bacterium | reverse complement strand
CTGCGCCATGCGCTAGTCAATGGAGTTTATCACGCCCTAGCGTGACCACACCCCGTAAAATCACTGCAAAATTAATCAAGAATTCCAAACATAAAAATTTTATGATGATAAGGTGTATGGAAATTAAAAGATAATTTTAAGGGCTGATATTCCAGGTAACTTCAGAACCTATGGTTGCTATATGCCTGGTGAAAAACAAAATCCATAACCTATGAACCGACTTGTTCTTTTTACAGCATTATTATTACTGTTATCCTGCAAGGATAGAAACTCTGTTGTCACACTCCAGGTACCCGGCCACGACAGATACTGTGAAATAAATCCGGCGGGTGAAAGCATAATCCCAAACGGGCGAATAATAAAACCATACGGTGATTTTATCATGATCAAGCCCGATCCCTTTGGCCTCGCATTATCACCCGACGGTTCAGTTGCCATTTCCGTTCATAACAATATCCTGACAGTGATTAATACTATCGACAATAGTATCAGGGAACTGGAGTCTCCATTTCAGGGAAAGGGCTCCTATATGGGAGCTGCAATTAAAAGCGATAACAGAACAGCATTACTGAGCGGAGGAGACAACGGTGACATAGTAATTGTCGATATTAAGGATCCTGAAAACGTCACCCGTGTTTCCATTAATGGTATTTGCGACGGGAAAACATATAATGACAGCTTCGTGGGCGACATAAGGCTGTCGGGCGATGAAACACAACTCTTTATCCTCGACCAGTTCAATTTCAGGCTGGCAATCATGGATCTCGCTATGATGAAAATTATTAAAAGCATTCCCGTGGGACGATTCCCATTTGGCCTTGACATTTCTCCGGATGGCAGATACGCCTATGTTGCCAATACCGGAATTTTTGATTATCCTCTTGCTCCCGGACTGAATGATAAGAATATCGAGGAGAAAGGCCTCGATTTTCCACCATATGGGTTGCCATCAGATGAGGCTGCTCTGGGAGTAACCGTTGAAAACAGGTTAATCCCGGGACTAGGCAGTTCGGACGTTCCCGAAGCAGTGTCAGTCTGGACGGTTGATCTTGACAGCAGCAAGGTAATAAACATGGAAAAGACAGGTTTCAGGATGGGAGAGATGGTCGAAGGCCTTGAAATCGTCGGCGGATCGAGCCCGAACTCAATTGCTGCAGGGAAGGACGAGGTCTTCGTCAGCAATGCGACAAACGACAACATATCTGTCCTTGAACCCCGATCAGGGAAAACTGTCGCAACAATAAAGCTTGACATACACCCGGGGATCGACAGTCTCAGGGGAATGATCCCTTTCGGACTGGCGCTGAGCCACGACCAGTCACGGTTATATGTGGCTCTCAGCGGACTTAACGGTATTGCAGTTGTTGACACAAAATCACGGACAGTTCTCGGATATATACCCACAGGATGGTTCCCGACTAAAATAGGAATATCACCTGATGACATGAACTTATTTGTTGTTTCGGCACGCGGACTTGGCTCGGGACCGAACGGCGGAAAAGGATTTGTGCCAACCGATGCCGGAACTTATGTCGGCGATATAATGTCGGGAACTTTCGAAAAAATCAGCCTGAAAAACATCGATCTGAGTGCGGCTACTAACTCAGTTATAAATAATACTTTCAGGGAGATCCGGATTTCCGACGACGGTAAAAATCCCCTTCCCCCCGCAGCAGGGATAAGGAAAAGTCCAATCAGGCATATTGTATATATTACCAAGGAAAACAGGACGTTTGATGAGGTCTACGGGGAACTTGAGAATGCAAATGCCGATCCTTCCCTGGCAAGGTACGGTCAGAATGTAAATGTTGCCAGCCGCGACAAAACAAGAGTCGTACTTAACGTGAATGTAATGCCGAATCATCAGAAGCTTGCAAGGGAATTTGCAGTCAGCGATAATTTTTACTGCGATTCTGATGCATCCGTGCATGGCCACAGGTGGATGGTGGGGACATATCCCAACGAATGGGTTGAGATAAACAGCTCAATGAAGATTACAAGGAACCTCTTCAGCAGCGCTCCCGGAAGGAAGTATGTTGCCGGCTCATCAGGTGCAGTTTATCCCGAAGACTATAACGAAGCGGGCGGAATGTGGGAACATCTTTCAAGAAACGGAATAAGCTTTTTCAATTTCGGACAGGGATTCGAATTTTCTGGTGCGGAAGAACAACAATGGCATAAATATACCGGGGTGAAGATGGGGGTAATGTTCCCGATGCCTAAACCATTGTTCGACAGGACTTCAAGGAAATATGCAACTTACAACACAAGTGTTCCCGACCAGTTCAGAATTGATATGTTTGAAGAGGAACTTGAGGAGAAGTGGTTATCGGGTAAAGAGGAATTTCCGTCGGTCGTCACGATGATTATACCTAACGATCACGGTTCGTCGGAACGGCCTGACGACGGCTATCCTTTCAGGGAATCATATATGGCAGACAACGATCTTGCCCTTGGCAGAGTCGTTCAGACACTATCCCATTCAAAATGGTGGCCTGAGATGCTGATCGTAGTTACAGAAGATGATGCACAGGACGGCAGGGATCATGTCGATGCGCACAGATCTCTTCTTTTAATGATAAGTCCCTGGGTAAAAAGAGGTTATGTCTCACATTCTCATTCAAATTTTGGTTCAATTCTGAAGACTATATACAATATTTGTGATATTCCGCCTCTCAACCAGTTCGATGCCACTGCCACCCTGCTTCAGGATTTCTTCACCGACACGCCTGATTTCACTCCATACAACGCCTCCATGGTTGACAGCAGGATTTTTGATCCTTCAAAGGCTTTCGACCCCTACGACAGGGAGTTCAGATGGGAGTCGCTCAAGGAATCGCCGGAACTTGATAACGAGACGGATTTCAGGATTAGTCATTCCGAGCAGGAAGGGGAGAAGTGATCCCATGTCAAGCAATGGCCTGCAATGGCTTTAAACAGTTATTTAATTATATTTACGGTTTTAATTCCACCAGTTAGTTTCAATGAAAAGAAATTTGATAGGCAGAAGAAAATTCTTCAAGACACTTGGCGCAGGAAGCGCTGTTATTGCTGCAAATCCAATTATTGCCGCAGCTCCAGAAAACCTTCAGGATAAAGTAAAACCCGCAACGAATATAGGTGAGGTATCGAAATATCCGAGGAAATCAGGATCAATGCCTGGGAAATACCCGGGCAGGGTTGTAGTTGTTAAAAATGCCGGATCGGTTATCGATGATGTTCCTGTGGAGGAAGTGGCCTACCTGATGCTAAGCAGGTCGATTCTTGAACTGACAGGGGAGAAAAGACTCGATATGGCATGGCGTACATTCGTCAGCCCCGGAGAGAAGATAGGCCTTAAAGTAAATCCTGTGGCCGGGAAACTTCTATCAACAAGTCATGCCGTTGTAAAATCTGTTGTGAAACAATTAACAGAAAGCGGGATCGACAGAAAAGACATTATTATCTGGGACAGACGCGATATGGAACTCAAGGATACAGGTTTTGTCAGTGAGAATTATCCTGGTATTACCATAAAGGGCACGGAGATGCAGGATGAAAAAGGTTCATTTACCGATGAAAACGGTAAGCTGTACGGCGAGAGGAATATCGACAGGGAATGGTATTACTGGGCCGATGTTGAAGGCGAATACGATGCTGAGACTATGCCCTATATGATCAATGGGGGCAAGTTCTCATATTTTGGAAGGATTGTCACGAAGGAGATTGACAAGATCATCAATATCCCCATACTTAAGAATGCCGGCGGATCTATTACAAATGCAATGAAAAACCTTGCTTTCGGATCAGTTTCAAATACAGGCCGTCTTCATGAAAAGCTGTGGAACGAGACCTGTGCAGAAGTATGCGCTTTCCCTCCCTTACGCGATAAGGTTGTCCTTAATATCAGCGACGGTCTGAGGGGATGCTTTAACGGAGGTCCGGGTGCAAATCCCCAGTTCATATGCAATTACAACTCACTTCTTGTTGCAACTGATCCGGTGGCAATTGACAGAATAGGTTATGACATTATTGCAGACAAAAGAATCGCGGAAGGCTTGCTGAAAGCCCCGGCACCGGAATCACTGACTTTCCTTAAAATGGCAGCCGCTCTAGGGCTGGGTGTATATGACAAGGAAAAGATTGACCTGAAAGTTGTAGAAATGAGCTGATAATCCTGAGACAGGTATTTACATCATCAATAGTGATTAAAATCTTAAGTAATTCCATGGCAAAAAAAATCCTGATACTTCTTATACTGATATTTACCCTGAGTTCATCATATTCCCAGTTGCCTGACGGTTTTCCTATGATCACGGATAAGGATTTGCCGGGGGCTAAATTTTCTACCCCGAGGATATTCAACGGAACATCCCTTTTCGGATATATTGACGGAGGGGCTGAACTGTACCTCGAATACGGGTTTTCACAGGCTGCGGTAACCGAAATTGAATATATGGGCGGAAATTATAAAACCGAGATTTACAGGATGAACGGCCCGGAAGAGGCTTTCGGTATTTTTTCGGTTTCGAAGTACAGGTGTGCAGGCATCCTTCCTGTATCGTACATTACCTGCCAGAATAAATATCAGCTTCAGATCTGCAGGGGATCTTATTATATAAGTATCATTAACAGAACCGGGACCAGGAACGACAGCATTGCCTCAATAAGGATAGGAGAGGTTATTGCAGGAAAAGCAGGTGATGAAAGTATGGATTTTTCATCATGGATTCCGGGCGTCAGCATTACCGAACTTAAACAACGCTCCGTACTTGCAAAGGGAAGACTTGGTATTGTCAACGGAGCTCCTGATCTTGAGGACTTTTTTTCGGATATCCGGAATTATACCGCATTGATAGTTAATGGTAAAAGCAAACTCATGGCAATCAGGTTCGAAAGCGACGAATCGCTGGAGAAATTCCTTGGTAGCAAGATATGGAGTATTGATTCGCCACCTGCCGGCGTCAGGCTTAAAAAGAGCGGAGGCCTTCTATTGAACATTGAAATGGATAACTAGATTAAATGAAAAAATAAAAGCCCAATTATATGGAAATATTCAAACCACTGGATTTATCTTCTGATTCTCAAAAGGCTGAAATTGTTAATACTGAGAAGGTGCGTTGTCTTATTATCGGTTCGGGACCCGCTGGTTATACCGCAGCGATTTATGCCGCAAGGGCAAATCTGAGTCCTGTACTCTATACCGGCCTGCAAATGGGGGGGCAGCTTACTACCACTACCGAAGTGGAGAATTTTCCTGGTTATCCTGATGGGATAACCGGGCCTGAGATGATGGAACAATTAAGGAAACAGGCCGAGCGATTTGGAACTGATATTAGATTCGGAATTGCAACAAAGTCAGATTTCTCGGGCAGTATCCACAAAGTAACTTTTGATGAAACGAAGGTCGTTGAGGCTGAAACCGTTATTATTGCTACCGGAGCCACTGCAAAATACCTTGGAATCGAAGCAGAATCGAAATATGCAGGCATGGGTGTTTCAGCCTGTGCCACATGCGATGGCTTTTTCTACAGGGGAAAAGATGTCGCTGTAGTAGGAGGAGGAGATACGGCTGCCGAAGAAGCCACCTACCTTGCAGGTTTGTGCCGGAAAGTATACCTTATTGTGCGAAGAGATGTACTTAGGGCTTCAAAGGCCATGCAGAAGCGTGTTTTCAATACACCCAATATAGAAGTTCTGTGGGAGCATCAGGCTATAGACCTGTATGGGGAGAATGGTGTCGAGGGAATGGTGCTCGTCAGGAAAAAGGGTAAACCCGGGGAGGAAACAATAAGGATAGCTGTCGACGGTTTCTTCCTGGCAATCGGACATACACCCAACTCAGACGTATTCAGGGACTTCGTTGAAACCAGCGAAACCGGATATATAAGAACAATTCCAGGCACTTCGAGAACAAATATTCCGGGCGTGTTCGCCGCCGGTGATGTCCAGGATCCTGTTTACAGACAGGCCGTTACAGCAGCAGGTTCGGGATGCATGGCGGCCATTGATGCTGAACGCTATTTATCGGAAAAATATAGCTGAAATGAAAACTTTCAATAAGACATTCAGGATAAATGCTGAGCCTTCAGATGTATATTCAGCTCTGACAAATCCTTTTACAATTGAACTCTGGTCAGGATATCCTGCTGTTATGTCTGAGGATCCCGGATCAGAGTTCTCACTATGGGAAGGAGATATTACAGGAAGGAACATCGAATTTGTAAGGAACAGCAAGGTTGTTCAGGAATGGTATTTCGGAGATCAGCAGGAAAAATCGATAGTTACAATAACTATCAGTCCCGACGGGGAAAACTCCCTGGTGACAGTCGAACAGACAAACATACCCGATGAAGATTTTCAGGAGATATCGGAGGGATGGAGGGAATACTATATCGGCGCTATTACGGGCTTTTTCAATCCTAATTTCTGAAGTGTTCAGGTGCGGAGCCTGATTTTTTGTTTTTATCCATAACCTCATAAATATCCTCGCAAATTGCAAGGATAAGGTTGGCGATACCCTTATACCCCGTTGTATTTGAGTATTCCTGCATCCTGATGTTCCATTCGGGCACCCACGATAAAATATGCCTTCTGATAAATCTTCTGATCTCTTCCCTCATCTCATTACGGCATGCCTCATCATCAAAGGAAATGTACTTGTCGATCAAAAGTGTAAGGAAGAGGATTTCTATTCCAAGATTATCATCCGGAATATCATAGCGCGTCCTCTTTTTCCAGCCATACGAATTGTAAAAGTCAGTTACCTCCTCACTATTCTGATTTGCTGTTGCTGAATTATCAATATAAAACGATTTTACCGGTGGAGCGAGTGCAAGGCCGGGTGTGGAAAACAGTCTTTTATAGTCGTTCTGAAGCATGTCCCTGCAAACCGCGATGTTGTTGCACGAATCCCTTAACTGTGAGGCTGCTTCAATAAATCTTGGATTGCTGCTCCTAACCGGAAGGTTTTTTAATATCCCTTTTGACCAGAAATCGGCCACACATTCATCATCCGGTTCGTACATGATCAGGCTTCCCGCAAAATAAAAGAGCATATTATACCCCTTAAGGACAGACTTTTCGTCTTTTAGATTTTCGTTTGTCATAAATTTATTATCAGGATAAAGACCGGATGCTTTATGCATTTTATTTCCCGGATCTTCTGATAATAAACCGGATAATTGTCAATTTGTTCAAAAAATCAGCTGCAGCTGACAATTATTTTTTAAAATCCGCCATTTCGTGGGGATACTTGTCATTGTCGATCTTATGCTTTAGCTCCCTGAAAGCCTTTACTGTATACTCCACATCCTCAAGCGAATGGACTGCCGTCGGAATAAGCCTTAACATAACGACGTCTCTCGGGACTACGGGATAGATAACTACAGAACAGAAAATATTGTAGTTTTCCCTCAGGTCATATATGAGCTGAGTTACCTGTGTAAGGTCGCATTTAAAGAAAACCGGGGTTACCGGCGACTGGGTTCTTCCAAGGTCAAGTCCTGCCTCCTTCAATCCTTTCTGAAGGGCATTTACGATGGTCCATAATTTTTCGCGGTATTCCGGATGGGCCTGGATAAGTTCAAGTCGTCTGATCGCACCAAGTGTCATTGCCATCGGAAGCGACTTTGCATAAATCTGCGAACGGAGATTGAACCTCAGGTAATTGACAACCTCTTTGGTGCTTGCGACAAATCCGCCAATGCCTGCCATTGATTTGGCAAATGTTGCAAAATATACGTCGATTTTATCCTGAACGCCGAAATGTTCACCGGTCCCTTTTCCGTTGGCGCCCATTGTGCCGAATCCATGAGCATCGTCGACAAGGAAACGGAAACTATATTTCTTTTTAAGGGCTGCTATTTCATCAAGCTTGCCAAGGTCTCCTGCCATTCCGAAAACACCTTCGGTAATAACAAGTATTCCGCCTCCTGATTCCTGTGTAAGCTTAGTTGCCCTCTGAAGCTGTTTTTCACAACTTTCAATATCATTGTGCGGGAATACGAACCTTTTGCCGAAATGGAGCCTTAACCCGTCCATGATACAGGCGTGCGATTCGGAATCATATACTATTACATCATGCCTGTCGACAAGTGAATCGATTATCGATACCATTCCCTGGTATCCGAAGTTAAGAAGATATGCATCCTCCTTTCCGACAAAATCGGCGGCCATTCTTTCAAACCTCTCATGATTTGTCGTTTGTCCCGACATCATTCTTGCACCCATCGGATAAGCAAGACCGTACTGTGCGGCAAATTCAGCGTCGGCCTTCCTTACTTCAGGATTGTTGGCCAGCCCCAGGTAGTTGTTAAGGCTCCAGGTAAGAACCTCTTTTCCCCTGAATTTCATTCTTGGTGCTATTTCGCCTTCAAGTTTTGGGAACATAAAATAACCATCAGCCATGTCTGAATACTGACCCAATGCCCCTTTGTCCGTTTTGATTTTGTCGAAAATATCCATTTTGAGAAGCTTTTTAAAAATTTTGCACAAATTTAAGTATTATGGATATGCAAAGGATACCTATTTATACCTAATTTGCCTGATATGATCTGACTGATCTTCCGAACCCGCAAGCAAAGGCCTTGTCTGATAAAGCGATAATTATTTTCCTTAAATTACGGATTTCAAAAAAAAGCTGTAATTTTGCGCAACATTTTTGATATGAAAGGCAGGCTCTATATTCTTATTCTTTTTTCGGTAATTGTCACTTCATGCGGTGAATATGAAAAGCTTTTGAAAAGCACCGATTATGAGATGAAGAAGACAAAGGCGATCGAGTTTTACAATGCCAGGCAGTATGCCAGGGCAACAGAAGTGCTGAGCCAGGTTATTCCGCGTTACAGGGCATCGGCTGAGGCTGAAGAGCTTAACTGGATAAATGCCCAGAGCTACTACGGCATGAAACAGTATGATATGGCCGGAAGCTATTTCAAGTCGCTTGTCGAACAGTATCCTTTTGGAAAACATGCGGAAGAGGCTACTTTCATGGGGGCATTATGTGATTATAACCTTTCCCCGAGGGCCGAACTTGACCAGGAAAGCAGCAAAAGCGCCATCGAAGGTTTTAATGTTTTTGTAAACAGGTTCCCTTACAGCCCGAAAGCGGATGAAGCAAAGAAATACATTGCAGAACTTCGCGACAGGCTTGTTGAGAAATCATATCTGAATGCGAGGCTTTATTACAATATGAAGGAATACAAGGCTGCAGTAACAGCTCTTACAAACAGCCTGAAGGAGTTCTCCGATTCGAAATACAGGGAGGAAATGATGTTCCTGAAGCTTAATTCTCTATACCAGTATGCTGAAAGAAGCTATTCATTCAGACAAAAGGAGAGATTTCAGGCAACACTCGACGACTATTTCTCGTTTATGGAAGAATTTCCCAAGAGTAAATACTCCAGGGAAGTAAAGAAAATTTATGATGATACAGCCCGGGTTCTTAAGATCACAAGCCCGGAAAATTTAGGAAATTCACAATAAATATATGGATTACAGAAAATCAAATGCACCGTCGACAACTGTTACAAGGAACCTGGAAATGATGACCAGGGATACTGGTAATATTTACGAAACAGTTATAATTGTTTCAAGGAGAGCAAATCAGATTTCGGTTGAGATGAAGCAGGAGCTCAATAAAAAGCTTGAAGAGTTTGCATCCTATACTGATAATCTTGAAGAGGTATTTGAAAATCGCGAACAAATAGAGATATCCAAGTTCTATGAGAGGCTTCCCAAACCGACTCTTATTTCACTGCAGGAACTTGAAGAAGGTAAGATCTTCTACAGAAATCCTGAGTCGGCTGCCGGGAAAAGCAAAGGCTAAAAACGAATGCTGACAGGGGAAAAAATTCTGGTCGGGGTTACAGGAGGTATTGCGGCTTATAAAACCGCATCGCTTGTCCGGCTTCTTGTGAAGGAAGGAGCTGAGGTAAAAGTCATTATGACCGACCATGCAAAAGAGTTCATCACTCCTCTTACCCTTGCAACACTTTCAAAAAATCCCATTCTTACTGCCTTTTTCAATCCTGAAAACGGAGAATGGAACAGCCACATCGATCTCGGAACATGGGCCGGTCTTTTTATCATTGCTCCCGCAACTGCAAATACAATTGCAAAGATGGCATGCGGCGTTGCTGATAATCTACTTCTTACTACATATCTTTCAGCCCGTTGCCCCGTTTTTATTGCTCCTTCAATGGATGTTGACATGCTTAATCATCAGGTTACTTCAGGGAACCTCGAAAAGCTTAAAGCTGCAGGAGTTCATATACTTGATGCTCCTGAAGGTGAACTCGCAAGCGGCCTTTCAGGAAAAGGACGTATGATGGAACCTGAAGATATTCTTAGGGAGATCTCAGGATTCCTTAAAAAAAAAACTGTAAGCCTCTGACCGGCAGGCGTGTCCTGATTAATGCAGGTCCCACCCGGGAAAAAATTGATCCCGTACGTTTCATAAGCAATTATTCCTCCGGAAGGATGGGTCTAGCCCTTGCAGATGCAGCAGCAGAATACGGAGCCGAAGTTGACCTTGTCCTTGGTCCTGTAGACCTGGTTCCTCAGAATAAAACAATAAGAATATTTAATGTTGTTTCGGCTTCGGAAATGGCTGATGAATGTATTGCTTTGTTCGATAAATGCGATATTGCAATTCTTGCTGCAGCCGTAGCCGATTTTACCCCTGAAAGGGTTGAAGAGAGAAAGGTGAAAAGGACTGACGGTGATTTCCTGCTAAGGCTCAAACCTACTTCAGATATAGCAGAATCGCTTGGAGGAAGGAAAAAATCCGGTCAGATAGTGGCAGGATTTGCTCTCGAAACACATAATGAGATGGCCAATGCTTCAAAGAAACTTGAAAGAAAGCATCTCGATCTTATTATCATGAATTCGATGCAGGATCAGGGAGCCGGATTCGGATATAAAACAAACAGGATAACCATCATAGACAGTAACAATAATATTGATAAATTTGAGTTGAAAACTAAGGAAGAAGCGGCAAGGGATATTCTAGATAAGATTGTTTCGATGATAACCAATTGATCCTGAATAAAATGCTAAGACTTTTGAAATTTCCCCTGATAATATTTCTGCTTTTATCCTCCTGCATTCTAAACGCTC
This sequence comes from uncultured Rikenellaceae bacterium, assembly GCA_964633505.1. Lineage (GTDB taxonomy): Bacteria > Bacteroidota > Bacteroidia > Bacteroidales > VadinHA17 > LD21. The sequence goes on along the minus strand of CAZWHC010000008.1, from coordinate 205,260 downwards.
AGGAGCTCAATTGCAATGTTCAGATCTCAGCCCAGAAGATCCAGGGATCAAACAGACAGGTCTTTGAAACCATGCAGCGCGACATTTATGAGTTCATGAACAATACAATCTGGACAAATAATGTATTCAGCTATGCTGAAAGAATCGACTGCAACATACTCATAAACCTTAATGAGCAGCTTTCAGCTGATGAGTTCAGGGGAACAATACAGGTTCAGATGAGAAGGCCGGTCTTCAATACCACTTATAATTCAACGATGCTGAATTTTATAGACAATAACTTTCAGTTCCGTTATGTGGAATTTCAACCCCTCGAATTTGATCCCAATTCCTATCGGTCAAGTCTGGTATCAGTTCTTGCTTATTATGCATATATAATTCTCGGAGTCGATTATGATTCTTTTTCCCTTCTCGGTGGTACCGAATTTTATCAGACAGCAGAAAAGATTGTAACAAATGCGCAAAATGCATCTGAACCGGGATGGAAACCCTACGACGGCTCAAGAAACAGAAACAGGTACTGGCTCGTTAAAAACCTTCTTGACAGGGAATATGAGGGAGTGAGAAGGTTCATTTATGATTATGATATTAACGGCCTCGACAGGATGGAATCAAGGATCTCTGAAGCCCGTGTATCAATTGTGGAGAGCCTTCGGCTTGTACAGGATGTCTACAGGGCAAAACCCGATCCCTATATGTACCTGGTTCAGATAGTTATGGAATCGAAGGCTGATGAGCTTGTAAATATTTTTTCGGAAGCCTTCCCGGAAGAGAAGAGCCGCGTGATGCAGATACTTATAGAAATTGATCCCGGGAACAAATCAAAATATGAGAAGATAACTGCGGCCAGATAATCCATTTACCGGATATGCTTTTAAAACTCACAGTAAATAACTATGCCCTTATCAGGGAACTGGATCTTACACTGGATAAAGGGCTCACGATCATTACAGGGGAGACAGGTGCAGGGAAATCAATACTTCTGGGAGCATTGTCGCTTATCCTCGGATCACGGGCCGATTCTTCCGTCCTTCTTGATAAAAAACAAAAATGTATTGTCGAAGGCACTTTCAGGATAGACGATTATGATCTTCAGGATTTTTTCAGATCCAACGACCTTGATTTTGAGAATCCTGCGATCCTCAGGCGTGAAATAAATACTGCCGGAAAATCAAGGGCTTTCATAAACGATACTCCGGTTACTGTAAATGTTCTAAAGGATCTTGGAGACAGGCTTATTGATATTCATTCCCAGCATCAGGCCCTGATGCTTAACGATAATTCATTTCAGCTCAGCATTATTGATTCCTTTGCAGGTTCATCAGTACTGCTGACCGGATATAAAAATGCCTATCAGTCGTACAGAAAGCTTCAGAAGGAGTATAATGAACTGAAGGAGCTTGCAGACAGGAATAAAGCTGACCTTGAATATTATCAGTTTCACCTGGCCCAGCTTGAGGAGGCGAAACTTGAAAAAGGGGAACAGGAGGAAATCGAGAAGGAACAGGAAATGCTTGAACATGCAGAGGAGATAAAGGAATCATTATTCAGCATTTCAGGGCTTTTCTCGGATGAAAATACCTCGATCCTGGGACTGCTTGGTGAGGTGAAGTCAATAACCGGAAGGATAGGCAGCTATCTCCCTGCAGGACTGAAAATTCCGGAACGTATAAATTCAGCTATTATAGAGCTGGCCGACCTGTCGGCTGAAATAGAAAAGCTTGAAAGGAATACTGAAGCTGATCCGGAACGGCTTCTCAAAATAAACAACAGGCTCGATACATTATACTCCCTTATACAGAAACACAGGGTGAAGGATCTTGATGAACTTATATTTAAAAGGGAGGAAATAAGGGAAAAAGTCAGATCGATAGTAACTGATGATGAACGGCTTGAAGCAATTGAATCTGCGCTGAAAACAGCATATGGGTCGCTTGCATCGCTTTCTGCGACACTATCTGCAAAAAGGAAATCATCACTTCCGGTAATTGAATCAAAAATATCCGGGCTGCTTCAGCAACTGGGCATGCCGAATGCAAGGTTCAGGATCATGCTTACTGAAGCAAAGGACTTTACACCTTCGGGGGCGGATATTGCAGATTTTCTGTTTTCAGCGAACAAACAGATTGAACCGGAGAATATTGCAAAGATTGCATCAGGCGGAGAATTATCGAGGGTGATGCTGAGCCTTAAATCGCTGCTTTCTAAAAACAGGAATCTTCCGACGATAATCTTTGATGAAATCGACTCGGGAGTGTCGGGCGAGGTTGCCGATAAGGTTGGGCAGATACTTTCGCAGATGGGCCAATACATGCAGGTGGTGAATATTACCCACCTTCCCCAGGTGGCATCGAGGGGAAAAGCTCATTATCATGTTTTTAAAGATGAGGTTGCCGATTCAACAATTACCAGGATTAAATTGTTATCTCCTGCGGAACGGATTCAGGAGGTTGCAAGGCTCCTGAGCGGCAGCGAAATCACTGAGACAGCTGTTAAAAACGCCAGGGAGCTCATCAAAGCCGGATCAAAGTGAAATTTCAGTTTGATTTTAAATATTCATAAAATGGAAGAAGGTCTTTTAAAAGGAAAGAAGGGAATTATCTTTGGTGCACTCAATGATAAATCGATTGCATGGCATGTCGCTCTCAGGGCATGGCAGAATGGAGCTGATCTTGTCCTGACAAATTCGCCTGTAGCGGTCAGGATGGGAACAATCAATGAGCTTGCAAAAATCACATCAAGCAGGGTTATTGTGGCAGACGCAACAAGCATGATAGATATTGACAAGCTCATCGCTGAAAGCATGGAAGTATTCGGAGGAAGGTTCGACTTTATACTTCATTCAATCGGAATGTCGCCTAATGTCAGAAAAGATATCCCGTATGAGAATACAAGCTATGAGAATATGCTAAAGACTTTTGACATTTCTGCATTAAGCTTTCACAGGGTTCTTCAGACTGCATACAAGTACGATGCAATAAATCCATGGGGATCGGTTGTGGCGCTTTCATATGTGGCTGCACAACGTACTCTTGCAGGCTACAACGACATGGGCGACGCAAAAGCCCTTCTGGAATCTGTTGCACGCTCATTCGGATATATTTACGGACGCGACAGAAAAGTCAGGATTAATACAATCTCTCAGTCACCGACACCAACAACGGCAGGAAGCGGTATCCATGGATTTGACTCCCTTATTGATTTCTCTGACAGAATGTCACCGCTGGGTAATGCTACGGCCGAAGAATGTGCAGACTACTGCATAGCTTTATTTTCGGACCTTACCCGCAAAGTTACGATGCAAAACCTTTTTCACGACGGAGGATTCTCAAGCATGGGTATGAGCCAGAGAGCAATAGAGCAGTACAGAAAGAGTTTTGAGGAATGCGACTGTGACGATAAGTAAATAAGTATAAATACCTATTTTACAGGCGATTTACAGATTGGTAAATCGCTTTTTTTATATTTGATGGAATTAAGACATTTCATATGTTCAAGATAGTCCTACTCCTCCTTTTTTACTTTCTCTTCCCACTGGTTATCATTTATTTATGTAAGAAATGGTCAGTCCTTGCGAAGGTAGGAACAATAGTTCTTGCCTATGCTTTCGGACTGGCTTTCGGGACATCCGGGATACTACCGGATGGCAGCAAAGAGTATAAATATTACCGTCAGGGGCGTACTTCGGGCATCCCCGATGAAGAGATGGTGGTGCTGGTTTCGAGCGGAAAGGTTACAGAACAGGATCTTCAGGTCAACAGGATAGCAGGAATGCAGGATATGGTCGAAACCATTACAATCCTTCTTGCTTTTCCTCTCATAATGTTCTCCCTCAATATTAAAAGATGGCTCAAATACGCAAAGACCGGCTTTCTTTCAGTAGCCCTGGCTCTGGTATCGGGCCTTGTAATGGTCACTGCAGGCTTTTTCATATGGAAGGACTCTTTTCCCGATACATGGAAACTCGCCGGTATGTTTGAGGGAATATATACAGGAGGCACTCCGAATTTTGCAGCATTGAAGCTCGCACTCGGAGTCGACGCAGACAGGTTTGTCGTACTGAATACCTATGATATAATAGTAGGAGCATTCCTTGTTCTGTTTTTTATTTCTGTTGCTCCACGCTTATTCAGGCTCATCCTTCCGAAATTTTCGGAAAAAAACGGAATATCAGTCGATTCCCATATCATTTCCGATGAAACTGAGAATCTTGAAGATTTTTCCGGCATGCTTTCAAAAAAGAATATCGTCCCTTTGCTTAAGGCTCTGGGGCTTACTATACTTATCGCCGGAATAGGAGGAGGCATAGGGCAGCTTATCCCGAAAGAACACCAGCAGTTCCAGATGGCTGCAGTAGTGCTTACAATAACAACCCTGGGAATTCTGGCTTCACTTATCAAACCTGTAAACAGGATCAACAAGACATTTCAGCTGGGAATGTACCTTATACTTGTATTTTCCCTTACAGTAGCCACCTCATCAAACCTGAGGACTGTATTCAGTCCGGGAATGCTCGATCTGATACTGTTTATTACATGGTGTTACTTTGGCTCACTCATCTTGCATATAATACTTGCAAAGATCTTCAGGATCGATGCCGACAATTTCCTTATTACATCAGCCGCTTTTGTCTTTTCCCCTCCGTTCGTGCCTCTGGTGGCAAATGCACTGAAGAATAAGGATGTCATCGTAACCGGTATCACCGGGGGAGTGATAGGTTACGTCCTTGGTAATTATTTCGGGACCACACTGGCTTACCTGCTGAAAGGATTCTAAAACAGGTAGTTCAATCCTATTGAAAATCCTATATTGCCATCCTGGTCATTGAACGATTTTCCAATATCAACTGCCACTACGAAATTCTCGCCCCATACAGGCATAATGCTTATTCCGACACAATGATGGAGCTTCTCCGAACCGGGATTGAAGATATCATTGAAATTATACTGAGTCATCCTGCTGTTGAAAGTGGACTGAAGGTTTTCAGGCATAGCGATGTCCTTCGTGACCATCCCGAGGTCATAAAACAGGTTCAGGCCGAGGTAGCTGTCGCGTTTGAAGAGTTTGAAATATAGTGGCTTCCATCGAAGTTCAACATTGCCGAGAACAAAGGCATCGCCAATGATCCTGTTCTTGAGTATCCCCCTCATTGTACTTGAACCTCCGAGGCCTTCGCTTGAATAGCCGGTCAGCCTGTATGTAAGCACCTGTGACTGGTAAAAGAAAGGAACATCGCCTGAAAGGGTAGATTGGTAATGAACACGGTAGACAAGAGAAAGGTTATTTTCAACAAGCGTGAAATACTGACGGTGGGTGATGTAGAATTTTGAGAAACCCCAGTCATTTCCAAGGAAACCGGGAGCTATTTCCACCCCTGCCTCAGTCCAGATACCTTTCATCGGATTCGGGCGGTTATCGCGACTGTCCCAAACAAGGCCGAATTTTATTGTGTTGACCCATCCTCCGTTAGCTTCGTTTTCTGAAATAATACCGAGAGAATCGCGGTACAGTTCAAAAAGTCCGGGCTCTTCAGTAACTGAAGGCAAAGGATTGTCTTTCCTTCCTTTGTTTAATTTTGATGTGTTGACTGAGCTGACATCGAAATTCTGAAATGAGAAGCCTGCATTCCATTTAAGGTGTTCACCAGATAGTTTCCCGATAAAGTCATTCTTGAACCTGAACTGATTTCTCTGAAAACGATAGAACATTGCTGTTTTATAATCTGGTGTATCTTCATCCATCCAGTCCTTATTGAATACAGATTCATAGCCATTGAAACCATAAAACTGGTTGGCAAGGTCGGGAAGATAGCTCAGATCGCTTATAAGCTCGATACCCGGAATCAGGTGATTTGATTCATACATTAATCTGTAAACACCACTTCCCTTTGTAAACCGTGATATTTCGGTATAGGTGTGATCATAGAATTCAGGAAAAATGCTTGGATTGCCATAATTGAAAAATTCGAACAACGCCCCGTATTGGAATCCAAGATTTGAATCAAAGGAAACAGCAGGGAGCGCACCACCGAATTTCCATCCTGTCTGGGATTTTTTTCCTGTCCTGACAAAGAAAAACAGAGGCATACGGTAATAATGATCAGTAAGGTCTTTTTCATAGGTCATGGTTTTAATTGGAGCTGATAAAGATAAAGAAAAGTGGAAATCATAGACAGGTTTTTCAATATTTGCTACCTTAGACAACTGTTTTTAAGCATAAATAGTTATATGCCGCTGCTGATAAAGAATATTAAAGGACTTGCAGGTGTAAGGGAGGATTCCGGATTGAATGTCGGCGGAAAGGAAATGTCGTCGGTAAGGATTATTGAGGATGCCTATCTGATCGCAGCTGACGGGATCATAACAGATTTTGGACAAATGGCAGGCATGAGCGGGGCAATCAGAAAAAGCCGTCTGGCGGATTATGAAATCATTGATGCATCAGGATGTTTTGTTTTCCCTTCTTTTTGCGATTCCCATACACATATTGTTTATGCCTCAAGCCGGGAACAGGAATTTTCGGACAGGATCAGGGGATTAAGCTATGAGGAAATTGCGAAGAGAGGAGGCGGGATCCTGAATTCGGCAAAAAGAGTACATGAGGCATCAGAGGAAGACCTTTACTTCCAGTCGGTTGAAAGAGTCATGGAAATAATGGCCCTCGGCACCGGTGCAGTCGAAATAAAAAGCGGATACGGGCTTAATACCGAAGATGAGCTTAAAATGCTGAGAGTGATAAAAAGGATCCGTGAGAATTTTCCTGTTGAAATAAGATCGACGTTTCTCGGCGCTCATGCCGTTCCTGCCGGATACAGGGACGACAGGGAGCAATATCTGAGTATAGTTATAAATGAAATGATCCCTGCCGTGGCTGCCGGGGAACTTGCCGATTTCATCGATGTGTTCTGCGACGAGGGATTTTTCAGCGTTGATGAAACGGAAAGAATACTTATGGCCGGGCTTAAATACGGGCTTCTGCCTAAGATACATGCAAACGAAATTGCCGATTCAGGCGGGGTACAGGCAGGCGTTAAGTACAACGCCCTTTCTGTTGATCATCTTGAACGGGCAGGCAATGAAGAAATATTATGTCTGAAAGGAAGCGGGACTGTTCCGACACTGCTTCCAGGATCGGCCCTTTTTCTCGGGCTTCCCGATCCGCCTGCCCGAAAAATGATCGATGCCGGGCTTCCTGTAGCCATGGCATCAGATTATAATCCGGGCTCTTCTCCTTCGGGAAATATGAAGCTGGTGATGTCGCTCGGCTGTATCAGGCTTAAAATGACACCCGAAGAGGCCTTTAATGCCGTAACAATAAATGCTGCCTGCGCAATGGGGATTTCCGAAACTCATGGATCGGTAACAAGGGGCAAAGTGGCAAATCTGATTGTCACAAAACCTTTACCATCGTTTTATTTCTTTCCTTACGCCTATGGCAGTAATCTGATCGGCACGGTAATACTTAAAGGAATGATTTTCCCCACCGGGGGCGGGAATTAAAAGGTTCAGCAGGGCTAAGGAAATGTACAACAGGATTATAAAGTCATTATTTATATAAAAACCAGGAAACAGGCTTTTATGCAGAAAAGAATAATTGAGTGTGTGCCCAACTTCAGCGAAGGAAGGGATATGGAAATAATCAGGCAGATTACGGATTCTGTCGTATCAGTTAAAGGTGTAAAACTTCTTGACGTTGATCCCGGAAAAGATACAAACCGTACCGTTGTTACTTTTGTAGGAGAACCCGAAGATGTCGTCGAAGCAGCATTTCTGGCAGTTAAAAAAGCTGCCTTACTGATTGACATGTCAAGGCACCACGGAGAGCATCCGCGGATGGGAGCTACTGATGTATGTCCTCTTGTTCCTGTATCTGGCATATCGATGGAGGAAACTGCCGTTTATGCACGCCGGCTTGCACAAAGGATTGGAGATGAGCTTGCTTTTCCTGTTTTTTGTTACGAAAATGCCGCCTTCAGGGAAGAACGACGCAATCTTGCAAATATAAGGGAAGGTGAATATGAGGGATTGAAGAAGAAGCTTGAAGATCCGGCATGGAAACCTGATTTCGGTCCGGCAGTCTTTAATTCACGTTCGGGAGCCACCGCTGTTGGCGCCCGCGACTTTCTCGTTGCTTTTAATGTCAATCTGAACACTACCTCCACAAGACGTGCAAATGCAATTGCATTTGATGTCCGTGAAAAAGGACGCAAAATCAAAAATGAGCGTGGAGAATCAATAAGTGTTCCTGGTACACTTAAATGCGTTAAGGCTATTGGCTGGTATATTGAGGAGTACGGAATAGCCCAGATTTCAATGAATCTTACAAATATATCCGTTACGCCAGTACATATTGCATTTGATGAAGTATGCAAAGCTGCTGAAAGACGGGGTGTAAGGGTTACTGGTTCTGAGCTTGTCGGGCTTATTCCCCTTAAGGCATTACTCGATGCGGGACGGTATTTTCTGATGAAGCAGCAGCGTTCTGCCGGTGTGGCGGATGAAGAACTCATAAAAATTGCAGTAAAATCGCTTGGTCTAAATGATATCCATCCTTTCAAACCTGAAGAAAAAGTAATTGAATATGTGATGGGCGTCTGTTCACCTGGAAAGCTTGTCAGTATGAACCTCAGGTCGTTCATGAATGAAACTGCATCGGAGTCGGCTGCCCCCGGAGGAGGTTCGGTATCGGCTTATATGGGAGCCCTCGGAACTGCTCTTGGGACAATGGTTGCAAATATTTCGAGCCATAAAAGAGGCTGGGATGACCGGTGGAAAGAGTTTTCCGATCATGCTGAGAAAGGTAAGGAAATACAGAACAGGCTGCTCGATCTTGTTGATGAGGACACAGCTGCATTCAATGAGATACTGAATGCATTCAGCCTTCCCAAAATTACAGATGACGAAAAAAGGATACGCTTAGCCGCAATAGAAGGAGCGACGAAGTATGCATGCCTTGTTCCGTTCCGTGTTATGGAAACTGCTTTTTCGGCATTTCCTCTTATTAAGGAAATGGTCTCAATCGGCAATCCTAATTCAGTGACCGATGCTGCTGTTGGTGCATTAGCCGTCAGGTCATGTATCCGGGGTGCATTCCTGAATGTGAAAATAAATGCTTCCGGTCTTGACGACAGGGAATTTGCAGATGATCTTATCGGGAAGGGAGAAATAATAGATAAGGATTCGGCAGAACTCGAAAATGAAATTCTGATAGCTACAGAAAGCAGGATCAGCAAAGGCAAAAAATAATATTCTCTTAGTGGTTAATAAAGCATTCCCGCCATCCCAGGCGGGTAAGGCATTTTATGTTGTTTAATATTCCATTATTATTAAAGCATAGATGCAGGCTCTATTTAAATAATTAAAGCTAAAGCTGCAAAATGCTTCAATTATATCCTGATACAGCTTGATATTTACAATATATGTTAAAAAAGTACTACTTTTTACATCAGAATAGCATAATTTTCCTCAAAATGTTAAAAATTTTTAAATATGAGTTATATCATTGCAATTAATTGAATATATTAGTCGACCAATTAAACCTAAACCAGTTTACTTATGAAAAAAGTCCTAATGATTTTAACACTGTTTCTTATAACAGGTACTCTTGTTATGAGCCAGACAGTGCAGATTACGGGTACTGTCACCAGTTCTGAGGATGGCATGGCACTACCCGGTGTGAACGTGACCGTTAAGGGAACCACTATCGGTGCAATAACAGGATCGGACGGAAAATATGTTTTGTCAGCTCCTGCAGGCGCCCAGGCCCTTACCTTCAGTTTTATCGGATTCCGTACATCTGAGGTTCCAGTAAGCGGCAGGACCAGGATTGATGTTAATCTTGAGCAGGACATCTTCAATGTTGAAGAGGTTGTTGTGGTAGCCTATGGTACCCAGCAAAAGAGGGACATTACGGGTTCTGTTGCTTCTGTTACAGGTGAGTCTGTTTCGAAAGTTCCAGTTCAGAGTTTCGACCAGGCTTTGCAGGGAAAAGCTGCAGGTGTTTCAATTACAATGCCAAGTGGAGCCCTTAATGCCATGCCTGTAATACGTATCAGGGGATATAACTCCATATCAGGAAGTTCGTATCCTCTCGTTGTTGTTGACGGTGTTCCGATAGCAACAGGGAACTTCGGCGGCAGCAACAGCGCTGAAACCAACGCCCTTGCCGACATTAACCCGGCTGATATTGCATCGATGGACATTCTGAAAGATGCATCCGCAACAGCTCTTTACGGTTCCAGAGCAGCAAACGGTGTAATTCTTATTACTACCAAACGTGGATCAGGTCCGAGAACCAAAGTTACTTATGATGGTTATATCGGTATGACCGAGCCTTATCATCTTTTCAAGATGATGAATGCAGAACAGTATATTGAGCATAAGAATAAGGCATGGATAAACCTTAGAGGTGCAAGCGCTCCTCAATTCACCCTTGTAAACGATGAAAACGGCAAGCCGATTGATACCCGGTGGTCTGATTATATTTACCGCACAGGTCTCCAGCATAATCACGCAATTACAATGTCGGGATCAACCGCTTCAACAAGCTATTTTCTTTCAGTTGGATATACAGACCAGCAAGGGATCATAAACAAAAACACATATAACAGGAAAAACGCCAGGATGAACATTGATCACAAACTCAATAAATGGATTTCCCTTGGTGTTAATGTCGGTTATACAAATGGTCTTAACAAAGCACCTATAACCGGGTCATCATTTGCAACAGCAGGGGCTGCCCGTCTGGCATTTGTTCTTCCTCCGAACCTTGGACCGTACAAGACTGACGGAAGCGGTGATTATAATGTTTCTGGACCTGCTATTGGCAACATGGGTCAGCCTGTAACAAATTACGGTTATTATAACCCTGTTGCAATAATGAACCTGGATAATTATACTACCGAAACCGACAGGCTTTTAACAACCGTATATGCAAGTGTGGAACCTTTAAAAGGACTTGTCTTCAAAACAACTTATGGTATAGATAACCTTACCTCTGAATTCGTTCAGTTCAATACGCCGCGTGCTGGTGACGGATACAGCTCAAACGGTTATGTATACAACCAGAATGAGAAATTCCGCAGATGGACATGGACAAATACCTTAAACTACAATCTTACACTTAAGGATGTTTATAACATCGGATTACTTGCAGGTGCTGAGGAGCAGCGTACAACAGATACGTACTGGTACGGCGAGGCAATTGATGTTGCAGACCCATTCTTCAAAGTTTACCAGGGCTCATGGATCACCCCCAGCGCCACCGGTGGAGGTATAGGAGAGAACTATTTCATTTCATATTTCGGCCGCGCAAGCTTCAACTATAACAAAAAGTACTATATTGAAGGTAGCGTAAGGCGTGATGGATTTTCCGGACTTGCTCAGGGCAAAAAGTACGGTACATTCGGAGGCGCATCCATTATGTGGAATGTATCAAGCGAACCATTTATCCAGGATGCATTAGGATCCGTATTCTCCGACATCCGTCTGAAAGCCAGCTACGGAAAGGTTGGAAATATGTCGGCAGTTGGTGATTTCAGCTCATTGTTCCTGTATGCCTCAGGAGTTTATGGCAGCGACCCCACACTTACATTCTCACAGGCAGGTAATGCAGACCTTCGCTGGGAATCGAGCAACAAGTATGACCTGGGTCTTACCTTCGGGCTCCTTAAAGACAGGATACAGGCTGAACTTAACTACTATTACAACGACATCAATGACCTTGTCCTTGCAGTACCGCAGTCACCATCTAAAGGTATTCCGAACAACTCGATCTCTGCAAACGTAGGGTCTATGTACAATACTGGTTTCGAATTGTCTCTTACCAGCTATAACATAGTGAAACCAAACTTCAGCTGGACAACCACATTCAATTTCAGCACCCTTAAGAACAGGGTTACTGCACTTGCACCAGGAGTTACATCACTCCTTGGCGTAACAGCATCCCTCGAGACCTCAAATAAAACTGTTGTAGGTGAGCCTATTGGAAATATTCTTGCTGTTGAGACAAGGGGAGTGGACCCTGAGACAGGCAGAAGAATTTATGTCAACAATGCCGGCAAGGAAGTTCTTTTCTATTTTGAAAACTCCACAGCAACAAGATGGCAGTACAGGGACGGTTCGGGTGTTGCACCGGCTATTACAACAGCTTCCGATGCAAAAATAATGGGATCGCCACTGCCTAAATACTTCGGAGGGTTGGACAATAGTGTAACATTCAAGAATTTTGACTTAAACATCGGCCTGACCTACGCGCTCGGATTCAAACTCTACTGCGGCTCAAAGGCAGGTCTGAGAGACCAGAGATGGTGGAACAACTCGGTGGAAGTTTATGAAACCGCATGGGAAAAGCCCGGCGACATAACCCATATACCCAAACCGGTAATGAACGACAACATCTCCAACGGTTCATCATTCCCGATATCTGAAAACATAGAGAAAGGTGATTATGTAAAAGTCAGAAATCTTTCACTCGGGTATACGATCAAAAAACTCCCGGCAGTTACAAATATTGAACGTATAAGACTCTACGCACAGGTATTTAATGCTTATGTGTTTACGAATTATTCAGGTTCAGATCCTGAAGTTTCGACAAACGGTAATGCCAACCTGACCCCGGGTGTTGACAGAAATACAGCCCCGCAGGCAAGGACCTATACTATGGGATTAAGCATTAATTTTTAACCGATAATACGAAATGATTATGAGAAATATATTAAAAATAACAATAGTATTCGCTCTGTTGCTTACTGCAGGATGCTCAACTAAGTTCCTCGATCCTGTTCCTCAGACATCACTTTCCGATCTTTCAGTATTTGATACAAAAGACAGGATTGTGGCCCAGGTGAACGGGATGTACGATTATATGAACAGCGGAGCATTTATGGGCGGAAGATATCAAGTTTATGGCGATGTACGCGCTGACAACTTCGTACCCAAGAGCTCTAACCTGGTTACCAACTTCGCCTCATGGAACCACACCGAGGTCAGTTCAACAAATGAGGTCCAGAACTGCTGGGGCCAGATTTACGCAACAATAAATTCCATAAATGTTTTCCTCGATGGCCTTCAGACTAACTGGGATGCAGGGAAACTTGACGGAATTATTACCCAGGATGACCTGGATCAGTACATAAGCGAAGGACTTACACTCAGGGCAGTATGCTATTTCAGCCTTCTCCAGCTCTATTCAAAACCATATAACCAGGGAAATGGAGCCAATCCCGGTGTTCCTCTCAGGATCACTGCAATGAAATCATCGGAAGGCAATGATATGGCACGAAGCACGGTTGCCGAAGTATACACACAGATACTTAAAGATCTGAATGATGCCGAACCTCTGGCAATTGACGATTATGGGGATCCTGTAATGAATACCACAAGGGTGCATAAGAATACCATTATTGCATTCAAGACAAGGGTTTATCTCCATATGCAGGACTGGGCCAAGGTTGTAAGCGAATCTGCAAAGATTGTTTCCTCCTCTGCTCCTTTCACCGCATCATCAGGTGTTGAATTTGCCCTGAATCCTACATTCACTGGTATATTCGAACCTCCTTATGCAACAGCAGAATCAATTCTGTCGATGCCGTTTACCACCACAAGCACACCGGGTACTCAGAACGGATTGCCGCATTACTATTCATTCGAGTCGTCTGAATCCTATTTCCTGAATACACTTCCCGGCCTGGCATATGCCGCCATGGATGCTACTGATGCAAGGAAAACCAGCCTGAAATTATCTGATGGCAAGTATTTCCTTACTAAGTTTTCAGATTACACCACTCTTACCGATTATGCTCCTGTAATCAGATATGCAGAGGTTCTTCTGAACAGGGCCGAAGCATTGGTGAGAGCAGGAGGTGCTGTAACACAGGAAGCAGTTGACCTGTTGAATGCCGTCAGGACAAGGTCATTCCCGACCGGCGGATATACTGTTGCAAGCTTTGCTGCAGCAGCTGATTTCTATAATGCCATACTGCTGGAAAGAAGCATCGAATTCCTTGGAGAAGGCATCAGAACTATGGATCTTCAGAGACTCAACCTCCCATTCCCGTCAAAAGACGGAGGTGCAATGGGTGCTGTACTTGAAATCCCGTCATCAAGCATTGGCTATATCTGGCCGATACCTGCCAATGAGCTTAGTCTTAATAAGTTAATGACACCAAACCAGTAATAGAACGAAGTAGTTGAATTGAAAAGGCTGTCCGTTTTTAGCGCGACAGCCTTTTTATTTCATCTTACTACCCCGAAGCCATTATTACCTGCTCACCATTCTCCGTATTGTCCTCAGCTTGTGCGAATATCCCCTGATCTCATTTTTGTAAATACCCTGGTGATCAATATTGTCAATCCTTACCCTTCCTGAGGCATGTATGACCAGTCCCTGCGACAGGATCATTCCGACATGCGAAATCCTCCCCCTGTCGTCGTCAAAGAAAACAAGATCGCCGGGCATTGCCTCATCAATAAAGCTTATGCCGGCACCAGCCTCAGCCTGCTGCCTGCTGTCGCGAGGGATACTTATGTTATGTATTTTATATACAAGCTGAACAAAACCCGAACAATCGATACCCGATGGAATTCTTCCGCCCCAGATATACGGGCTGTTTATGAATTTCAACGCCGTATCGGTGATACCTTCATTTACATTGAGATATGAAGGATTAAAATCAGGAGCGGCAGTGAACCTTTCCTTTCCTGAACTGAATGTCTTTCCCTCAAAATCGGGATTAAATATTTCGCATCCGGCCTCGAGCACGAGCTTTGTCCTGTCCTCCCTGTAACACAAAAGTGATCTGTTCAGTACCTTGCCGGCCGAAGCTCCATCGGCTTCTGAATTCTGGATGTGGTCAATATCTATCCAGCCCGTGTAGTTGTCAAACAGGGTGACAATTTTGTGCCAGTGCCCAATACTCTCGTTTATAATATATTTTTCACCAAACAGTACCTGGCTGAGCATTTCTGACTTATGTGAAGGACCTGAACGCAGGGGAACAAAAACATTCCCGCAAACAAAAATCTCCATTTATTTGTTTTTTCTTCAAAATTACTAATAATAGCCGATAAATATCCGGATCAGTAATTACTGCCCGTTGATATGGTGATTTAAAAAGCATTAATAATACAGGCTGAAGAAGAAATATTAAAATAATCTCTATTTTTGGATTTGATTATCAGGTTTTTTAACCGGAAAGATAATGGCTGAATCAAGACGACCACCGGAAATAAAATCAGACAAGAAGTACCTTTATCATCTTATCCTGTTTATTGCCAGCATAATAATTGTTGTTGCAATTTCACCTCGTGAAGGTAAATTCAGGTATGAGTACCAGAAAGGAAAGCCATGGCTTGGTTCATCGCTCATTGCTCCCAGCGATTTTCCCGTGCTTAAGCCTGAAAATGAATTAAATCGTGAACGCGACAGCATCCTCAGCAATTTTTCACCCTATTTCAAACTCGATGTCCAGGTTGAGAAAGACGAAATTGCCGGATTTGATCTTTACCTTAATGACCTTCTTGTAAAATTTGAATCGGAAGTACACAGGCTTGATCCTATGGGATTCATATCTGTAAAAAGGGAGCTGAATTCAATCCTGGCTGAGATTTATCTGAGAGGCGTACTTGAAAACAATGAATCACTCTTCACTGACAGGATTCCGGATGAAGTTACAATAGTTACAGGAAAAGTTGCGGAGAAGAGACAATACAGCTCCATTTTCAGCCAGAAAAGCGCTTATCAGTATTCTGAAGATAAAAAGGCAGAATATGCAGGTAAACACATCTCGGGTTCCGGGAAATATCTTGGCGACTTCATTTCAGGAGTTGCAATGTACGATTTCATAAAGCCAAACCTTTTCTATGATGCAGTCACCTCAGCTGCAATAAAGGACAGAATGATCGAAGAAATAAGCCTGAACAGAGGGCTCGTTCAGGAGGGCGAGCTTATTATTTCCAGGGGGCAGATTGTAGATGATAATAAATTTACAATACTTGAGTCGCTGAGGAGCGAATATGAAAAAAGACTCGGTAAAAATGATAAGTGGTTTATAATTATTGGCCGTTTTATACTTGTTACCGCTTGTTATCTGGCTCTTTACCTCTTCATGTATAACTTCAGATTTGATGTTCTCAGCTCCACCCACAAGACTTTCTTTATAATTTTGATAATCCTTCTCTTTCTGATTATAACCCGTATTGTTGTTGGTATTCCCGGTAATGTGATCTATCTTATACCCTTTGCGATAATACCCATTCTGGTAAGGACCTTTTACGACTCTAGGCTTGCCCTGTTCGTTTACCTGATAGCCATAATGCTGACGGGATTCATTGTTCCCAATTCCTTTGAATTCGTATTTCTGAGTTATATTGCCGGAGTAATTGTAATTTTTTCACTTACAAATGTTTACAGAAGGGCTAAGCTTTTCTTCGCCGTCTTCATGGTGTTCCTTTCCTATTCTGTAGTATATCTTGGGATAGGCCTTATGCAGGAAGGTAACCTGGCAGCGCTTAACTGGAGAAATTATATGTGGTTTGCAGTCAACGGAGTGTTTCTACTCTTAAGCTATCCTTTGATATTTGTTTTTGAAAAAACCTTCAGGTTTTTGTCCGATGCAACTCTTTTTGAACTCGCTGATACCAATCAGCCTTTGCTTAGAAAACTGGCTGAGCAGGCGCCAGGGTCGTTTCAGCACTCACTTCAGGTTGCGAACCTTGCAGGTGAAGCTGCCCGCGAGATTGGTGCAAACAGCCTCCTGGCCCGCACCGGAGCACTTTATCATGACATAGGGAAAACTTACTCTCCGGAATATTTTGTTGAAAATCAGGCCCAGGGATTTAATCCACATGATCAGCTTGATCCGGTTCAGAGTGCATCGTTGATCATCAGCCATGTCAAAAATGGGGTTGATCTGGCAAGAAAATTCAATCTGCCTTCACCCCTTATTGATTTCATACAGACACACCATGGAACAGGTGTGGCATACTTTTTTTACAAGAAGTTCCTCGACAGGAATCCCCAGAAGACAAATATGGAAAAGGAATTTGCTTATCCTGGTCCCAGGCCAAGGACAAGGGAGACTGCAATTGTAATGATGGCCGATGCTGTGGAAGCTGCGTCAAGAACGATTCCTGCTTACTCGGAAGAGAATATAAGTGAGCTTGTTGAAAGAATAATCTATATTCAGGAACAGGATCGCCAGTATTCAGAGACTCCCCTCACTTTCAAGGATATAACAGATATAAAAAATGTCTTTGTAAAGAGGTTGTCAAATATTTACCATGCAAGGATTTCCTACCCTCACCGTTAATCCTGAAATAGTCATCTCATATCATTGATTTCCACTCCTTTGTACCTGGCGGCCTGGAAAATGAAGGTGTCATTGCCGGGAACCTGCTTCAGATCATATTCCTTTACGGTAAGAATCACTGTTATCCCGTTTTTGTATTTGTATTCAACACTCTTCAGATCGTTTGCCGGTTTTCCAATGCTGAGCCTGATCCGCACGTGATCGCTGTCGAGTTTTTCAGGATACAGGTCAATAAGATATGATGATTCCTTCTCTTCAAGGAGCCTGACCTTATAATCTTTTTTGTAAAGGCTGAATACAGCCGATGGTTTTGACTGAAACGAGTCGTCTTTCTTCCCTGGTCTGGTAATAGTGACTTCTTTCTCGGCAGGGAGATAACTCCATGAAGTTTCACCGTCGAACCATATTGTGTTATCCGGCAGGTCAAGCCTGTACCTGTCTTTACTAATTATAATGGTACCCGTCATCTTATTGTTTGTCCCTTCTGCCTGGTCTATTGTCTCGATGTCAAAAAGCATCGCTACCGAAGGAGCGGAGAGAGCGGTGCCTGAGAACCTGTCGAGGATTTTAACAGCCTGCACATCGTTCTGGGCTGCCACACTGAATTGTATGAGAAGAAGTGCTATTGATGCACAAAGTGATTTCATCATAAAGGTTTAATCGAGACTCTTCAAAATCTGTTCCAAATGCATGTAATCCGAAATAAGTACATCCCTGGCTTTGCTCCCCTCAAATGGTCCGACAATATTCGCAGCCTCGAGCTGGTCGATTATTCTGCCGGCACGGTTGTATCCTATCGACAGCTTCCTCTGGATAAGAGATGTAGAACCCTGCTGATGCTGGACCACCAGCCTGGCAGCTTCCTCAAACATAGGATCCCTCTTGCGGAGATCGACCTCCTGGCTCCCCTGGTCGCTGTCGTCAATATATTCAGGCAGGTGCATGGCATCGGGATAACCCTGCTGGGAACCAATGAATTCTGTAAGCTCCTCAATTTCAGGCGTGTCGATGAATGCGCACTGAACCCTTACGGGCTCGGCTCCCGTTGATACAAGCATATCGCCCCGTCCAACGAGCCTGTCGGCTCCTGTGGCATCGAGAATTGTCCTTGAATCGATCGATGAGAAAACCCTGAAAGCAACCCTTGTGGGGAAGTTGGCTTTAATAAAGCCTGTGATTATATTTGTTGATGGCCTCTGGGTAGAAATTATAAGATGTATACCTATCGCCCTGGCAAGCTGTGCGAGTCTACCGATAGGAGGCTCGATTTCCCTTCCTGCCGTCATGATAAGATCGGCAAACTCATCAATTATCAGTACAATATATGGCAGGTATCTGTGTCCTTTCTCTGGGTTAAGCCGGCGCGAAATGAATTTCTCATTGTATTCCTTGACGTTGCGCGACTGGGCATCCTTAAGAAGCTCAAGCCTGTTGTCCATCTCAATGCAGAGCGAATTCAGGGTATTAATTACTTTTTGGGTATCAGTAATAATAGCATCTTCCTCTCCGGGCAGTTTTGCGAGAAAATGGCGCTCTATCTTTGCATAGAGGGGTAGCTCAACCCTTTTCGGATCGATGAGTACGAACTTAACTTCGGATGGGTGTTTCTTATACAGCAATGAGGTTATTACGGCATTTATACCCACCGATTTACCCTGACCTGTCGCTCCGGCCACAAGAAGATGAGGCATTTTTGTAAGGTCAACAATATAGGGATCGTTTGTTATTGTCCGTCCGAGTGCAAGCGCAAGATCATATTTTGTCTCCTGAAAAGCCTTTGATGTTATCAGCGACTTCATCGAAACAATTTCAGGATTCTTGTTTGGAACCTCAATACCAACGGTACCCCTGCCCGGTATGGGGGCAATGATCCTGATCCCGAGAGCTGAAAGATTAAGTGCGATATCGTTTTCGAGCGATTTTATCCTGGCGAGCCTGACACCCCTCTCAGGAACTATCTCGTAGAGTGTTACAGTGGGTCCGACAGTTGCTGAGATCTGTCTTATGCTTATCTTGTGGTCGCCAAGTGTTTTTATAATATTCTCCTTGTTCTCAAATACTTCCCTGTCGTCGAAATCCTTTCCGGATTTATGATCGGTAAGAATCGAGACAGGTGGAAATTTATACCTGGATAGATCAAGACGGGGGTCATAATTGCCCATTAGCTTTTCAACTTCATGATCGGGAAGAGTATCGGTTACTTCCGGCCTTGAAATATTGATCGGGACATTTCTGATATTTCCTGTATTTCCTTCCTTCCCCAGCTCATGGATTATTGAACCAGATTCCCTGAACTCCTCTTCCTCCTCGTCGGCGGTATGCCTGACCACAAACTTGATTTCACCATGAGGCGTTTCATCTTCCTCCTGCTCCTCCTGTGTTTCTGTCTCCTCATCTTCTTCGGTTTCGGCCACCACCGGGTTTTCCTGTGCCCTGGCTTCGGTTTTAGTCCCGGGTATGGCGCTTTTGATTAAGGAGGGTATTGTTTTTGTGAAGGTCTCTGGTTTAAATTTAAGGGCGAATATCAGGTATCCTGTCGTCAGTGCAAGAAGAATTACTCCTGTTCCGACCCTGCCTGCGAATGAGTTGAGCCATTCTGTAATTTTATAACCCTGTGCACCGCCGGGACCGCTTCCCAGGTAACCGTTGGAACTTCCGAATATATATCCCAGTACAAGAGAAACGACAATAGCCGCAAATGCAAACTTTGTTATCAGTTTCCATAGATTAATCTTTGGAAAATTGAGGAGGTATAAACCGATAGTACCAAAAATAAGAGGGATAAAAAAAGCGCCATAACCAAATCCGTATCCTATTATCATTTTTGCAAGGAAGTGCCCGCTTTTACCTGACCAGTTTTTGACATTCACATCGGCATTTGAGACAACCTGCGAGTCGGACAGGCTGAGGTCGGTTTTCCACCAGAAAAGATATGCTACGCATCCAAGCAGAAGATACAATGCAAAACCCGATAAAAGAATCCCGAAGATAAAGCGTACCCTTTCGTCAGTAAAAAATGGCTTTGATTTGGTCTTTGGCTTTGTTTTTTTCTTTCCGTTGGTTTCCTTCTCTTTGTCCATTGCAGATCATTTATTCTCTCAGGCCCTGCCTGAAAAGCACCCCAAAGGTAATAAATTTGATCAAGACAGGATAACAATGAAGAATCTTTGAAAATAAACGGATAACATCGATGGCTAAAGATTTACCATCTTGTTTATGAATTTATTTATATCTTTTTTCGAGACTTTCTTATAATGATCTTTTCTGTCAAAGATCCTGTCGGACATGTCTTTTCTGTAAATATTCTGTGCTTCGAAATGGAATTCGGAACGGCCAATAAAAAAGAAAAAGCTCATAAGAACCCCGTCGATCTCGTAAAACGGAGTCGAAGCATTGGGATTGCTGACAGGGATCTCATCGGTGTACCATATATTATAAACTTTTGACCTGTCGGATGGGAATGTAACCTCAGCATTTTTACATTTCAAACCGCAGATTGTTGACGATTTTACGGTTTTCTTTATTTCAATTCCGCGCATTGCCTCAAAACCAGGATATATCTCACCCGGCCTTGAGGAATAATAGTATTTTATCGAAAACAGGCTCAGATAAGTATCGTAAATCTCCTTTGAAGGATTTGAAAGGTTTATTATTCCGGAATTTCCTATCGGTGAGATCAGCTCATAAATAATTTTATCATCCTTGAATGAGACTATCAGGTTCTTAGGCATTATTTCCATGGGCATCCTTGTAACCTGGCCCGTATAACTGACATTGTAATGTATTTCGCCCTGTGTGAAATAGCCTGCTCCATCCCTTTTGCAGGAATATAGAATAAAAGACACAATAATTATTATAAGGAGCGCTTTTCCAGATCTCACCAACGATGTTTTTATTTAGAAATGTGTAAAAGTAAATATTTTTTTTAACTTCTTTAAGGCACTCTGCTATTTATCAGATCCTGTAATAAATATGTTTTTTAACATATTTCTGATTCTTCCGCTCTCTGCTGTAATCTGAATGCAGATCACAGGAATTTAATAGATTTGTGCCTTGTTCAGGAAGTAAATCAATATTCAATAAACGGGAAAATCGAAAGAACATTACACCTAAGGTCTTTGATTATGAAAAAGAAACTTGCTGTGGTAGCTCTTGGAGGAAATGCTCTTTTAAGGGGAGATCAGATAGGCACAATTGATGAACAGGAGGAGAATACTACCAGGACCCTCGAGAATCTGGTCTTCCTGCTGAATGAGGGTTACAATATTGTAATAACCCATGGCAACGGCCCCCAGGTTGGGAACATACTGATGAGGAATGATGCAGGGGAACAGATGTACAATATTGCCCAGATGCCTGTCGATATATGTGTGGCTGATTCCCAGGGTGGCATTGGTTATATGATTGAAAGGATGTTCAGGAATGTCCTCAACAGGCATTCCATAGATAGAAATGTTATTTGCATTGTCACTCAGGTCGTTGTCGATATCAATGATCCTGCTTTCAATGATCCGCAGAAAAGGATAGGCAAGATTTATACAAAAGATGAAGCCGACAAACTTGCGGCTCGTAAAGGATGGATATTCAGGGAGGAAGTCAAGAAAGACGGCGGTTACAGGCGTGTTGTCCCCTCGCCGGTTCCGGTAGACGTAATGAATCATTCAATAATTCGCGACCTCGCAATGCAGGGCAACATAGTCATCGCTGCAGGCGGGGGAGGTGTTCCTGTTTACATTGATGATAAGAAGGATGTAAGGCCTGCAGAAGTTGTTATTGACAAAGATCTTGCGTCATCCCTGCTTGCTTCAGTGATTGGCGCCGATGAATTTTATATTCTTACTGATGTACCATATATATATATTAATTACAGGAAACCAGACCAGGAAATAAAGGAATTCCTGAATTACAGCGATGCCCTGAAATACCTGAACGAAGGACAGTTTGCAAAGGGAAGCATGGCCCCGAAAATTGTTGCCTGCCTTGATTTTATTAAAAAGGGGGGAAGGAAAAGTGTTATTACTGAAGCTTTTAAACTTGCCGATAAAAAATTTGGCTCAAAGATCACAATGGAATATGAAGACTGAATCTGCCCTATGCAGGAAACATTTACAGGGGCAAGAAAAATTTGTTATTTTTACGCCAGGAATATTTTAAGCAAAACAATTAAAACTTTATCAGTATCATGTCGGTCAATCTGCAAAACAGGCATTTCCTTAAACTTCTTGATTTTACACCTGAAGAAATAAAATATCTGCTCGATCTTGCCGCAGGGTTAAAGAAGGAAAAGAAGGAAGGATCAGAAGTCCAACGGCTTAAAGGTAAGAACATTGCGTTGATTTTTGAAAAATCATCCACACGTACAAGGTGTGCGTTTGAGGTTGCTGCCTTTGACCAGGGTGCATCAGTCACCTATCTCGGACCGAGCGGTTCGCAGATCGGACAGAAGGAATCGATGAAGGATACTGCAAGGGTCCTTGGCAGGATGTACGACGGGATTGAATACAGGGGATACGGACAGTCGATTGTCGAGGAACTTGCTCAATATGCCGGAGTTCCGGTCTGGAACGGACTTACAAATGAGTTCCACCCAACACAGATACTTGCCGACCTGATGACAATGATTGAACATTGCGACAAGCCTCTGAACCGGATATCATTCTGTTACCTTGGCGATGCCAGGTATAATATGGGAAATTCCCTGCTTGTCGGAGCTGCTAAAATGGGAATGGATTTCCGTACTGCGGCGCCAGTTGAGTATCAGCAGGGTAAAGAACTTCAGGAAACCTGCAGGGAGATTGCCAGGACTACGGGTGCGAAGGTCAATATCACCGACAACGTCGATGAAGCGGTAAAAGGTGTTGATTTTCTATATACAGATGTCTGGGTTTCGATGGGTGAACCCGACTCGGTATGGGAAGAGAGGATTAAGTTGTTGAGACCTTACCAGGTTAATATGGAAGTTATAAAAAAGACCGGCAATCGCGATGTTAAGTTCCTTCATTGCCTGCCTGCCTTTCATAACAGGGAAACGAAGGTTGGTGAAGATATTTACAGGAAATTTGGTCTCGACGGGATGGAAGTTACAGAGGATGTTTTTGAATCAGAGAATTCCGTGGTTTTTGATGAGGCTGAGAACAGACTGCACACTATCAAGGCGGTGATGGTTGCTACCCTGGGTTGATCCCTACCGGATCCACTCCCTGACAAAATAAAAGGTAATTACAAACGAGGTTGCCAGTTTAAGTCCGATTCCGGTAAGGAATCCGAGCAGGCTTCCGAATCCTGCCTTTATCGCATATTTGATATCATCCTTGAAAATAAGTTCACCAACAAAGGCCCCGATAAAAGGCCCTATTATTATTCCAATCGGACCCAGAAAAAGCCCGATAATAAGGCCTACCGTTGCCCCCCGCGTACCATATTTTGATCCTCCGAATTTCCGGGTTCCCCATATGGGTACTATATAATCGAGTATGGAAACTACAACCACAACAGCCAGAAGGGTTATAAGCAGAGTATTGGAAAAATCGGCAAACTTTGTGAAATGAAGTAATATCAGTCCGAGAAAACTAAGTGGCGGACCAGGGAGCACAGGCGCCAGACAGCCTATAATACCCAGGAGCATGAGTATTATCGCCAATATCAACAGAATATAATCTACCATTAAGCCGGCTTCTTATTTTTTGCCAAGGTCATCGAAATCTACATTTGTAAATTCCCTTGCTGAAAGATCGGCAGTCTCCTGAATTGTTTCTGTATCTGGTTCCGGAACTAAAACTTCTTCTTTCAGATCACTTTTCCCATTACCTATATATGTAACGGCATCCTGCAATCCATCGGCAAATTTTTCAAAATCTTCCTTATAAAGAAAAATCTTATGTTTCTCATAAAAGACTTTTCCTTCTTTGCCCTGCCGTTTCTTGCTTTCGGTGATTGTCAGATAGTAATCGTCCTTCCGTGTAGCCTTTACATCAAAAAAATATGTCCTCTTCCCGGCTCTTACCACTTTAGTGTAAATCTCTTCCCTTGGGTTTTTTTCATCATTGCCGTTTATGACTTCCTTGCTTCCGGCTTCTTCTTCCATTTCTGAGTCAAATTAGATTTAGGTTAGGCTGATGTTTGATTCTCAAATGTACAAATATTTTTTATATCCAAACAAAGCCTTTTAAATGTATCTAAAAATTGAAAGGTTCTTTTGACAGAAACAGAAAAAGCTTATTTTTGCAGCCAAAATCTGAGGTTCTTTATTAATGATAAGCAGAAGATTATTGCGGACAAAAGCCCTTATGGCTTTATATGCATTCAACCGCAGGGAGGATGGTGAAATTGCTCATGCCGAGAAGGAGCTCTTGTTCAGTATTGAAAAGACATATGATCTTTACCACTACCTGCTTCTATTAATCCTTGAAGTGGCAGATGTTGCCACCGAAAAGATCGACCAGGCTCTTCAGAAAAGGATGCCTACACCTGAAGATCTTAATCCCAAACGACGGTTCATTGATAATCAGGTTATTGCCCAGCTAAGGACAAATACGGCCTTCAATGATTATATTTCATCGAAAAAGCTCTCATGGATTAATCATCCCCATATTCCAAGGATTCTGTACAACAAAATGATTTCATGGGAAGCCTATGAGGAATATATGTCGTCTGAAATCCACAGCTATTCAGCCGATAAAAAGTTTATTGTTAATCTTGTAACAAAGCTGTTTGCCGAATCGGAAGACCTTGAGTCAAATTTCGAGGAACAAAGTATTTACTGGAATGACGACACAGAGTATGTAATCGTCATGATCGAAAAAACCCTCAAGAAATTCAAATCCGACAATAAAGAGAATGCCCCGCTGATGCCTCTTTACAAAAACCAGGAGGATGAAGATTTTGTAAAAATTTTATTCAGGAAGGCAGTTTTGCATACAAAGCAGTGTTCGGAACTTATCGAGAATAATACTACCAACTGGGAGGTGGAAAGGATTGCTTTGATGGATATTCTTGTAATGCAACTTGCAATAACGGAGATCATCGAATTTCCGGAAATCCCTGTAAAAGTTACCCTTAACGAGTATATTGAGATTGCCAAATACTATTGTACACCAAAAAGCAGTACATTTGTCAATGGCATACTCGACAATATAGTAAAAGAGATAAGGGAGAAAGGGCTTTTTAAGAAGATGGGTAAAGGACTTATTGGCGAAAAAGCTGACGAGAAAAACGTGTAGTCTGATAAAGGATCTATGAAAACGAAAGGATTTTTATATCTCATACTCACTCTTGCCTTTCTGGCATCATGCACAGGCGGGGGAAAGGGAAAAAACGGCTCCGGCGACTTTGTCATGAAGGATGGTGAAACTGGCGAAATAAGCTTCAGGGAATATGAGCATGATTTCGGGAAGATATCAGAGGGGGAGAAGGTAGCCCATATTTTTGAATTTGAGAATAAAGGGCCGGGCAATCTTGTTGTTAATTCAGCTTCAACAAGTTGCGGCTGTACTGTAACGAAATTTGATAAGAAACCAATACCTCCCGGACAGACAGGGAGCCTCGAGGTTGTTTTTCATTCAAGTGGAAGAACCGGGATGCAGACGAAAACAGTAAGCGTTCATTCCAACTCTAAAACTGAAGTCGTCATACTTAAGATTACAGCTCAAGTTCTGGAACAATAAATCAACACCATAACGCCATAACCGCATAACAACTTAACCGCATAACCGCATAACAACTTAACCGCAAAACCGCATAACAACATAACCGCATAACCGCATAACCGCATAACCGCATAACAAAACAACATAAACATAGGCAGTAATTAATTTTAATCAATAATAAACATCAGAAACCATGAACCACTTATCATTCATTCTTTTGCAGGCAGGCGCCACCGGACAGAGTAATGCACTTGTAACATTCCTGCCATTATTGCTTGTTTTTGTAGTATTCTATTTCTTTATGATCCGTCCGCAGATGAAAAAGCAGAAAGAGGCGACGAACTACAGGAACTCGCTTAAGAAGGGAGACAAAGTAATTACAACAGGCGGGATATATGGAAGAGTCTATGAAGTGAAGGACAATTTTGTAATGCTTGAAGTAGGAGGCGATCTTAAACTTAAGGTTGACAAAAGCGCCCTTATGAAAGATCCGACTGCCGACAACGCCCAGTAATTCCTCTTTAAAAGTTTGTGGATCACAATAAGGGCATATGGTGGAAGAAATTTTCTGATAAAGAAGGGAGCAGCAAAAAAAGGGATATTGCAACTTTCTCCTTCTTTCTTTTGCTTTCATTTATTTTATGGTACCTTAATTCCCTTGAAAAGGACA
Source organism: uncultured Rikenellaceae bacterium (assembly GCA_964633505.1). Lineage (GTDB taxonomy): Bacteria > Bacteroidota > Bacteroidia > Bacteroidales > VadinHA17 > LD21. Next base: position 178,637 of record CAZWHC010000008.1, on the reverse strand, counting down.
TTGAATATGAAATGAAGTACCCTGTCAGGTATGTCAATCTGCCTGAAAACAGGGTACTTGCCGATGAATCTGTTCCGAAACTGAATGTCTTCCTTAAAGGTCCTGGTTATTCCATCCTTAAGATTAAGCTTGCAGGCAGCAGAACACCTGTAGAGCTTGATATTTCCTCAATCAGCTACAGGCGTGTTGCCGGAAGCCGGACCCTGAGCTACTATATCCTTTCTTCCTCGCTGATTCCCAGGTTGAAAAGTTTCCTCGATTCCGAGTGTGACGTAACATCAATAAAACCCGATACACTGTTTTTTTCCCTCGACAGGATAATCTCCAGAAAGGTCAGGATCGAACCTGATATGGATATCACTCCTGCAAGGCAGTATTTCGTAAAGGGCGGTCTTGTTGTTTTACCCGACACTGTAACAATTACCGGTCCGAAACGTATTATCGATACAATAAATAATATAAGTACGAGGTACAAAAAGATAAAGAACATAAATGAATCGGAGACAATGACTGTCGGACTTGCTTCAGTGCGTGGAGTCTCAATGTCTGTAAGAAAGGTTCATGTTACAATTCCCGTTGAACAGTATACTGAGGCCGAGTTCAGAGTCCCGGTCAGGGTGGTAAACAGCCCCGATTCGGTTAATGTGAGGATATTTCCTGATGTTGTCACGGTGCGGTGTATGGTTGCAGTAAGTGACTACAAGAAAATAAAGGAGGTCCCCTTTGATGCTGTCATTGACCTGTCGGATGCCGATCTGAATTCACAGGTAAAGCTTCCTGTAAGTCTGAGGAGGATCCCTCCATTTATAAGCTCCCTGAGGGTAAATCCTGAAAACGTCGATTACCTGATTGAAAAAAAGAAGCAACGATGAAAGGCAGGACCGGCAGAATACTGAAGCTCGGTATTACCGGGGGAATTGGCAGCGGAAAAACGACTGTCTGCAAAGTTTTTTCAGTACTTGGCATATCTGTTTTTTCTGCCGACGATGAGGCAAAGAGAATTCAGGATAACGACAGGGAAATACAGGAAAAAATAAACGGGATTGCAGGCAAGGACCTTTTTTCATCAGGCTCACTCGACAGGCAGGAACTTGCAAGACTAATTTTCAGGGACCGTGATCTTCTGAAAAAGGTTAATGAGATAATACATCCTGCTGTCTTCAGATATTTCAACGACTGGATGCAGAAGCAGGAACCGCCTTATGTGATAATGGAGGCTGCAATACTTTTTGAAAGCGGGGCTTCAGGCATGATGGACAGGATAATTACTGTAGTCACCCCGGTTGAAGAGAGAATTGAAAGACTGCTGAGGGGAAACAAATTTACAAGGGAACAGATTACAGAAAGGATTAAGAACCAGATCGATGACGGATCGAGGATCAGCCAGTCGGATTTCGTCATCTTCAATTCCGAGAATGATATGATTATTCCCGCAGTGCTTGGTGTTCATAATGAGATGTTGAAACTTTACAATAAAAGCTGAAGGAATGGGTTTTTTTGGCAAATGGATCGGCGGCGGCCTTGGTTTTGCTCTTGGCGGTCCTCTGGGAGCAGTCCTGGGATTCCTGGTAGGATCGATGGTAGATAGTACGACAGTTCAGCAGACATATACGACATCGGCACGACAATCGACACCCGGCGATTTCGGCATGAGCCTTCTTGTTCTGATCGCTGCCCTTATGAAGGCCGATGGGAAAGTAATGAAATCAGAGCTTGATTATGTAAAAAGGTTTTTCATACAACAATTTGGGGAAGCATCTGCAAAAGAAGCTCTTATTATGCTGAGGGATATTCTTAAACAAAATATTCCCGTCAGGGATGTTTGTGTTCAGATAAGTCAGAATATGGACTATTCCTCAAGGCTCCAACTGCTTCACCTTCTTTTCAATATTGCGGTTGCTGATGGAAAGGTAAATACATCAGAGCTGGATGCAATAGAAAAAATGGCAGGTTACCTTGGTATTGCATCTTCCGACTTTATGTCGATAAGAAACATGTTTGTCCCTGAAACCGATTCATCATACAAGATCCTCGAAATTGAGCCTTCAGCAACTGATGATGAGGTCAAGAAAGCATACAGGAGGATGGCCATGAAGTATCATCCCGACAAGGTAGGACATCTGGGAGAGGAATTCCGTAAATCGGCTGACGAGAAATTCAAAAAAGTGAATGAAGCTTACGAAAAGATCAAGAAGGAAAGGAATATGATCTGAAATCCGGATGTAAAAAAGGTGAATTTATGTTCGTACTATTATACTAAGAATTAAATTTGCAGACTAAATTTTATAAAGGATGGTATTAAAGGACATTTTGTCAATTTCAGGTGAACCTGGTCTTTTTAAGTTCATTGCCCAGGGGAAAAATGCAATTATAGTCGAGCATCTGGAAACCGGCCGCCGCAGCAGCGCTTTCAGTTCTGCCAAGGTCAGTTCCCTTGAAGATATCTCAGTATTTACACAGGAAGAGGATATGCCACTGTCCAGGGTATTTGACAGGATCTGGGAAAAGGAAAAAGGGGGACCTGCCATCGATCCCAGAACAGCAAAGAACGAGATCCTGAAGCAATATTTTGAAGAGGTCGTTCCTGAATATTCAAGGGAAAGAGTGTATATGAGCGATATTAAAAAGATTATCGTCTGGTACAACCTTCTTCAGAAAAAAGATATGCTTGTCGCCGATGAACCTGAAAAACAGGACGGACAGGAACAGAAGAAAACTGTTGCTGAGGAAAAACCGGTTACCGTAAAGAAAGCAAAGAAAAGTACTTCAGAGCCCGGGAAATAAATTCCGGGAAAACATAAGATAAAGATGAATTTTGGCGGCAATGAGGTGGTATACGATTATTCCGCCTCAAAAATCATTATACTCCCTGTTCCATACGATGCGACGAGCACCTGGATGAAAGGCGCCGACAAGGGTCCCGATGCAATCCTGGAGGCTTCGGTAAATCTCGAATTTTATGATGTTGAAACAGGTACCGAAGCCCATCTCAGGGGTATTCATACAGTAAACCCTGTAAAGGAGGCCAGATCTCCTGAGTTGCTTGTGGAAGCTGTGTATGAAAGAGTCTCTGACCTGCTACGGGATGATAAATTCCCTGTCGTCATCGGAGGAAACCATACTGTTAGTATAGGATCTGCCAGAGCATTTGCCGGTCATTTCAGCGATCTTACTGTCCTTCAGCTCGACGCCCATGCCGACCTGAGGCAGGAATATGAAGGATCTGCTTACAATCATGCCTGTGTCATGGCAAGGATAAGGGAATTTGCCCCGGTAGTACAGGCAGGGATCCGCAGCATGTCGGCAGGAGAACTGCCTTTTGCCGACAACGAAAGGATCTTTTATGCACATCAGTTGTTCAGGGATAAATCAAATTATGCAAAGGCTGTCGATAAGCTTGGCAAAAACGTTTATCTGACAATCGATCTTGATGTTTTTGATCCTTCCCTTATCCCTTCAACAGGGACACCGGAACCAGGTGGGCCTGAATACAATGATATAATGAATTTCCTCAGAGATGTTGCCCAAAAGCATAATATAGTAGGCTTTGATGTTGTTGAACTTTGCCCTTCAGAATATAATAAAGCGCCTGATTTCGTCGCAGCAAAGATAATATATCAGCTTCTTAGCTATATATTTGCCTGATTATCACGAAGATCATTCAGAATCTTCTTTTTTGGCCTTTTCCCAGATTACATTCATTTCATCGAGTGTCATATCGTGAAGGGAGATACCTTTGGAAAGAGTCTCCTTTTCAAGGTAATTAAACCGTTTAATGAATTTCCTGTTGGTTTTTTCAAGCGCCGCTTCGGGGTCAATACCATATAGCCTCGATGCGTTTATCAGAGAAAACATGACATCACCGAGTTCATCCTCAATTCTTTCAGTATCGCGGTTCGCAATTTCTGCTTTTAGTTCATTTATCTCTTCAAGTACTTTATCCCAGATCTGATCGCGAACTTCCCAGTCGAATCCTACGCCTCGTACTTTTTCCTGTATCCTGTTGGCTTTTACAACAGCCGGCAGCGATGATGGTACTCCTGAAAGGACAGGCTTGTAACCTGAATTTTCCCTTATCTTGAGGTGTTCCCAGTTTGTTTCAACTTCCGAAGATCCGGAGACCTTTACATCACCGAAAACATGCGGGTGGCGGTAAATGAGTTTCTCGTTTATTCCTTTTAGAACATCGGCCATTGAAAACAGGTTCTTTTCCGATCCTATCTTCGCATAAAAAACAATATGAAGCATCAGATCACCGAGTTCATTTCTTATGCCATCTTCGTCGCCTGAAAAAATTGCATCAGCAAGCTCATATGTTTCTTCAATGGTAAGCTTTCTCAGACTTTCGTTTGTCTGCTCCCTGTCCCAGGGACATCTGGCCCGCAGTTCATCAATAATGTCGAGGAGCCTGTTAAACTCCTCACAGCTTCTTTCCTTATCAGTCATTTTTGTTGTTTGTTAAAATAAACGGTTTGACGGCGCTGATCTGTCGGTTGAGTCGACCCTTACCGACGATCCTGTCTCGATGCTCAGAAGCTCAGAGACATTGGCGCCATTTATTGAAATCTCAAGAAGGTCGAGCGAATTGAATCTTGCCAGAAGATCTCCGACAGAAACGTCGGAATATGATCCTGAGATTTGTTCCGTGTAGTTTTTATTGCTTTGAACTGAGATCCTGAATCCCCTGTTTTCAAAGACCCTGTAAAAAACCTCCCTCGTTATATTGGAAACAGCATTTCCATATGAATCAATAAAAATTATGCTGCCTATTATTACATCCTTGTCGATCGTTGCTCTTAACGGCATCATTTCCTTGATGCTGGTCACCGGATCCCCAAGCTGAGATGGTTTCCTGCCAGAAAACAGCCCTGCGGCAGCCTTTGCAAAGATCTCAAGCTCGTCAGTCAGCCCGTCTGTGCTGATACTGATTATTTCGTCAGGGTCGGAGTTGAGAATAAGATTGAATATGCCGTTATCGGTGCCTATGAAAAAGTGGTCTCTTGCCTTTACAACCAGGTATCGGGCTCCATTCAGCGACTCGGAATGGACGCAGATTATATGAATTGATCCTTTTGGATAATTATTGAATGTATTCCTTATAACAAAGGCCGCGTGGGAAATATCAAATGGTATAATGCCTGAAGCATTGTCGATTATTATAGCTCCCGGACATAAGCTGGATATTTTACCCTTGATGATGCCGTTGTAGATATCATCAGGCCTCCATTCAGTTGTAAGTGTGATAACAGCCATGGGAAAAAACTTACGACAAAGATAATCTTCTAACGAAAAAATAAGCTTACTTTGTGGAGGCCGGCTGATCTTTTTTTGAACCGTAAGAAGGCATTCCGGCATATCTTGCAAAACAGGGAGGATTTAAATATTTTTTAAAGGATTAAATGACAGAGATAGTATTGTTTCTTGAGAATATTGACCCTGTAATCTTTTATGGTACAAATAATTCCCTGCTCGATAAAATCCGGGGCTTCTTTCCTAAAATCAAAATCGTCGCGAGGGGCAATGAACTGAAGTGTATTGGCGAAGAAGTTGAGATCACTCTTTTTGCAGAGAGATTTAATGAACTTGTTGAATATTATCAGAAATATCACAGGCTTGAAGAGGATGACCTTGAGAAATATTTCTTCGATACCGGGCATATGAAGAGCGCTTCAAACGGTGAATTTGAGGATGTGATTGTTTTTGGTACGAGCGGAAAACCCGTAAGGGCCCGTACGGTAAACCAGCTTCTGCTTGTAAATGATTATAAAAACAACGACCTCATAATTGCCGAAGGTCCGGCCGGAACAGGAAAGACCTATACATCAATTGCCCTGGCAGTCAAAGCCCTGAAAGAACGGGAGGTGAAGAAAATAATACTTGCAAGGCCGGCAGTGGAGGCAGGGGAGAGGCTGGGCTTTCTTCCCGGAGATATGAAGGAAAAACTCGATCCGTATCTGCAGCCGCTCTATGATGCCCTTCATGATATGATACCATTCAAGAAGCTCGAGACATGGATGGAGGACGGTACAGTTCAGATAGCACCGCTTGCCTTTATGAGAGGCAGAACGCTTGAAAATGCTTTTGTGATCCTCGACGAAGCCCAGAATGCCACGATTAGCCAGCTGAAAATGTTCCTCACCCGAATGGGTATTAATTCCAAATTCATTATGACAGGCGATACAACTCAGATCGATCTGCCTAAGAAATCGGAATCGGGGCTGCTTCAGGCCATCAGGATACTTGCTGACATTGAGGGTATTTCGATAATCAAGTTTGATGAAAGGGATATTGTAAGGCATAAACTTGTCAGGAGGATAGTAAAAGCATATGAGCAGGAAGAAAACGCAGGCAAAAACAGCGCCGGTTCAATGATTAAAGAAAGCTGACCACTGTATGACCCCGATTTTCCACGTATGCAAACAGACTTTTCAGGATAATAAATTTTTAAAAATATGGACACTACAATTCAATATTCCGATTTCAGCTTCCCGGGGCAAAAAGGCATTTACAAGGGAAAGGTAAGAGATGTCTATAATATAAATGATAAATACCTTCTGATGATCGTTTCAGACAGGATTTCCGCTTTTGATGTGGTTCTTCCACGTGGTATACCATACAAAGGACAGGTACTGAATCAGATAGCCGCCAAGTTTCTGGATGCCACAAGCGACCTGGTTCCGAACTGGAAAATTGCATCACCCGATCCGACAGTAACAATCGGATACAGGTGCAAGCCTTATCCTGTTGAAATGATTGTGAGGGCATACCTTACCGGAAGCTCCTGGAGAACATACAGGGCTGGAGCACGGGAGATATGCGGCATAAAAATACCCGACGGGATGAAGGAACATCAGAAATTCCCTGTTCCCATCATCACTCCGACCACCAAAGCCGGACATGGCAGTCACGATGAGGACATTTCAAGGGAAGAGATCATCAGGAGCGGACTTATCCCGGAAGATGAATATGCCATGATCGAGAAATACACAATGGATGTATTTATGAGAGGATCGGAGATAGCTGCCGGTCATGGTCTGATTCTTGTTGATACAAAATATGAATTCGGGAACCTCGACGGAAAAATTATGCTGATCGATGAAATAAACACTCCTGATTCTTCGAGGTATTTTTATGCTGATGAATATCAGGAGAGATTTGATAAAGGATTGCCCCAGAAGCAATTATCAAAGGAATTTGTCAGGGAATGGCTTATGGAGAACGGATTCCAGGGACAAGAAGGGCAAAAGGTTCCACATATGAGCGATGATTTTGTGGGACAGGTTTCGGAAAGGTATATCGAGCTTTATGAAAATATCACCGGGGAAAAATTTGTCCGGGCCGATATTACTGATGTGCGGAAGAGAATTGAAGACAACTGCCTGAGTTTCCTTAAGACTCTCAAATAAATGAAATGAAGAGTATATTGAGAAATAAAATTTTATTCACAATAATTCTGCTTCTTGTCACGGGCCCGGCCATTCTGTCGCAGGTAGCAGTGGAGAGGTCGCGCGACAGGGTTGTAATTTCCGGGATTCCCTATTTCCTTCATATTGTAAAAAAGGGGGAGACAGCATATTCGATTTCGAGGGCTTACGGAATCACTACAGGTGAGCTAGTAAAGGAAAATCCTGAAACAGCCACAGGATTGAAAGACGGGCAGAGCCTGAGGATTAAGGTCAGCATGGTTGATACGGCTCCGGTATCTCAACAACCGGCATTACCTGCAGTTTTTAAGGATGAATCGAAATATATTTATCATGTTCTGCAACCGGGTGAAACACTTTATCGTCTGTCCAAAACCTACAAAGTTACTGAAGATGAGCTGATAAAAAGCAATCCCGATGTTGACATAAGTAAGCTTCCTGTAGGATATGAGATTGCCATCCCGAAGACTGGCAGACCGGCAGAGAATCACATCTCCGGCCAGGATCCGGATGCATATTACCATAAGGTTTCAAGGGGAGAAACGATGTATTCAATTTCGAGACAGTACGGTGTTTCAGTAAGGGATCTGAGACGGGCCAATGGAGATACCCGTTTCCCCCAGGTTGGCGACTATCTTAAGATACCGGGGAAGAAACCTGATGCTCCGAAGGTTGCCATTCCCGAAGTTGTTGAAGAAGAGACGGAATTGCCTTTAAATGACATCGAATACAGGGAAAAGCCTTCGGGTTATACCGCGGTGTCGGAGATGAAAGGATCGTTCAATATTGCTGTTATGCTTCCATTTTATCTTTCTGAAAATGCGAAACGCAACGAGATCGATTCTTCAAAATCAGTGAAGGGTAAAAAGATTTACAGGGAAATAAACCGTTCCGACGACTGGATATATCCAAGGAGCCTTGGTTTTGTGGAAATGTATGAAGGAATTCTTCTTGCAGCCGACACCTTAAGGGCCCTGGGCCTCAATATAAAAATGAATGTGTTCGATGTGGGTACGGATTCTGCAAGTGCACGACGATTGTTAAATTCGGGAAGGCTCGAAGGAATGGATCTTATCATCGGGCCAGTTCATTCAGGTATATTATCGTTTGTGGCTGAGTATGCCGGAAGCAGGGGAATACCCATAATCTCTCCGGTACAACTTGGAAATAACCTTATTCTTAAGAATAACCCGATGCTTTTTATGGCCACTCCTTCGATAGATATAGCCCAGGCTGCCATTGCAGAAAAGCTTAAGGAGGACCAGGCGGGGAATATTGTTCTTATTCATTCGCAGCTTCCTGAAGAAACCGTACAGGTTTCCGGATTCAGGAATATGATCTCTGCCAGGCTTGCCCCGGTTGTTCCCGGAGAGGAAGTCAGAGTAAGGAATATGGCATTTGTGAGCAGGTCGTCGCTGAAAAAGGATTCAGCAAACAGACTTTCCTACTTTCTTTCAGATAAAACAAGGAACTTTGTGATCATTGCATCAGAAGATTCGCCGGTAATGAGCGAGTCGCTTACAGATATTCATGCGCTGACAAGGAAGTATAATGTAAATGTTTTCGGATATCCGGCCATGAGGTACCTCGATAACCTTGACCATAAGATTTGTTTTGACCTCGGACTTATGATATATTCACCTTACTGGATAGATTATTCAGCTCCGGATGTTAAGCAGTTTAATACAGTATTCAGGAAAAAATTCCTTGCCGAACCTTCCGAAACGAGTTATGCCTGGCAGGGATATGATATTTTATATTATTTCCTTTCGGGGCTTGCGATACATGGAAAGGAATTCCTGTCACATCCTGAAATACATAATCCTGATCTGCTTCATTCGGAATTTGACTTTCGCCGGAATGATATAAACGACGGTTTTGAAAATCATAAATTATATCTGGTCAGATATTCAAATAATTACGAGCTCGAACTTATTAAGGAAAGCAATTCTGGTATGGAATAGGCATTAGTGTTTTCCCGAAAGGGGAAACCGGATAAAATGAATTGTTAACAAAAATTAACAAAGGGGAATATAAACGCAATATTAATTGTCTATATAGCGTATGATTAAAGAATCGTACAGGCAGATCGGGGATGAGGAGCTGGTAAGGGCAACGCTGGAAGGGGATAAGAGGGCTTATGGAGAGATCGTTTCCCGCTACCAGAACATGGTTGCCAGAACAGTCAAAGGTATGCTTGGAGATTCTGTATACGCGGAAGACATAGGGCAGGAGGTATTTGTAAAACTGTTCTATTCCCTTTCAGATTTCAGAGGTGAGGCAAAGCTTTCGACTTATATCCAGAAGATCGCCGTAAACCTTACGCTGAATGAAATAAAAAGAAGAAAAAGGTTCTTTTCAATGTTTTCGCATAAAGGGAACGATGAAATGCATGAAATAGAGATCCCTGATCATGATAGTGAGGAAAAGCGCGATGCTGCCGAACTTGTTAACAAGGCCCTCATGAACCTCGATCCGAAATTTCGTGTAATAGTGGCTATGAGAATGTTGCAGGGATATTCTACCAGGGAGACAGCCGAAATCCTCAATCTTCCTCTGGGAACAGTTCTCTCAAGGCTCTCAAGGGCCCAGGAACAAATTAAAAGTATTTTAAAAAAGATATGAACGATATGAAATCTAAGGATCTTAAATTATTGATTTTGAAATCGCTTGAACTTGAAAGTGATCCTAAGGAAATATCGCGGGAAATCAATGAAGCCGGAGCTGAATATAATTTCAGGGAAGGATTCAGCGATAAAGTCCTCGACAGGATCTTTTCATCCGGATCTGCTATTGTAAAAAGGGTGGAATTTGTGAGAGATCTTAATTTCGTCTTTTACAGGCTTGCTCTTACAGGAGCTGCAGCCGTTGTTATCCTGCTTATTTCCCTGTTCATAATGGAAGGATCTTTTAATTTAAACTCTGTTCTTGGATTAGGGAACAGCTATGATGAAACGATAACATGTCTTTTAACAGGATATTGATTCAGATATGAAGACTCGAACAATAATACTCGGGATAATTACCCTTATAGTCGGATTCCTTCTCGGCATGCTTACTTCTGCACAGGTAAGGCTGCACAGGCTGAAACCTGTAAGGATGTATGCCTCGGAGGAGCGCTTCAGGGAAGGTTTCTATAAGATCATTCAACCTGACGAAGACCAGAAGATAAAAATAGATCAGATCCTCGACAAGTATGCCCGCATCAACAGCGAAACTCAGAACAATTTCAGGAAGGAATTTGAGGCCAGCAGGAAAGCCATGAGGAAGGAGCTTGACTCAAATCTTACAAAGGAACAGCTTGCCAGACTTAAACAGATGGATGAGAAGCGTCAGGAAATGATGAGACAGGAACGCGAGAGACATAAAAATGACACTTCAAACTTCAGGAATAACAGGCCCGGCAACTTCCGCAGGGGAGATCAGGGTCAGGGGTTCCAGGATCCTCCTCCGCCTCAGTTCCAGGAAGGCGATTCAGCATCGTCACCCGGTAGTAAATAAAAGATAATCGAGCAATATCGGCAGATCCTCAGGATTGACGCCAAGGGAGAGCAGCAACGTCCGGTCCTCTTCAAAGATCCTCATGAATTCCGTCAGTGTAACCTGGCCGCTGCCTATTCCGAGTCTGTAAAAATCGACAGCTTCCTTTTTTCTGCCCTGGCATAGCGACAAATGTCCCCTGTTTATGAAATCATGTGCCGTCAGCTTGCCTGATGAAAGCCTTTCATAGTATTTTTCGGAATCGCCGAACCGGCCGAGTGCAAAATAACAAAACGCGATAGGCCGCAGTATCTTCAGATTGCCAGGGTCGTTATATTCGACCCTGAAATAATACTTAAGGGCAGTTTCATAATCATGAAGGTCAAGATAACAGTGCCCCGTCATTATTGTAGTCTGGATATCTTCAGGATCAATAGTTCCTGCCTGAAGGTAATAATCGAGAGCCTCCTCCTTCCGCCCAAGACGGCGCAGGCATAATCCTATCTTCTTAAGCGTCCACACCTTCCTTTCAACAAGTTCGGCCCTCTGATAAAATCTCAGGGCTTCATCGAAATTTTCTTCCTGCTGATAACAAAATGCAATTTTTTCATAAAGCTGGGAGTCATCGGGCCTGTCATTTACCTGACGAAGAAACAATTCGAGGGCATCCTGATAGTAATTCTTGCTGAAAAAATAATCAGCCAGCCCTGCTTCAGCTTCCCCTGCATTGCCTGTCATCCTGAAAAATTCAGAATTATATATGTCGAGTTTTCCTGAAAAGAGATCTTCAAATTCTTTTCTGTATGGCGATAATTTGAAAAACCTGTAAATATCCTGAATATACTGAGTGGCATTTGTCCTGAAGTTCCTGAAGGGATCAGACTCTGTTTCCTCATCCTCAAGCTGCTGAAGCCCTTCGAGCTCCATCCTGAATACCTTGAGCATCATCGTTTTTTGAGATGAGGGAAGATATTTAAGGTTGAGTATCAGCGAATATTTGTCAGAATTGCAGATAAAAGGCGTTTTATACAATGCCTCGGCAAGTTCATCGGTGCCCGGACCAAGGATGTCGTCGTGGAAGATCTCATTTATGATCTCATGATCGGGATAAAATGGCAGGAACCAGTTCTGGAAATCTTTGAAGAAATCGAAATGCTTAAGGTTTGAAAAGGCAGACATATAGACGTCAGCCCCTTCCATCTGCAGCTTTGTCAATTCTTCCATTGTCCGGAAAATGTCCTCAGAATCTTTAAACATATCCGACCAGTCGGGGTTCTTTTCTCCATATTTATCGCCCGGGAGGATATTGTCGAGATCGAGTTTTTCCTCAATTCTCGGCTTCAGCTTTGCAACCTTCGGAAGGATCTCTTCATGAAGCTTCTTGCTAAGGTTTTCCGTTTCCCTCGACCTTATTATCTGGAGCACGATCAGCCTGCAATGTTCCCTGAAATTTTTGTCCATGCCGAGTTTTGTGATCCTCAAGGTTATTTCGGGATAGAGAAGGATCCTGTTGTTATAGTAGTAAAGGCTGAAAATAAGTCCTGTCAGAGCCCTTTCCATAACCTTTTCCTCTCCCGACCTGTAAAAATCAATGAGGCAGAACAATTTCTCAGCCTGAAAAGTCCTGAATGAACTAAGGGATATCGCGCTTACAAAAACAGATTTCTCGTACCAGCTGAATTTGCCTGAATCCAATATTATCCTTATCAGGCTGTCTTCGGCCTCACCAAAATAGTCAGTCAACCATAAATGATTGAATATCTTACTTATCAGCTGTTTGTGTTTAATTGCCAGTTCCGATTCCGGATCCGGATTTATATCGCCTGTGAGTTTCAGCCATTCATCAAGTTCCGGCTTAAACATGAGATCATCGACAGTCTCGACCAGGCTTTTCCCGGCAAGCTTTTGTTCTTTGATTGTCTGCTGCATAACCCAGTAAGTATGCCATCCTGAATAACGTGACAGAATGTCCTGCCTTAACCTGTCGGCCAGACGCAGAATTGACTGAATAAGCTTAAGATATACCTTATGCCTTTCAGGATCATTAATGCCTTCAATCGTATATGAGAGCATATTCCTGTATGTCATTACTATATCATTGTACTCATCACGGAGATCCCCCAGGGATGATACTGATATCATATCCTCAAGTATATCAAGGCTTTGCTTGATCTTTTTCTCTGAAATGAGTTTGCAGACCACCTTGTGCTGTAATATAATCTTATTTGAGTTCACAGTTTTAAATCTTCAAATTTTTCCTGAATGTTGCAATCCTCGTTTATATAATACAACAATCAGGCCGATTGGTTTAAACGGTTTCCTGTAATCTGACTATTGTGAGTGTCTCTGGTGCAATAAGAACTATTCCTGAGATTTAAACCTTAAAAATTGAAGCCGATACTGATGTATCCCTTTAATGATCTGAAATACATTTCATTATCACTGAAGCCCTGCATGAGCCCTATTTTAAGTGGTCCTATTATCGACATATAACCAAGCCCAAGACCATAACCGCCATAAAGCGACAGGTCATTTCCCTTAACAGGCTCATGGGCAACGGCGAAGTTTGAGACAAAACATAAATGGAGATCCTTTCTGAATTCAATGTCAGTTCCATATCTTATTCCTGCCATCCTGTCGATCGCGATCTCATTGTCACGGAACCCGGCAAGCGGAACCGATCTTGCAGTCGAAGCTTCAATTCCGCCCAGGAGGAAGTAGTTCTGGGGCGATGTTAACGAGTCTTTGGTGTAGGTGAATATGACGTTGCCTCCCAGCGACATCGATACTTTTCTTCCTGTCTGGAAATATTTTCTGAAGCTTACTGAAGCCGAATAGGCTCTTTTAAACAGGAAATCACCGGGATGATCAGGTGTGAACGAGGTCTTTGAATATTCTCTTTTGATTTTTCCTGAAAGTAACCTGGAATAGCTTAATGAAATAAGGGAGGATAAACCTTTCTTTGGAAAGTATTTTTTATCAAGGGTGTTGATCCGGGTTTCATAGTCGGCATAAAAGCTGTTGTAGGTGAATCTCCTGATGTTATCCTCAGAAATGAAATCAGGGGCAAGGCTGAGACCTCTGAATTCTGCCGAGATGCTCATCAGGTGGTTCAGGCCTGTCCTGTTGTTGAAGCTCAGGCCTGATGAATAGCTGCGGCCGAAGTATTTTCCTGTTTCTCCCCTTATGGTAAGATGTGGAATAAGTGTATTATCATTGTTATAAAACATTGACAATCCGGCTTTCTGATTTTTCCCGAGGAACTGGGTATAGCTGAATCGAAGCCTGTAGAACTGTCCGATAAAGCCATCGATCTCAATCGCCGAGCTTCCTGTAAGAAGATTCTTGGCTGAAAGATTCAGAATGGCGCCTTCCTTCAGGAAATTATCATAATGGACCGCAGCATACATCATTGTCAGAGGTTTTTCAGTACATTCTATTACCAGTTTCAGCGACTGGTTCTCAGGAACGATCCTGTATTTTACCTTTTCAAACCATGCCCTTCCGTAAAGCAGGTCTATCTTATCGTTAAGGTCTTCTTTTCTTACCGTTTTTCCGGGGGTTATCTCAAGAATGCCAAGAATCTGGTCGTCGGTTATAACAGAATTACCGGTTATCTCAATTTTGTCAAATATATATGAGTCAACCTGTTTCAGAAACTCAACTTTTTTTTGAGGACCAATCCGATTAAGCGAATCTGCAAGTTTCCTGAATTTTTCCCTGAAGGGAGCTGCCGCCCTGTAACCTCTGTTATAAATAGTATCGACCTGTGAAAATGAAGTTATTGAGATGCCGTTTTCATCAGGTACAATAATGTAATCGATAAGTTTTTTCTCCCGGGCAAAATCGTTTATGCTGTTGAAGAAGCTAAGCTGTTTCAGCACTCCTGTCATTGACTGGAGTTCACTTTCATTATACCTGTTGAAACCCGTATAGGAGCCAATAATAATATCAGCCCCCAAAGCCTTTAATTCAGAAACGGCTATATTCCTCACGAATCCGCCGTCGATGATGATTGCAGTGTCGATTTTGACAGGTGTAAAGATGCTTGGAACAGCCATGCTGGCCCTTACCGCATCGGGCAGATATCCGCTTTTAAGTACGATCTTGCCGCATGAGACAAGATCGGTGCCGATGCACAGGAATGGTATGGGCAAAGTTAAAAAGTCATTTATTCCTGCTGCCGGCCAGGCATAATAACTGAGCATTTTTTCGATATGCTGCCCGTTAATAAGTCCCGAAGGAAGCTTTACCTTCCTTGAAGTAATTGGAAAAGAGGCTATGCTGTTATTGAAATATTTCTTTTCGGTGAATATAACTTTATCTTCTGTCATACTGTTTGAAAGAAGCAGATTCCAGTCGGCATTTTTGAGTATGTTATAAAGACTGTCGGCGCTGTAACCGATCGAATACAGCGACCCCACAATGCTTCCCATGCTTACACCGGTAATATAATCAGGTCTCAGGCCGGCTTCTTCCATTACCTTAAGAACGCCAACATGCGCCATTCCGAATGCACCTCCGCCGCTCAGGGCAAGACCCAGTGCAGGGCGGACCTGCCTTTCCTGCGGGAATGCTGTCGTTCCGTAATCTGAAAGTATTAAAATTAAGGATGTTACGAATAAAATTCTTTTCACTTTTAAGCAATATATTGGAGAATCTCTTATTCCCGTTAAATGTATTACTAGGGCATCTTTACCCTGACTGACATTGAAAGGCAAGTTAATAAATTTCAGTAATTTTGCCGGGTGAAAAATCCGGTAAACAGCGAATCTTTTTTTCTCCCGGTTACCAGAAAGGAAATTGATGACCTGGGATGGGATCAGCCTGATGTGATTATCTTCAGTGGTGATGCTTATGTCGATCATCCATCCTTTGGCCCTGCTGTTATCGGGAGGGTGATACAGGATGAAGGACTCAGGGTTGCAATAGTGCCTCAGCCAAACTGGAAGGACGATCTGAGGGATTTCAGAAAGCTTGGCGCTCCAAAGTATTTCTTCGGAGTTACGGCAGGAAATATGGATTCGATGGTCAATCATTATACTTCAGCCAGGAGACTCAGATCGGACGATGCCTATACACCAGGCGGCAAGGCCGGATTCAGACCCGATTATGCCAGTATAGTCTATACAGAAATACTGAAAAAGTTGTATCCCGATGTCCCGGTGATTCTTGGAGGCATTGAAGCATCAATGCGGCGCCTTACTCATTACGATTACTGGAAGGACAGGATTGAACCGTCAATCCTGTTGAGCAGCGGAGCCGACATGCTGGTTTATGGAATGGGAGAACAGCCTGTGAGAGAGATAGTAAAGCTTCTTGTTAAAGGAGTTCCATTCAGTTCCCTTTGCACAATTCCACAGACTGCTGTTGCGATTGGCAGGAATGATCCTCTTCCTGCGAACAGGAACTGGAAGGATATCGTCTTAGGAAGCCATGAGGAGTGTGTGGCGGATAAAAAAACATTTGCATCAAATTTTGTGAAATTTGAGAAGGAGTCGAACAGGATAGAAGCTGCCCGTTTAGTTGAACCTTCAGGAGACAGGAAAGTGATTATTAATCCTCCATTCCGTCCAATGACTGTTGAGGAGGCCGACCGTTCATATTCTTTGCCCTATATGTATCTGCCTCATCCCAAGTACAGGAACAGAGGAGTTATACCGGCATATGAAATGATAAAATTCTCTGTAAACATTCATCGCGGTTGTTTCGGAGGATGCAGTTTTTGCGCCATTGCGGCCCATCAGGGAAAGCAGGTAGTCAGACGGTCGGAGAAGTCGATCCTTACAGAAATAGAAAAAATAAAAAACCTCCCTGATTTCAGGGGTTATCTTTCAGATCTTGGAGGTCCTTCGGCAAATATGTACTCCATGAAAGGCATTGACGGAGAACTTTGCATAAAATGTTCGCGTCCTTCATGCATCTGGCCTGCTGTATGCAGGAATCTTTATACTGATCATGGTGAGCTTACCCGATTATATAAAAAAGTGAACAGTATTCAGGGCATCAGAAAGGCTTTCATTGGAAGCGGCGTCAGGTACGATCTACTTTTCCCTCAATGGAATCCGGGGGCTGGCAAAGCTGAAGCAGAATACCTTTCAGAGCTTATTAAAGGTCATGTTTCGGGAAGGCTGAAAGTAGCGCCCGAACACACTTCTCCCAATGTGCTGAATCTTATGAGGAAGTCGCCTTTTAGTCTATTCCGTAAGTTAAAGGAGCAGTTTGAGAAAATTACTTCGGGGGAAGGATTGAAATATGAGATTATCCCTTATTTCATTTCTTCACATCCAGGATCAACGGAAGAGACAATGTCGGAGCTGGCCATGGAGGTCAGAAGCCTGGGAATAAGGCCGGAACAGGTACAGGATTTTACGCCGACCCCAATGACGCTTTCGACAGCAATGTATTATTGCGGATTTGATCCGTATACTGGTAAGAAGGTGTTTGTCGCAAGGGATATAGGGCAGAAGCGCAGGCAGAAGGATTATTTCTTCTGGTATAAAAATCATGACAAGCCCGGCAGCAACATAAAAAAAAGAAAACCGGGAAGATAAGCTCCCGGTTTCCTGTCAAACCTTTGAACTATTCATTAAGAAACAACTATTACTCGTATTCCTTAAGGATGTTTTTCACGTCATCGGGAGCTACACGGCCATAGGTCTTATCGCCTATGAGCACTACCGGAGCGAGGCCACAGGCGCCAACGCACCTTAGGCTCGAGAGTGAAAATTTACCATCTTTTGATGTCTGACCTACCTGGAGGCTGAGTTCTTTTTTGAATTCCTCCAGAACCTTTTCGGCACCCCTTACATAGCATGCTGTTCCCATACATATGCTTATCGGATGTTTGCCTTTAGGTGTCATGGTGAAGAATGAATAAAATGTCACCACTCCATAGATCTTCGCAACAGGTACCCCTGTTTCAACTGATATTACCTCCTGTATTTCGGCAGGAAGATATCCGAAATGTTCCTGGCATGAATGCAGTATGTTTATCAGTTCCTGTGGATTTCTGTTAAAGGAATCACAAATCTCTCTGATCTTAGTGATATCCTCCTGTCTCAATTCTATTTTAATACTCGACATAGCATTGAATTTTATTTTGACCTTAACGGTTCATTACTACTGTTTAACGATAATTTTTTTCTTTTTATCAAAGTACTTGGTGTGAAGCAGATGATGTGCTTTTTCACTGTTAGGTTGTCCAAGGAACTCTTCATACAGCTTAATAATGAATGGATTCTCATGGGATTTCCTGAGCGGTTTTTTACGGTCTTCGTTATATATTGCGGCAGCCCTGGCTTTAAGTATTCCGGAATCGCCATGATGGAGGGGCTGACCTCCGCCACCGATGCAACCTCCGGGACAGGCCATTACCTCGATGGCATGGAACTGAGATTTTCCTGATCTGACATCATTAAGCAGCTTCCTTGCATTTCCAAGGCCGTGAGCTATGCCAATGTTAAGTTTAAGTCCGTCGAAATCGATTGTTGCCGAACGAACACCTTCCAGGCCTCTGAGTTCGGTGAAATCAAGACGGTCAAGTTTCTTTCCGGTATAGATCTCATATGCAGTTCTGCATGCAGCTTCGATTACGCCGCCTGTTGCGCCAAATATAACTCCTGCACCTGTCGATTCGCCAAGTGGTGTATCAAAATCTTCATCCTCGAGGCTGTTCAGGTCGATGTTAGCCTGTTTGATGAAAGCAGCCAGTTCTCTTGTTGAAATTGAATAATCCACATCCCTGTTACCGTCGACCGAGAATTCATCCCTCTGACATTCATATTTCTTTGCAAGGCATGGCATTATCGAAACAACAACAAGATCCTTGCGGTCGACCTTGATCTTATCGGCAAAATATGTTTTGGCTATAGCTCCGAACATCTGCTGGGGTGATTTTGATGTGGAAGGGATATCCTTAAGATCGGGGAAATATTCCTCGAAGAAGTTTACCCATCCGGGGCAGCATGATGTCAGTATTGGTAGTTTCGCTGTTGTGTCGCCATTAAGGTGGCGGGTAAGGCGGCCGAGGAGTTCAGTGCCTTCCTCCATAATTGTAAGGTCAGCGGCAAAGTCGGTATCGAACACATAGTCAAAGCCGAGAGCTCTCAGCGCTGCGACCATTTTACCTGTTACAAGGGTACCGGGTTCGAGGCCGAATGCTTCGCCCAGTGCTGCGCGTACAGCAGGAGCAGTCTGAACAACAACGGTTTTTGACGGGTCAGCAAGAGCCCTGAGAACATCGGGAGTATTGTCAACCTCCGTTAGTGCAGCTGTCGGACATACGGCAACGCATTGCCCGCAATATGTGCATGTGGAATGTTCTAGATTCTGCTCAAATGCAGGAGCAACTGCTGCCATAAATCCTCTGTTGACAGCTGAAAGAGCTCCAACAGTCTGAACCTCATTGCACATCATCTCGCACCGGCGGCACATAATACATTTGTCAAGGTTCCTTTTTATAGAAGGAGATGTATCGAACTTGTATGTTGACACAGCTGCATATTCAGATCCCGGGATCTCTCTTATCCCAAGCCGGTGTGCCATGTCCTGGAGTTCACAGTTGCCCGATTTTGCACAAACAAGACATTCTTTAGGATGATCCGAAAGAATGAATTCCATAACAGTACGGCGGGCATTCAGAACCCTTGTGGTATGGGTTTTTACAACCATTCCTTCCTCGCATTTTGTTGAGCATGAAGGAGCAAGATTTCTTCTTCCCTGGATTTCGGCCACACAGATCCGGCAGCCCCCCGGTTTGTTCTCAATATTCAGATCATGAAGATTGAGATAGCATAAAGTGGGAATGTCAATGCCAAGTTTTTTTGCAGCATTCAGAATTGTGGTCCCCTTTTCTACCTCAACCTCTTTATTATCGATTGTAAGTTTTATTGTTTCCATTAATTTTCCGGTTATCTGATAATTATTGCATCGAATTTACATTTCTCCTTGCAGGCGCCGCATTTGATACAGACTTCTGGATTTATAGTATGTATTTCCTTGCGCTGGCCCGTAATCGCATTGACCGGGCATACCCTGGCACAGGCTGTACAGCCGACACAGTTCTCAGGGATTATATAATACTCCATAAGGCTTTTGCACTGACCTGACGGACATTTTTTGTCAACGACATGGGCGACATATTCGTTCATGAAGTTATTAAGGGTGGAGAGTACAGGATTCGGCGATGACTGGCCAAGACCGCAAAGGGATGTATCCTTGATCACATTGCTCATATTTCTCAGCCTGTCGAGATCTGCCATCGTTCCTTTTCCTTCGGTAATCTGGTTAAGGAGTTCGTTCAGGCGCTTGTTCCCGATACGGCACGGAGCGCATTTACCGCATGACTCCTCGACAGTGAAATCGAGGAAGAACTTGGCAAAGGAAACCATACAGTCATCTTCATCCATTACTATCATACCTCCTGATCCCATCATTGATCCTGCAGCGATGAGGTTGTCGAAATCGATCGGAAGGTCGAGATGTTTTTCAGTAAGGCATCCTCCTGAAGGACCACCGGTCTGGACAGCCTTGAATTTCTTTCCGTTTCTGATGCCGCCGCCTATTTCAAAAATGACTTCTCTGAGGGTAGTCCCCATCGGTACCTCTATAAGTCCGACATTATTTATCTTTCCTGCAAGAGCAAATACTTTGGTACCCTTCGACTTTTCGGTTCCGATCTGGTTGAACCAGCTTGCACCCTTAAGAATTATTATAGGTATTGCAGCTAATGTTTCGACGTTGTTTACGTTGGTAGGTTTTCCCATGAATCCTGCTTCGGCCGGGAATGGCGGCTTGATTGTTGGTTCGCCGCGAAGGCCTTCCATTGAATGGATAAGTGCGGTTTCTTCACCGCATACGAATGCGCCGGCGCCATATCTTAACTGAATGTCAAAGTTGAATCCTGTTCCAAGTATATCTTTGCCAAGCAATCCGTATTCCCTGGCCTGGCCGATTGCAACCTTAAGCCTGTGTATTGCAAGGGGATATTCTGCCCTAACATATATCAGGCCGTTCGATGCACCAATGCTGTATCCGCATATTGCCATTGCTTCAAGCACCGAGTGCGGATCACCTTCAAGAACCGAACGGTCCATGAATGCTCCAGGGTCGCCTTCGTCTGCATTGCAAACCACATATTTTTCATCGCTTTTGTTTTTGCTGGCGATTTCCCATTTCAGTCCTGTCGGGAATCCTGCACCACCGCGACCTCTCTGGCCTGAATCCTTGATCTCCTTTATGACATCCTGGGGAGTCATTTCGGTAAGAACCTTGCCCAGCGCCATATATCCGTCCCTCGCGATATATTCATCGATGTTCTCCGGATTGATGAAACCACAGTTCCTGAGTACTATCCTCAGCTGTTTTTTAAAGAAGCCCATGTGCTTTGAATCGCCAATGGCCTCTTTAGTCTTAGGATCGTGGTAGAGAAGCCTTGTGACTTTTCTCCCCTTGATAATATGTTCTTCAACAATTTCCTGGGCATCTTCAGGTTTTACCTGTACATAGAATGTATTATCAGGCATGACCTTGACTATAGGTCCTTTTTCGCAGAAACCGAAACATCCGGTAAGTATCACCTGAACCTTTTCCGATAAACCTTTTGCTTCAAGTTCATCCCTTAAATTCCAGACAATTGCATCGCTTTCAGAAGCATGGCAGCCTGTGCCGCCGCATACCAGAAGATGCATGCTGTATTTTGACATGTTTTAACCTCCTATTCTTTAGAATCTATTGTTTCATAATTTACCGGGATAATCCCGTCGATCAGTTCACCTTCCTTTATGTACTTTTCGATTATCTGATCGGCTCTCTTGAGATCGACATAACCGAAAACCACCGGATCTTTACCGGGAAGCTTGATTTCAACAGTGGGCTCAGCATAGCAGTAACCCATGCATCCTGTCTGTGTTACGATACCCGGTATGTTCCTGCGGTCGAGTTGCTCCATGAAAAATTCCATGATAGGCTTGGCGCCTGCGGCAATACCACAGGTAGCCATAGCAACCTTCACCTGAACATGCTTCTCAGGATCAATTGCCTTGATTCTTACATCCAGGCCTGTCTTGATTTCCTCGCGTTTCTTTTTGAGATCGGCGAGTGATTTGATTTGTGACATGCTTTTATAGTTTAGTTAATTCAATTTTGGTATATTATTCTTGATGTTCTTATTAAATTTATTCAAAAAATTCTACTACAGGAACTTTATACAAGGTATTAACATAATTTCATTCCTGCATCCCTGTTACTCCTATTTCTTTAAGATTCTGATCGATCATTTCCCTGATATCGGCAGCAAGGCCGCTTTCCGTAAAATTCTCAATGCCAAGATATTCTTTAGCCTCTTTAGATGAAAAGAAATATTCTCCGGCATCGGTTTTGTGACTGTAAAGGAAATCAATTTCCGGATTAGCAGTCATGAGAATTGTCATTACTCCGGGAATATCCCCGAGAGGCTGCCTGTCGACATGTGAGAGTGTAAAAGAAGCCCTGACGGTTGTCCCGCTGCCTTCATCCGAATCTATGACCATTTTCCCACCTGCAAGTCCGGCCTGATATTTCAGCAGAGGCAGGCCCAATCCTGTTTTTCTTGTCGTCCTTGTAGTGAAGAATGGATCTGTAACTTTTTCCAGGACTTCAGGAGACATTCCCGAACCGTTGTCCCTCACGGTTATTTCGAGAGTATCTTCAGACAATGATTCGGTTATTCCAATAAATATTTCCGAAGCCTTCGCCCTTATCGAGTTCTGTGTAATATCAAGAATATTGAGCGCAAGTGTCATCATTGTGCAACTATTTTTCTCCCTTCCATACCCGACAATGCCATTTTTATCTCTTCAAATGAGATTTTTTTAATCTGAAGGTTGTTCCAGACCATCCCAATCTGCTGCGGGATATGTGCATCTGAATTTGTTACTATATTAAACCGTCTTATTTCGGGTCTTATCCCGGCAAATTTTTCAGGAGTGGACCTTCTCGAAACTTCAAGGGCATCTGCATTAAGATCATCAGGGATGAACCCCAGCTGACTGTAAATACTGTTTTTCATCCTGTCGATATGGGCCGGGATGAAGATGCCGTCATTTTCATGGACATATTTTTCGAGTTCTTCTATTGAGACAGTTGTCGCATTAACAAGAAGCTTTTCCTCAATATATATTATATCTTCATTTTCATCCACAACGACCTGATCTCCAAAAATAAGCGGATCATTCCTGAAGTCCGGAAGGTGGGCATCGAGATATTCCTGGAATGACTTCAGCGTATCCTGATTTTCAAAGAACGCAAGGCAGTGAACCTCTTCCCTCGTTGTAACCTCGGCTCCCTGCAGCACGAATATTCCTTTTTCACCTGCAATTTTCTTTACAAGATCTGACTGCCTGGTACTGTTGTGGTCGGTGATTCCGATTATATCCAGTCGTTTTTCAACAGCGGCCGATACTATATTTGCCGGGCTCATGCTCAGGTCACCACAGGGTGAGAGCAGGGTATGAATATGCAGGTCGGCCCGGTGGATTTTCATTTTTTCGCAAGTAATTCGTACAACATGCCGGCCACTGTGAAAGTGTCGGCCCCTGCCGACAATATCGGGATGTTCTCCTCATTGCTTTTCCTTATAGTATCGTTTTCAGGCATAGACCCTTTTACAATTATCACTGCCGAAAGATCCTTCAATGAAGCCACAGCCATTATATTCTGGTGTGTCTGAAGAGTTATCCAGATGTTGCCTTCCTTTGCATTACCTATGACATCACTAAGCAGATCGGATACATATCCGCCCGTTATTTCCCTGTTCAGCCCGTTGATTCCTGAAATTACTGTCAGGTCGAGTTTTGATACAATTTCAGCTATTTTCATCTTCTGCACCGATTTTATTACAATTTTTTTCCAGTCTGTCTGTTCCCCATATCTTTTCCGTTATCCTGTATGCTAAGTCGCTGCTCAGCAGATTCTGGTTGATCATTTGTTGCTGAAGGAAAATACAATTGGAAATCTTTGCATGGCCCTGTACTATGTCCTCAGCAAGTGTCTGGCAATCGGGGGCGCCGCATGCCGCACAGTCAAATCCGGGAAGGAAGCACATAAGCCTGCGTTTCCGGTTCATCTTTTTCATTGCAAGCGAGGTGTTCTCATCAAGTTTCTCAATATTCCTTGGTTCGATATTACCGAGGAAACTGTGCTCCTTGAGATTTATAAAGCCATCCATTATCTTTTTCTGCTCTTCCCTGTCTTTTTCTGAAAGGTCGGCCGCCATTTTTCTCAGCCTTTCAACGGTGAGGAACCTGTTTCCAGTCATCAGGATTCCGCCCGCACATCCCTCGTCGCAGGCTCTCAGCTCAAGAAAATCGACATAACCGAGTCTGTCATTTTCGAGATCTTCAAGCAGTTCAGTCACATTTCTGATGCCATCAACAGCAAGAGCTCTTTTCGACGAATGAACGGATTCGCCTCTGGTAAGGCTCCACAGAATGCCCCTCGAATTAAGCAGATCGTCAGTCACAGGCATTGAAGATGAAGCTTCGGAGTTCTGAAGGGATTTCTGTATCAGATTATAGAGGAAATTCATGTTTATAACTCCTGTAACTACTGATTCCGTTTCTCCGACCGGACTTTTTAAGGCAGCTATTTTTGCAGCGCATGGCGTTGCATAGAACAATCCTATGTCTTCCTTGCGGATGCCTGTCGATTTAAGCTTTTCAAGGTAATAGAGTGCCGACATGTCTATAGGCGGGTTTACCCTTATTATGTTATCGACAAGACCAGGGAATCGTACCTGAATCAACCTTACTATAGCTGGGCAGAATGATGAGATAAGCGGGCGTATCTCATTTTTCTCCTTAAACTCCGAATAGGCTTCAAGTACCATGTCGACTGTGTTTTCGACCTGGTAAACATGGGTAAAGCCAAGATCCCCCAGAGCGCCATAGATCCTCGATACCGGAATCTTGTGCGAGAGCTGGCCAATGAGTACTCCGGGAATAAGAATCACCCTTACGGGATAACGGAAGATAATGTCGAGATCGTTTTGCTCAACGCTGATCGCCGATACCGGACAAGCCCTGTAACATTCACCGCAGTCGACACATCTGTTTGCAATTATACTGGCAGTACCTGCGCTGACACGTATTGCCCTTGTCGGGCAGACTGTCATGCAGTGAGTGCAGCCGGTGCAAATATCCTCGTCGACTTTCAGTGCGTGGTGGAATTCAGTATTTTGATTTTTATCTGGCATCTGTACCGAAGTAATTTATCAGCTCAACCACTGTTCCTTTTCCGTTTTCGCTTGTGATATTCATGATATCGCTGTTCTTCCTCATGTTCGACAGTCCCATTCCGGCTCCGAATCCCATCTCCCTGACCTGGGGCGATGCAGTCGAAAAGCCCTCCTCCATTGCCTTGGGAATATCTGGGATCCCCGGACCCTTGTCGGTAAGGAGTATCCTTATTTTTTCACTGTCGATCTCAACATCTGCAATCCCAGAATATGCGTGTGCCACGATGTTAACCTCACCCTCATACAACGCTATCACTATTCTTTTAGAAACAGGATGGCCGATATTAAGCTGGCGTAGAATTTTCTTTACGGAACTTGCAACAGATCCGGCATTTGAGAAATCACCGCCAGCTATTTTATATCTGTACTGCATTATCAAAAAAGCGGTTTTATACCCGCTGAATACAATTCGCCTGAAATGCGGAATACCGAGAATGGGCTTTCTATAAGTACTATCCCGTTTTCCCTTGCCAGTTCAATTATGTCGTTGCCTATTTTCTTGTCCCTGGCAAAAACTATACAATTGATTTCCGACATTTCCGATGTCCTTATTGCCTGAAGATTTGCAAGTCCTGTAATAAGAAGGACATTTTCCCTTTCAACTTTCAATACGTCGCTCATCAGATCGGATGAAAATGCATATTCAACTTCTGCTGCTGATTTTTCTTCCGAACAGACTATCCTTCCTTCTACTTTGTTAGCTATATCACTGATTGTCATCATCTTGTGTTAGAAGCTATTTTACATAAGCCAGTCTGATTATAACCGGCCCCGCAAAGATAATACTTTTGTTGTTAAAATAATAACAGTGTTAATAAAATAACAAAAAGAAATATTTGAATTTTGTTTCAATTAATTTGTCTGGTAATTTGTGGTGTTTGTTATTGAAAGAACAGACAATCTTACCAAAGCCATTTTACCGAAAAGTACTCAGAAAACTAGCAAAAAAGAGAAGGAAACCTATTGAAATTAAATACTTTGCGACCTTTGCATAAGCCTTTGTGCTCTTAACGGTTAAATTTGACCTTACCTCAGGCACTCTGCTCATTTTCTGAGTGAAGCAAACTCTGAACTGCTATTCCATTTTGGGAAAGCATTTGAAGTTGCAAGCTGATAGCCAATAGTAAAAGCCAGTTGTGCATCTTCCCTGATCCCTTCAAAGTTCCATTTTTCAGGTTCGTAGTTGTCGGATGTTCTGTGATATTTGTTGTCAATATAATCTTTTACAGAGGCTGCAGCCCATTCTTTTCCGAATTCACGGCTATCTGTATTTCCTCTTACGAAAAGTGAGGGAACTCCTTTTTTTGCAAAGGAAAAATGATCTGATCTGAAATACATTCCGGTATGTGAATCGGGATCGCCAGTAATATATCTGTCCTGTTCCTCTGCCGCCCTTTTCACATATTCATCAAGTTCCGACTGCCCGTATCCTGTGATCATTACATCCTTCATTCTTCCCATTGGCAGGAGGAGATCGTTATTCAGGCAGGCAACAGTTTTTTCTATAGGCAGAGGAGGGTTTTTGGTATAAAACAGTGAACCTGCAAGTCCCTGTTCCTCGGCGGTGGGGAAGAGCAGCACTATACTTCGGGCAGGTCTTTTCTTAAGGGCTGCAAAAGCCTTTCCGATCGACAGTTCCCATGCCATTGAAGTTCCGTTATCGACAGCGCCGTTGAATATTGAGTCGCCGTTCTCAGTTTCCCCGATCCCGAAATGATCCCAGTGTGCAGTATAAACAATGCTTTCGTCAGGCCTTTCGGAGCCCCTGAGAATGCCTGCCACGTTCCTTGAGTTGTTATATTCTATTTCATTGTTGATTTTCAGCGATATCCTGAGATCGAGAGGAGATCCCCTGAATCCCTTTTTGCATGCTTCTTTTCTCAGTTCGCCGATGTTCAATCCCAGTGAGGAGAAGATCTCATCAGCCGGTCCGGCTGATATCCATCCTGTGAAAAGGCATAAGGTGGAATCACTGCCATCCGTCCGGAGGAACAGGTTGGGATTTACAGAGCTGTTCCTGGGAACCGTATATGAATACCCTGCACCCAGGGTTTCATGAACTATCAGGATTCCTGCCGCACCATGCCTGGCTGCCTCCTCATATTTATAAGTCCAGCGGCCGTAATATGTCATCTCCCTTCCTTTGAACAGAATTGTATCCCCTGTATATAATCCGGGGTCGTTTATTAATACAATAACTGTCTTCCCGCGCACATCTATTCCTTCATAATCGTTCCAACCGTATTCGGGCGCGACAATTCCGAATCCGGCAAACACCACGGGGGAGTTTTCAACACTGACCACATCTGTTGTTTGTGGTGAAATTATTGCAAGCTGACCGGGGGAGCTGAATTCGAACTCTTTTCCTTTGCCGGTTATCCTGACAGGGTTTAAGACAGAAGATCTGATTTTTACCATCGGCACCTCCTGAAAATAACTTTCGCCGAATGCAGGTTCAAAACCGATATTAGCAAGCTCTTGTGCCAGGTAGGCGACTGTTATCTCTTCTCCTTTTGTGAATGGAGCTCTGCCCATGAAACTATCCGAACCAAGAGAGCTTACATACCGTTGCATATCGGGAATGATAATAGTATCCCTCGCTCTGATGAAATCAGAGTTATTATTGCAACTAATTAACAGCAGGTATGTCAGGGTTGTCAGAAGCAGAATAGGTTTCTTCATGGCTTTCAGTTTATTTCCCGAATATATCTTTTTTTTATTAAATGTACTGATAATCCCGCATTTCAGCAGCCTGGTATGAATCTGCTGGGAAATTTGAGAAGGCCATAAAAGCTTGTCATCTGAATACCGTATTCCAGACAAGCGCCCTTCCGCTTTTCCAGAATGCCCTGAAATAAGGATCTTCGGTAATATATATCACTTCCCCGTTTCCTGTCTTTTCCGATCCTATGACAAGGGTGTTTTTTATGAGTTTCTGATATTTGTAGCCCGCAAATCCGGCAACGGGTTTATTGTCAGTGATATATCCTATATTGCTTCCCCTTGGGAGAAAAGGATAGGCCTGCGTCCTTTTCATTACAAACCATTCCCTTCCAAGGCCGAAGCCAAACGGATTGGTGGTATCGACAACCACCTTATAAATACTTCCGGCTGATCTTTCGGAGAGGAGATGCCTGTCTTCGTCGCCGAATTTTTTCAGAAGTGAAGGATCATCGCTTTTTACTTTTTTCTCTGAAGCCTTTAGTTCTTCGGTTCTTGTTTCGATTGCTTTGGAAAGTGCTGTTGATTTGTCGGTAGCGAAAAGCTGTATGGCATTTTCGAAGGCAACAACCCTTCCTCCTTTTTTAGCGAAATCAACTATTGTATCCCTTATCTTTGAATAGTTCCCGGATGCCAGAAGAAGTACGTCATATCCGCTGAAATCGAGGTTCTCGCGGTTTGATACATTGATCAGGGAGACCGGATAATCAAGTTCTCTTTCAAACATATACCACAGTTCACCGGCCGGACCGGCAGATATCCCATCACCGCACAGAATGGCAACATTCGATTTTTTCACAACAGGTGAATATTCCGAGCCGAAATCTTTTCCTTTTTCCACCATACCAGTTTCCGCCTTATTAAGAACTACCTGGTATTTATTTGCAAGTTCCGTCACAACTGCATCAATTTTATTCCCTGCATTTGAATTGTCTCCTCTTGCAATTATAAAGCTACCGCGGTTAAAATTTTTCCCCCCTGAGGTAAAAGGTTTAAGCGAATATCTTGCCCTGATGTTTTTCCTTGTAAGGGCTGATATGAACTTCAGGGTATTAAATCCGGTGTAATCGACAATATATCCGTATGGTTTGCCCGTGTCGGACAGGTTTGCAACAACCTCCGTTACGGTCTTATCGGGGAGTCCCTTTATCTGATCTTCTACAGCAAAAGCTTTAATGTTGTAGGCATAGGGGAGGGCCCATGCCGTAAGGTCGTAGCTCAGTGAATCGGATGCCTTGCTGTCGGTTTCGAAAAGGACCTGCATAAACCTCGACTGCGGCTGAAATGCACTTATAAGGAAATCGCCTTTTTCAATCGTGACCTCCCCCTCGGCATTTGCCAAATAATCAAATCCCTTGTATTTCTTGCCTGTGTTTCCTGCATATGAATATCTGATCTGGTTTTTTGCAAGGAGGGAGAAGAGATCTTCAAGAGAATTTTTGTCATTCGATCCTTTTATTATTATCGATTTGTACCTGAATGAAGGCTTATTCATATTATCTGAGAAAAACCTGTTAAATTCCTCAAGGAGTCTGGTCCTGTTTTCACAGGCGACCCTGAGTGTAGCCATAGTCGCTGTAAAATGACCGTCAATTCTTTTCTTCAGGGTGAGGGTATCACCAGTTTCAAGTTTCAGTGATAATCCTGAATAGCCTCCCCCTCCCTGTTCGTACGTGAATCCGGCAGCCCCGTTGAAAAGCGGCCAGGTATCGCCAAAACTCGGACAGAAAAGGTCGTAATTCTCCTTTGTGAAATATAGTCGCGATTTCTCATCAAAAAGCTGTGCATTCCCCTTACCCATCAGTTTGTGAAATTCATGCTGCCATGGTGTTATAACTTCATGCCAGGGTTCTGCTCCCGGAGGGAAGAAAAATGTGGATTCCGATCCCATCTCATGAAAGTCGGCATGTACCTGGGGCATGAACTGATTGTACAAGGCCAGTCTCTGGGTTGACTCTGTCTGTGTTTGCCATGTCCAGTCGCGGTTCAGGTCAAAAAAATAGTGGTTTGAGCGTGCTCCAGGCCATCCCTGGTTATGTTCCCATGATTTACCGTCGGGGTTCTGAATAAGAGCCTGTGAATTTCTGTACCTGTTTGCAAACAAATCACGGCCATCGGGATTCTGACAAGGATCTATGATTATTATACATGTCCTGAGCCATTCGTCTGATCCCGGGTATGATTGTGTAACAAGCGTATAAAGGGTCTTCATCGCAGTTTCCATCCCTGCCGATTCATTACCGTGCACATTGTAAGCCAGCCAGATAAATGGTACCTGCTTACCTGTGAAGTCTCCCTCCAGAAGTCCGGTCTTAATAAGGTTGTTCTTTCTGTATTCCTCGAGATGTGCCAGGTTCTCTTCACTCGATACTATGCAGACCCCGAGCGGCCTGCTTTCATATGTTTTCCCGTATTCCCTGTATTCCGCAAGCGCCGAAACCTCTGCAATATATCTGAAATATTCGACTGCCCTGTGGTGGAATGTGAACTGAGTGCCAGGTTCATAACCAAGGAATTCGCCGGGAGTTTTTATTGTCTGGGAATTTATATTTAAGAGAAGAATGAAAATCGCCGGGATCATTAATACAAATCGTCTCATCAGTATAAAATATTAAGTCGGTCGGCTAATATACTATTTTTCATTAATACTCCCGATACAGTCAGGATGAATCTAAGAAAATCTGAGACAGGGAGTCACCGTGTCCGAAAAACATTATTTTTGTCGGACTGATCTTTATTTTTAACGTAAAACTCACATTATGAACAGATCTATAACCAAACGGCTTCTTTTTATAATAATAATTGCCCTGTTGCTGCCTGCTTCTGCAATAAAATCACAAATGCCCGTACGCGGCGGCGGCAATCAGGTACGTATCACCGGGTGGACCGACGATACTCATTATCTGATACAAACATTTGACGAAAAAAGGAACCCTGTAATCAGCAGCGTCGACATACGTACAGGCAGGAGTGTTGTGGTACCGGCGCCCAAATCGCCAAGGGATCTGCTTACAGAATCATTGCCTGCAGGAGTTGTCATAGCATATACAGATGCTGTGAGCGACGACATGAAAAGCGCTGTGATCTTCAGGGACAACGACCTGTATTATTTTACGGCCGGCAGCAGGGAGTTACGCCGTCTGACAAATGATGCGGCGCCTGAGGTAAATGCACGATTTTCGCCCGATGGGAAAAAGATTGCATATACCAGGAACAAAGACCTTTATGTTTACAACCTTGAAGAGAACAGGGAGATCAGGCTGTCTTTCGATGCCGCCGACAGGATATACAACGGCTATTCGGCATGGGTTTACATGGAGGAAATACTCGATCGTCCGAGCCGTTATGCAGCATTCTGGTGGGCTCCCGACGGAAATAAAATTGCATATCTAAGGACCGATGAAACTGATGTTCCTCTTTTTACACTTAACAGGCTCGATGAGTCGGACGGCATTCATGGAAAACTCGAACAGGTTCCCTATCCAAAGGCAGGAGATCCTAATCCAAGGGTGAAAATGGGAATTGCCGATATCGCCACAGGCAAAACCACCTGGGTAAAAACTGATTATAATGTCGACCAGTACATCGCATGGCCATTCTGGACGCCCGACAGTAAAAAGCTGGCAATTCAGATTGTTAACCGCGACCAGAATAAAATGGAATTCATACTCGCTGATCCTGCTACAGGCGATTTCAATCAGATATATAGTGAAACACAGAAGGCATGGCTCGATTTTTACAAAGATGTTTATGTAATGAACGACGGTTCGGGTTTCATTGTGTTAAGTGTCAGAAACGGCTGGGAAAATCTTTACTATTATGGCTGGGATAATATGCTGAAAGCACAACTTACCAACCTCGATTTCAGGGTAACGGGAATTGAAAGGGTTGATGAAGTACAGAAGCTTGTTTATTTTACTGCAACCGGACAGGAGTCGACCGACAGCCATCTGTTCAGGGTCGGGCTCGATGGAAAAAACCTGGTTCAGATTACAAACGGACCTGGTACCCATACAGTAAGTATTTCACCCAAAGGAACCTGGTTTATTGATACATGGAGTAATATAACAACACCCGGGGCAATTGTTGCAATTGACAAAAAAGGGAAGCCGTATAAAGAGATCCACAAATTCGAGCAGCCTGCCTTTGATCCTTCAAAGAACTCAAGACAGGAGATGGTTCGCATACCGACATCTGACGGACTGTTCAATATGCCGGCAATAATTACTTATCCGATTAATTTTGATGCAACCGGGAAATATCCTGTAATCTTCAGGATATATGGCGGGCCCGATTCAAAGAATGTTTACAACAGATGGCAGGGAAACAGTCCTTCATGGGATTCCCAGAACGGGATAATAACATTTACAGTCGACCACAGAGGATCAGGGCATTTCGGCAAAAGAGGGCTCGACTACCTCCACAGGTGCCTTGGAAAATGGGAGATTCTCGACTATGAGGATGCAGTGAAATGGCTAAGAAAGCTGCCTTATGTTGACGGCAACAGGATGGGTATCACAGGCAGTTCTTACGGAGGATATATGACATGCCTGGCTCTTACAAAAGGCGCTGAATACTGGACTCATGGCTTTGCCGGATCTTCAGTTACCGATTACAGGCTGTATGATAATATATATACCGAAAGGTATATGGATACACCGCAGGATAACCCTGATGGCTACAAAGACGGTTCAACTCTCACCTTTGCAAAGAATCTTAAGGGGAAACTCTATATGACACATGGGGATATAGATGACAATGTGCACATGCAGAACTCGGTTTACCTGATCTCAAAACTTCAGGACGAAGGAAAATCATTCCAGTTCATGCTTTACCCGAATAACCGTCATGGATTTTCAGGACCAAAGGCAATGCATGCCCGGAATGAGGCCAACAGATTCTGGCTTCAGAATTTCTTCGGAAAAGAATAATTGTTATCTTGCTGTTAATTTATTAACAATAAATCTTAATCTGAATACCAATCTCCAAACTTCAAATTATGACAATAGGCATTCTTAAGGAAACCGCGACAGAAATGCGGGTAGCAATGCTTCCGGGTGAAGTTGCCGCATTGAAAAAGCTTGGAGTTGATATTTTAGTTGAAAATGGCGCGGGAGAGAAATCATTTGTGGCTGACCACGAGTATATTGCTGCCGGAGCTTCAGTTGCAGAAAGGAAGGAACTGATAAGGTTATCGGCACTTTTATTGTCGGTAAATACGGTTCCTGATCCCGACCTCGATTTGCTTTATGAAGGACAAATGGTATGCTCAGTGGTGAATCCAGTCGAAAATTCAGAATGGCTTGAAAAGGCAAGAAAAAAAGGCATTACTGTACTTGCTCTCGACCTCATTCCCAGGACAACCCGTGCCCAGTCGATGGATGTGCTTTCGTCGATGGCTACTGTTGCCGGATACAAGGCAGTGCTGGCAGCTGCCTCGCATCTTCCTAAGTTTTTCCCTATGTTCATGTCTGCCGCCGGAACCATTAAACCTGCAAAAGTACTTATTCTTGGTGCAGGAGTGGCCGGACTTCAGGCTATTGCAATTGCAAGGAAGCTTGGTGCCGTTGTCGAAGTGTTCGATGTCAGGTCGGCAGTTAAGGAAGAGGTGAAAAGCCTCGGCGGAAAATTCATAGAGGTTGAAGGTGCAAAAGAAGATGCAGCCGCAGGCGGTTATGCTGTCGAACAAACGGAAGAGTTCAGAAGGAAACAGCAGGAACTTATCCAGAAAAAAGCTGAAGCAGCAGATGTAATTATCGCTACTGCACAGATCCCAGGAAGAAAGGCCCCATTGCTCGTCCTTAAGGAAACTGTCATAAAGATGAAGCCTGGCTCTGTAATAGTCGATCTTGCTGCATCGAGCGGGGGCAACTGTGAACTGACCGCTTACGGGCAGAATATAACTGTTAATGGCGTGACAATAATCGGGAAATCGGATTTTGCTTCCGACATGCCATCAGATTCAAGCAAAATGTTCGGATCGAACATTGTAAACCTGCTTAAAATAATCATTGATAAGAATGGCAACCCTGCTCTCGATCTGAACGATGAAATACTTGCAGGAACAACGGCAGTGCACAATAATGAATATATAAGCCAGAGGGCAAAACAAATGCTTGGAATTAAATAATATACCTGATGGAACAATTTTCGGATTTTTTTCTGCAGCACAGGGAAGCAATATTTATAGTGATCCTTTCCATATTTCTGGGAATTGAAGTTATCAGTCATGTCCCTGCGATACTCCATACTCCTTTGATGTCGGGCGCCAATGCAATTCATGGGGTTGTGATCATCGGAGCCATTATTGTGATGGGGCATGCCGATACGACAGGATCAATGATACTTGGTTTCCTTGCTGTCGTCCTTGGAACCCTCAACGTGGTGGGAGGATTTGTTGTGACCGACAGGATGCTTGAAATGTTCAAAAAGAAAAAGTAATCACCGGCTAATAATCAAAACTAACAAGGAATGAGCGTATCATCTCAGTTTCCATTCGGAATAACAATACTGGAGATTACATATATAGTTGCCTCGGTATTATTTGTCATAGGACTGAAAATGTTGAGTCATCCTCTTACTGCCAGAAGAGGGAATATCCTTGCCGCTTTCGGCATGGGTTTCGCTATTGTTGCGACAATCCTTTTTCACAGGAAAGACGGGGAACCTATAAGGAATATTCCGCTGATAATTGCCGCGATTGCGATTGGAACTGTAATCGGATGGGTTATTGCAAAAAAAGTAAAGATGACGGCAATGCCTCAGCTTGTTTCCTTCTTCAATGGGATGGGAGGTGCTGCGGCTGCATTGATATCAATGATTGAATTTCCTCATGTCAGCCCTGATCTTATTGCCCGTTCAGGGATGGCCAACGGGCATGTTCTGGCAATATTGCTTGGTTTGATGATAGGAACGGTATCATGGTCAGGAAGCATGATAGCATTTGGCAAGCTCGACGGCAGGATAGGAGATTTACGTGTAAAATCGATGAAGTATGTAAATATCACCATCCTTGCAGTTCTTCTTGGTTTCATTGTTTATATAATGACACGTGAGGTCGGGGCGACCAGGGAGCTGATGCCATTTATTTACATTATGTTCGGGATATCTGTTATTTACGGTGTTCTTTTCGTGATGCCGATCGGAGGGGCCGATATGCCTGTTGTCATTTCACTTCTCAACTCATTTACTGGTGTTGCAGCTGCCATGGGCGGGTTCCTTTACAATAACCAGGCAATGCTTACAGGAGGTATCCTTGTCGGGTCGGCGGGGACCATCCTGACCATTCTAATGTGCAGGGCAATGAACCGTTCACTTCTTAACGTTATAGTAGGAGTGTTCGGAGGGGGAGGCAGCGCAGCAGCAACGGAGGCCGGAACAATAAAGGAAATCACCCTGTCGGATGCAGCCATACTTCTGAGTTATTCCAAAAAGGTGGTCATTGTTCCCGGGTATGGTCTTGCAGTGGCACAGGCACAACATATATGTCATGAGCTTGACAAGCTCCTCGACGAAAAGGGGGTTGATGTGAAATATGCCATACATCCGGTTGCAGGCCGCATGCCCGGACATATGAATGTGCTGCTTGCCGAAGCCGATGTGCCATATGAGCAGCTTATTGAAAGCGATGAGATAAATCCTGACCTGCCTAACACCGATGTACTGATAGTCATTGGTGCCAATGATGTCGTAAATCCTGCGGCTGAAGATGATCCTTCAAGCCCCATATATGGAATGCCAATAATAAAAGCGCGTGATGCCAGGAACATCATTGTCATGAAGAGGGGTATGGGTAAAGGCTATGCAGCTATTGAGAACATGCTGTTCTTCAACGAAAAGACAAGAATGCTTTTCGGTGATGCAAAAAATACTCTTCAAAACCTTGTCGGCGAAATAAAGAACCTATGAATCCTTTTGCTGAAAGACTTTCGGCTGTCAGATCAATAATGATTAAGAAAGGTCTGGATTTCATAGTTATCCCATTGTCTGATCCGCATCCGGGCGAACAGGTACCAGACCATTGGCAGATAATCAGGTGGCTGACAGGCTTTACCGGATCAGCAGCTACCCTTGTTATAACAAATGCCTTTGCCGGATTGTGGACCGATTCGAGATATTTTATTCAGGCCCGGCGACAACTTGCAGGATCGGGATTTCAGTTTGTAAAGCCCGGAGAATACCAGAGGAATGACTATATGGATTTCGTGGCTGAAAATGCAGGGCCGCACGACACGGTTGGAATAGACGGAAGGATCTTTTCGGTATCAGATTTCAGGAGGCTTAAGAAACGTCTTGAAGAGAAAAAGACACGAATTGAAACAGAGCTTACAATCATCGATGAATTGTGGAGCGACAGGCCCGATCTTCCTTTTTCCACAGCATTTGAACACAGCCTTGAATATGCAGGCACCGACAGGCAGGTCAAGATAGACCAGGTGCGTGAGTATATGGAAAGCATGAACGCCGGATATCATCTTCTGACATCCCCTGATGATATAATGTGGCTTCTTAATATCAGGGGCGGCGATCTCGAATACAGTCCTTTGCTTCTCTCATATGCATTGGTCGGAAAGGAACAGATCCTGTTGTTTATCGATGAGGGTAAAATCCCTTACAGGATGGCAGCATCTTTCGACAGGCTGGGGATCGTCATACTGCCATATGAGGATGTTGCTGAGATTGCAGCATCTGTTACCTCAGGTTCTTCCGTACTTCTGAATCCGCAATCGGCAACTGTTTCCATTTACAATGCGATCTCGCTGAATTCTCTTATAATTGAGGACATATCAATTCCGACCCGCCTCAAAGCAATAAAAAACCCTGCTGAAATTGAAAATCTGTTCAGGATTGTGGTAAAGGACGGAACTGCTCTTGTAAAATTCTTTCACTGGTTTGAGAATAATCATGGGAAGATAAAAATGACCGAAAAATCACTTTCAGATAAGCTATTTGAGTTCAGGTCAGCCGGGAAAGATTTTCACGGACTGCCTTTTGCCACTATTGCAGCCTGGAATGAGAATAGTGCACTGCCTCATTACACAAGGGGAGAAGACGAAGGTTCGGAAATAGGGGAGAGGGGTATCCTGCTTATCGATTCCGGAGGACATTATCCGGGCGGCACCACCGATATAACAAGGACAATATCCGTTGGCATCCCTTCAGAAAGGCAAAAAAAGGATTTCACCCTTATTCTGAAAGGTCATATAAATCTTGCGCTGGCGAAGTTTCCCAACGGTACCCGTGGTTACCAGCTCGATTTCATTGCACGGAGGGCGATGTGGGGTTCGGGACTAAACTATGCTCATGGCACTGGTCACGGTGTCGGTTATTTTCTTAATGTTCATGAGGGGCCGCAGTCGATCAGTCCTGCCGATAACAAGACTTTTATTGAGGCCGGGATGCTGACCTCAAATGAGCCTGCGATATACCGCGAAGGCGAGTATGGAATAAGGACTGAGAATCTTATCCTTTGTTATGAGGATGAGGAAACTGAATTCGGAAAGTTCCTGAAATTTGAGACAATTACCCTGTGTTACATAGAAAAGGCTCTCATTGATATTAGCCTTCTCGACCAGAAGGAGATCGAATGGCTTAATTCATATCATCTTGAAGTCTTCGATAAGCTAAGCCCTCATCTCACCGACGAAGAAAAACTCTGGCTCCAGGAAAAAACCTCCGCAATCTAATTCCTCTCTGTGTCTCTCTGTGCCTTCTTAGTGTCTCTCTGTGAAATGGATTTAAAAGAACTTACACAGAGGGACACGGAGTACCGCAGAGATCACAGAGAGGAACCCCAAGAGGAGTTATCTTATAACGTCGACAATCCGGGTTATATCGATAAGGGGAAATTCTGTTATCCTCAGCTTTGCACTTCCGTAGGGCACAAGCTGGATCACCTCAGGTATTCCCTCAGGTGAAACCGGACTAAGCGGCGGTATATCTGCTGAGTTGTTTTTCAGTGTCCATTCCGGTATTTTCATCCCCCTTGTTGTAATGATGACAGGCGCATCCCTGTCCCAACGGATATATTTTGCTGAATCGGCCGACCATATCATATCGCCCCTGTCTGCAAAAGGGAAGGATGTTATTTCTTTTTCAACAACATCAATACCTCTTTCAAGGTTGTAATTATCAATCACGAGTCCGAAGTTCCATGGAGATCCGGGATATATTTCCCAGTCGACGCTCCCTTTGTAGCCAAAATTGTCGTAATTGATCTTTACACTTTTATATTCCTTATCCATTCTTAGCGAGAAATAGAGAGGGCCCCTTAGGACAGCCAGCGAGTTATTGTAACGTCTTTCAGTTCTGATATTCATCGGAAATTTGAGGGTGATAGTATCTCCGGGATCCCATCGGGCGTACAGTTTAACGGTCGAACCGCTGTTTCCGCTTATTGTTTTTTTCTTGTATGTAATTTCACTCTGATCAGCCCATCCGGGTATCCTGAGATAAATCGGGAACCTTTCGGGTGAGGTGGAAGTTATAACAAGACGAACAGTTCCTTTGAAGGGATAATCGGTGATCTCCGATATGGATACTTCATTTCCATTTCCGGTTTTGGCGCTTACTGTGCACGGTGCATATGCTACAGCTATAAGGCCGTTGTCGTTTGTGGCCATCCAGAGACTTTGTGTGAATTTAGGCCAGCCCTGGTGCATGTTGGCAAGGCAGCATGCGAAATTCGGCATCAGCCCGTAGATATTTGAATAATTCTTATTTGTGCTCCATGCCCTTTCATCGCCGTTCACTATTACCTGATTTGACTGCTGATCGTACTGGTGTGCCCACATATCGGCAGTTGTTGTTCCGGGTAACGAATTGAATGCCAGTAGCTCTAGTCTGTCGGCAAGTGAGTTATCGCCAAATATTGAATATAATTCTTCGAGCGAATACATATATTCCACAACGGAGCATAGTTCAGTTCCGCGGTCAGGCGATTTTCCCGACAGATGCTCGTCGCCTGAAAACCTTCCTCCGGCCTGTCCATGGTTCAGGTCATATTTCTTTATTCCTTCAAAAACAGCATTTCTGAATCTGTTGTCGCCCGACTGCTGGTACCACAATCCCGGGTATTTTATTGCCATTGCATTATTCACAACATGTGCTGTAAGTCCGTCGGCATCCCAGTTGAGGGGGATCTTTTTGCCAGCAGATGCAGCTGAATCCCATGGAAATTTTTCATAATAGCCTGTCCAGTCGGAACTGTTATTCTGTATCGACTCAATAGTCCGGAGTATCCACGGTTCTTTTGTCTGCCTGTAGAGCCAGTATCCTGTCACTGCATTTTCCATTGCACGCACTCCCCTCCAGTCTTTGTCGGGCCAGTCGGGGGGAGTCTGATTAAGATATCTGAAATAATTTTTCAATACCTCCAGCGCCCTGTTGTCGTCGGTGGCTTCATAATATTGCATCAGTACCTTGTTTGCAACTGCCAGCGGCCATCTGTCTTTGTTTTTAGCCGGACCGTACCAGCCTGAATCGCTGGCGCTTGAAAGGATTGGCTCAATCCATGATGCCACTTTTTTCTTCAGGGAAGGGTCGTCGAGGAGATATGCAAGCGGTACCAGGCCGTCGAGATAATATGGTCCCCGTTCCCAGGCCTCGCCGTTTCCTCCCCTCCAGGATGAGTTTACAAGATCGGGCCAGAAATCGTCGACATTACCTGTAAGACCTGCAGCCTGTGCTTCAAGCTGCGATTTAAGCCAGCCCGCAGGTAAGACTGAACCCAGAGGGAGACGGATGTATGCATTCTGTTTCAGGGGATCAGGGTTCCCGTTATAGTTGACATTACCTGTATTCACTGTGCATCCTTCAATTAAAGTAATTATTACTGCCAGAGAAATTGTGATAGTTTTTTTCATTTTTTTATTTGCCACGAATAATACGAATTTACACCAATATTAATTAAACCGGTCAAACCAGAAATTCCTTATTGCAGGATCAATGCTTTTTCTGATTTCAACAGTTTCAACTACCTGGATCATATCGAACCAGACTGTACCTTTTCCCGGCATCCTCAGTATGGCATTCACCCTGGGAGATGCAATTGAATCGGCCGGAATTGTAACAAATGTTACATATTGTTTCCACTCGCTTCCCGGGTAATGCCGTTCCCTTCCATAATCGCCAAGTCCCAGTTCAAAATAAGGTCTGTCGGATTTATCGGCATGGAGGGAATCTGTTTTAGCCATTACGGAAACCATATATGTCCTTCCTTTTTCAATCCCGACGGGGTAAAACCTTAGTCTGGTCCCCTTGTTTTCGGCAGGTGTTATAATTCTCAACGAATGGGTGCCTTCCTTATGTTCCCTTGTATCAAGAAAGTATGTTGATCCTCTGTCGCCTTCGTTCCATGCATAACATGCTGAAGGGATTCCGGGGCTCGAAAGATCCTCAAAGCCGGGATCCAGTATAAGATTATCCCTGAATGGTTTTATTTTTTCGTCGGGCTTACTTATATCAATCAGGTAAACCTGCGTACCGTATGCAGACAGGTAATCGGATAAAAAACCGGAATTGATATTAATGGTTCTGTTCTCAAAAAGGACACGCGCCTTGGTTTCAGTCTTCCCCGGGATTGTTATTACTAAGCTTTGCGGGGTATTAAGCTTATTGACAGCAATCACAATCAGCTTGTTTTCGTGTGATCCTGACAATATCTGAACATTTGCATTTGCTGACCTTACCGGAATGGTCTTTTCGTCCGACAGAAGCCAGGGAGTCATCTCAGCAACTTCCATTGCAATTTTGCCGCATTCGTTCCATGTTGCTGTCGACTTTGGGAATGAGTTAGGTCCGTGGCGCACAAAATACTGTATCCCTCCGGCTCCGTTTACAAGGGCCTGGTAGGTCATATTCCTGATTTCCTGGATCGTAGGTTCCCGTTCCCACCACTCACCACCGCCGAATGCCTGTGGTACCAGCCAAACCGGTTTTCGACCCCGGAATTCATCGGCCAGCTGTTTTATAACATTGCCGGATTGATTTACAGAACCTTTCGGTATGGGATATGGATCGGCCATAACAATGTCGAGAGCATCTGCATATTTTTTTGATGCAGTGAAAGGGGCCATGAAGACAACCGAAACAGGATGCCAGGGATCTGTATTTCTGACTGTTCTGTAAATCTCCTCAAGCTGTTCGGGAGGTATTTTATAACCATTTGGCTCATCGGAAATATACCATGCAAGTAATGCGGGATGGTCCATAAAGGTCTTAATTTCGGAGATAAGCCTTTCCCTTTTTTCAGCTTCAGAAATCCCTTCAATTTTCGACGATACTCCGCCGCCTCCGGAAACAGAAAGCAGGTTGTAATGGACCTTCATGCCAATCTGTGCACACCTGTCCATGTAGGCCTTTCTTTCATTGAGAGTTTGAGGAAGAATTTTCTGATACGGGGAAATCATATTAAAACCTCTGACTGCCTCCTCTTCAGGAAGCACCGGATCGACAGGAGAATAGCAATAAAAACCGAAAGGGAAGAAAATGCGTCCGTTTACAATCAGACCTCCTGTAAGACAGTCAGTTTTAACTTCATTTGGTTTATAATCGAGAATGCAAAGTGGTGATTTCGTGCTGTAAAGATTTCCTCCCGACGTTCTGATATTTGCTGTTGCAACATATGTCCCTCTTTTCAGATCAAGAGAGAATGACAGTCTTAAAATCTTCGTACCCGGTACTCCTTTCCATTTCACAAGGTCGTTGCCGTCAGCGGTAATTGTTATTTCCAGATTGGCCGAAATCAGCCTGGCAGGAATATGCATTAACATTTCTCCTGTCTTTTCAAAAGAATAAAAGCTCAGCCTGGTATTCATCCTGAAGGAGGTTGTATCCACCTTCTGGGAAAATGAATTCAATGTGAATGGGAATGATAATATTACAAACAGGAAAAAGGTTCTTAAAGGCATAAATTATAAGGTTTAACTTATAAGTTAAAAACGAATAAATGTAGCCACTTTTGATTTTTTAAAAAAGCGCTGTTTAAAAATAATAGGCATCGGGACTACGAGAAATTTCTCACTTTCTCGCAGATTTACACAGAAAGGAACGCAGAGTTGCGCAGAGGTATAGTCTTAATTGCTGTAATCAAGGTAACCTTGGTTTCCATTCGTGTCATCCGAGGCTGATTCTCTTCTTCTTCCAAATAAGAAAGATAAGTTTTTGAGATTGCTCTGCTATTTGAATACAATTCTTAACCTTACATTATCAGTAATGGCATTTCCATTTTCTGTTGCGGGTTTCCAGGCCGGCCCTTCTTTAAGAAGCCTGATTGCCTCATCGGAAAAGTTAGTGCCGGGGCTTCTTACTACTTTAATACTTTCGATAGTTCCGTTATTTCTTACAATGAAGTCAAGAACAACCACAACCCTTTGTCCTGAAGTCGTGGTATCCGGCCTGCGAATATTGTCACGGATATACCTGTCGAATTCCGTTCTGCCGCCAACGGGTTCTGGCGAGGTCTGTACATATTCGTCCTCATTATCGTTCTTTTTAGCGGCGCCATATCCAACTACAACTATCTCACTTAAGTCCGAAACCGAAGGATCAAGCCTGATCTCAAGGATTGAATCGCCTGAAGCTTTAAATTCAGCAGGTTCCATTCCAATCATGCTTGCCACAAGGGTAGAGTTTTTTGTTCCAGTTGCAGGCAGACTGAAATTACCTCCGGTGTCGGTGACTGTACCATATTTTGTGCCTTTTACGACGACGCTTGCTCCCGGTACAGGGAGATTGTCGTCGGAAGAAAGTACTCTTCCCCTTATTACGGTTGCTTTTCCGGCAGCTTCATTCACAATAGCATTTCGCAACGCCTGAGGTTTTTCCTTTACAAATACGGGATAAGGTTCTTCAGCCATTTTCAGACCTTCAACAGGTTTTACCTCCTCTTTTGCATTATCAACTGAAATATCTTCATCTGATACTGGAATTTCTGCTTCTGTCTTATGTTGAACAACTTCCTTTGCTGTCTTATCACGGGTTCTCACCGATACGTTCTCAGGGATCTTCATTGCCGGCTGAACAACGATTTCTTCAACTTCGGTTTTTTTCTCTTCAACTTTGTTTTGCTCAGAGGGTACATAGGCAATTTCAGCAGGTTCCCTTTTATTCATCACTACCAGAACCGTGACAATAACCATCAGTACAGCAACTGAGGCTGCTATTCCATACCACGGGATTCTGTGATCATAGGTTCTTTTGCTTAACCTTTCTTGCAGCATCAGCAGATCCTTTTCAGCCTGACCGGGATCAATATTTTCAAATCCTTCAGCGGCTTCTTCAGCAAAAGGATCTTTCTGGAGATGTTTTTCAAAATCGTTCCTCTCATTTGCCGCCATCCTCTTACTCCTGTACCTCAGGAATTCTTCAGGCTTCCTGGTTGTATTTCTATGATTTTCCGACATTTTTCTCTTCAAGACAAAGTTTCAGATTCCTTTTACCGTTCTGAAGATAGCTTTTTACCTTTTTTTCTTCCATACCCAGATTTAAAGCTATCTCCTCATAACACCTGTCCTCATAATAGAACTGCCTGATACATAATTTCTGATGTTCTTTTAACCTTTCTATGCAATCCTCCAGAGACTTTTCAAGAACTTCCGGCACTTCATCCTCATCAAGAGGATGCATATAAGTATCATTTTCCATAAAAACTGTCCTGTCATTTATCCATTCATCAAATTTCTCCCTTCTCGACTTCTCCGACCTGAGTTGCATAAGGCAGTAATTCTTTGTCACCACATGGAGCCAGTTGCTGAAATTTTCGATATGATGTTTCGGGATTTCTATGACAAGTTTCTCGAATATCTGCATCACACCGTCATTTGCATCTTCGCGGTTCTTTAAATATTTCATGCATACCCCGTAAACAAGATGGATATATCGGGAATACAGTTCACCAAGATCCTCCAAATCACCATCATCCCGAAATCTCTCAAGAAGCTCCGGTTCTGACCTGGTTCCTTTTATGCTATCCCTTATTCTGAATTTCATTTTTTTTCTCTCCGTGCCCTCTGTGCTTCTCTGTGTCTCTCCGTGTAAGTTCTTCAATTTTAATAGCAAGTAACGAAAAGTAATTAATATTTATGGAATTTACATTTCCCCTGCATCATATTGATAAATCACAAAAACTTAAAATTATGAAAAAGTATTTATCATTTCTGACAATAGTGGTTCTGGGAGCAATGACACTTGCATTTTCGCAGAACAGGATAATAACCGGAAAAGTAGTTGATACCTCAGGAGTTCCGCTTCCGGGGGTCAGTGTTGTAATAAAGGGAAGCAGTAAAGGAACAATAACCGATCAGCAGGGAAATTACGGGATCGAAGTTGCCCCGGGCGACAAAGTTCTTCAATTTTCAATGATCGGCTTTATTACAGTTAAGGAAAAGATTGATTCAAGGAGTATAATTAATATTGTTTTGAAAGAAGATTTTGTCTCCCTGGATGAGATTGTCGTTACAGGCTATGGGGTTAGAAAAGACATGGCTTCAAAGTCGTACACAGTGGCTGAGGCAGCTCCGGCTTCCTATGGTGGAAGGCATTCATTTCAAAGGTTCAACGGTAATTTCAATATTGAAGGCTATGCCGGCAGGGAGGAAAACGGGTTCAAAAATGTAAGGAATAACCCGTTGTCGACATTTTCAATAGATGTCGACAATGCTTCATATTCAAATATAAGGCGTTTCATAAACGGTGGTATCCTTCCGCCAGCCGATGCTGTAAGGATTGAAGAGATGATAAACTATTTCAGATACGATTATCCTGAACCTCAGGGGGCTCATCCGTTTTCAGTATTTACGGAATTGTCGGTTTGTCCGTGGAATAAAAATCACGAGCTCCTGCTGGTTGGTCTGAGAGGAAAGAATATTGATAAATCCTCGCTTCCACCTTCGAATCTTGTTTTCCTTATCGATGTTTCGGGTTCAATGAGTTCTCCAAACAAGCTTCCTCTTCTCAAATCAGCTTTTGGTTTGCTTGTCAGCGAACTGAGGCCTACCGACAGAGTGGCAATAGTTGTATATGCCGGAGCTGCCGGACTGGTCCTCGAATCGACCCCTGGAAACAAAAAGG
Organism: uncultured Rikenellaceae bacterium; assembly: GCA_964633505.1. Taxonomy (GTDB): domain Bacteria; phylum Bacteroidota; class Bacteroidia; order Bacteroidales; family VadinHA17; genus LD21. The sequence goes on along the minus strand of CAZWHC010000008.1, from coordinate 133,667 downwards.
ATATTATTATGAATGCAATAAACAATCTTGAAGCAGGAGGTTCAACAGCAGGAGGAGCAGGGCTCCGGCTTGCATATTCAGTTGCATCGGATAATTTTATAAAAGGTGGGAACAACAGGATCATTCTTGCAACCGATGGTGACTTCAATGTTGGGGAATCGAGCAACGGGGGAATGGAAAGACTTGTTGAGGAAAACCGCGAAAGAGGTGTCTTTATGACTGTTCTTGGTTTCGGGATGGGAAATATAAAGGATGATAAAATGGAAATCATTGCCGACAAGGGAAACGGGAATTATGCATATATAGATAACCTTCAGGAAGCCAGGAGAGTCCTTGTAAAGGAGTTTGGTGGAACACTTTTCACAATTGCAAAGGATGTGAAGTTTCAGGTTGAATTTAATCCCTCGAAGGTACAGGCATACAGGCTGATAGGTTACGAAAACAGGCTTCTGAACGATGAGGATTTCAATAATGACAGAAAAGATGCAGGTGAAATGGGTTCAGGGCATAATGTAACTGCTATGTATGAACTGATTCCTGCAGATTCTGATGAAAAGATCCCGTCGGTTGATCCCCTTAAATATCAGACTACCGGAAGACACGGACCTCAGGATGAGAAAAATTTCAACAATGAATGTCTTACAATAAAGATCCGCTACAAGAAACCCGACGGTATTACAAGCATGCTCATGGAGAAACCTGTAAGGGACTATGTTACTGACCTTGACGATGCTTCAGATAATCTTAGGTTTGCTGCTGCTGTTTCGGAGTTCGGGATGTTGTTAAGCAATTCAGAATATAAAGGAAGTTCTACCTATGATGAGGCGATAAGGCTTGCGCGGCAGGCAAGAGGATCAGATGAGGAGGGTTACAGGGCTGAGTTCGTAAGACTTGTCGAAACTGCAAAAGGCATCAATATCCAGATTGATAAATAATATACAAATTCTTATTTTCTCTTAACTCTCTGTGCCTTCTCCGTGTCTCTCTGTGAAAGTTCTTTTGGTTACACAGAGATCGCAGAGGAGCACAGAGGGGCACAGAGTATAAAGAGGTGATTTCTAGCCCATCAGGAATTTGTCGATCTCCTTTGCAGCTTTCCTTCCCGAAGCAATAGCACTTACCACCAGGCTTGCCCCTGAAACAGAATCGCCGGCTGCAAAGATTTTCTTAAGGCTTGTTGCAAATGATCCGTTGGTTTTTATATTATTTCTTGAGTCAAGTTCAAGTCCAAGTTCGGAGACCAGTCCTTCAATTACCGGATGTACAAATCCCATTGCGAGCAGTATCAGGTCGGCTTCGATGATTTTCGTTGTCCCCGGCACCGGCTTCATCGAATATCTCCCATCATTGAATTCCCAGGCGACTTCTTCGACTTCCACACCAGTGACATGGCCATTTTCTCCTATAAACCTCCTTGACGACAGGCTCCACATCCTTTCGCAACCCTCCTCGTGTGAGGTTGAGGTTTTGAGAACCTTTCCGTAAAAAGGCCACGGATTGCCGGGCGTTCTTTTGAGCGGTGGTTCAGGCATGATTTCGATCTGGGTTACCTTTGAGGCTCTCTGCCGGATTGATGTACCCACGCAGTCGGAACCGGTATCCCCGCCGCCAATGACAAGCACTTTCCTGTTTTCAGCGTTTATTTCATTTTCCCTTGAATTAAAACGGCCTGAATTGATCCTGTTTTGCATTGCCAGAAAATCCATTGCATAATGGATGCCTTTCAGCTCCCTCCCTTCTATGTTGATATCGCGGGGTTTCCCTGAACCGATGGCAATACAGACTGCATCAAACTGATCCAGTAATTCCCGGGCCGGGATATCCGTGCCGACTGCCACGCCGGTCTTAACCACCAGGCCTTCCCTGATCATCAGATCGAGACGTCTGTCGATCACGGCTTTGCTGAGCTTAAAATCGGGGATACCGAACCTCATCAGGCCGCCTGCCTTTTCATCTTTTTCATACAAGGTAACGTTATGACCAGCTTTATTAAGAAGATCGGCAGCAGCCATTCCTGCCGGACCGCTTCCGATCACAGCAACACTTTTCCCTGTCCTTACCGACGGAGGGGAGGGTTTTACATAACCCTCCGAAAAAGCCTTTTCCACAATGGCAACTTCGTTTTCACGAATTGTAACAGGCTCCTGTTCAATATTCAGAACACATGCATGCTCGCAGGGGGCCGGACAAATCCTTCCTGTAACCTCGGGAAAATTGTTTGTGGCGTTAAGACGTTCATATGCTTTCCTCCAGTCGCCCTTGTAAAGGAGGTCGTTCCATTCGGGGATCAGGTTGTCTACAGGACAGCCCCAGTGGCAGAACGGGATGCCGCAATCCATGCATCTTGAGGCCTGGAGCATTCTGTCCTCGCTGTTAAGGATTTGCTCAACTTCGCTGTAATCGCAGATCCTCTCATTTACCGGCCGGTTACCGGCTTCCTTCCGTTTTATCTTTAAAAATCCGGTTATGTCTCCCATATTTATTTTTTATCCGCTTATTTCAACATCAATTTCAACGTTTGCAATTTTTTTCTTCAGTTCTTCAAGTTTCTGCTCCTGAAGAACTTTTTTATAGTCATAAGGAATAACCTTAATGAAAATGGAAAGATATTTTTCGAAATCGTCGAGTATCATCTTTGCCTTTTTGCTGCCTGTATATTTATAATGCCTGTCAATAAGATCCCTTAGCTCCTCAATATCGCCAAGGTCCTCGACAAGTGATAATTCAACCATACCCATGTTGCAGTAATAGTCGAAATTTCCCTTTTCGTTGAAAACATAGGCTACTCCTCCGCTCATCCCTGCAGCGAAGTTGCTTCCGGTAGCTCCAAGGACCACAACTCTTCCGCCGGTCATATATTCACAGCAGTGGTTGCCCACGCCCTCGACTACTGCCAGGGCTCCGCTGTTTCTTACTCCAAATCGTTCTCCGGCAACTCCTGAAATATATATTTCACCTTTGGTAGCCCCATATAATACTGTGTTCCCGATTATTATGTTCTTATCCGATTCGAATGCCGAGCCCTGTGGCGGGACAACAATTATCCTTCCTCCCGACAAGCCCTTACCCAGATAATCGTTTGAATCTCCTTCAAGATATAATTCCACACCCGGCACTGTAAAGGCTCCAAAGCTCTGTCCGGCCGATCCTTTAAACCTGCATCTTATTGTACCGTCGGGAAGACCTTCAGAACCGTAAAGCTTTGTTATCTTTCCCGATAGCATGGCTCCTGTTGTACGGTCGGTATTTCTTATAGGGCCTTCTATAACAACAGGCTCCTTATTCTCAAGCGCTTTTACTGACTGTGCAATAAGTTCTTTGTCAAGTATATTTCCAAGCTTCGTTTCCTGTTTTTCGATACATCTCATCTCGTATTTCGCTGCTTCCGGAGGTAATCTCAGCATGTCGGACAGATCGAGATTCCTTGTTTTCCAGTGATCAACATCATGGTTTCTCTGGAGAAGATCAAAGCGTCCGATTATTTCGTCCATGCTTCTGTATCCCATTTCGGCAAGATATTCCCTTACATCTTCCGCGATGAAACGGAAGAATGTCACGAGATTATCGGCTTTACCTGTAAACCGTTTTCTGAGCTCCGGGTTCTGTGTGGCCACTCCGACAGGGCAGGTATTGAGATGACATTTCCGCATCATTACGCAACCCATAACAATAAGGGCACTTGTTGCAAATCCGAATTCCTCAGCGCCAAGCAGTGCGGCAATTATTACATCACGTCCGGTTTTCAGCTGACCGTCGGCCTGGAGTATCACTTTTTTCCTCAGGTTGTTCATGACAAGCGTCTGTTGTGTCTCGGAAAGGCCAAGTTCGAGCGGGATGCCTGCATGCTTAATTGAAGATGTGGGACTTGCCCCTGTGCCACCTTCATATCCGCTTATTGTTATCAGATCGGCGCCTGCCTTGGTAACCCCTGCAGCTATCGTTCCGACGCCGCTTGCCGATACGAGTTTTACGCTGATCCTGGCATCGGGATTCACATTTTTCAGGTCGAAGATAAGCTGTGCAAGATCTTCGATTGAATAAATATCGTGGTGAGGCGGTGGAGATATCAGTGTTATGCCCGGGATGGAATACCTTGTTCTGGCAATTATTTTGTCGATTTTATGTCCCGGAAGCTGACCCCCTTCGCCTGGTTTTGCACCCTGAGCTATTTTTATTTGAATTTCATCGGCATTTACAAGGTATTCGGTAGTGACACCAAAGCGTCCGCTTGCAACCTGTTTGATCGCGCTTCTGATCATATCGCCGTTTGGCAACGGTTTGAACCTTTCGGGATCTTCACCTCCTTCGCCCGTGTTGCTTCGTCCCCCGATCCTGTTCATGGCAATGGCCATGGTTTCGTGGGCTTCACGGCTTATTGATCCGAACGACATGGCTCCGGTGACGAACCTTCTCATAATCTTTTCGGCTGGTTCGACTTCTTCGAGAGGTATTGGATTTTTTCTCATCCTCAGCATGCCTCTTATGAAAAGTGGCGACATAGTATCATTGTCTGCAAGCCTTGAGTATTCCCTGAATTTATTCCTGTCGCCGGTCCTGGTACTCCATTGCAGCATGGCGATAGTATCGGGATTCCATGCATGTTTTTCTCCATGTTTTCTGAATGCATACAGCCCTTCGGTGAATATTTCCGGAAGCCGGATCTCTGAAAAAGCTTTTCCATGAGGCCTTAGAACCTCCTCGGCGATCTCGGTAAAGCCAATGCCCCCTATCCTGGAATTCGTTCCTGCAAAATATTTATCAATTATATCCCTGTGTATTCCCACAGCTTCAAAGATCTGTGATGACCTGTAACTGCGAAGGGTGCTGATACCCATTTTTGACATTATCTTAAGGATCCCCTTGTTTATTGAGGTTACATAGTTTTCTTCGGCTTTCTGATAGTCGAGCTGAAGAGCTTTGTCCTTAACAAGTTTGTCAATTACGGCAAAACTCATATAGGGATTTATTATGCTGGCGCCATATCCGAACAGAAGGGCAAAGTGCATGACCTCCCTTGGATCGGCCGATTCGACCACTATATCTATCTGCATCCTCTTTCTTTTCTCAATAAGATAATGGTGAACGGCAGATACGGCGAGCAACGACGGGATAGGGGCCTTATCCCTGTCGATCCCCCGGTCGGAAAGTATAATATAATTCTTCCCTTCGTCGACAGCTTTTTCGGCATCCCGGCATAACTGATCAACGGCTGTCTTTAAACCTTCAGCTCCTGATGATGCATTAAAATGCATAAGCAGGGTTGAGGCTGAAAATCCTTTGTATTTGAGGTTTTTAACTATCTGGAAATAAGTGTTTGAAATAACAGGATTTCTGAAACGTACCATCTTTACATGGTCGGGTGATTCATCAAGGAGGTTTTGCTGAAGCGAACCCAGATATCCCGAGAGAGTCATCACAAGCTCCTCACGGATGGGATCGATAGGAGGGTTGGTTACCTGGGCAAACATCTGTTTGAAATAGTTGAATAACCTGTAAGGTTTGTCTGAAAGAACTGCAACCGGCACATCATTCCCCATGGAGCTTATGGGCTCCTTGCCTGTTGCAGCCATCTCCTTTATTATTTTTTCAGTTTCCTCGTTCGAGTAGTTGAAAACAGTAAGATAGGTCTGAAACGCGTTACCCATGTCGGGCGATATTACCTGACCCGTCTCGATTTCCTCGAGCTTCACCATATTCTGTTCTATCCATTTTCCGTAGGGATAGTCTTTTGCAAGCTTATCCTTCAGTTCCCTGTCGTGGAGTATCCTTCCTTCTTTTGTATCGACAAGAAGCATTTTCCCTGGTCTTAATCTTCCCTTTTCCTTAATCTCTTCAGGTGCAAATGTTTGTACGCCGGTTTCGGATCCCATAACAATAAGATCGTTGGAAGTGATAAGGTAACGTGATGGCCGCAAGCCGTTTCTGTCGAGCATCCCGCCAATGTATCTGCCGTCGGAGAATATCAGGGAGGCGGGGCCATCCCACGGCTCCATGAATGTTGAATGGTAATGATAGAAGTCGCGCAGCTCGGAAGGTATCGGATTTTTCAGATTTATTGATTCCGGGATAAGCACCGACATGGCATATGGCAATGATTTTCCGCTCATAAGCAGGAATTCAAGGACATTGTCGAGTGAGGCAGAGTCGCTTTTTTCGGGTTCTATTACAGGATATATCCGCTGAAGGTCTCCAAGCTTTTCAGATTTCAGTATCGATTCGCGTGCTTCCATCCAGAACCTGTTACCTTTGATTGTATTTATTTCTCCGTTATGCCCGAGTACCCTGAAGGGCTGTGCAAGGTCCCAGCTGGGGAAGGTATTTGTGCTGAACCGTGAATGTACAAGGGCGATTGCGCTCTGCAGCCTTTCATCGTTGAGATCACCGAAATATTCCCCTAACTGAATAGATGTAAGCATCCCTTTGTATACAAGTACTTTGGTGGAAAGACTGGGGATGTAAAAGAAATTCTTCTGGTCCAGTTCGGAATCCCTTATGGCTTTTTCGGTTCTCTTTCTGATAATATAAAGTTTGCGTTCAAGTTCATCCTGCTGCATATCAGATCCCAGGAGAATCTGTCTGATCTGTGGTTCAGTCGATCTGGCAATTTCGCCTATTGTTGAGTTGTCTCGCGGTACATCCCTGAAACCTATGAAACAAACGCCTTCTTCCTTTATGATATTAAGAAGAATATCAGTGCATTTTTCAGCTTCTCCGTTGTTTCGAGGGAGGAATATGAGGCCTGTGCCGAATTGTCCCTCAGGCGGAAGTGCAAATCCCTGGATCAGATAGAAGTCCCTTGGGACCTGAATCATCACGCCGGCGCCGTCGCCTGTTTTGCTGTCGGCGCCTTCAGCTCCCCTGTGGGTCATGTTCTTAAGGATTTCAAGCCCCATTGAAATTATTGAATGGGATTTTTTGCCTTTAATTTGTGCAACGAAACCTATTCCGCAGCTTCCGTGTTCAAATTCCTGTCTGTATAATCCTTCGTCTGAAGGCCGATTTGTTCTCATTGAACTCATTCTTAATTGCTTTTCAACTTTCTGTTTACAAAAAAACCGTTCTCTTAATCTAAGAGAACGGTCATCCCTAATCCTATGAAAACGCCATTCTCAGTCAAGGTGAATAAACCTGACGACTAAAAATGTAATACCAATATTTCTATGACAATAAACTCGCATAACTTTAAATTCGGAGACAAATATAGAAATAAACTTTCATATTGTAGCAGGAAATGAAGAAAAAATTAAAAAAATATATAAAAATGATGTGAAAGTTATCAACATGTTATCTTTTGGATTGTTATTAAAGGAATACATAAACCGCAAAGGGAACAAAGGTTTTGCAATAAGGGCATTGGCGTACTGTGTTAAAATTAACTTTATACTTTTACTGCAGGTTTTTTAACACACCTTTAGGGGGGCAGGGGGGTAAAACAATTAGGAACTTTCACAGAGGACACAGAGAAGTCGCAGAGAGCACAGAGATAGAGGTTTTCTCTGTGGAGCTCTGTGGTTCTCAGTGATCTCTGTGTAACCTTTCTTCGTTATTTTAAACATAGGGTATTGACCACAGATTCCTTTCGTGATATAATAAATGTTAACAGTATCAATTTTTCATATATTAGCATGGAGTAATATCAATTAGTCATCACCGATATGGAAAAACCCGATAATCTGATAATAATAATTTTCGGCGCTACCGGCGACCTGACATCAAGGAAGCTTGTTCCCGCGCTTTATTCGCTTTACATTCAGAAGCTGATGCCTGATAGTTTTATAATTCTTGGTGCAGGCAGGACTGTGATGTCTTCAGGGGATTTCAGACTAAAGATGGAAAGCGCCATAAAAGCCTTCTCTGAAGATGAAAATCCCGATTTTAATGATATTCCGGGTTTTGTCAATTCAATTTATTATCAGCCTGTTGATTATCTTCAGGAATCATCTTACCGGAATCTTAAACTTGAGGTTGAGGAACTGAAAGCCAGATTCAATACAGGAGGAAACATTATCATATATATGGCGACTCCTCCGAATCTGTATGAAACGATTGCCAGGAATCTGTCGGCGGCATATATGGTTGTCCAGGATAACGGCTACAGAAGGATCATAATTGAAAAACCATTCGGCTATGATCTTGGAAGTTCGCGTAAACTGAATGACACCCTTCATGAAATAGTAAGCGAAGATCAGATATACCGTATCGATCATTATCTGGGTAAGGAGACTGTGCAGAACCTTCTTGTTACAAGGTTTGCAAACGGGATTTTTGAACCATTGTGGAACAGGAACTATGTTCACAGGATAGAGATCACTTCAGCTGAAAGCCTTGGGGTCGAAGACAGGGGAGGATATTACGATTCGGCCGGAGCTCTGAGGGATATGGTTCAAAACCATCTTCTTCAGATGGTGGGCCTCACGGCAATGGAGCCGCCTTCTTCACTGGATGCAAATGCCATCCGTAACGAGGTGCTTAAGGTATTCCAGTCGCTGCAGCCGATAAAGGAGGAAGATGTTGAAAAACAGGTTATAAGGGGGCAATATACAGCGTCGAGGATAAGGGGCTTATGTGTTCCGGGCTACAGGTATGAAAAAGGAGTGGATGTTCATTCCCGGACCGAAACCTATGTGGCAATGAAGTTCTTTATAAACAACTGGCGCTGGGGAGGAGTACCGTTTTATGTAAGATCAGGGAAGCGAATGCCTACACGTGTAACTGAAATTGTAATTCACTTCAAGCAGACACCTCATCATTTGTTCCAGAGAGTTATAGGCCGTTCCTCGGGAAACCAGCTCATCATAAGAATACAACCTAACGAAGGAATACTTCTGAAATTTGACATGAAAGAACCTGGTTCAGGCTTCAAGGTGAAAAATGTGAACATGGACTTTCACTATAAGGATCTTGCTGATATACACGTGCCGTCGGCCTATGAACGTCTTCTTTATGACGTTATGCTCGGTGATTCAACGCTTTTCTCACGTGACGATGAAGTTGAAACAGCATGGAAATTCATAGAGCCAATCCAGCAAGCCTGGAAGAACAATCCTTCAATAAAGGTTTATGGCTACGCGGCAGGAACATGGGGCCCCGAACCATCGAACGATCTTATTGAAGGTGAAAATCTGACATGGAGGTATCCGTGCAAGAATATGGCGGATGAGGAGCTTTATTGCGAATTGTAGTGAAAGGACGGAAGACCGATGACCGAAGACGGAAGACAGAACCAGGTGGTTCCCCTCCCTGGAGGGGTCAGGGGTGGGTTGGAAAAGACAGTTGACCGAATTTGGAAGGCAGAAAAAAATACATTCTGATATGAAACGTGAAACAAAAGTTTTTCTGACGCAGGATTCACTTGCAGAATCGCTTGCAGATGACATCTGTGAATTGATTAACAGTCATTACCCGCCTGGTTCATTTTTTACAATTGCGCTTTCAGGGGGAAAAACGCCCGATCTTCTCTTTTCAGTCCTGGGGAATAAATACAATGATGAAGGTCTCTGGGAAAATGTAAAATTTTTCTGGGTTGATGAACGGTGTGTTCCGCCCGAAGATGAAGAAAGCAACTTCAGAAAGGCACATGATCTGTTTTTTGGTAAAGCAGGCATTGACCAGGGGCGGATTTTCAGGATTAGGGGCGAAAATGATCCTTTGACGGAAGCAGAAAGATATTCAATAGTTGTTTCAGAAAACACGAATTATAAAAGAGGACTGCCCTCATTCAGTCTGATTCTCCTCGGTCTGGGCGAAGACGGCCATACAGCATCAATATTTCCCGGAAATGAAATCCTCTTTGAATCTGAAAGGATTTGTGATACAGCAGTGCATCCTGTTACGGGGCAGAAGCGGGTCACACTTACAGGACCAGTATTAAACAATTCTGATAATGTGTTCTTTCTTGCAACAGGGAAGAGTAAAGCTGTTATGGTGAAACAGATATTGAAGGGTACAGAATCAGAAACTAAATTTCCGGCTTCATTTATTAATCCTGGCGAAGGAAAACTAATTTGGTATCTCGATTCAGATGCCGCTTCTCTTCTCTGACCAGTACCCAGCAACCAGCAACCAGCAACCAGAACCTATCGATATTTAACCAATTTTCCTTATATTTGGATTCAATGTTTAATCTTAAAACTTCAAGTCATGTCACACGAAAAAGCAAAAGAACAGACTAAGGTTAAGAAGGAGCCGACAAAATCCCTGAAAGAAAAGCGTGCTGCAAAAAAAGCAAAGAAAGCTGAAAAGAGTAAATAAAAAAGGAGGTCGCAAATGCGGCCTCCTTCTGTAAGATCTCTGTTGTGCTGAAACTATGCTAGTTTAACATTCACGGCATTGATTCCTTTCTTTCCTTCTGAAAGTTCAAAAGTAACCTGATCATTTTCTTTAATCTTATCGATCAGACCTGTAGCGTGTACAAAATATTCGTTGTCTGAGTCTGCATCTTTAATGAATCCGAATCCTTTTGATACATTGAAAAATTTAACTGTTCCTTTGTTCATTGCAATATGATTTAAAAATTAAGGCTGCAAGTTTACACAATTTATTTCAAATAAGCTATTATTGTCGCTCATTTAAAATTTCAACAAATGAAAAAAATACTCTGTCCGGTCATTTTGACTTTTCTTTTACTGTTTCAGCTAAATGCACAAACTGAATTACTTACAGTTGCCGAGATGTCGGGTTTTAAATCGACATCGAATTACAGCGATGTAATGACATTTATTGAACAATTAAAAAAATCTTCAAAAAATATAAGGATTGAGTCAGTTGCAGGCTCTGTTGAGGGCAGGGATATTCCGCTGATGATAATTGGCGATCCTTTGCCGAAATCACCTGCAAGTCTTCAAAACGACAGCAGGATTGTAGTCTATATCCAGGCAAATATTCATGCAGGGGAAGTCGAGGGAAAAGAGGCTCTCCTTATGTTCGCAAGGGATCTTCTTTCGGAGAGGAAACCGGAGCTTCTTAAAAATGTTGTTCTACTTCTGTGCCCCAATTTCAATCCCGACGGAAACGAGCGCATTTCGCCTGAAAACCGTACCTATCAGAACGGACCTGTAAATGGGGTGGGAGTCAGGCACAACGGACAGTTTCTTGACCTCAACAGAGATGGCATGAAGGCAGAATCGCCGGAAGTAAGAGGCGTGATAACAAATGTTTTTAATAAATGGGATCCGGCGGTCTTTATGGATTGTCATACCACTGACGGTTCGTATCATGTTGAACCTGTAACTTTTACATGGATGGTAAATCCGAACGGTGACAATTCTCTTATCAGGTATATGCGCGATAAAATGATGCCCGCGATATCGTCATCTCTTCTTAAGAAATACAATGTTCAGAATTGCTACTATGGTGAGTTCAACGATATGCTTAAGCCTGAGGAGGGATGGTTTTATGATGCAGCCGATCCGCGCTATATGACAAATTATTACGGATTAAGGAACCGGCTGGCGATACTTAACGAGAATTATGTATATGCAGATTATGAATCAAGGGTCAGGGGCTGTTATTCTCTTATACGGTCGGTGGCTGAATATGCTTCAGCTAACAGAGATGAAATAAAATCGATGCTCAGGGAAGTCGACATGAAAACTGTCAGCAGGGGCGCTGAACCTTCGGTCGCTGATTCCTTTGCCATTGATTATATTGCCAGGGCGCTTCCTGAAAAGGTTACCATACAAACTTACCAGGCTGAATCTGTTACAGATGCCAGCGGAAGAAGGAGGTTGCAGAGGAGCAACAGGCAGGTTAATGTAACTGTTCCTTATTATATTGATTTTCAGCCTTTGAGAAATGTTAAGTTTCCTTTTGCCTATATTATTACAACCCATGATCCGGATATCATGAGTCTGCTCAGTATACAGGGTATCAAAATAGAAAATCTTGCTGTCGACTCGAAAATTGAAGTTGAAAGGTTTGAAATAAGTGAACTGAAAGGTTCAGCACGACTGAATCAGGGGCATTATACGAATTCAATCAAAGGAAAATATGTCAGGGGAGTCATTAATTTCCCGGCCGGTACTGTTGTTGTGAGGACTTCGCAGAAACTTGCAAACCTTGCAGCCTACCTTCTGGAACCAGAATCGAACGACGGTCTTATGACATGGAATCTTTTCGACCGCTATCTTGTTCCGCAGTGGGGAATGGGTTACAATCCATACCCTGTTTACAAGGTTATTGACAAAACACTCCTTAAAACAATTGTGATATCGAACTGAAAATATTAGTCATGCGGTCGTGCAGTCTTGCAGTCACTTGGTCATCTGATCTTATGACTGCATGACCGCAGGACCGCACGACTTATATGACAAATATTTCTGTTATTGCTGTTAATTTAATAACATTGCAAAAAAATTCAACCCCAAAAGGAAACCTGATCTGACATGAGAAAATGGAGAATTGAAGATTCTGCTGAACTTTACAACATTAACGGTTGGGGCGTCGACTATTTTTCGATAAACCATAGAGGAAATGTTGAGGTGAGGCCTGCAAAAAATGGTGTTGCTGTCGATCTGAAGGAACTGCTTGACGAACTTATGCTTTCGGATGTTTCTACGCCGGTTCTGGTTCGTTTTCCCGATATCCTTGACGACAGGATCATCACAATATCAAGATGCTTCAGATCGGCCTCCGAAGAGTATAATTACAATGCCCTGAATTTCATAATCTACCCGATAAAGGTCAACCAGATGCGACCTGTGGTAGAGGAAATTGTAAGTCACGGCAAAAAATTCAATATAGGCCTCGAGGCCGGTTCAAAACCGGAGCTTCATGCTGTTCTGGCGATAAATACTGATCCTGAGTCACTTATAATCTGTAACGGGTATAAGGATGAAGATTATATTGAACTTGCCCTGCTTGCCCAGAAAATGGGCAAAAGGATATTTCTTGTTGTTGAAAAATTAAATGAGCTTAAGCTTATTACATCCATAGCCAAAAGGTTGAAAGTCAAGCCTAACCTGGGAATCAGGATCAAGCTTGCAAGTGTGGGAAGCGGAAAATGGGAAGAATCGGGAGGGGATATAAGTAAATTCGGACTTACATCGAGCGAGCTTCTCGAGGCTATTGATTTCATCGACAGGAACAAAATGGGTGATTGCCTGAAGCTCATTCATTTTCATATTGGCAGTCAGGTTACAAAAATACGCCGAATAAAAGTTGCATTAAGGGAGGCTTCACAGTTCTATGTTCAGCTCCGTAAAATGGGATTCGAAGTTGAATTTGTCGATATAGGAGGCGGGCTGGGAGTCGACTATGACGGAACCGGTTCGTCGAACAGCGAGAGCAGCATGAATTATACTATTCAGGAATATGTAAACGACTCAATAAGCACATTTGTAGATGCCGCAAACAAAAACGATATTCCACATCCGAATATTATCACCGAATCGGGACGATCGCTGACCGCCCATCATTCGGTTCTTATTTTTGAAGTACTTGAGACTACAACACTTCCCTCATGGGACGAGGAGGAGTTGCTCAATGAAAATGATCACGAACTTGTAAAGGAGCTTTTTGTTCTCTGGGACAATGTTAACCAGCCAAGGATGCTTGAAACCTGGCATGATGCCCAGCAGATAAGGGAGGAGGCGCTTGACAGGTTCAGCCTGGGACTTATAGATCTTAAGACCAGAGCTCAGATTGAACGTCTTTTCTGGTCAATTGCACGGAGGGTTTACCAGCTTGCGAATGTGACAAAACATGTCCCTGAGGAACTGAGACAGATATCGAGGATACTTTCTGATAAGTATTTCTGTAATTTCTCCCTTTTCCAGTCACTTCCCGATGCCTGGGCTATTGACCAGATCTTCCCAATAATGCCGATCCACAGGCTGAATGAGGAACCTCTGCGGTCGGCTACGATACAGGATATGACATGCGATTCGGACGGGAAGATAGATAATTTCATTTCGACCCGTAATTCACCATACCATTTGCCTGTACATCAGCTTAAAAACAGGGAACCATATTATCTTGGAGTATTTCTTGTGGGGGCATACCAGGAAATCCTGGGTGACCTTCATAATCTCTTTGGCGACACGAATGCAGTTCATGTTTCTGTTGATGAAGATGGATACAAGATCGATCAGGTCATCGACGGCGAGTCGGTAGCTGAGGTTCTTGATTATGTTCAGTATAATTCGAAAAAGATGGTAAGGACTGTCGAGACCTGGGTTACAACCTCAGTAAAGGCAGGCATAATCACACTTGAAGAAGGAAAGGAATTCCTTTCAAATTACAGGTCGGGACTTTACGGTTACACTTATCTTGAATAAAGGGATTAAAATCATTAAGATTTTATTTTAAGGTTGGAATTTATTGCATAAATTCACTATTGATTCAGATTAATTCATCTGATTGTAGAAATTTTAACCTTAAACTCTTAACACTATGAGCGAATCATCTTCCTTCGATTTCAATGCCTTTATCCAGGAGTCCAAAGAGACACTTTTGAATCCAAAATCCTATTTCCCGTCGATGAAACTGACGGGAGGAATGGCAGAACCACTTATTAAAGCGGTTATCTATGGCGCAATTGCAGGCATTCTTGCATTTCTGTGGGGTGTTATCGGCCTGGGCGGCGTAGCCGGGATTTTCGGAGCCGGCATTGGCGCAATGGCCCTTGTCTGGACGGTTGTAGGTGCTCTGATCGGCTTATTTATTGGAGCCGTGATACTCCTTATTATCAGCTCCATCTGTAAAGGAAGCACCGATTTTGAAGCCAACATGAGAGTTGTTGCCGCTGTTATGGTTGTTATGCCAATAAATGCACTTCTGGGATTCACAACGGGCATCAATTCAGTCTTTGGTGCAATAATCAGCCTGGGCGTAAACCTCTACGCATTGTATCTCCTATACCATGGTGTGACCGGTGCATTGAAGGCAAATCAGGGTACGGCAAAAATAGTAATGTATGTTCTGGCAGCTCTCCTGTTGATTTTTACACTTGCAGGTCTTGGTGCCCGCAACAGGATGAGCAAGATAATGAACGATATCAACATGGAGCAGCTTCAGAATAATTAATAAAGATATTGCCCGGATACATTAGATAAATCCGGATTTAAAGAGTATAAATTAAGAGGCTGTATCAGAACTCCTTCTGTTACCCTGGTGATGACCTTTGTCACCCTTTGTGGTAATAAACTAATTTCGGACAAAGTAACCCGAAATACATCACAAAGTTGTACAAAGGAAAAACCATCCTGAAGAAACTTCTGATACAGTCTCTTTTATTTATGTCAATATCTCAGATTAAAAATATTATCATATAAGGACAACATTAGTCAATCTGTTAGTATTTTTGGACTTTTTCCGTTGCCGGGTTTATTAAATGACTGAAATCTTCAGAATTTAACCTGAGACCGTCAACCTTAAGAGTTTTTATAATGACAGTGAATAAGACAAATTATACCCATAACATATTAGTTGTCCTTCTTTACAGGATCGCGATTGTAATGCTGGTCCTGTCGCTTTCAAGAATAGGATTTTACATTTTTAATTTCAGGATGTTTCCTGACATTACTTCCCTTCAGTTCCTTAATATTCTGAGGGGAGGTCTGTTATTTGACATTTCAGCAGCCGTTTATATCAACATCATTTTTATTTTATTCAGCATCATTCCTTTCGATTTCAGGTATAACAGGCTTTATCAGAAGATTCTGTCGTATCTTTTTTTCATCATAAACGGATTAGCACTTTTCATGAACGGAGCCGATTACCTGTATTACCGCTTTGTTCTCAAAAGAGCTACAGCTGATGTATTCCAGACTTTCGGTAATGAAGACAATCTTGTTAAACTCTTTTTTAAGTTTCAGCTCGACTACTGGCCGGTAGTACTTTTTACATTCATACTTATCTTCATAATGGTCTGGCTGTACAACAGGATTAAGCCTGTAAGGCCTGAACCGCAGAACAGGATACTTTACCATTTATTAAATCTTATGATGGTTCCGCTGGCAGCAGGACTTGTTGTTATTGCTGCAAGAGGTGGGTACAAGCATTCGACAAGGCCCATAAGTATCAGTAATGCAACAAAATATGTTGAAAATCCACGTGATGTGGCAATTGTCCTGAACACCCCCTTCAGCATTATCAGGACTTTTGATAAAAAGAACCTTGTCAGGTATGAGTTTTATGAGCCGGAAAGATTGAAGGAGATCTATAATCCTCATTTTAATTATCAGCCCGGGGAGGCTTTCAAAAATGAGAATGTTGTTATTCTGATCCTCGAGAGTTTTGCAAGGGAATATATAGGATCCCTGAATAAGGATATTGATGATGGGCGCTATAAGGGATATACTCCGTTTCTCGATTCACTTATAAGTAAAAGCCTGACATTCGATGTGAGTCTGGCTAACGGCAAGAAATCGATCGATGCCATGCCTTCAATACTGGCATCCCTGCCATCGCTCGAGACACCTTATATTATTTCCCATTATGCAAATAATACAATTAATTCACTGCCAGGCCTGTTGAAACCACGGGGATACTATTCGGCATTTTTCCATGGAGCTCCGAATGGCTCAATGGGTTTTGACTCATTTGCCAGAATGGCCGGATTTGATGATTATTTTGGCCTCGATCAGTATCCCGATACAAAGGACTTTGACGGCATGTGGGGAGTGTGGGATGAGCCGTTCCTTACTTTCTTTGCCAATAAGCTCGGTACCTTCCATCAGCCATTTCTGGCTTCAGTGTTCACAATTTCATCGCATCATCCCTTTAAAGTTCCGGAGCATTATAAAGACAGGTTTCCCAAAGGTCCCGCACCGATTCTTGAAGTCATTGGGTATTCAGATAATTCGCTCAGGAAGTTTTTTAAGATTGCTTCAGGTCAGCCATGGTTTAAGAACACTCTTTTTGTGATCACAGCCGATCATACAAATGAATCTGTCAGAAAAGAATTCCAGAACAATTATGGTTCGTATAGCATACCTATTATCTTTTACAGACCTGACGGCGAATTGCAGGGTATTAAGCACAAAATTGCCCAGCAGATAGATATTATGCCGTCGATACTTAGCTATCTCAATTATGATGGAGAGTTTATTGCATTTGGCAATAACCTCTTCGATGAGACAAAAGAATCATTTGCCTTTAACACAGCGGGGAGTACATACCAGATATTCATGAACGATCATCTGCTCAATATGGTTGATAACAAGTCTGTAGGATTGTACAATTTTAAAAGTGACAGGTTGCTAGAAAAGAATCTTGTAAATAAAGATACACTTGTTCAGAAAGATCTTGAAACCCTACTGAAAGCAGTCATTCAGACCTATAATTCAAGGCTTATTGATAATGATCTTGTTGTAAAATAACTCTCTCTCAGATCCCCTCCTGGGAGGGGTAGGGGTGGGTTTGTGCACTCATTACCCATTACCTGGCACCTACCAATTTTCTCGTTTCCCCTAAATTGATTTCAAAAATTTTATCCACACAAAGTCACTTCTATTTCGATAGATTATCACTATTTTTCATCATCTAAACTTTACAAAATGGAAATAAAAAAATTCGAAGGTCTTGTAGCTGCTCCGTTTACTCCTATGAACAGTGATTTTACAGTGAATTACAGTCTTATACCTGAATACTATGATTTTCTGGAGAGGAATGGAGTAATTGGAGCGTTTATAAACGGTTCGACCGGCGAAGGACCGTCGCTTACAGAGAAGGAAAAGCAACTTCAGGCCTCAGAATGGGCCAGGTGCATGAAGGATGGAGGCAAAGTACGTGTGATTAACCTGGTTGGAGGAACATCATATAGCGAATGTATTGAAAATGCGATCTTTTCGGCGGAATCTGGCTTATCGGCAATTGCTGTTGTGGCGCCTTATTATTATAAGCCGTCAGATGAACAGCTTCTGGCTGAGTTTGTCGCAAGGATAGGAGAATCAGTTCCTGAAATGCCCGTTTATTTTTATCATATACCTTCGCTCACAGGAGTGAATATTCTCATGGCAGGATTTATTAAGCAGATCTCAAAGATGCTTCCCAACTTCGTCGGGATCAAATATACAAATGAAGATTTTATGGATTTTATGCAGTGCCTCGATTATGAGGGAGGCAGATATGATCTTCTCTGGGGCAGGGATGAGAATCTGCTTCCGGCGATTTCTACGGGATGCAGGGGAGCTGTGGGAAGTACTTATAATTATGCAGCGCCGCTTTATATGTCGCTCATAGATTCATTTGACAAAGGCGATCTTCACATTGCACGTCACCTTCAGCATATTTCGATAAAGATGATCTCCCTTCTCGGTAAATACGGAGGCATGGCAACCGGAAAAGCATTTATGAAATATGCCGGACTGGATTGCGGAAAGTCAAGGTCTCCGGTAAAGAATATGACTGACGAAGATTATATGAGGTTTTTGCAGGATGTCAGGGCATTGAAAATTGATAATTATTTTTCCAAAATGCCTGAATGATGAAAATCAGAGAAAGATCATGACCGAAGACGGGTGACCGAAGACGGAAGACGGATGACCGCACACCGCAAGCCGCAAGCCATTTTATGCAATTTTTTTCTAAATTACGAACATGAAAAAAGTCTCCCAGATTATCCTCGAAAACGAAAAAGGGGAGTTATTGCTTTATCTTCGGGATGGAAAGCCGGGCATTCCGTTCCCGTATCACTGGGATCTTATAGGTGGTCATCTTGAGGAAGGGGAGACACCCGAAGAGGCGCTTGTCCGTGAAGTAAAGGAAGAGATCAATATTGATCTCACAGAATATAAATTCTTCAGGGAATATTTATGTCTGGAAGGTGATGCATATCCAAATATCAAGTTTATCTATACGGGGAAAATCTATCTGCCGGCTGAAAAGATAACGCTCAGTGAAGGTGAGCGTCTGCAGTTTTTCACCAGGAGGGAGATCCCTGATATTAAGTTTGCAAATATTCTTAAGAAGATAGTTATGGATTATCTGGAAGTCCGGTAACTAATGACACTTAAAAGAGAAAAGAATCAGTGCGGAGGATCTTTGAATCTAAAGATACTTTATGATCTTTGGGACAGATTCAGGATTAGCCTGTAATGTCAAAGACTTTTTCGCTAATTATGTTACACTCTAAGAATTTTAAGATGAGAACTATGAGATTGTGTTGTGCAATGTTTTTTCTGGTCTCTGGCAGCCACGCCATGGCTCAGGATTTTACCCTTGCATCACCTGATAACAATATAGTTGTGAATATCAGTAACGATCAGAAACTGACTTATTCGATTTCTTTTAAAGGAAGGGAAATTGTCAGCAAATCCCTGATGGGATTTGAATTCAAGGACGAAGATCCGATGTCAGGTAATTTTTCAGTGACGGACCAGAAGAGGCAGACTTTGGATGAAACATGGTATCCTGTTGTAAAGTCGAAACATTCAGAGGTGCGTAATAACTTTAACGAATTACAGCTTTTCCTGAAGGAAAAGTCTGGGCCAATGAGGGAGATGGAATTGATTTTCAGAGCTTTCAATGATGGAGCTGCTTTTCAATACAGGCTAAGGTGTTCAGCAAGGCCAGGTGACAGGCAGATAACTAAAGAGCTCACAACTTTTAATATTCCCGGTGATCCAAAAGCATGGATAGTTGAATATGGAGGTTATTCAACTTCAAATGAAGCCGAGTTTTTTGAACATCAGCTGAGCTATCTTAATGAAACCTCAATAGCAGGAATGCCAATACTGATGGAGTATGGCAGCAATTGCTGGGTTGCGATTACTGAAGCCAAGCTTAATAATTATGCTGCTTTTTATATTGGAACAAATGGTAACAGGAACCAGCTTGTGACCAAACTTGTACCCTTGCCGGGAGAAACGGAAGCAGGAGTGAAAGTCAGGTTTAGTGATGAAGTTTATACTCCATGGCGGGTTATCATGATTGCGGATAACCCGGGGACTTTGATTGAGTCGGAGATAATTCAGAATCTCAACGATCCCTGTGCCATAAAGGATCCGTCATGGATAAAGCCCGGGAAGAGCGCCTGGGATCACTGGTGGAGCGGGGAAGTGAAAATGGAGATGCCGGTCATTAAGCAGTATATTGATCTTGCCTCGGAAATGGGCTGGCCCTACATGCTTGTCGACTGGCAGTGGTACGGGAAATTTAACACACCTGAGGCTGATATAACGAAATGGGCTCCCCAGATCAGCATGCCGGAGATAATTGAATACGCAGCATCGAAAAATGTAAAAATACTTATCTGGCTTTATTCAAGCGATGTAAACAGGAATTCGGCATACAAGAAAGCCTTTCCCTTTTATCACAAATGGGGAATTGCGGGGATCAAGATAGATTTTATGGATCGTGATGACCAGTGGATGGTCAACTGGTATCATGATATCATAAAATGTGCAGCTGAGAATAATCTGCTAGTTGATTTCCATGGTGCATATAAGCCTGATGGAATTATAAGAACATGGCCCAATATGATTACAAGGGAAGGTTTAATGGGTAATGAATATTACAAATTCTCTGACAGGATGAATCCCGAACATAACATTAAGCTTGCATTTACAAGGATGCTTGCCGGACAGATGGATTATACTCCCGGCGGATTTCTTAATGTTACCAGGGAACAATTCAGGCAGCAGACTCCTGCCCTGGTCTGGAATACCCGGGCAGCTGAACTTTCAAAGTTTGTTATTTATGAGAGCCCCCTGACTGTAGTATGCGATCATCCTGACAATATCATTGGGAAAGCCGGAGTTGACTTTTTAAAGCTTGTTCCTACTACATGGGATGATACCAGGTTTATCGGAGGCTATCCCGGAGAATATGTGGCAATCGCAAGGAAGGACGGGAATAGCTGGTATATAGGGGTTATGAATAACAGTACAGGAAGAAGCATTGATATTAGTACAGGCTTTCTACCACAGGGCAATTACTCAATGGAATTATGGTCTGATACCAAAAGATCTGACCGGCAGCCGGAGGATATAGAAAGATCTGTCAGGAATATTAAGCCGGGTGATAAGATCAAAGTTACAATGTCAAAGAATGGTGGATTTGTTGCCAGAATAGTACCCCGGCAATAATTATTTTGAAACGCTGAGCAGTCTGGATATTTCCCTTATTTCTGAAGGATGAGGACAATCTTCATTCTTAAAAATTTAAGTATTTAAATAATTCGATTTAAAATGAAGCGAGCATTTGGTTTTATATAAGGAAATTGTGTTTTTATCCGGATTTTAATCCAAATTATCGATCATTTTATCAAAATCCGTTATTTGTGATTTTTACCCGATTAATGATGTAAAATACTTCTAAGGTATTAATAATCACTGAATTAATCTTGTCATTTGTATTAATATCGAAATTATTACCTGTTTTTCTGTAAATTTTCTATTTTCTTTGACCAGTTGCCGCTACTTATTTATGAGTATCAGAAAAGTGTAGGCAGGAGTCAATAATCCTTTGACAAACAAATATTAAAACTGCAGGGATTTGCCATGTGATGAGGCCGGCTGTCTTGACGCATGTCATTATGAGACATACCTTTATCTCATAATCAGACACCTGAAATTATGAAAAAGGAGACATTTTCGGCCAACATGAAAATAGTAGCTCTGTTAATAATTTTCATGTGCCCAATACAGTATGCTTCCGCTCCCACAAAGGATTTTACGGCAAGGATGATTGATTTCAGATATGGGATGAAGGTTTCGGAAGAGAGGATACACATGCTTGAATTCTCGCGGTTCGTGAATGATCTTGGCCGCAGGGAATCAGGCAATAACTGGCAATCTGTCAATTGTATAGGTTGTTTCGGGGAATGGCAGTTTGCCGAATCCACTGTCCATTACCTTGGATACAAGCACGTTACCCTTAAAAAATTTAAATCTGATCCCGGGATATTTCCTCCCGAGTTGCAAAGAAAAGTGCTTGAATCGCTTATTAAGGTTAATCTTGTTTTGATGAAGAGGTATGAAAGGTTTATCGGCGATACTATTAACGGAGTTCCTATTACAAAGTCGGGGATGATTGCTGCAGCCCATCTGGGAGGAGCAAGGTCGGTAAGGCTTTTCCTTTCATCGAATGGTAAACTTGACAAGGCTGATGTCCTCGGAACGAGGGTCAGCAATTATATGTTGAAGTTTGGGTTTTATGATCTTGAATAGCGCTTTAGTTGTCAGAGAGAGTTCCCCGGTTTCATCTTCCGGGGGATGGTTAGTAAAAAACCTGATGAGCGATCATCAGGTTTTTTATAATGAGGTCTTTTATTAAAAGTAACTATGGAGTATATACTGTGTCTCTCTTTTCATTAAGGATATCCTCCCTTATTGAACGCAGCTTCATTAGTAGTTGCTTCGTGTCTGTGATATTCAGGCGTGTTGTATTGTGGGAATTATACTCCTCGGCCCTGTTTACCTGTGATTCTCCTTCCGTAAAATATTTATTGTAATTTAAATCCCTGGTATCGGCAGGAATACGGAAATAGCTTCCTTCATCGACGGCTTTTACCATTTCTTCCCTGTTTACAAGTGTCTCATACAGTTTCTCCCCATGCCGGGTTCCAATGATCCTGATTTCTGTTTTTGAGTTGTAGAGTTCAGTAATTGCCTTTGCCAGATCGCCAATTGTAACAGCTGGTGATTTCTGGACGAAAATATCGCCATTGTTTCCATTATTAAAGGCAAAAAGGACAAGTTCAACGGCTTCATCCAGTGTCATCATGAACCGGGTCATATTCGGATCTGTTATTGTGATGGGCTGATTCTGTTTTATCTGATTGACAAAAAGTGGGATGACAGATCCTCTTGATGCCATCACATTGCCATACCGTGTACCGCAGAATACTGATCCTGATCCGTTTAAATTCCGCGATTTGGAAATCATTACCTTCTCGCTCAATGCCTTTGACATCCCCATTGCGTTGATAGGATACACTGCTTTGTCGGTGCTTAGTACAATTACTCGTTTTACCTTATATTCGAAAGCTGAGTTTAAGACATTTTCACATCCGAGAACATTAGTTCTGACTGCTTCGGCAGGGAAAAATTCGCAGGATGGTACCTGTTTCAAAGCTGCTGCATGAAAGACGAAATCCACCCCCTTCATGGCATTGTTAATACTTTCCCTGTCGCGGACGTCGCCAATGAAATATTTGATTTTATCGTTTTTATAGAACTGCCGCATATCGTCCTGTTTTTTTTCATCGCGGCTAAATATCCTGATTTCTCCAATATCAGTATGCAGGAAACGCCTCAGCACTGCATTTCCGAAAGAACCTGTTCCACCTGTAATAAGGAGGCATCTGTTAGAAAATTCCATATTTTGATATTAATAAGTTAAATTGTTTCGATCCCATGCCATTTGTTTGAAAGTGATGAAAGCCCCTGTATCAGTTTCAGGACTCTCCATGAAGTATCAGGCACCTGATAATCGGGGGGTATTATCTGTGGAACGTTTTGATCATGTTCACTTATGGCAAGTTTTATTGAAGCCAGCACCACGTCAGGATCAAAGCCTGTGAGTATAATTGTACCTGAATCCTGGGCTTCGGGTCTTTCCATTGACTGACGGATTGATATTGCAGGAAAATCAAGTATGGCCGACTCTTCGCTTATTGTTCCCGAATCGGAAAGAGTACATAAGGCATTCATCTGAAGTTTGACATAATCAAGGAATCCAAAAGGTTTGAGAAAGCGGATAAGAGGATTCATTGTTATTTCTTTCACATTCTCAAGTCTTTTTCTGGTCCTGGGGTGCGTCGAAACTACCACTGGCAGATTGTACATTTCAGTCAGTCTGTTCAATATTGTTAGTATCTTAACCAGATTACTCCTGTTATCGACATTCTCCTCACGGTGTGCCGAGACTAAAAAGAAGTTTCCATCCTTCAGTTCTAAACTATCAGTGACTTTTGATTCTTCTATTTTAGGCCTGTAATAGTTTAGAACCTCAAACATGGGAGAACCGCTAAGATAAATGCGACGATGGGGGAGGCCCTCGCTTATCAGATGACGGCGTGCGTGTTCCGTATAAACCAGGTTATAATCGGCGATATGGTCGATTATCCTGCGGTTTATCTCTTCCGGGACATTGAAATCGAAGCATCTGTTCCCTGCTTCCATATGGAATATAGGTATATGAAGGCGTTTTGCCATATATGCAGCCAGGCATGAGTTTGTATCGCCAAGTACAAGAAGGGCATCCGGTTTTTCTTTTCTGAGGAGTTCTCCGGATTTACGGATTATGTCACCAACCGAAGCCTCAAGAGAGGACACGTCGACATTAAGAAAATGATCAGGTTTTCTAAGTTCCAGATCCCTGAAGAAAATTTCATTCAGCTCATAATCATAATTCTGTCCTGTATGAGCAATAATGTGATCAACATGCTTGTCGAGCAGGGACATTACCCTTGAAAGCCTGATGATTTCAGGTCTCGTTCCGACTACTGTTAGTACTTTAAGTTTTGAATTCATATTTTTTTGTTTCTCGCAGAGTTTCGCAGATTTAAATCCGCAGAGTTTCGCAGATTTTTCACATTTTTCTGCGAAAATCTGCGCTCTTCTCTGCGTGAATCTGCGAGAACCTCTTCATTTTTTACTTATAAATTATTCACTATTCGAATAATTGAATCCTTCATTGTGCTAACGTTAAAATTAATCAAAAGCCCAAGCTTTTTACCGGATAATTTCAGATACGTCAGAACTTGTTTATGATGTACTTCAGCCAGAGCATCCACTGATTTTATTTCGATAACAACCAGATCATTTACTAACAGATCCATGCGAAAGCCTATGTCAAGTTTAATATCGTCATATATTACAGGCAAACCGATTTGGGATTTGACATTATAACCCATTTTTTTCAATTCATGTTTTAATGCAATCTCATAAACAGATTCCAGTAGCCCAGGACCGAGGTTTGAATGTACTTTAAATGCAGCACCTCTAATATCATATGAAATGTCATTCTCAATCATTATTTCTGCGAAAATCTGCGTTCTTCTCGGCGCGAATCTGCGAGAACCTCTTTTTTAAACCTTCTCAAAAAACGTATCCGGATCATTCTGATCAAAAAACTCATTTATCCAGAAAATAGTATAAAGATCTTCATTTCCGGTATTTGTAATATTATGTGTATACCAAACCGGCATATCGACATAAGCAGGTTCGCTGCCGTCCAGGTCAAAGTTGAGGATTCTGTCGGTTCCGATGCGCCGGAGCTGGATACTGGCTTTCCCTTTTATCACAGCAAACCGTTCAGCCTTGCGTGTATGGAAATGGTTACCCCTTGTTATTCCTGGCTTTGTAGTGGAAAATGAGATTTGTCCGCCGCTGTTCAGTTTTACTGTTTCGACAAATGATCCTCTTTCATCAGTACTTTGTTTCAGCTTAACCGGGTAGCGTTTCCCGATATCCATATAGCAAACAAAGGTGTTGAACAGGTTTCTTTCGAAAGGGTCATTTAGATCAGGGAAGATGCCTTTTTCAAAATAGGATTCCTTAAAACTCTCAAGCAGGTTTAGTATTTCAGTAACCTTTATTTCCCTGGTATGTTGTACCCTGAATTCAGGATTATCTGTTTTATTCTTAATGACGTCATGAAATACCTGCACAAGTTCTCCGATAAAAATGATCTTGAGTTGTGCATCTATTTCTATTTTAGGTTGTTCATTGTGTGTAAGCTGGTGAGAGAAAGTAGCGACTACAGAATTATAATAAGGATGTCCGAAAGGACCGAAAACATTCGGTATTACAAGTCCTGTAAACGTAGCATTGTTCCTTTTAGCCCAATCTGAGATTAGTTGTCTTCCTTCTCTTTTTGATTTCCCGAACATATTATCGCGTTCTTCCTGTGTTGAAGAGGAAAAGATAATATGTGGTTTTGAACCTGTTGAATCCAGGGCAGAAAGGAGCTTTTTTACAAGGAGTATGTTTGTATCGTAGATTGTTTTGGGATCATTATGCCTATTAAGTGCAGCAAGGTGGATGATTACATCGCATTGCCGTACAAACTCTTCAAGTTTTGTGGTATTATCGAAGTAATTATCTTCGAAGGGAACTCTGATGAATTCCTCCTTTTTCAGTCCGAAAAAGTTAAAAAGGTGTGTTCCTATAAAGCCGGTTTGGCCGGTGATACCGATATGGAGCATGACAAAACTCTTACAAGTTCAAATATGGTTTTTATCTAATGGTATTAAAATTATCAGAATTATGGAAAATCCAGGCTTCTGAATTGAAGTTATTTTTAAATTCTTTAAGGAATTCATCAGCATCTTCCTTATCATCGAAAGTATTTATCGATACTAATTGTACATCATTGCCTGTATTATTTGAAACCTTAATTATATTGACATTATATCCATTATGTGAAAATTGTCTGGCAACAGAATTTGCATTTTCGGGATTAATATAACTTCCGGTAATAATATAAAATTTTCCAGGCTTTTCTTTTCCTGATATTATTAAAGCATCCTTATTTCCCGGTTGGGATAAAGATGGCAATTTGTTTGAATTACTTAGTGACTCCCGGATATTCTGCAATCCATTTTGCTCCCAATAATTTGCACTTTTAAGGGCTTTATTATCAAAGAATCCCAATTTGTTAAATATCAGAAAAGCAAGAATTAAAGCAGGGATTAAAATTATTATGTTTTTTTTACCATGATTATTGAAGTCGATTTTTAGCATCTGGCTGATGAATTACTTTAAGATCAGAAAAATCGGAATTTTAAGCTAACCATAAAAAAGGTCCGTTTAAAAGTACGAAGAAAATGGAATTGTTTTAGTGTATTTAAATAAATATCAGTTAATGTATAGTATTCCTGATTCAGTACATATTATAATCATAATAAACCTGGAATACATAGGACAGCAATACTTTAGTGCATTATGATAATGGATTAGCTACTAATATGGATTATTTTTCAAGACAGCTATATAAAGCCTCCAGAACTCTCAACCTGTCTTCATCTGACATATTAGAGCCCGAAGGAAGGCATAATCCTTTAAAAAACAGATCTTCTGCTGTCCCATCGATGTAGGCCGGACAACTTTTGAATACAGGCTGCATATGCATGGGTTTCCAGAGAGGTCTCGTTTCAATGTCTTCTTTTTCAAGCGTTGATCTGATTTCTTCCTTAGATACCCCTGTAATCCCGGGATCTATTAAAACTGTTGTCAGCCAGTGATTTGAATAATATTTTTTGTCTGGTTCTTCTGTAACTTTCAAGCCTTCCTTTACTGAAAGATGTTTTTTATAAAAGAGAAAGTTTTCCCTTCGTTTTTCAATTCTTTCATTAATAACCTCCATCTGCCCTCTGCCAATCCCGGCTATTACATTACTCATACGATAGTTATAACCTATATGACTATGCTGGTAATGTGGGGCCTTATCTCTTGCCTGGGTTGCCAGGAATCTTGCTTTTTCTACAATTTTTTTATCATTTGAGACCAGAGCACCGCCCCCTGAAGTAGTAATTATTTTATTCCCGTTAAATGAGAAAGTACCTATTATACCATAGCTGCCAACATAGTTGCCATTAAACTTACTGCCCAAGGCTTCTGCCGCATCCTCTATAATAGGGATATCATATTTTTCTGATATTGTCAACAGCTTTTCCATATTGGCAGGCATTCCATAGAGGTGTACAGGGATTATTGCTTTAGGTTTTTTCCCTTTTTTTAACCTATCCTTTATAGCTACCTCTGCAAGTTCAGGAGATATATTCCAGGTGTCAGGTTCACTGTCAACCAGAATGGGTGTTGCTCCCTGATAAACGATCGGGTTAACAGTCCCACAAAATGTGAATGAAGATACGATAACTTCATCACCCGGTCCAACTCCAAGTATAATAAGTGCTAAGTGAATTGCAGAAGTTCCGGAGTTAAGTGCGGCCGCGTGACTTACACCGATAAAACTTGCAAGCGAATTTTCAAATGCATCTATATTTGGTCCCGCGGGGGCAATCCAATTTGTTTTAAATGCATTGTTCACAAATTTTTGTTCTGCTCCACACATGTGGGGTGATGAAAGCCAGATCCTAGATTTCAATTCCTGATAAAGATTCTGTTAAAACTTACCGATAAAACTGATTGCTAATATATTGAAAATTTGGATAAGTTATTCTCCGGTAAGCATATTTAAAATATGATGACCTGAAACCATGAATTTGGAAATCAAATGTCCATTTGAATGTCAACAATCGTTCTTTTTCTTGACGATTTTAGCAGGATTCCCAAAGGTGAAGGAGTGGTCAGGTGTATCAGTTATGACTACACTTCCTGCACATATTTTTGAGTTTCTTCCAATTGTTTTTCCGGGGACAATCGTGGAATTACTACCAATAAACACCGACGAGCATATTCTTATCATTCCACTGATGTTTACATTTGCCATTATTGATGAAAAATCGTTAATGCTTGTATCATGACCTACCACTGAACCAACATTGATTGTCACGAAGCTGCCAATTTTAATATTATTGCTTACAATACAATTTGGTGCTATTACTGTTCCATCTCCGATTTCAACATATTTACCAATAATTGCAGAGTCCGATATGAAAGATAAAAACCTGACTCTGTTTCTAAGACGAAATGTGATGTTTTCCTTGCTTTTAGGATCAGCAACTCCCAAAATAACATAATCATCATCATTGAACTCGAACTGATCTATTTTACCAAGGATATTGTATTCTGAAGGAAATCCTTTCAATGCATCAGGATTATCATCTAAAAAACCCTTAAGTGAATACTTTTCTTTAAATCCTGAAGATTTGCTAATCCAGGTTTCAAGCTCACGGCCCAGTCCGCTAGCTCCGATAATATAAACATTTTTCTTGGAATTCATTTCAACAATTTTATCGGCTTTGGCAGAAATGAAATTATTCTTGTAATCAAAACACCCTGTTGGAGTCTGATTACCTTTTAGCCATTCTATAATGGCCAGTGGAACATTAGCCCCTGCAGCATGAGAAAAGGGATAACCTCCACCAAACCGGGGATTCATTTCCAGCAGGTAAAACTTTCCATTTTCAACAAACATATCACAGTCAAGGACACCAGTATGCTTGATTTTTTCCCCTATTTCTTTCCCGATTTTGCTTAAATTGTCGTCCAGGACTGTTTCTGCTTTATCAGTCTCTCCGGCACGCATTGAAATCTTCTTGCGTATCAGTGTAGCCTCATATTCACGGTCTAAATTATTTATGATATCAATCCCATACTCCTGACCTTTAATTACTTTTTGAATAAGAACGCTATTCTCGTAGTCAGTTGAACTGATCTCATTCAGGAATGTAGTTACCAGCTTCTCTTTTGTGAAATTATACTGGTATATCAATTCATCATCATTTTTCGGATAAGATATTCCGATTGAAGCTGTGCCCCATCTAGGCTTAATAATAAAATTGCATCCAGGATTTTTTTTTCTGTACTCTGTTGCCTCATTTAGATTAATAAAAGTGGGAATTTTCTCTATTGACAATGAATCGGAAAATGCAAGAGTTCTGTATTTATCAAAACATAGGTCAATGACCTCTTTGTCTGACACAACTATTCTAATTCCCTGTTCTTCAAATAAGTTTCTATTAAAAGACAGGATTGGCAGTTCAAGATCATTTAGCGGAATTATTGCATCTATTTTTCTATTGCAGGCCTCTCCAAGTAATATTTCAACGTATTTACTATCATAAACCTCAGGGACAATAAAAAACTCATCTGCGATGTATAAAGCAGGTGCATAAATGGATGCGTCACAGGCATATACCCTAACTCCCCTTATTTCTTTAAAATACCCTAATAGATAATTTCTTCTCCCTGCACAAGTGAATAAAATATTCATTAATTAAATCGAATTATGAAAATTAAAGATTCCTCCGGTACATAAAAACAACATATTCCCCTTTAGATTATGAGTGTTAATATATTTAACGGTACCTAATAATGCTTTTGATGTATAAATCGGATCCAGGAATATGCTTTCCGTTTTTAACATTGTGCTTGATAATTCAAGAATGGTTTGATTATAAACCCCATATCCGCCTTCAAGAAATGCATCTTCAAAAATCACTTTATCTTTTCCGGGATACTCATAATCTTTTCTAAACCATTCGAACGCATCATATATTGCCTCAATTCCTTTATCCTTTTTTCTGGCTATAGAAATTCCAATCACATCTGTTTCAATTTTGAATTTCCTTAAGCCTAAAATTATACCTGCCTGTGTCGAACCTGTTCCCGATGGCAGGAAAATATAATCAGGTTTCCATTTAAGGTATGAAAAGCAAGTGTTTAATTCTTGTACAAAGTTTATGTACGCCTCAACACCCCTCTTATTATGTCCTCCTCCGTATAGATAATATGGATTCAATCCCTTCTTCACAAAATCCGTCATTTCCTGATCCATCCGTTTTGAAATATTATCAGGATCACAAAATATTATTTTTGGTCCCAGGGATTTTATTATTTGGGCGTTGCTATTTTCCCCTGCAAACATTTTTTGATCACCATGTAACACAAGTGATAACCTGAGGCCATAATTTGAGCACATTAATGCTGCAGCCCTGCAATGGTTTGAATAAACACTTCCAGTCGTGACAACGGCATTATACTTCTCTTCCAATATCTCAACCAGGATATTTTTTAACTTCCTTGCTTTGTTACCACCCCCGAAATATGGGAAAAGGTCTTCTCTGAGTATTCTGAAATCAAGATCGGCTTTTAATCCAAGGCTCTTATTTTTTATTTGTGAAATATGCATCAGGTTATAAAGATTTTTTGACTCTTTGAACATCCAGATCAGGTAATACATGTAATCCTGTACCTTCCCGCTTTATTACAGCCATTATAGTTTTAAAAATTATCCGCAAGTCAAGCCAGAATGTCATGTTTTCAACATATTGCACATCTAATTCCAAACGTTTGTCCCAATCAACAAAATTTCTTCCATTTATTTGTGCTAATCCTGTAATTCCGGGAAGGACGTTATGTCTTTTTCTTTCCTTCTCCGAATAATATGGCAGGTACCTGAATATAAGCGGTCTGGGGCCTACAATAGACATTTGTCCCTTGATAACGTTTATGAGTTCAGGGAATTCGTCGATGCTGGTGTTTCTTAAAAAGGTACCAAATCTTGTAATTCTTTGCTGATCAGGTAATAAATTTCCTTTGCTGTCAAACTTTTCAAGCATCGATCTGAACTTATAGATCTTAAATGGTTTTTCATTTAAACCTGGCCTTTCCTGGATAAAAATTACAGGCCATCCCATCAACAAAAAAATTGAAACACTAATTATTATGAAAAAGGGGCTCAGAATGATAAGTAAAATGATTGAAATCAAAAGATCAAGGGTTCTTTTTATATACTTTCTATACATGCACAATGGGGTAATTATATCCAGAAACTTACAATAATGCTAATTTATTTGAATAAAGTCGGACTATAATAAGATTACAGCCATTCTTTTATAAATTCTTTTTGTCATCATCATTTTTGAGATAATATACTAGTCAGGTCCTTTCATTCAAATATACATTTCTCGATTATTTCTAAGCTGTATGTTCGGCTTGGAATTTAATCGCTGATCGAGTAGTGTTCGAAAGTCTGTTTCCCTGGTATATTCTGATTATTTTTCTGGTAAGTTCATTTTTAATGCTTTTCCGTTTAAGAACTCTTATATTGAATGATATAATCAACCAGAAAAAGAACAATAGAACCGGATTCACAATAAAAACCCTTGAGGCTGGCACGGCTTCAAACAGCATACTTCTTTTAAACTTATTTAGTGCAGGAATAGGACTAAAATAATACCCTCCATAGCTTATGTCGACTGAGCTATTATCCTTTATCAGTTGGTTTACCAAACTGAATATCATGCCGTTCATTGGCGATGCATTACCGGATAACTGTCTGTCTATAAATGCGGTGTGAATACTGTACCTGTTGTCGATTTTAAACACAATCAAATAACCAACCATCTTTTCAGCCAGGTAAGCTCCCCATAAGATTACATCATCATGCGAATAAAGCAATCCGATATAATTGCTCCATCTTTTAAAGTCTGATAGTATTTTGTCTTCCCGATTTTGCCTTCCCAGTGACTGTTTGTTGATTTTGAAACCTGTATTTAGCAAATCATTTAAATCGGGTCTTTCAAACCTGTAAATCTTTAAACTCTGTCTTATATCGTTCCTTTTCTTAGCGGGGAAACGATTTATTTCATAAGTTTCTGTTTTTAAAACGAATTCATATGTATTTTTTTTTGCGGCTTCCGTACAGATTATTGATATGGGGTATCTCCATTTTAAGTGCTTAATAATTCTGTCATTCATTGATATTCTGTAATTAAATGGCCACGAGTAGCATTTAAGGATTCCTGCTTTAAAGTAATTGCCATAAATAGTTCTTATTTTATATCCACTTTTATTATGCAATTCTATGAACTCATCAATCTTCATATGCAGTTTGAATTTTAGAGGCTTGACTTATTTCCGGGTATGCATCAGGTTCGAAGTGTTTCATAATTGTTTCATATGATTTTTTTACTGTGTAATTATCGATAAAGTATTTATATCCGTTTAAACCCATTTCAATTCGTAAATCTTTGTTTGATGAAATAACAGATATGTTTTCTGAGATACTTATTTTATCTCCCGCTTCCGACCAAAATCCAATTTTATTGTTTTCAAGTATATATCTTAGGTCCGTGCATCTATCAGTAGCTGCCAGCACCGGAAGCCTGTTTTCAAGATACGAAAGCAACCTGCTCGGGAAATTTGGTATTGTAAACCTTTTGTCGAGGAAAATCATTCCCACATCACAAACTTTAATTAACAGATCATACTCACTCCTTTGTAGAAAAGGCATTAGCAAGGTGTTATAGTTCTTATTTTCGTTATACCACTTTTCAATTTTTTTGAATTCTGTTCCTGAACCGATAATGATAAAAAATACATCCTTGTTATTCTTCATATAATCAAGCGTTTCAATCAAGAAGTCGATCCCCTGAGGCTTGCCCATACTACCACCATAGATGAAAACTACAGCATTATCAGGGATTTTATATCTCTTCCGTGTATGTTTGTCTACATCTATTCGTAAACTGGTATCCACAGGTTCAAGGCTATTGGGATTTACCTCGATTTTTGATCTGCTTATTTCAGGATTGTACCTGAGAATATAATCAACATTTGCTTGTGACATACAGCCAATAAAATCGGATATCCTGTAAAGCTTCTTTTCCTTTCTGCTGAAATACCTGTGAATCAGACTGCCTTTTTTAATCATTCCGAGATCTACCGCATTCTGAGGGAAAATATCCTTAAGAAGCAGGTATGACCGGGCATTGTCTCTTTTTCTAAAATATTGGACAGTCTTTGTAAAGGTGATTGGAGGTGTGGAATAAATGACAAGATCAAAATTTACCCCGGAAAAGTATTTCTTTATAGCCTTCAGGAACTGAAAATCGATTAAAAACATTGCTGCCCCTTTTTCGATAATGTTTGTCTGTGTAATATTCAATGTTCTGACCATCAGGACTGAAACGCCATTTGAATCTAATACTCTGGTTTTTCCGGATTCCCGTCGTTCCAAAGGTGTAACAATGTACACAGTATGTCCTTTGTCCCTGAATTTTCTGATAAGGTCTTCATAGATACCCCGGGCATTAACATCTTTAATATAATGCAATACAAGAAAGACAATATTCATATTGGGGTAGTTATAAGATCTGGTTCAATATTCTGACTCAATAAAGCCTCTAAAAACAATATGAAAGATCAAAAGGAAATTGTAATTTAATTTAAAACATTGTTCCATCTTTCAACTAAAATGGATGGAGAGAACAACTTTTGAGCCTTAATTTTGGAATTTTTACCCAAAGATATTAATTTTTCTATTGTCAGATTTGAGGAAAAAATCAAAATATTCTTTATAGAGCCAGGATCATCCCAATCGGAAAGGAATCCATTTGAATCGTCGACAAGGTTATTAAAATCCGAAACTCTGGTCATCAAGATAGGTTTACCCATCATCATAGCCTCACAAATTGCATTTGGCAGGCCTTCAAGCCGGCTAAACAAACCCACGGCATCAGCCTCATACATAATGTTGGCAATTTCCTTGGTCTCACCTTTTAAATGAATCAGACCGTCAAGATTATATCTCCTGATTTGTGTTTCAGCATTGTCATAGGCGGAAGTGTTACCTGGGGTTATCTCTTTACGGCCATACCATTCAATATTAATAAGATTTCTTTCTTCAGGAGATAACATTCTTAACGCATTTATAAGTCCATCCAGATTTTTTACACTGCTGTAGCTGGCCGCAATGACAATATTAAATTTGCCATTTAATTTAGGAATGTAATTAGCTGTGATACACGGCAATATTACAGGATTATAAATTGTGATTAATTTATCGGCATAATTCGGAAAATATGTTTCCCACATTTTCCTTGAATTTTCCGAGTTGCACACAATAATGTCGGAAAATCGCTGAAACCATCTGAATGCTTTGCCCCTTACCGAGTTTAAAGCTGAACTGTTACTGCTTCTTTCACTGGTTATTACCTTCCAGGTCTTTCCTCCGATTGACGAAAAACAGTTCAGAAAATTGGGTGTATCCATAAAAGAAACAACAGCATTAAATTTCTTTTTACGGATAAAATTCCTGACTTGAATCATTCTTATCAAATAACTGCCTGTTACGATTTTATTAATGAAGATATTCTCCCGTTTAACAATATCAGCAAAAAAATCCCCTTCGTTATATGTTAAAAATTCAACTTCATGATCACTTTCTTTTAGTAATTTGGCTAATGTAACAATCTGTTTTTGTGCTCCCCCTGAACCCAGATTGTCAATTAATAATAAAATACGCATAATATTCTATAGTTGAGCGGTAAAGATTTTCTTTATCAGGTGATTTTGTTGTTTTCAAACAATCCCTTAACAAACTACATCATTCATCCAAATTTTGTTTAAGGAGAGCCATACTTTTGGCATTGAATAATGGCTTTCAACGCTTTTTTTTGCA
Organism: uncultured Rikenellaceae bacterium; assembly: GCA_964633505.1. Lineage (GTDB taxonomy): Bacteria > Bacteroidota > Bacteroidia > Bacteroidales > VadinHA17 > LD21. Next base: position 98,687 of record CAZWHC010000008.1, on the reverse strand, counting down.
TTGTTCCCATATTCTTCAGCCAGTTTTATATCATTTAGCATTTTTATAATGCCTTCCCTGAGGGAAAAAACGTCAGCTGGTGCAATCAGCAATCCAGATCCGTCTGCCAACATCTCAGGAATGGCACCAACCGACGAAGCAACAATTGGGCATCCACATGCCATGCTTTCAAGTATGACATTCGGAAATCCTTCGGAGTATGAGGGTAATACGAATAAGCTGGCGGCCAGCATTTCCTTTATGACATCATTTAAGCTCAATACGCCAGTGAATTCAATCCACTTATTATAGGTATCTCTTTTTGCATCCAGAAGAAGTTTTTCTTTTATTTCCGGAATAACAGGCCCGATAATTTTTAAATGTATGTCGGGGATATCCCGACATGCCTGCACCAGTTCAAATATCCCTTTTTGCTTTACAACCCATCCGACAAATAATATTCTGTTTTTTACTCTTTTGATGTTCTTGTTTTTTTCAATTAAGTTTAGAATATCCGGAGAAATTGGATTTGGCAGTAATCTGATATTTGTAAATCCCTTATTGATCAGAGCTTTATTTGAAATTTTGTCAATTACTAATACAATATCTGCACTCTTAATACAATACTTTATAAGCTTCCATTCCCAATTTTTTCTTTCAGCAAGGGAAGGAATCCTGCCGAAATGGAAATGGAGAACAGTCTTGACTTTCCTTTTTCTGGCATACCTCAGAATCACAATATCTTTTAGCAAACTTATTGATGCACTGGAAGAAATGTGTACAATATCTGGTTTAAAAGAATTAAAGGACCTTATATAACTGAAAATCATTTTAGTGAATTCGATTGATCCTGAAGACAGTCTGTGAACCAAAGTATATGATGGTATAAATCCAGACCTGCCCATAGGCTGTAAAATTAAATCCACTTCTTTTACATTGAGGCTGTTATAATAATTAATAACATGCTCTGTCCAGCGACTTATTCCACCTGTAACACCTCCGAAAGGAGCGCATAATAGTACTTTAAGCATGTATTGATTAATCTTGGATTTAAAATAAACTTTTTAATATTATCATCATTAAATCAAACAATCAGCAACAAACAGTCAATCAATTATTATTCATAATTATGCGGGGGTATTATAGGTTTTAATCAAGATCTGGATTTTCATTTCCAAATATGTATCCCAGTAGACTTGCCTGCATGAATCCTTCAACGGAAGTATACCACATTGAAACCATTGAAACAAAGAGCCAAATGATCATTATGGTGAGAAGGAGAATTCTCTTTTCTTTGGACCATAATTTATTAAAATATAATGTCAGTGCCGAAACAAATAAGGTCAAATAAACCAAAACCCCTAATAAACCGAAATTGGATAGAAGTTCCAGCCAGTCATTGTGTGCATATGAGCCTCCTGTTATATCCAGAGAGGCAGCAAATCCAAATCCGAAAAGCAAGTTAAAAACGTTATCCCTATCGTACCAGTGATTTAAAAGTGTTCTGTAAATAATATCCCTGCCGCTTGTATTACCTTCAATCATGGAGGACATCCTGTTCATTAATAATTCATTGCTTACTGATTCCCTGTAAACGAAAATAGTAAGTCCAACTATTATCAGAGGCACAACTATATATCCGGAGATTCTTTTGTATTTCCCTATAACAATTAGCTGATAATAAAAATACATTAGTAAAGCGAAAGTGCCGGCAATAATGGCGCCTCTCTTTGAGCTTTGAATTATAAAAATTAATAGTAAAGCCATCAGCAGGCCAGAAATGATTTTCTTTTTATTTATCAGGAAAACAAAAGGCATTAAACCTGTAAAAGAATAGCCTAAATTATTAACAATACTTGCATTATCGCTATCCATCATCACCTGTACCAGGCTTTCATTACGAAAGTACTGAAAAATAATAATAGGGATCATTAATATCAGGAAACGGATCAGATTATCTGACTTCAGAAGGTTCTTTTTTGAAAAATAGTAAAATGGGTAGAATGGCAGTAAACAAGCCAAAGTACTTTTAAACATGTCACGTACAGGACCTTCTGAGAAATCAAATTTTACAAAATAACCAATCAGGTTTATAACAATAAGTGCCGTCCAGGCATAAAAGAAAATAGACTTATTGCTCTTTAGCAAAAAAGTCTTAATTAAGTAAAAACCGGAAATCAGAAGGATTAAGGCAATGCAGGTTTTTGAAAGAATTGACCCTTGAGAATATAGTAAACCTTGAGTATAATAAAGAGCATAAAGAGATAGAATGAAATCTGGTATATACCGCCTTAAGGACATGTTGTTCTGTATATTGACAAAGTAAATTTACTTCTTCCGAATTAACTGGCTCTTTTTTAGAAGAACTTCATTAATTACTGACTCAATCATCCAATCCCTGCTATCGAAAGACTCATTATGCAATTTTCCGAATCTGTCCCAGTAACCATGCATAAATTCATCTTCGTCCAAACCATAGCAGTAAGAGTTTTCAATCAGTACAAGTTCGTTCGTTTCGCAATTTCTTATTATATCCAGAGCGCATGATTGTGCCTTAATTTTGTCGTATATATCAAACGCAAAGTCAAGAACTTCCCTTGGTATAAGTTCTTTATCAAAATGGTCATCATGCCCCCCGGAAGCTCTGAAATCATTCTTTCTTACGTATCTTACCGCTGCAATGCAATAATTCCCAACAATTTCGATCCTGTAGTCATAGCCTTCATTTGGAATATAATCCTGAAAGTAAATGTAGCTCTTTTCAGGTGATGTCATTCTTTCTTGCTGTGTTGGAATAAATAACCTTAAGAATCCTTTGACTACACCGGATAGACTGTCTTTGTCGTTCCTGAAAAGATTTAGTCTGTTTCTAAAATAGCCCCACCTGTTAAATTGCGAATGTCCGCTTTTAAAGGATTTACTAATTAATTTTTGAGCCATTCTATAATTTTTCACTAATCTGACATTGGAGCCAGAGGCCCCCTTCCTTAACTTAAAAACCCTGGGAAATGTTGCTGCAGAGGCCCATGCAAAGGCATCTTCACTTGTATAAAAGATATTCGTTGAAGGTACTTTTATCCCAAGAGATTCATAAAGGTATTTCTGTCCAACTTTATCATCAAAATGCCATCCTGTTCTGAAATTGGGAAATACAACTTTACCGGATTGCTCCAGTGCGAACAGTAATTGCTTTGCAAACAGTTGAGATCTATAATCATTGTGGTAATAATGCCAAAGAAGAGCATCACAATCATTTAATTGTTCTATAATGTTGTCTTCAAAGCAATTGACTGTTTTGTAGTCAATTGACCTTTCAATACAATATTCAATCCATCTAACACTATAGGATTTAATATCATTATGTATTCCGATTTTCATGGTTCAAATTTTCTGAATAATCCCTTGAGGAAGTTTTGTATTATCATTATTTTATTCAAAAGAATATTTGTTATGTTATATCCCTTAAAAACTTTCATGTTTAACTCGGGAAACGTTATTCCCTGACCTTAAATTAGGAGAGGGTTACCATTATTCGCTAGCAATGTAAATAATTATTCATTATTTAATCAATGATAAAAACTTTTGCGCAACAGAGGAGATATTGTAAGTATCCAGGTTCTGAATTATATATTGATTTTTATAATTTCCCGCAAGAAATTCATTTATCTCTTTAACAGGAAGAAAATCAGAGGCTATTTTTAAAATAGGCCTTTTTACTAATGCATAATCAATCAGTTTACTTGGGGAACCATAGTCATTCAGGTTCTGAATATGCAACAAAAAATCCATTTTACTTAATTGAGTTAATAACTGATCTCTTGAAATATAGGATCTGATCTCAAGCTTATTTCCCAGTCTTTTAAGAAATGGAAGAATTAATTCATTGTCCATTGTATAAATTACAAATTTAAAATCAATATTTATCGTACATAAATAATTTAGGAACAATGTGGGATCCCTGTTTTTTTTGTACAAAGTTCCAGCATATGCAAATGTTGGTATAGAATTTTTTATGTAATTATCACTTTCAGGCGTATCATTAAAATTAAAACCCTGAGGTATTATTTTTATTTTTTCTCTGGATTCCTCATAATAGGCACTAACAATATTTGCGGATGGTACAGTAATAAAATCAGCTTTTTTGCTAAACCATTTTTCGAAATATTTAAAATAGAAAGGATGTTTTTGAAATTTATTGAACATATATGGATCTCCACAATCAGCCACCCAGGTATGAGGGAAACAATCATTATAAAGACCTTTTGAAAGTGCACAGCCCCAATGTATTGGAAATGGATTTGCTATAGAAATCAGAAGGTCAACATCCTTTTCTGATCTAATGATCCTTGGAATTTTCAACATAAATTCGATATCAGGAAATTCAAGAAGTCTGTTAAATAGTCTGAATAGAAGCTTATCAAGAATATTTCTTCGTTGCCATCCATCGCTATTTAATGTGGCGAACCTCATTTTTCCTAAATTTCGAACTTTTATTTGATGTGCTTTTTCAAATTCCTGATAATTATATTTCCCCAATACAGCGAATATCGTTACATTATGTCCCTGCTTCGCCAGTTCTATTGCTAATTCAGTTGCCCTTAAAGCTCTGGGACTATATGAAGGGAAGAATCTGCAGGATATAATAAGTATTTTCTTCTGGTTCCTACTATCTAGCATTACTCTTTAATTAGTTTGTGAATTATTCCTTTTAAATATGGGGATAATGATCTCCAGATAATTAATTTTGAACCATTTGGATGTCATCCATAACAAGATCAGATATCCAAAGCCCGAAAGTGACAAGTAAAGTATGGTACTGATTTCTGACAAGGCAAAATTAATAAACATTTTCACAGCAAGAAGAGTGACAATTGAATGCAAGGCGATAATAATAAGACGCCCTACAGGGAAAAGCTTGCTGATAGAAATGCGGGTTATTTTTGATACATAGCCAAGTGAAATTAGTATTATGCAAACCTGGATACTGACAGAGAATATTGCAATTGACAAGGGGTCATTAAAAATTTTCACGATAAAATATTCACCTATCCAAATTAGAAATGCAAAAAATATATGTATTCTCGCATAAAAACGAGTCTCACCCAATGAAAAAAGAAGTGGTGAAAAAACAATAACATTGAAAAAATTAACAGTCATCGCTGTACTAAAAAACCTGGAGGCCCCGGAATATGTTTCTGAATATAAGACAGTCATGATATCTTTTGAATAAAATAAAAAAAAGACAACCATTGGGTAGATTAGGATCACCGATTTTTTTAACGCATTTTGCCATAAAGTAACTAATATATTCACATCAGTTTTGTCATTTACAATTTTTGAAAATAATGGCATAAGCACTATTGCAGTAGCTCCTGTAATCATAGTTACAAATGGAATTTCGATAAAACCATTTGCAAATTCTGCAAAAACTTCTGCTCCGAAAAATCTACTAATATAAAACTGATCAGCAGCTTTAATGGCAATGCCTGCTATGCTGGCTAGTACTAGTGGCATGCTGTATTTAAAAATATTAATAAAATTCAGGTTTGACTTTTCGCTCACTACATTTTTAAAAGGAATTCCCTTAAAATAAAATGCTATTCCTAAAGTAATAATTGACACGATTATCCATCCGTATATTGCCGTGAGATAAGTCCCATTGAAAAAAACTACGGGAAGGACAATAAATATTAAAATTAATGACCTGGATAAAGTGTTGTAAATTGCAATATAAATTGTCTTTCTATAAGAAGAAAAAATACCTTCGATTCCCATTGTTGGCAATAAGAGCATTGGAATAGGAGCAAAATATTTCAATCCTGTTGAAAGCTCAGGATTTTTAAGGATTTTTGCTATCAGCCCTGAAAAAGCGAAGAGAAAAACTGAAAAGGCCAATCCAGTAAGAAAAAGCACTTTAGATACTTTAAATACAATTTCTTTTCCTTGTGCAAGATTATATCGTGGCAGGAAGTAATCAAAAACCAAAGGTAATCCTGCGCTAAAGATTACCAAAAGTGTGCTATATATATAGAGAATTTGTCTGTAAGTTCCATATTCTGATTTGCTGAAATACCTTGACAAAACCATTGCACTGACCAATCCTAACGCAAATGAGCTAAATTTCCCCATTGCAACCCATAGTGTCTGTACAGTATTATTATTATTATTATTATTATTATTATTATTTTCCACTATATTATTACCCAATCATCAAGTGTTGACTAAGATTCACTTCTCTCCAATTTTTCGTAAACATTATTATAACCTTTCCAGTCACCATAAAAGCTTGAATTGTGAAAAAGCAGGGTTATAGGGCTCTCAAATTTCTTACCTGTTGAAATATAATGGTTTAAAACATCTGATACTTTATCGAGTGAGTATTCCTGATATTGTCTGAGAGTACCATCCATGACTATTAGAGGGCGTTCCTTCAATTGCAATTGTCTTCTTCCTTTAATTTCAAATATGGGAAAAACATCCCCGGTTCCGCATCGGAAACCCTCTTTGTCAGCGTAGCCTAGGGTACTGTCGATTTCCATATTGTTTTCTTCCCAAATAGCAAATGTCTTGGTAAGATCTATTCGTAAATAATGCTGTCTGCCTTCCAATACTTTTTGTTTGATTACATCTTCCAGAAGATCTTTTTCATCCCGCCATTTCTCGTGGTCATCAAATGTGGTATATCCAGGATGAAATCCCAAAATATGTCCCCTTCTCTTTATTTCATTAATGGTGTGACGAAAGAGATTGCTTTTTAAATAATTATTTGAATCATAGGGAGAGTTGCCAGATGATGACATTAAATAAAAATGTGATTTCACCCCAATTTCTTCACTTTTTGTCATCAAAAAATCAAAAGTATTGTAAGGATTTGGGTAAAACAAATATTTAAAATTCTCAAAGGCCAGATGACCATTTTTTCTTTTAAAAATATCACCAAGTATTGTCTGTACGGACCTGTGGTAAATAAGAACATCAATATCATGGGTGAAAACGAGCTCGAATTTTTTTTTCTTCCTTATTCCATTATAACCTAGTCTCTTAAGCATTGTCCATAACATTTCAACATATTCATTTACAACTGGTCGATGAAGAAAGTTGTTCTTATATGCAGTGCTTTCAATCCCAGGGAAACGGCCATGAGAATCTCTGATTTCATTTACAATTTCTTCCCATCTGGTTAGCAAAAAAAAAGAAGAAGCAAAAATATCCAATCCACAAAAGATCTTTCTTTCTGAAACGGTTAACTCGTTGTTACCGAAAATTACGGGGATATCATTTTCTGTAATAAATTCATTTACAGTGAAATGAATTTTTGAGGGAATTGAGTTAATATTCAGAAAAGAAAGTTCACCCTGGAAATTTGTAAAAAAACCATCTTTAATAGTCAACTCAGAATCTGTAAAGCTAATAATGTAGTTTAAGGTTGCACTACTATAAGATATGGTATACTGCAGTCCAAGAAAATCATCAAATATCGTCTTAATTATATATTCTCTTTCAGCAATATTATTGTCAGGTACCTTGATGGAAAGCATTTATCACAAATTAATTATAGTTAGAGTCCTCAAATAAAACTTTCAATTGACCAGTAATGTTTTATCAATTTATTACTTTAAATTTAATTAAAAAGTTGTGATTAGTGGATTTTTTAAAGATCGGTTCAGTTCTGGATAATTTATTACTAATAATAATTCATTATAATTCACACAAATATGGTAGATTTTCAACCGATCAAAATAAGACTTCAAGTCGACTTGGAATTCTGTTTGCAGGTAGCAATTTAAGATGAGTTTTGTCAGAATGGAATTCCCATATGTATTTGATAATTTGAGTTAAAATGAAATAAAATTACTAATTATCAGGGCTTGAATAAATCAAACATTTTTAATCCGATACTTTTGCCCAATCAGGTCGAAGATTAATTTCAACGCAGTGAAATTTCATTGAATTTATTAATTCTATTGACTTTTCATTTGTGCCGTAGATTATTATAAACATTTTGTTTCTATTTAATGAGTAAGTTTCAGAATTGTTTGCCAGAACAGTACTCATTACTTTTTCTTTAAAAGGGCTAAAAAAGAATAAAACTAACTTTCCATCTGGGATAGTAAACGTTGTTGCATCAGTATATATTGATTCAATATTCATAGACGTGTTGGTTCGTGTATTGTAAACTATTATGGTTTCTAACGCTGTTTGGTGAAGATATTTATCAAATTCAACTCCAATTATTTTCTTAAAAGCATATCTGGAAGCTAGCAACAAGACCCTTCCTTTACCTGAACCAAAATCTATAAAAGTAAATTCTTCAAAATTGATAATCAGATTATCCAATATCTGGTTGAATGTTTTCACTGAAGTTGGCTCGTACCAGTTAGCAAATTGAATATTAATAGTATTGCCAGACAAACTTTTAACTGGAATAATACCAGAAGTTTCCACTCCATATCGTTTGTCAAACTTTTTATCGAGGGAAAACTGAAATTTCCTGATATAAATTTCCAATGTAGAAAAAATCTTTTTACACCCAGGAATATTATTATAATGGTTCTGCATATAACGGCACACACTAATAAGTGATAGCAAAGGTCCTTTCTTGGTAAAAGAATCAAAGAATCTCTTTAAGTTCTTAAACATAGTTTGATTCGTGATTTTTTACATTTTTTAATGCTCATACCATATCTTCATTTTAGATTAGCACGAAATAAACATATCCTACTACATCGGCACATTCATGATTTCACAGAGCTATATTTAATTCTTAGAGGATACTAAAGATAATAATTGTTAAAAAAATAGTTAAAAAGTCAAAAATAAACTAGGTACATACTCTGATTAAAATAATAAATTAATACTTTTGCAGTTATTATTTTAGCGTTAGTCAATTATATTTTCATCTTTGTCAAATAAATATCCATTAAGCAGATATGAATAGAAAAATAGACTGTCCTAGACGAACAATCTATTTTAAACGATTTATTGGTAATTTGAAAAAGTTCTTGCCTCAATGGTTGTGCGTAATTTTTCTTTGTATAACTGAATTGGTTTCGGCTTCAAGTTATTACGTTTCAACTTCTGGTAGTAACAGTAATGCGGGAACTTTAAATAATCCGTTTAGAACGATAAATTTTGCAGTTTCAAAACTTACAGCTGGTGATGTACTTTATGCAAGATCCGGAATTTATAATGAATTGGTCAACGTACCTTCTTCTATAAAAGGGACAGAAAATTATCCTATCACTATTATAGCGTACCAGGATGAATCGCCTATTATTGATGGAACAGGATTAGATACAGGAACGGGGAGACCATTAGTGATGATATGGTCAGACTATGTCCATTTCATTGGATTCGAAGTCAGAAACAGCAACACTACAGGTGATTTGGGTAATGGTGGTGGAGGCATAATTAGTAACGGAATCTCAACTTTAATAAGTAATTGCAATGTGCATGATTGTTGGTCTGGAGGGATAGGTGCTTCAGGGGATTACTCAATTATAGAATATTGTACAGTTTATAACGCATCTCTTTGTAACTACCAGGACAAGGCGTCATTATGGGGTTCAGGAATATCTCAAAGGAATTCACCTAAATATGGTATTATCAGGCATTGTGTAGTACATGATTGTTGGGGAGAGGGCATCTCATTTTTCAATGCTAGCCATGGAACAGTAGAAGATAATGTGGTATACAACTGTTCCTCAGTCCATATTTATATTTCTGATGCTTCTTATTGCCTGGTGCAAAGGAACTTAGTCTACAGAACATCAGATTGGAACTATCCGGGAACCGGAATAAACTTTAGTGATGAGACATTTGAAATTCCTCAGTCGAATAATATTTGTATAAACAATATTGTTTATGGAACGCGCAGATGTTTTAGCTGTGGCGATCCTCGTTATACAATAATCGCAAACAATACGTTTATGAACAGCTCCTATGTTAGTTGTGTACAATTAAATACAGAATCTACGTCGACTAATTCCTATTTTATTAATAATATTGTTATTCAGGAAGATAACCTTTATGATATTTATAACTATGCCCGCACTGGGGATGGAGGTGGTATTACCTGTAGCAACAACTTGTTTATAAGCCCGGCTAATATCAAGGATTATATTGGCACCAATGACATAATTGGTGATCCATTAATAAGCAGGGTGGGTTCTATTGAGCCAGGTGAACTTACAGCTGACTACTTCAAATTGCTAGATGGCTCAGATGCCATAGACAAAGGAAGAACTTCAAGTAATGTGAACGGTGACTTTTTCGGAAATCCCCGCGATTCCAGACCAGATATAGGAGCATTTGAATTTGATAACGGTAATCCTGTTAGTTTGGTAACCTCAATATCAGTAACGGGTGCAGGAGCTGCAACCACAATCACTGCAAATAAAGGAACTCTTCAACTGACAGCTAGTGTAGCACCTTCGGATGCAACTGATAAAACAGTTAAATGGTCAGTTGTGAATGGTACAGGACAGGCAACCATTTCATCATCCGGACTGGTTACTGCCGTTGCTAATGGCACTGTCACAGCCAGGGCAACAGCAAATGACGGTTCAGGTGTATATGGAACTCTGACTATTACTATATCAAACCAGAAAAAACCTGTTACCGGCATAACGGTTACAGGATCAGGTGGAGTTTCAACAATCACTGCAAATAAAGGAACTCTTCAACTGGCAGCTTCTGTAACACCTTCGGATGCAACTGATAAAACAGTTACCTGGTCAGTTATGAATGGAACAGGACAGGCAACGATTTCATCATCAGGACTGGTCACTGCAGTTACCAATGGTACTGTTACAGCCAGGGCAACAGCAAATGACGGTTCAGGTGTATCTGGAACTCTGGCCATTACCATATCAAACCAGATAAAACCTGTAACCGGTATAACTGTTACAGGATCAGGAGGTGTATCAATAATCACAACAATTAATGGAACACTTCAACTTAATGCTTCAATTACACCTTCTGACGCATCAAATAAAACAGTTACCTGGTCAATAGCAAATGGCACGGGACAGGCAACTATTTCCTCTTCTGGTCTGGTAACTGCTGTTGCCAGTGGTACCGTTACAGCCAGGGCAACGGCAAATGACGGATCGGGAGTGTATGGTACTATGATAATTACGGTTTCATCCCAGAACATCCCTGTACTTGTAAATGGTTCAATAGAAAATGAGGATCCTTCAAAGATACTTTTAACATTTAGTTCAAATCTGGCAAACATTATTCCAGTATCCACAGCGTTTTCAGTTGATGTAAATTCAGCTCCCAGAGGAGTTAACTCAGTAACATTATCAGGTAATAAAATTACTCTGACCCTTGCAAATGGAGTTAACGCAGGAGATGTAATTACCCTCTCATATTCGAAACCTTCATCTAATCCGCTGCAAACTTCATCCGGCGTCCAGGTTCAATCCTTTTCCGGATTTAATGTAAAAAATAATATTATTGTTCCAAATTCTACGCCAAATGTGGTTGTTAACTTTTCTCCTGCCACATTCTCAGGATTTGTAAGTGAACTAAATGCAAGCGGTAGTTTTGACGCAGACAAGGATAAACTTACTTTCGACTGGTTAATACCTGAAAATATTCAGGTTTCTTCCACTTCCGGACCTGTTATCCAATATCTTGGTCCTGTTGTCGAAGAAAAGAAACAGCTCCATTTTATTTTGAATGTATCGGATGGTAAATCAACAAAATCCAAAATAGTACCTGTAACAATCAATCCATATGAGCCTCATCTTGATGTAGCTGAGGTGAAAGATATTCAGGCCAGCTCCTATTCTGAACCCAATTACCCGTCCAACATTATTGATGGAAATATTGGAACAATGTGGGCTGTCAATGGAGAAAACAGCTGGGTACTACTAACACTGAAAGAGCCTTTTATTGTGCATCATGTTAAACTGGCATTTCAGCCCGGGCAAACCAGGGAATCCTATTTTGATGTCCTTGGATCAGAGGATAATATAAACTGGGAACCAATTCTTATTAAATCAAATTCATGTGCTTTTTCAGGTGATCTGCAAGTTTTTGATTTTCCGGAATCGAAGGCTGCTATGGAGTATAAATATATAAAGCTCATTGGTCATGGAAACAAGTCAGATAGCTGGAACTTTTTCTCTGAGATAAGAATCTATGGTTACAGAAAAGAAAAGACAAGAGGTTATGACCTTCAGGCTGTAAAAATATTCCCGAATCCTGCCAGCAATTTTGTTAATATAAGGATCATTGACCTGAATTTAAATCCTGAATTTGTGAGGATTGTTGATTTGTCCGGATCAGTAATGTATGATCACAGAATTACTAGTCAGGAAAAAGAATTTATGCTACCTCTTAATCTTAAAAATGGTTTGTATATTTTACAGATGGGAGGCAATAGGATGACATTGAACTCACAGAAACTAATTGTCAGGAACTGATAGTTAGTCATTTATCCGATAATGACCGAGTTGTGACCGGAGCCTTTCAATTCTTAACTGAATCGCTTTTGCCACAAATAATGGTCAAACTAAAACAATAGGTGACAAGATATTTCAGGCGGGAGAATCCTTTTTAGCTCAAGGGGTTGGCTTTATGATGTTTATAACCATATTTGCCACCATAGGTATATTTGTTTTCAATTGTTTTAATATCATTGACTATAATACTTACACTTTTAAATTCGCTGAAGGTTATATCTTTAAGTGTGTTTTCAAGCAGATTTTTTGGAGTCATATCCTGCCTTACTATTACAATAGTAGCATCCACTAACCCTGACAGGTGAAATGAATCAGATACTGTTCCAATGGGAGACGAATCAATTACAATACAATCGTATGAATCCTTCAGCAGTCTGACAAGTTCTGCGGTCTTATCCAAAGCCAGTAGTTCTGATGGATTTGGTGGTATGGGGCCTGCCGGTATTATTGACAGATTTTCATACCTGGTCTCCTTAATTATGTCATGAAAACTATTCTTACCTATTAACCACGTTGAAACTCCCTGGTCATTATTAATGTCGAAATCATCATATAACCTGGGTTTTCTTAAGTCAAATCCCACAATTACCGTTCTTTTGCCGATAAGGCTATAAACTGAGGCAATATTTATTGCAGTAAATGACTTGCCTTCTTCAGGACAAGAAGAAGTAATAAGTATGACTGGAACCCTTGCCTCTTTTGTTAGGAATTGCATTTTCGATCTAAGGGATCTGAATGCCTCTGATACATGCGAAGGCGGGTCATCCATTACAATCGTGTTTTTCTTAATCTGATTATGAGGTATATGGCCAATAACAGGAATATCCGTGATCTTCTTAATGTCTTCATCTCCTTTGATTTTATTGCTTAATTTTTCTGATGCAATTATCCAGAAAAACGGTACACAAATACCAAGGAAGAAGGCCGACAAATAGATCAATGCTTTTTTGGGTTTTAGCGGTACAGGATCAGCTTTTGCACTATCTATTATTTCATTGTCCGGCATGTTGGAGGCTTTCTGAATCTGGGCAACGGCTCTCTTTTCAAGAAGGAAGGTATAGAGTTCGTCATTTAATTTGAATTTTCGCTCAATCCCCAGCAGTTGTCTCTCTGTTACTGGTAAAGCGGTTGCCTGAGCGTTAATTGTTCGTATCTGGTTTTGGTTTTCATCTCTTGCTAAATTATTGGCTCTTCTTAATCCATTAAGGGTTTCCTTCAGGGCTTCCTTTGTGTTTCTGATTCTAAGAAGTAATTGCCCCTGAAGCGGATTTTTTTCTCCAAGACTTTTGCTGTATAGCTGACTCTGCATGTCAGCGAGGTCGGCGACAAGTTTTGTTAACCCCGGATCTGATATACCCATGGTTGCAGGAGCAATTGGAACTTCTCCGGCATTATCCTTTAATAGATAGTCAGCCAGGTAGTTATAATAATTTGCTTCAATTTCAATACGCGCTTTTTCATTTTCGAGATCCATGGCCTGATTGATAATTGCCTGCCCTTGAGAAGAAAGGTTCATTACCCGATTTCTTGAACGGAATTCCTGTAATTTGTTTTCAGTAATTAATAGCGAGTCAGAAATTCCAATAAGTTGATCATCAATAAATGTTATGGTTCTGACCGCTTCCTGGTTCTTTTTGTCAAGAGAATTTTCAAGAAATATTTCAGTTAGTTTATTCAGGAAATCGATAAGCATTGCTTTATTGGTACCTTCAATACTTATTGTCAGAATAGTCCCGTTTTTTGATGCAGGCTCTACCTTAAGTCTTTGACTGTAGCTTTCGGCTAAGTCATCAAGGTTGTGGTGTATGAAATAAATACTATTATAACTCTTTTCTGATGGCCATTTATCAGCCTTTTTCTCGATATGGAAATTCCCTTCCCTGAATTTTATAGTTTTTCCAAAAGTTGATTCAACTTGAAATTCTGATTTGTCCTTAAGTTCAGCAAAAAGTTCAAACAAATCATTGTTAAGTACATTAAAGTTGAATTCAATATCTGTCGGTATGCTGTCAGTGTTTTCAGGGATAATTTGAATGGGCGAGGCAGGATAAAGAGATAAATCATCGAAAATGCCCCGAACGTAATATTCATTTTGAAAATTAAGTTCTTCGAGTGTCCTAGAGATCAGTGATTTGGATTTTAATATCATGATCTGATTGTCAAGATTTTTCATCCCTGAGCCTAATCCGAAACCTTCAAGAAGTTGTTCATTATTAATTGAACTTGTCTTTTGCTCCTGTTCAATAAGAAGAGATGTTGTGACCTTATATTTGGGGATAGAAAGGGTAATAAATAACCAGGCAAAAAAGAAAGAGATTAACAATGTTATCAAAAAGAAGTGCCATCTGGAGGTCATCCTTTGAAATATCTCTACAGGATTTATTTCGTCCTTATCCTTCTCTTTGCTAAGTACTGTTGCGGACTTTAATTTGGAATTATCGTTCATATTTTTAATAATGATTTCGCCTGGCACTTTTATCAATCTGACTTCTGAGAGTCTCTGTAAATATATTGTAGGTTAAAATGAGTCGTCTATTTAACAACATTCCATATCAGGACAAAAGTAGTAATTGTACTTAAGATAACTGAATAGGGGAAGGATTCCATTCTAAAGAACCTTCCCTTCATAGGAGGTGCATATAATACATCATTTGGCATGACATAGAAATACTCTGATCCTATTATATTTCTATCTCTTACAGAAAATTCCTTTACTATATTCCCTTCAGGTGTTTGCCGGATCAGCTGTAATTTTTGCCTGTTTCCATATAAATCAAGATCTCCGGCCATTGCAAGTGCCTGAAATACATTAAGGCGGTCCTTATATATAGGATAGCGCCCTGGATGCTGTACTTCTCCGATTATGCTGATATAATTATTTACAAGCTTCACCACAACAACAGCGTCAGCCACATAGCTCTTAAGAGCTTTATCTAATTCTTCTTTAACCGCTTTGAGAGTCTTTCCGGCTACTAAGAATCTTCCTGCATATGGTAATTCGATTGCACCTTCATCATCAACAGAATAACTTAATATATCAGCACTCAATTCATTCATCCCGTAGCCGGAAGTATTTGCCGGCATGGTATTGAACATATCTGCCCATTGAGGATCAGGGGTTACAACTTTGATAAATAAGTTATCATAAGGTTGAATAATATATGTTGCCGGAGTAATAGAAATAAACTCCTGTCTTGTACCTTCTGACTGAAGATAGGTCAGTTTCTTATTTGTAACGCAAGATGCCATTATCACCATAACAAGCAATAAGAGTAGATTAATTTTTCTATACTTCATTGTTTTTGGTTCAGAGTGCTTATTACTAAAATAAAAACTAAAATTAAGGGAAATTTGGATTCCTGCGGTTGTTAAAGAGGTTTTTTTCAGAACAGTAGAAAATCCCTGAAAAAAGATGTATTGAGATTCCCGGGAATCCTGTGGATCTGATATTTTGTACTAAAAATACTTTGGATAAATAACAAATTAAAGCTTTAAAACAGAGATTGGGAAATTCAGATACATAAGTTAAATGTATAACAGAAGTATTTGTCTGAGGGATCATGATTTTTATTCTTTTTCACAAATTCCAATATGATTAAGTTGTCGAAAATGAATTAGTCTTGAAATTTCAAACAATTACATTATGACAATAACCTGTTAATAGTACTACAGATGTAATTAAGCTCATCATTGGTCAGATCCGGATATATTGGCAGAGAAACCCTTCCTTTCCAGATTTTCTCAGCGTTTGGATAATTCTCCGATTTAAGATTGTATGTTTCTTTATAATATGACATCCTATGAAGTGGTTTATAATGAACTGATGTTCCTATTCCGGCGCTTGCGAGTTGCCTGATAAACTCTTCCCTGGTAATTTTAGCCTCGGGTTTAATTACTATTGGGAAGAGATGCCAGGAGTTATTACTTAAAGGACCTGTCAGCCCAAGCAGATCAATTTGGCTAATATTATTCAGATGGTTTAGATAAAACTCAGCACATCTCTGTCGTTCCTTCCGGAAAAACTCAGCTTTTTCAAGTTGTGCAAGACCTATTGCTGCATTTATATCAGGCATGTTGTACTTATATCCGGGAGCAACAACATCATATTCCCATGAAGATTTTGTAGAAGTATACCTTTCCCATATATCCCGGTTTATTCCATGAAGGCGCATGAGTTTAACTCTTTCAAAAAATTTATCATTATTAGTAACCAGCATACCTCCTTCTCCTGTGGTTATTGTCTTATTGGCATAAAAGCTAAAGCAGGTAATATCACCGAATGTTCCGATATAATGATCTCCTGATTTAGTAGGAAATGCATGGGCAGCATCTTCAATAATAATTATATTATTCTTTCTGCAAATATCAATAATACCTTCTCCTTCAGGTGTTGTCATTACCGGGGCTTGACCTGCGTAATGAACAAGTATAAGTGCCTTAATACCCGGGATGTCATTTAATGCTTTTTTTAGAACAGAAGAAGTAATTAGTCCGGTTCCATATTCAACATCACAAAAAACAGGATCAGCTCCCAGATAACGCAGTATTTCAGCTGAAGCTGTAAATGTTAATGATGGAACTAATACTTTATCTCCGATTCCAAGTCCGGATGCTTCAGCCGCAAGATGTAATGCAGAAGTGCATGAATTAACAGCACATGCATATCTGACACCTATATATTCTGCAAATTTCTTCTCAAATAGGAGAGCTTTTGAAGATGTAGTAAGCCAGCCACTATCCAAGACTTCCTTAATGTATTTAAGTTCGTTTCCAGCGATTGCAACTTTAGAAAATGGTATTATCATAGCTTAAAATAATGAATTAGAAATAATTCGGTTTAGAGTAGTGATGATGATTTTTATGTCACCCTTAAAGGTGTTTTTATAAACGTATTCTATATTCAGGTTTAGCTTTTGAGGTAGTATTATGTCCCGATAAGTCGTTTCTGGATCATTTGATCTGGAAAGAATGGCTTCCTCCTCTGCAAAAACAATCGAAGAATAATCAGTAATTCCAGGTTTGACAGATAAAACGATTTGCCATTTTTCAGGATAAAGATTTATCCATTTTTCTACTTCCGGCCTTGGACCAACAATGGACATTTGACCCATAAGGACATTAATTAACTGAGGGATTTCATCGAATTTGGTATTTCTTAAGATTCTGCCTAAATGTGTTATCCTTGAAGTATTCCCAGGTTCAAAATTGTCACCAGTCATTTTGTTAACTTCACTCATTGTTCTGAATTTGTAAATTTGGAAAGGTATACCGCCTTTCCCTATTCTTTTTTGTTTGAATAATACTGTTCCTCCGTCAGTGAGTTTAATCAATAAACCAACAATAATCATTAAAGGTAAAAGCACCAGTATACCAAAGCATGACACAGCAATATCAAAAGTCCTCTTCACTTTAATTTTTAGGATTAAAATGTCATCTTAAAATTTAAAAACCTCCTTTCCCATTTTATTTTAGGAAAAAGAATCACAATTATGCCTCATTTCAAATCGCACGTATAATAAGACCTAAAATATTTGTTTTATAAGAACCTGGAGCATCTCATAAAATTTCTGCTAGTTTTTAGTAAAGTGTTTATTTTTGAATTCAATGAAGATTCTGTTCCTGCCATCTTTGAGCTTCTGTTCATTCAAAACTCTGGCTCCAAGCAGAGCAACATATGATGTTACTGCACCATTTTCTCTGTCAACTTCTCCATAAACACAATAAACATTCCTGGAAAAGACATCATCAAGCCAGACTTTCATTAGAAAGAGAGATGATCCGCCTTTGACAGATGGATCCCAGCCCCAATAATCCAGTCTGGGGCCACAGGTAATTCCAAAAGGTTCACTTTGGGATTTTAATGAAACAAAATCATACCTTGCCTTCAGACATGAAAGCATGCCGGGAACTTTGAAAAGTATAGGTAAAACTGAGAAACCAAGCTTAATCCTGTTTTTCTTCAGCAATAAAAGTGTTTTTTGAGAATCTAAGGTCCCGGATACAAATCCACAAACAGAACTGGATTCGTCTTCCGCCACCCATATTACACTATTTTCATCATTTAAACGGATTCCATAATATGTCCTTAGAAAAGGAAGACCTAGTTTATGCATAAATCCACCTACCTGGATTTTACCAGCTTTGAAATGTATTTGCGCAAGAAAATCTATATCTGATAATTCTGCTAATCTGTATTTCATGATTAAACAATTAATACAAAAGTGTTTATATAATATTGAAATTATTACTTAGTCAGCAATTTGAGATAACGGATATAATGATTCAGTGTCGAGGATAATTTTAGCAAGTTTCGGAAGGTTCTCTTTCTTTGAAAAGTTCTCAATGGCATATTTAAATCCGTTTTGCCCTTTTATTTCAAGTTCCTTTTTGGGTAGAGACAAAATATAATTAATGATCTTTATTAATTCGTTCATATTTTCTGGCGGAATGATCCATCCACATTTTGCTTTAATAATTGCATTGGCCGTGTCACTTTCTGAATCAACACATGCGATTATTGGTTTCCTTGAAAGCATGTATGCGGGAAGTTTTGATGGTATAGAACTCAGATCTGAGCCTGTCTTCATAGGTAAAAGCATGACATCTGCTTTTTTCTGGATTTCAGCAACTTTTCCATTAGGAACATCATAAAAAGTTATATTAGGACAACCGGATGAATCTGCTAACTTAATGCAATCCTTCTTGCGGGATCCAGAGCCCGCAATAATCAATCTGATATTATCTGACCTTAACTTGACGAAGGTGTTGATAATAAATTCAATACCAGCGATTGGACCTATGTTGCCTAAAAACATGAAAGTATAAATGTTGTTTAAGGAATCATCACTCTTGATATCTTTTATTAGTATCCCAACTTCCAAAAAGGGTTTTTCATCCTGCCAATTATTTATTACGTTTATTTTGTCACGCGGTATTTTTCGAGTTATTGCGAGATACTTCGCCATATTTTCAGAAATTGCTACAATTCTATTTGAATTTTGTAGGATAATTTTATCAAATGGTAGTAGTAGGTTCAATAATATTTTCCCCAGAAAAGGTATTTTATTTGTCAGGGATTCAGGGTAAATATCCTGTATATGTATAACGGAAGGAATTGAATATCTTTTAGCGGCCTTCACAATCAGCAATTGGGCCAGTAACGGCCATGCATTTAGGTAAATACAGGTTATGTCCAAATGTTTAGTACAAATGTACCTGCCAGCGTGTTTGCCAAAACTGTAGCTTTCCAGCATACGGCCCAAAAGACCAGATTTAGGAGAAATAAATGAGGGTAGAATAATTTGCTCATAATGAATAGTATTCTCCACTCTGTTTTCAAATGAAAAACCCATGGGACGCGAAGGTCTAGGAGTCAATACTTTAACTTTTCGGACCTCTGAAAGAGCAATCGATAGATCAAATGAAATTGATGCTGAAACAACTGGTTCAGGGGGGAATGTTGAGGAGATTAAGAGTATCAATTTATAAACAGTTTTTTCGTGGCAGAGATTCTGGATATAACGGAGGAGAATATTAAATGATTGGTTTTGCTCTTTTTAATAAGGTTAAAGAACCTTTTCAATCAGTCTGATAACTTTCATAATTTGCCTCTCCGGATTTTTTTGTTCAATAATGAATTTTTGTGCATTTTTTCCTATTTGTCTTAACATTTCCGGATCCTTTTTAAGAATATCAATTATTGCAATCCGCAAACTATCTGGATTTTCTTGCTCAGTCACAAAACAATATTTATAATATTCATTAGGGATACCTGCCAATTTATGCATTAATACTGGTGTGCCTGAAGCTAGATATTCCATGACTTTGGAAGGGAAAGAATATCTGGTAAATTCTCCTGAAGACGTTCGTGGATTTACGAGTAAAGCAGCTTCTTTTTGCATGGTCAGGATTTTCTCCCTGGGAAGTTGGCCAAAATACTTAATTCTGGGATCTTTTGATGCACTTTTTTCTACCTCACCTCTCATGTCTCCATCTCCGCATATCCATAATTCAATTTCATTATCATTGATGGATTCAAAAGCCGACAGAAGATTCATAATTCCATATTGTTGTTTTAGTGTTCCTGTATAAAGTATTGCCTTGCTTTTTTTAATGTCTGAATCCGAACCATTTTTTGTTGTACTTTGATATATCCCTTCCATCAAGATCCAAGGGCGTCCTTTTAAGTCAATCCTTTCAGTCATAGTTTCACACAATAAAACAAAAGCATCCACCCTGTTCATACAAAAGTTTAAAATGGCTCTATCAATAGATTTAAAAAATCTATATATAATACTTTTACTTTCGGACATAAATTCAGGAAGATCAGGGACAACCAGGCAAGATTTAATGTTTGCACAACAAGATCTGGTCAGTGTTGATGCCAGCAGATAAGGAGAATGAATTCCGTATGTAATTATAACTTTATTTCCTTGATTTCTGGATGCCCATTTTAATAATCCGTTAATCGCTGCAAAAAACCTTGATATCATGCTTATGCCTGCTATATTTATAAATCCACGATTTGTATCATCTGATCCTTGTTGATGTGAGAATCGTTGTGTTTTAATAACTGCTTTTTTATAACCTTTCGGGAATGATCTTATTAACATCACATTACATAAAAAAACAGGTGTTTTGCTGCATCGATCTAATCCCGATATGATATTCCATTGGAGATTGTTGGCAGCAAAATCTATCATCCCTTTGCAGTTATTTAATATTTCCGTTTCGAATTCTTTAGGAAATATTCCACCCATAAAGGCAATATTCATATTTAAAATGCATCTTTTAGAAGATTAAGTACTTTCTCTGTTTGTATTTTATTGTTTTTAGAACTCAATACAAATTTCCGTGCTTCAAAGCCTTTTTCTGTCAGAGATTTCGCCGATAAGGAAAGGATATAATTAAATGCTCTCTCAAATCCCTCTATTGTTTCCTCTTCAAAAATGAAGACATATCTGTAATATTCTTCAGGAATCCCCGGCAGGCGGGTTGTAACAATAGGTGTACCTGAGGCCATATATTCCATGATTTTTGATGGGAATGAGTATTGTGTAAATGCTTCATTGCTGGGCCTTGGATTTACTAATAATGTTGCTTTATGTTGTTCTTCAACAATTTTTTCATTGGATACCAATCCATGATAGATAATTCTTTTGTCTTTAAGGCAGTAATCATTTATTTCTTGAGCCATTGGTCCATTCCCAAATATTGAAAGTTGAACATCTTCATTAGCCATATGAATGAATGACTCTATTAGTAGTTTTACTCCGTATGTTTCATAAAGTCCTCCTGCATACATTATTACACGTTGAGGTTGCCTTATATCAGGATGCTTTTGTTCTCTCAAATTATTATCAACCAATCCTTCAATAATGCAAAAGGGTTTTGATTTTGTATTAATTACCTTATTCATCTGATTTGTCAACAATACGAAACCCTTAAACCAATTGATGGTAAGATTGAATAATTTACTGCTTTTTCTTTCAATAAATGTTAATCGAGATATATTTAGAGTTTTCTGAATCATTTGTGGCAGGTCGGTAACTATCCCAATCGAAAGGATGTTCGTAAGTTTTGATGCCAAAAGGGCACCGGTTGCCATACTGTAATCAAGGGTATTTACAATGAGAATGATATCCTTTCTTTTAAATAATGCGAAGCGCAATACATAAGCAAAAGAAAAAGCAAAAACCATTAAATGTTTTGCTACTGCAATATTTAGAAATGTTGGATAATAATAGGATATTCCTCCTTCAAAATCCTTTTTCCCAATCCATAAACGTTTTTTATGCGATGATTGAGTAACTGGTATCGATGAAATTGAGATCACTCTACATCCGTTAGATATGAACCCTTCAGCAAACAGTTTATGGAATTTGTACGTCGATTGCATTGGTGGATCATTGCATGTTTGAATAAGGTAATCCATCATTTTCTTAGTAACAAGACTACTGCAATAAATAATTAACTTGCTATCTCCCACTTTTAATTTGTTTAGTAATGAATTGCGATAGTTCCACTTTAATTGAGAAAATATTACAGAGGATGAAATGAAGGAAAGGTATTCTTCTAATTTATCTATTAGAAATCCAGTTAATTGTTACTTTTTACATGCTGGTTTGAAGAATAGATATTTTTTAAAAAGTAAAAGAAGAAATACTAAATAGAATAAATAATTTAAAGCATATGCATAAGTTATGCCGATACTTCCATAAAAATGCATAAACACTAATCCAAAACCAATATATGAAACAGAGAAAAGAATTTCGGAAAGAATGAACCACCTTGTCATTGCTTTTGCAACCATTAAATAGCTTAAAATCCATGCAGATATTTTAAATGTATCTCCGATAAGTTGAAATGCAAAATAATCTTTCATTTGAAAGAAGTCGGAGGTAAATAAAATACGGATTATCAGTTCCCTTGAGAAGAAGATTACCAATGCCCCAAATATACAAACAGGCACTAACAGTTTATACCCATTAATTATTTCTTTCTTAATTCCTTCCTTACCCTTAATAGATGCAAGTGTTGGCAAGTAATAGATTGTCAGCGAGGTTGTTATTATTAAGAGATAATTACTTGATATTGTCCATAAACCTTGCAGATATCCGGCTTCGTTCGGTGAATAGTACTCATATACATACTTCCGGATAATAAGCAGAGTAGCGGTTCCTGACAAGGAGGCTACACTCATCAGACCAAATTTCAGAAGTTTGACAATGAGCTTTTTATCTATAACTGTTGCTATCAGGACTTTCTTTATTACTTTAAGTTTTGCAACAAATATCCAATTAAGGATGAAAATAAAAACCTGGGCAATAATTGTATTAATCAATGCTCCATAAAGACCAAAACGGACAGTAATGATGTATGCAAGTAAGAGTGAAATAATACTTCCGATAACACCAGTCAGTATGAGGTACTTAATTTCCTTGTAACCGTTTAATATTGATGTCAATGTGGTATTTAATCCATAAAAAACCACGGTTATTCCAAATATGATAAAAATTGAATTGAGATTTTGATCCTTAAAGGCAAAGGAGGCCAACGTCTTGTTCAGGATAAGAACCAGTCCTCCAATAACAAACGAACAAATCAGATTGATCAATATAGCATGAGAAATTACACTTTTCTTTTCTTCCTCCTTTTCGAATTCTGCTATATATTTGACAATACCTGACCCAATTGCACCATTTGAGAAACTACCTAATATAGTTGTAATGTTTGTAAAATTTCCGAGCAAAGCAACTCCGGATGGACCTATTACTACTGCCATTATTTTATTCGTAACAAGAGCTGCTGAAAGTTTAATAACAGTTGCTATACCAGTCCAGAAACTAGTTCTTAAAAGATTCATAAGTTATTTTTCGGGTGAGAAAAGACCATCTTTTTTCAGCAATTAACTCTTCAACTTAAAATAGCTGGCTTTTAGAAAGAACCATGGGAACTTTATTAAAAAGTGTAGTTTGGCTTTAAGGGGAATCCCTTGAAACTTATGTAAGAAAGGAGCAAGCTTCTCGTTTTTAATACTCCATATGAATGTGTATAATGCTCTGTTAGCATATAATTCCGAAAAATCATACCTTCCTGAAAAGTACCTGTTGTTTGCATTATAAACCTCAATATGATCCTGAAAAGACAGTAGAGGATTCCGGAGAGTGTTGTAATTTGAATCCTTATCATCTAGGTTTCTTCGGTAAACAGACATACAACGGTCGATAACATAGACTTTACCAATATTTAAAAGTATCATTGCCAATGTAACATCTTCAACCAACCTGCTTTTTGTTATTAGGGTAACATACTCTTGGGATTTATCGCTTCTGAATATATTCCTGAACATAGTTGTCGATGTATAGAAATAAATACCTTTCAAATAATGTTCAGGAGTTACTACTCTCCCAATGATCTTTGGATCCGGAAACTTTTCTGTCGCTATGCCATCATTATTTCTAAGTTCCATTACATGACTGACTCCAATAAAATCATGATTATTATCCAGCCAGTCAGATTGAATTTGCAGCTTTTTATTATCAATCCAGTAATCATCACCTCCGAATCCGATCAGGTATTTTCCTCTGCTTTTTACGAAAGCCTCACAAATATTTCTGGTCGTACCTATATTTTCATCCCTTGATATCAAATTTATTAGGCCAGGATATTTTAAATGATATTCTTTAAGTATTGCTAATGTTTGATCTGTTGATTTGTCATCAGCGATAATAATTTCAAAATTAAAATTAACATCCTGGTTTATAACACTATCAATGGCCTGTTGAACATATTTCTGATGATTAAATGTGAGAATTATAACACTTACCTTTATATCTTCTGAAATATCCATGATTATAACCTAATTCTGTAAATATCGATTTTCATTTAAAAATCACCAGTAAAATATATTATTTATCTCTGTATTCAAAATCGTACGTAATTTTAGTTTTTGTCATATTTAAATTCTCATAATATTTGTCTGTCATACCTCCTACAATACAAAAGATAATAAAAAACCAGGGATTAGCCAGTAGAACAGGTTCTGTCATAAAAAGGAGGACGAATGCCAGGAAAGTACCAATAGTAAGGACTTTAAATCCTTCACTTACTTCCGGAAGTCTAAGTATTTTTATAATGTTGAGAAGGATTCCCCCAGAAAAAAGTATTGAAAATAAGAAGGCAAGAATCCCGGACACAGCATATACATCAAGCCAAAGGTTATGCATATAAAGTATTGGATTTATAGTATTTAGCCCTCCAAACGGATACTCAAACATGTGTTGAATAAAAAATGAATAAGATCCAAGGCGGGAATCACGTATTATTGAGTTATTGTATTCAGCATTTAGTCTTACAAATAAAGGCATCTCGTCAATTAAACTCTTAATACCTAGAATGTTATAAGAATATAGAAAGAATGATAATACAATCACAATTATTATAGTAATAAACTTTCTGGTATTTTTCTTACTGAAGTAAAATGTATATAAAATATATGAAAATGAAAAACTGACTATCGGGTAAATTAATGCTGTCCTCGAGGCATTTAGAAATGCATTTAATAATAAAAGAAGAATCCCGAGAACGACTAATAGCTTAAGAATGGCTTTTTGACGCACGACATACAAAACATAGACAGAAATACCACTTAAAATAAGGAAAAGAGATGATTGAGCTGTCGCACCATAAAGGTCATCAGTCCAAAATCCAGGCATAATTCTTTCAAATCCAAATATTCCGTATGTCTGAATGTTCTTAAATATTGTCAAAGTGCCAAGCAATGCAGTCCCCATGGCGAAAATTATTATGTATGCAGAGATGTGGGATTCTTCTTCGTTAATTTTAATTACCATCCTGCCCGTCAGATATCCTAAAAAATAGGAAAAAATTTTAATGATCGTATTAATACCTTCTACCTGATCGGAGGTGTAAAAAATGCTGTAAAACACACAAAAAAATAATCCTAATATTGAATTCAAATTCAACCAGTTGTCTGATGGGGAGTGTTTTGAGAAGAGAAATACATATACAAATGTAAGGATTGCTATATAAAAGAAATAATTCAGAAAATTTAATCCCATAAGAAAGAAAAGTATAGCAACTATATAATTAACGGAATTAGTATTCTTCTTCATCATTCTATACGGAAAATGAATTAATTTTTTCAGTTACAGCTGCCAATTCACTTTCAGGTAGGCCAGGCCATAAAGGTAAGCTCAGGCATTCTCTGCATATACTTTCAGTAATTTCAAAAGATCCGGGATCATAACCCAGATCAGAATAAGCTTTTTGAAGGTGGGGAGGTACAGGATAATGAATCGTGGTTTGGATATCGTTAAGTAGCAAGTAATCTTTAAGCTGGTTCCGTTGAGGATGTCTTATCAGGAAAATATGGAAAACGTGAGAAAAGTAACCATTCATATCCGCTAATTCCGGAAGTATTACATCTGGGTTATTTATATTATTGATATAAAATTTAGCAATTTTCCTGCGGATCTCATTTTGTGAATCAAGGCTTTTTAGTTTTACTCTTAAAATTGCAGCCTGAATGTCATCAAGCCGGGAATTTAATCCTTTGAGGATATGATCATATTTTGTTATTGAGCCGTAGTTCGCCAACGTTCTGATAATAGTTGCAAATTCATCATCATTTGTAGTTACAGCTCCTCCGTCGCCCAAGGCACCCAGATTCTTACCGGGATAAAAACTGTGGCCTGCTGCATGGCCAATTGATCCTGTGCGTTTATTATTGTAAATACACCCATGTGCCTGGGCATTATCCTCAACAAGTCTGAAATTATACTTATCCACGATTCGTTGAATTTCAGGATGCATTGCATTCTGACCATACAGATGAACGATCATTATTACCCTAGTACGTTTGGTTATCTTTTCTTCTATTTTAAATGGATCGATATTGTATGTAACCGGATCAGAGTCAACAAATACAGGAGTAAGGCGATTGTCCGTTATAGCCAGAATGGAAGCAATGAATGTATTTGCCGGGACAATTACTTCATCTCCTTCCCTTAAAAATCCGGTCTCAATATAACCTCTGAATATCAGCCTTAATGCATCCAGACCATTTGCTACGCCGATACATGATGAAGTTCCAATATACTCCGCATATTCCTTCTCAAAGGATCTGTATTCATTGCCAAGGATATACCAACCCGATTCCAGGACATTCGCAATTGCAAGTGAAAGTTCAGGTTCAAAGCTGTCATTAACCTTTTTAAGATCAAGGAATTTTATCATATTAGCATCAAATTGTCACTTATTTTATAAGTATTTCCGCATTTTTCGCATCGGAGCGAGCTTTTCAACCCATATCCGCAATTGCAAACGTAACCCATTAATTTTGCCGGATTTCCATACCACAAGGTATTATTAGGTACATCTTTTGTAACAACACTTCCAGCGCCTATCAAACAATACTCCCCCAGAGTTATACCTCCAATTATTGTTGCATTCGCTCCAATTGAAGCCCCCTGTTTAACTCTTGTTCGGGCTATGTCGAAGGCACTTTTAGCTCTCGGATATAAATCATTTGTGAAGGTAACATTTGGTCCAATCTGAACAAAATCATCTATAGTGATGCCATCCCACAAAAAGACACCACATTTTACGGTTACATTATTCCCAATCACTACATCGTTCTCAATAAAACAAAAAGCATTTATGTTACAATTGTTACCGATTCTTGCATTTGGGAGAACAATGACATGCTGCCATATTATTGTGTCGTTTCCTATTGCCTTTGATTGAACTTCAGCTGTGGGATGAATTCTGATCATTGTTTCTTGCTTTTAATGAATTCACTATAGTCTCTGACATAATCATGTTCGTCATATCGGGCTGAAGCCAGGACCAGGCAGATTGAGCCTGATGAAAAATTAACCAACTCTCTCCAGATACCCGGCAAAATATGCAGTCCATAGTACGATCTGTTCAGATGAACCACTTTGCGGTTCCTTCCATCATCAATTAATACATCAAAACTTCCGGATGCTGCAATAATAAGCTGTTCCAGGCTTCTATGAGCATGACCCCCTCTAACTTCACCTCCCGGGATATCATATAAATAATATATCCTTCTGACTTCAAAGGGAATGTCAGTAAGGTTATTCAATGCTGTCAGATTACCTGATCTGTTTTGAATTTTGGGTAATTCAAATACATTGCAATTATAAACAGATGCATTATTTAATGAAATCATGACGAATCTTCTTGAATTCTTCCAATTCTCTTATGTAATCTTTTTCAGTGAATTCCTGTGATGCTATGACTATGCAAAGAGCATTAGTTGAAAAGTTATCCAATGATCTCCAAATCATCGGAGGAACATAAAGACCATAATATGACCGGTTAAGAAGATACCTTTGCTTATGTTCTCCATCATATAATTCAACTTCAAAACTTCCGCATAGTGCCACAATAAATTCGCAAGTAGTTTTTAAGGCATGACTACCTCTGACGGAACCTCCTGGTACGTCATAAATCCAATAGGTCCGCTTAATTTGGAAAGGAATATGATTCAATTCTTCAATAAACGAGAGATTCCCTCTTGGATCAGTAATTTTTGGAAGATTTATTAATTCGGGTTTATCATTCATACTTGATTTAGGTCTTGGACTACTATAAATTACTTAATGCTTACGCCACGTCAGTCACAGTTTTCTAAGAACTTTTTAATCCAAATAAATACTAAGGACTTCATGAAGCTTAATATTTTAATGGATTGTTAAACTTGTAGAACCTGACTGCTTGTCAAAACCATATGTCACTGTGAATTTACATAATAGGGTATTAAGAGCAAAATTGTTTCAATAAATATTTAAGGGAAAATCGAATTTTCAAGTCCTTCTGGATTACTATAATTCTTCATTAGTCCAACTAAACCCGAGATTTGAATAAGGATTACTATGGTTCATCAAAATATTTTTTTCTGGTGTCCCAGTTACAGTAATTACCAATTATTATAGTCCTTGGTTGTGTAAGATTTCTCATCAGACCTATATTGGGTATTATCAATACCGGAATTATCTTCCTTCATATCCCTGAATTATTGTTGTTGCTTGTGGCTATCTTTTCAGTAACTACTATTTTATTGTTAATAAATTATTAATTGAAAATTTGTTTGTATATACAACAAAAAGTAAGGTTCGTCGTTAAAAAAGAGAAGTTGGTCAAAATATTATTTAAATTTGTCAAAATATTTAGGTTCATGAGAGAGGTCCTAGTATTGTTCTTTCTGTTAGTAAGTTACTTGGCTTCTGCCACTGATTATTATATAAGTTCATCAGGGGATGATACAAAAAATACTGGCCTTTCTTCCTCCAGTCCGTGGAAGACTTTGTCCAAGGTAAATTCGATATTTACTTCTATAAATCCCGGAGACAGGATTCTATTTAAACGTGGAGATACTTTTTTTGGTACTTTGAATATTACAAAGTCCGGTACATCAGCAAATCCGATAATTATCGGCTCATATGGTGAAGGAAGTTACCCTGTAATAACAGGTTTCTATGAGATTACTGATTGGAACCAGGAAACAGCATCAATCTATTCAAAAGTTATTTCACCAGAATCATTCCCTAACATGGTAGCAGTAAATGAGATTAATACACCAATGGGAAGATGGCCAGACGACGGATGGAGATATTATGAAAACAGTGTGTCAGGAACATCGTTGGTTGATAATGAATTGTCGGATGGAATAAACTGGACAGGCGCTGAAGTTGTAATTTGTGTCAATGCATGGACAATTGAGAGAAGAATCATTACCAGTCATTCAGGCAGTAGCATATCCTGGACTGGGGCAACTAATTTGCCTTTA
This sequence comes from uncultured Rikenellaceae bacterium, assembly GCA_964633505.1. Lineage (GTDB taxonomy): Bacteria > Bacteroidota > Bacteroidia > Bacteroidales > VadinHA17 > LD21. Next base: position 68,891 of record CAZWHC010000008.1, on the reverse strand, counting down.
AATGATGGATGTGGCTATTTTATTCAGAATGATTTGAGGACTTTGAATAATATGGGTGATTGGTATTATGATCAAAAAGCATCGAAATTCTACATGTATTTCGGATCAACTGATCCTAGATCTAGAGTGACCAAAGTCTCTTCGATTAACACCCTTCTTTCAATAATTAACCAATCATATATTAATATTCAGGAAATTAATCTGCAAGGATCCAATTCATATGGTGTATATTTAAGCGGTTCCAACAATATCTCTTTAAATAGTTGTATTGTTGATTATTGTGGAAATTATGGATTGTATTGTTTTTATTCAAAAAATCTGATTGTTAGTAATAATAATTTCAAAAATGTAAACGGGAATGGTATCTATTTAGAAGAGAACTCAGAGAATTCAACCATTACTGAAAATATTATCGAAAACACAGGAATACTACCTGGTATGGTAAAAATCCACCCCTCAGGCATTAATTCATCCTGCCATGCTATAACATCCTGGAGCGCGAATACAAGAATCCAGTATAATAAGATTCTGAATACTGGCTATATTGGTATTTTTTATTGGGGAAACAATAACCTTATCGATAGTAATTTTATCAACTATTTTTGTCTGACAAAGGAGGATGGAGCTGCAATTTATACGAGTACAAATTCGACTACTGGCACAGCAATTACGAACAATATTATTTTAAATGGCGGAGTCGGAAGTAAAACCGGATATCCTAAAGAATCTGCAATCATGGCACATGGTATTTATTGCGATGCAAATTCTGGTGGAATAACTATAAGCGGGAATACAATAGCAAATTGCAGTTATTCCGGTATATATATCCACAGTTCTGATAATCACTCAATTAATAATAATATATGTTACAACAATTATATGACTCAAATTCTCTTCGCCTATTCCTCAGGTTGGGATTACGTTCGAGGGATTAAAATGAATAATAACAAATTTATTGTTAGAACATTGGCCCCATCGGCGGACCATTCTTTTGCTTTATTTTTCATTCATTGGGCTGAAAACGGTGGAACGTTTGGCATTTCAGACAATAACTATTATTCCAGACCTTTAGATGAAGATGAAATTTTTTATTTCTGGCCGGCGGTATCAGGTGATAGTTACAAAACCCTTGAAGAATGGAAAACTTTAACCGGACAGGATTCAAAATCAGGAAAATCACCTGTTACAATTAAAAGTAGTGATGAATTAAAATTCGAATATAACTCTTCAAGAACGGATAAGACAATCTTACTTGATAGACCTATGGTTGATATTGAAGGAAATAAATATTCAAACTCTTTAGTTTTATCCCCTTTCAGATCTGTTGTCCTTATGCCAGATCCCAATCCCTCGGCTCAGCCTGCAATACCAGCCTATACCGGATCAGTTGTCGAAAATGCAACACCTTCAGTAATTGAGATCAATTATAATTTAAACCTTGCTAACATAGTTCCTTCCGCATCTGCTTTTTCAGTACAGGTTAATTCCATAACCAGAAATATATCATCTGTGACAATATCAGGAAATACTGTTTTAATAACCCTGGTAAGTCCGATAGTTTTTGGAAACACAATTACAGTAGCATATACAAAACCATCATCAAATCCCTTGCAATCGATATCAGGTGGTCAGGCTGCTACAATAGGTCAGCAACCTGTTACAAACAACGTTAATGCAATAGTTAATCCCCCTGTTGTTGTTATACCGCCACCGGTTGTTACCCCCCCTCCAGTGACAGTTCCAAATTCACCTCCAACAATCAATATTAATTATGCCAGAAGTACAAATTCGGGATTTATAGGTACTGTTGATGCAAGCACCACATATGATGTTAATAAGGATAATCTGGCCTTTACATGGACGATTCCCGACAACATTCCTGTTTCATCGACAACAGGATCTGTTATTAATTTTCTGGCTCCTATCGTTAATTCGAAGCAAACCTATAATTTCATTTTAAAAGTTAGTGACGGCAAGTCAATTCAAACAAAAACCATCCCGATTGAAATAATTCCTTATCAGACCAATTTAGAGGCAGCACAAGTTGTTTCAATAATGGACGACGGCTCCCAATCGAATTCGCAGCCATATAATATTATAGACGGGGACATTGGAACCTCATGGTCAGCTTTTGGGGAACAACAGAGTATGATACTTAAATTAGCTAATCCATTTAAGATAGAATATGTAACAATCGCTTTTAATACCGGACAAAAAAGGGAATTCTATTTTGATGTTTATGCTTCTGAAGATAGCCTGCAATGGGAACCTGTTCTGATTAAATCAGTTTCCTGCAGTTTTTCCGGAAATCCTCAGACATTTGACTTCCCGGTTTCAAAATCCGGCCAGAAATTCAGATATGTAAAAATTGTTGGAAATGGAAATTCAACTGATAAATGGAATTATATAGCAGAACTTAAGATCCTTGGGTTCAGATACAGAGATGCCTCAGAATATGAAGAACAGTTAGTTAAGATATATCCAAATCCGGCGAGCGAGATTATTAATGTTTTAATAGATGAACCAACTTTTAAACCTGATTTCATAAAGATATTGACAATCACCGGTAAAATAATTCATTCAGATATTATTAATCCAGGGTTAAGACTATTTCAAATCCCGGTAAATTTCAGGAAAGGCATCTATATTATTCAGATGGGTATGGGTGATATAACTATGTTCACTCAGAAATTGGTGGTTTTTTAACCTGAACACTTTTTATAGACTTTAAACCCTGATTATTTTATAAGCCATTGCAACTTTCATGCGACTCCGGACTATTTACCTATTGAGCCAGAGCTTCATCGAATAATATCAAGCAACTCTTTTATTTGATCTTTTTACCTTACTTTTAAAGAATCCCTTTTTATTATAATATCCGTAGCCGTATCCGTATTGATCCTGATAATACCTGTTATCGTTCAATACAAGGCAAATATTTCTTATGTTTTTATGATTCAGATCTTTAAGAATTAATGCAAGAACACTTTTAAGAGTGTGGTTCTGGCGAATAATAACCACTTTAATATCAGAATGGTCAATAAGGTTGTACGCATCCGTAACCTGGGCAAGAGGAGTTGTATCCAATACAACAATATCATATTCTTCTTTTAATTTTAATATGAGTTTTGAAGTTTTATCAAGTGACATGAGTTCACTTGGATTTGGAGGTAAAGCTCCTGACGGGATATAATCAAGCTTTTCATGCGGCGAATTTAAAATCATATCTTTAATTTCGCATTTACCGATAAAGTAAGAACTAAGGCCAATATGGGAGTCAGCTCTCTCCGTGAAATAGGTTTTTGGTTTTCGCAGGTCAAAGTCCAGAAGAATAGTTCTTCGCCCTAATTGAGCATAGCTCATCGCTAAATTCAAGGATGAAAATGATTTGCCTTCACCTTCAAGACAAGAAGTGACCATTATAACTTTTTTAAAATCGCCTCTGACGTAAAAATCAAGATTAGTCCTGAGGGAGCGGAAAGACTCTGCAATATTTGACCGGGGGAATTCATACATTATATTATTTGTTTTGTATGAATTGTGGATAATCTTACCCAAAACAGGAACAGTAGTCAACCTTTCAACTTCCTCCTGACTCTGGACTTTATTATTAAGAGAACTTTTAGTCATAAGGAAGCCAAGGGGCAGGGCAATACCTATGATGAAACCCAGAATGTAATTCATAGGTTTATTTGGGGTCATTGGCCCGTTTCCTACAAGATTCGCAGGTTCAATTACAATATCATCCGGAAGATTGGATGCCTGTGTAATCTTTGCTTCTGCATGCTTCTCCATTAAATAATTGTAAATAGCATCGTTTAACCTGTATTTTCGTTCTATGATTCCAAGTTGTCTCTGTGTGGCAGGCAGACGGCTGATTTCCGATTCTGTTCGTTTTATCCGCTTATTCATTTCCTCTATGGAAATACTTGTGGTTTTAACTACAGCAGAAATATTGTCGGAAATTGTTTGTTTGAGATTGTCTATCTGGATTCCAAGCGTTTGAACCATAGGATTTCTTTCCTGTTTATTCAAAATCAGGTTTGATCTTTGGGCTTGAGCACTAATTAATTCCGTCATAAGGCCATTAAGAAGCTGATCCGAAATACCGATGGCAGCAGGAAGCATCATATTCGAAAAGTTGTCATTCATTAGCGACTCAATAACATAATCATAATAACGTTTCCTTGAAACGAGTTCAGCCAACTGGTTTTGAAGGTTCATATATTGCTGTGATATTTCACTTGCCTGGTCGCTTATATTTAGAAGTTGATAAGCTGACCTGAAACTTTGAAGGTTATCTTCAGTCCGGCTTAAAGAATCTGATATCTCATCAAGCTGTTTTTCAATATATGCAATAGTAATACTTGCTGTATGATTTTTTCTATCCAGATTTTGCTGTGAATAAACACTCATCAATTCATTAACAATATCCATCCCTTTTAGCAAAGATTCAGATTTCATGGTTAACTCAATCACAGTTGCTGCCCTGTCAACAATTCTGTAAGTAAGATTTTCTCTCATTTCATTCCTCAGTGAAATGAGAGAACGGAAATTAAATTTATAGGTTGATGGACCTTTTCTAAAATCAAGCAGGCTGGTGTCAGCCGGCTCAACAATAAATGCCATGTCCTGATTCTCTATCAGCTTGCCAAAAGATCCGGTCTTATAAAATTTCCAGTGATCCTTTTGATGAGTTATTCTATCAGTCTTGAAATTATAGAACATGGCTTTCTTTGCCTCAGCTCTTAGTTGAAAACTATCCCTGCTCAGAAAAGTTATTGTAAACATCAAATCAATTGGTTGTGGATGGTCAGATACATAGGATATTTTAAAAGGAGTTTCTTTATAAGTGTCATAGGATTGAATCCTGCCCTTTTTATAATATGTAACTGAAAGATCAAGATTGTTAATTGTGTTTTCAATGACCGGGGTTGATTTAAGTACCCACAATTCATTTTGAAAGTTTATATCCCTTCCAAAAAGGCTACTATTAAGGTAGTCATTGATATCTCTGCTAATTTGTTGATTATTCTCCTCCTTTATTAGAATCGATGAAGATATTTTAAAGGTTGGGACAGAATACCTGTTTACTAAAAAAGCTATTAATAATATTGATGTAATGGAAAAAATAAACAATTTATAGTGTCTCAGGAATAATTCAAATATCTTCTTGATGTTACTATCTTCTTGTATATTAATATTTTGCGGATGATTAATCATAATAACAACTTTTTGTAGTTATATCCTTTATTTTATTGCACTATAAATTAATAAACCTGTTGTAATAGTGGAAAAGATAACCGAGAATGGAAATTCCCTCATTCCCCAAAATTTATGTCTTAACGGTTTTATATAAATGAAATCATTTGGTCTCATATTATAGAATTCAGAGCTCAACATTTCTGGTTTTGTTAAATCCAATTCTATACGTGTATTTTGTTTGTTCTCATTTCTAATCAGGACAACATTGTTCCTGTCTCCGTAGTCTGTGATATCCCCCGCTAAGCCAATTGCATCATAAACAGAAAGCTTTTCCTGGGAAATAGCAAAGTGGCCAGGATTTCTGACTTCACCCAGGACAGAAACAAACCGGTTTACCAGTTTTACAGTTACAATAGGTTGATTGAGAATATTAGTAAGAGAATCTTTTAGCATTAAATTAACTTCAGGTACCGTTTTATCCTTAACTAAAATCTTACCGATAATTGGAAGTAACATATAGCCTTCTTTATCTACAGAATATGATAGAAGTGAAGCGCCATATGGCGTAATTGTTCCAAGTAATGTCGATTGTTGATTACCAGCCATAGAAAAAACATTTGCAGTACCAATATCAAGACTGTTTATTTGTATATAAAGCTCATCGTTTGGTTTGAGCTTGTAATCAGCTAATTCAGCTTCCTCGTAAGATTTTGTTTTATTTACATTATCTTGAAGATATTCAACTTTGCGCTGTGTAACGCATGACTGGCTAGCCAGCTGTAGCATAAAATATGCGATAAGGACGACTGGTTTAAGAGTGCATCTCTTTAAATAAGTAAATACTTTTAACTGCATTGCATATTCATTATTAAACGGTTAAAATTAATTCAATATATGGTATTATTATTTGACAGTGAATGCTTTTTGATTTTTATCCCGAATAATTAGATCAATTGATGCTTTTAAATGACGAATGTTGGTAATATATGTGTAAAATATTTTAGAGATTCTGTTTTCTTAAACATAACAAATGTAATGATCAGAATAGAAAGAGCATGAATTCTTTTAGCTGAATTCATACGTAACTATTTCAAATTTATCCATATCTATTGTCCCAATACCATTTTCAGTACAACCCAGTATTTGCTTCCTTGTATTGTTATCAAGATCTGGATCAAGCCAGGGAGCGAAAGGAGAAATTACCCGTTTGCACGACACATAATCAAGTGTTGCAGGATTTTCGCATGCTAGTACTGTATTGGTTTCTTGTGCTGCTCCGATCCTCGATTCGTAGCCTGACCATATTGCGCAAGTAATATAAAGTACTGGCTTATAAATAGTCTTAATAAACCGGGCCGCGAGTTCACCGGCATAATATGCATTATTGCCAGTATAAGTAGCACTGTGAATATTATAACAATCCTTCCCGTTATGGCTTATTGTTCCATCCTGATGTGGGATTATTTCAGTAGCGCCGAAAAAGCACTTCAAAGCGCTTGTAATTCCTGCATAATCCTCAGAACAGCATCCATGATTGTTTAGTGTAGGCATAAATATTGCCTTGACTTTCTGACCTGTATATTTGCCATTTTCCCAAACCCCATTCTTCATATCAATAATCTTACCTGGTGTAACAGGAGACTCAAAAACAGGGTAAGAGAGAAACACTTCTTTGTCATGAAACGAAAAAAAGCTTCGAACCCAACCTTTTCCTTCAAGAGGCCCTGATATGCCATTACCTTCATAGTCATTTTCCCATTTGAATACACCAACTGGCTTTTTTTTCGATCGGAATTCTTCCGCTAATGAGTTCCAATTATGGTCCATCCAATTGTTTCGGCGGTTCTCAATGGAAGCCCCAAACCCCCTTGTTTCATCGTCCGGTACGCCTTGTATGTTGTCGCAAATTAATATTTCACCTGAGAATCCGTCTATTGATAATATTTCTTCAATTACATATTTAATGCACTCAGTATTAGTATACCCTTGATTTGGCCATTGCCCGTTACACTTCAGTACTATGACATCATTTGGATCCACGTATCTTGAGATTCCGCCCAGGAGTTCAAACAACTTTATAATATTATCCTTTACTGTTCCATTTTTTACCATACAAACTTTAATCGATTCAGCCGGGTCATCAATATCTTCTTTTTTACAAGACTGATAAATTCCAAATAATCCTATGGCTGATAGTGTTTGGCGCAAAAAGGACAACCTTGTAATCCTTGATTTTCTCTGATTTGTGAAGTTAGCATTCATATTTAAATCATGATTTTCGGCCTGAATAAACTTGAAACTAAAATTTTCAATCATCTGCTTTTCATAGAGACAGACCTTTTTGCTTATTTTTCATCCTGATAAAAAGATTAATTAATTGGGGTAATGTCCATCTATCTCTAATTTAATAGATGATACTTAGAAAATGGTCTTCAAAACATTCTCAACTTTTATTTTTTCAAATAAGCACATGTAAAACAGCTTGCTGATAGTTTAACGAATATACATCCATTACAACAGTCTGCCAAATTTTTATTTAGATTTCTTTTTATCAGGATTCATAAAAAAGGTTTGTCTATTTGTCAAAATCAAAGATTAAAATACTATTCTTTAATATTTTTTTTAGACATTTATTTTTTATTATAAATTGTTAAGAACATGAATAAATTTATTGTTTTTATTTTATTCTTGTTTTCATCGGAAATTTATGCCTCCATTTCAGATACCATAATAAAGGATACTTCTTGTTTTAGATCTAACACTTTATTAATATCATCATATTCAGGAAGATCATTGTTTTTGGGAACTGTTCCGTGTCTTGGGGATTATAGAAAATCAGGATCATCTGAATTTCATTTTAAAGACAACCTCGGAGGCTACTTAGAAGTTGACAAGTTAATTCACATGTATGGCACCTATGTGTCCAGCAACCTTTTTTATAATGAATTGCTTGGTGCCGGAATTAACAGAGATAAAGCACTTATTCTTGGCGGAGCAATGGGATTTACGTTGTTCTTGCCTAAGGAAATTTTTGACGGATTTTGTGAAGATGGTGGATTCTCCTTAAGTGATCTGACATTTAATGCTATAGGACCTTTGTTTTTTACAGGACAGGAGTTTTTATTCGGAAAACAACTAATCAGAATTAAATCGAGTTTTTCAAAGTCCCCATATGCTGAACAGGCAAATGGGTACCTTGGGAGTAATTTTTTTGGAAGGTATTTTAAAGATTATAATGGCCATTCTTACTGGTTTAGTTTCAATGCAAAGCTACTCTTGCCAGGTAGCAAACTGCCGGAATGGATCAATATTGCAGCGGGTTACAGCGCAAATGGTATGTTTGGAGAAAATGAAAACATTCACATATATAATGGTATTATTATCCCTGAAACCCAAAGATACAGGCAGTATTTGTTATCAATGGATATTGACTGGTCAAAGATTAACGTTAAATCGAGATTTCTTAAAGCATTATTTTATGGTTTTAATTTTATCAAAATTCCATTTCCCACCATGGAAATAAATTCAAATGGAAGTTTTAAAGCTTACTGGCTCTATTTTTAGCCTTGTACATTGCCTCATATAAAAAGTGATAATTAGCCATTCTGTTATCACCTATATGAACAATATTGATTTATTTAAATGTTAAATGTGATTTTATAAAACAAAAAAAATGAAAAAGAATTCCTTAATGTTGTTTATTTTACTTCTGGTTATGACAGATCTTTTATGCCAGACAAAAACAGAAGATGCACTCGCCAAATCATATATAAGCAAAAATAAATTTCTTTTAAGTAATTTAGGAATTAATGTGGGAATCGGACTTAACAGCACTGAGGTTGATTATTCAAAAAGATTTGTTGGCATAACTCCGACTATAAATTATGGGATGATTAATAACCTGACAGCGGGGATTGGAGCAGGTTTTTTATCATACAACGGAGGAACCTTATTCCCGGTATTTCTACAACTGAAATTATTGCACCCCATCAGGAATATTTTCCCCTTTATTAATGGAGATGCCGGGATACTAATAGACCCTTCTGAAAATGGAAAAGGAAACAGGTTTTTCTTAAATCCCAGCACAGGAGTATCCTACAAGATTAATAATCGATTTGCTACGGATTTAAGCGTGGGATTATTTATGCAGAAGATCAAAGATGGTGGGCATGATTCTTTTATAAATATTAGATTTGGATTCAATTATTTCCTTTATGTCAAGGCTGATTAAATAAAACCTGGTTTTTTCAGTATCTGATAAAAGCTTTCTTATATTACCTATCAGGTTAATATGAATTTCTGAGCAGGATCCTTCTTTTTGAATAAATAATAAATCGAATTAATAAGGCCTTGATAAATTTATCACTATTAAGAATGGAATAGTGTTAAATACCCAAATGCTCCCTGACAGAGGGAAATATAAGCTAAAGGCGTGGGTGTACATCATGAATGGTATCGCCGAAGATTACGAATGGTCATCTGGGAACAATGGAAACTGATAAAGATCAAATGGACTAATCTCGTTTAGTTGGGTATAGATAAATCCAGGGCCTACGAGTGGGCGAACACGAGAAAAGTCTATTTCATATGCAGGCTTTCACCAATTGAGTAAAAGAATAACTTTTGATGATTTCATTGTTTGATGTAATAATTTTATGCTTTCCTGTAAAATATTCATGCTTTGATCAAAATAGCAATAAAGTTGATATTTCTTTATTGTTAAGGGAGTTATTAATTCAGCACTTTTCTTAACTTTTGGCATTATTTTGAACTATTTTTTTTAAGATGAAATTTAACTTCCTGATAATATTTTTTTTGTTTTCACACACTTTATGTTTTTCACAAAGTGGTGATTTGACGCCAGGATCGATAGGGTCTTCACAGACAATATGTAATAATTCGGTTCCGTCACCATTAGCACAGGTTACAGCGCCGACAGGGGGGACGGGCAGTTACACATATCAATGGCAGAATTCGGGGAATAATGTGGTATGGACAGATATTTCCGGGGCGAACGGAGTAAGTTATGCTCCTCCGGCATTGATATCGGATACATGGTACAGGCGTAATGTTACAAGCGGAAGTTCGACGGTTTCAAGCAATACTGTATTAATCACCATTTCTCCGAATGTTTATACACCTGCTGATTCGTTGTTAGGATCAGATGTTCCGGGGTGGTATGGCAATGATGGAGTCGGCTATGAATTAGGGACCCGATTTGAGGTTTTAACTCCGGGATTCATAACCAAGGCACGAATATACACAGGTAGTTCAGAAGGAGGCACACACATAGTACGTTTATGGATGTACACAGGGTCTGACTATACACTGTTAGCCGGACCATATACATGGAATATTACCTCTGGTATAACAGGATGGCGGACATATAGTTTACCAGCGCCGGTAAGTGTATCTCCCGGAACCTATATAATAGGAATTACAACGGGACCAGACAATTATTTTTCACAGATACTGGATGTAACAACATTTACGCGGACACATCTGCGGTATATTGAAGGGACAGTATCATTTTCATCGGGTTATTTACAATCAAATTATTTCAGGGATGTAGTTTTTGCGACAAATAGTTGCAGTACGGGTTCAGATCTTACTGCAGGATCTATAGGATCGGCTCAGACGATATGTTATAATTCCATTCCGTCACCATTAACACAGGTTACAGCGCCGACTGGAGGGACAGGCAGTTACACATATCAATGGCAGAGTTCAGCTGATAATTCGACATGGACCAATATAGCCGGAGCTACTTCATCGGGATATATACCAGGGGCCTTAACATCTGGTACTTACTACAGGCGTAATGTGACAAGCGGCAGTTATGGTCCGGTAAGCAGTAATTCGGTACACATAACTGTATTACCTCCGATAACACTTGCGCAGTTACACGATAACATTACAATTGCGGCGAATACATCGACTACATTCAATGTTGCCATAACAGGAGGGACATCACCATACACGATCAATTATACCCGCAATGGTACAGCACAGACAGCAGTGACGGGTTATATAAGCGGAGCAAATATATCAACCGGAACTCTGTCCTCAGGCACATATGTTTATAATCTGACATCAGTCAGGGATGCAAATGGCTGTTATGCACAAAACATTGGTACAAGTATTACAATTATTGCCACTTCAAGTGGTGATTTGACGGCAGGTACGATTGGGTATTCACAGGCAATATGCAATAATTCGGTTCCGTCACCATTAACACAGGTTACAGCGCCGACAGGGGGGACGGGCAGTTACACATATCAATGGCAGAA
>CAZWHC010000008.1:0-57296 GCA_964633505.1 uncultured Rikenellaceae bacterium | reverse complement strand
GTCAGGGATGCAAATGGCTGTTATGCACAAAACATTGGTACAAGTATTACAATTACGGCTTTGGGTTCTGCTATTGGTGAACTTCGTGTACGATCTGATATAATTGTATTTAATGCCATTCAGGGACATCCATTATCCTCTCAGAGGTCAATATTTATTTTTTCGGCTGATGGTAATACTCTCAATTGGAACCAAACAGTTGATTCTCCATGGTTAATCGCGGATAAGCAAGGGGGAGTTACAGATGATGTTTTAAAGGTCGGAATTAATACTACAGGTTTAGGACAGGGGATATTTAATAGTAGTATTACATTAACCTCGCCTCAGTCAACCGGTGATCCAATTGTTATTCCTGTAACACTAATTGTTAATCCTGATGTTCCGGTTAAACCTACAAAATGGAGAGATGATTTCGCCGGAGTTATGAGTGTGACAGTTGATGATGGACTGCCAACTGCATTTGAAAAGCTGCAAAGTCATGGTTTTCAGGGATCATATTTTTACCACGGGACCACTCCTCCAGGCTACTATTCAAATTTCTACAACGCTGGAATGGAATTAGGATCTCATTTAACTACACATTCCTGTACATATATTAGCGAGAGTAATTTGCAATTCCAGGAAATAGTACCAAATATGGCAGGTCTTTGCTCAAATATACCTCAGGCTTGTAATGAATTCATTACTTTGGCCTGGCCATGCGGTAAAGCTAACTTCCTTGAAGAAAATGTTGCAGCAAAATATTTCCTGGCTGCTCGAGGGGGTGGCAAAAATAGTGCACAGCAATTCGAATCATCCGATCCTGAAAACATGATGGAATTAAAAACGTATTATCCTGGTTATTATCCTGATATGCCTGACCAGAAATCACTGGTGGATGAGGCAATTAGCCAGAAGAAATGGCTTATTACATGTTTACATGATGAATTACTTGATGATGGTGCAATTGACTATTCTGTTTCAAGGAATATTTGGGTAACATCAATAGGGAGGGTTATCAAATATATATTGCAGAGGGACAGATATATCCTTAATAACTATATCGAGGGTTCGAATTCCATTTCTTTCAATTTATCACGACTTCCAATACCATCATCAGAATTTAGAAATTTTGAAACATCTTTTACCTCTTCCGATGTAACGACCATTGAAATTGATATTGATGAAGGAAGATCAATAGAAAATGTAATGGTAGATGGTTCAATAAATACATATCGAATAAAAAATCAAAATGGTAATAATGTACTCATTATGAATATAAAGCTTGAACCTTCTGTTTACAAGATGGTTGAAGTTATTTATTCAGGTGGATCCAAATCTGATAATCCGGGAATTTCAAATTCAAATTCAAATTCAAATAAAACTGAGGAGCAGAAATTGGTTTCAGAAGAGAATATTTTAGTTCAGAATTACCCAAATCCATTCACTGATAATACATGGATTGAATTTTATGTTTCAAGTGAAAATAAAGTTACAATTGAAATTTATAATTCTTTTGGACAAAAAGTGGAAACTGTTTTAAGTCAAGAATTTGTTCCAGGACACCATTGGATTAACTGGCAACCGGAGAATTTTACTCCAGGGTGCTACTATTTAGTCATGAAAACTGAGAGGTACATGAAGTCTATAAAAATTGTAAAAGTTAGATAGCTTATTTGATTTCTTCTTCAGATAATCTGGAGGGTATATCCTTATCCGTTATTTTTCCAGAATCAGAAATTGTAACTCAAAAAATAATTAAGTACTTTTTGGATGACAAAATAAAAAAGCCACATCTCTGTGGCTTTCTTCTTGCGGTGCGGACGGGACTCGAACCCGCGACCCTCGGCGTGACAGGCCGATATTCTAACCAACTGAACTACCGCACCAATATTTTCAATAAACTTTGGCGATATACTAATCCCGAGACCTCGGGAAACTACCGCACCAATATTTTCAATAAACTTTGGCGATATACTAATCCCGAGACCTCGGGAAACTACCGCACCAATATTTTCAATAAACCTGGCCAGTATTCTAATCCCAAGATATCGGGAAACTACCGCACCAATTAAAATCGCGATGCAAAAATAAGGGATTTTTTGATTACTCAAAATAAATGTACAGGAAAAAAATTATGGGATCAAAATTGTTGGAGTGCTAGTTTGGTTCTCCTGTTAATCTGGTTTTTTCTCCATTATTTTCAATTACATCTATAATCCTGTTAAAAAGTAGCTCTGATGCTTTTGATGCAAACATATTATTCGGATGTGAATCACCTGGTGATGTAGAATATTCATCCTTTAAATAAAGTCCTCCCTCAGTTTCAAGTGTGTACAGATCCCAAAGGTGTATATTGTCATTAGGAACATCCCATTCATTAATAACCCAGGAAAAGAACTCCTTTGCCCTTCTGGCTTCATCCTCCCTAACAGAGTTCTTTTCAAGTGCAGCACCAGTGAAAATTATGAATTTTGTGTCGGGGAATTCATGAAGCTTATCTTTTAGTGCATCGTACTGAAGTTTGTAATTTGCCAGCGATCTGTAATCAGAGTTAATGTCAGCATCATCCTTATCGGGTTGAATATTGCTAACTGGGAAACAATGCTTGAATATGATTACCTGATAATTTTGTGTAAGCATTTCCAGTGTCGGTTCTTCCATAAATTTTTCCGGACCTGCATTTTTTACCCAGATGTTGTAATAGTCATAAGGATAATTATGCCAACCATAAGGTGATGCCTTGGGAAAGTTCATCTCCCTGATAGTGTAGTTTTTGTTGTTCTGACTGTTATATCTATCCAAAAGTTCAGGTAATCTGGCCTGCCTGGTTACTGTATTTGCCAAATCCTGGTTAATCTTTCTGACAGCTTTGGCAAACAGAGAGGCCTGGCCTCCCTGCCATATTAATCTGCCGGTACTGTGATGCAGGAAAATAATATTCATACCTGAAAGATTTTTGTTCTTTTTACACGAAGAGAGTGGCAAAATTACTAATAAACCTAAAAGTAAAATAAGTCTCATGGCACTAATCTGGATGAATTGTCATTAGTCATTCAACATTCTTAACAAAAAGAGCCAAAAAATGTTTAACAAAATGTTCTGAGTAGGGCCCAGATAAAAGATAAATACCATGCCTGTAATTAGTCTTTAATAATTGAGACACTTTATATTGACCGAAAAAAGCTGAAATTTACATTCCCGTAATTTCTGTGCTCAGAAAAACATCTATGTCCGGTAAAACTCAGAATCTTTGGATGCTCAAGAATGAAAATACCTTCTTCCTTAAGAACGCCTGATCCGGTAATGAGATCCGGCAGATCAGCAAGCCATTTAAGATCATAGGGTGGATCTGCAAATACGATGTCATATCTGAATTTGCAGGCCTTCAGGTATGTTTTAACATCAATGTGAATAACCTTGATATTTTCTGCCTTAAGTTTCTCACTACCTTTCTTTATTCCATAAACATGCCTGCTGTCCTTTTCAACCGAATGAATGATCTCCGCACCTCTGGAAGCAAACTCAAAGGAAATTGATCCGGTCCCTGAAAACAGATCAAGCACACTTGCTGTCTCAAAATCTATCCTGTTAGTAAGTATATTGAAAAGACTCTCCTTTGCAAAATCCGTGGTCGGACGAGCTTTCAACCCCGCAACAGGATCTATTATCCTTCCCTTATATTTTCCTCCGATTATTCGCAACTTACTGCTGTGAAAATATTATAGTATTTATAAAGGTCATTCTCATTTAGTACATAGCTCAGAGTATAATTCCCCGTTGGCACAGCAAACCTTATATTTTTAAAGTACCCTGAGAATCCGCGAACGATATCTTCTTTCCTTTGGGCTTTCCCGCTGAAAATAATAATTTCATCCTGACTTATATTCAGCCTCCTGAGGACATACATTACAAAATACTGAATGTCGGTGATTGTCTTGTAGTTAAAAGTATTAAATAATCTAAGGCCATTCTGGTCAGAAACTATAATATTAAGGTACTCACGTTCAATATGAACATGAATGTTATTCGTAATTGCAGGTTTCCTGTTATGATTTATGGAGCAGATCAGAGGAAAGGTATGATGCATTATTCCTGCACCTGGAAACGATGAATTCAAGATATTCATATAATCCTCAGACAGTGAAAAGACAATGTATAATTCCTGACAACCAACCATATTGCTTAATATGTCCTCCCTTTCAGAAAGATGATGATTATAAATGAAATATTCTGATTTTTTTGATTCATCAAATAATAATGCAGGGATCAATGTCGCTTTTGGTGAAAATGCGATGATATTTCTTTTCCTGAAACGTCTGTTCAGAAAATCATCCATACTGATAATTGCCTCGATCTGGGAAACATGATATGAACCTTCATTACCCGGTTCATATGAACGGAGCATTACAAATTTATTCCGCAGGGTGTCGAGAATGCAAAATGATACTTCATATTGACTTACCTGAACCGATAATTCGTAATTTTCAGTAGCATTAATGTCGAGGGTTTCATCAAAGAGTTCAAGAAATGGCATCCGGCTGTCAGATTTCAAACAAATGTAGAAAATATAGCTGTTTAAGCAAGCAGGAGGCAGAATTAAAAAAGTTGCTGGTTGCTTTAAAATTGTTGCTGGTTGCTTGTTACTGGTTACTTGTTGTTGTTTATTTTTACATACAATCAAATACCAGTAACCAGCACCCAGCAACCAGCACCCAGCAACTTAATACATGCGCGAAACTATCTTATTTTCCAGCCTCTGTAAAAACCTCGGCTATCCTCCAACTGATGACCAGACTGATGCCTTGAAGAAGATTGCCTCCTATATAACTGAGGATAAGAATGATATTATCTTCCTCATGACTGGCTATGCAGGAACCGGAAAGACAAGTGTTATAGGCTCCCTGGTAAAGACTCTCGATGTGCTTCGGATGAAATGTGTTCTTCTGGCGCCAACAGGAAGGGCTGCCAAGGTGCTCTCTTCTTTTGCTGGAAGACCGGCCTTTACGATCCATAAAAAGATATACAGACAGAAATCAATGAAGGAGGGGATAGGAAGCTTCGTTCTTGACAGGAATCTGTCAAGAGATACATATTTCATTGTGGATGAGGCCTCCATGATACCTAACAATTCAAGTGATTCATCAATTTTCGGAAGCGGGAAGGTGCTTGATGATCTTGTTGAGTATGTCTATTCAGGGACTGACTGCAAGCTCATTATTGTCGGAGATACTGCCCAGCTTCCTCCTGTCGGCTCACAGATAAGTCCTGCTCTGGATCCTCGTACCATGAGCGAATACGGATTTGGACTGATAACAGCTGAACTCAGGCAGGTACTCCGTCAGAGTGAAACATCAGGGATACTTATGAATGCCACAAAAATAAGAGGACAAATCGATGAACACGACCTGAGCCATCCTGCGATTTCAGTTGAGGAATTTAGAGATGTTATCAGAATAAGTGGTGAAGATCTTATCGAGGAAATATCTTCGGCATACGGTTCATGCGGACTTGAGGGCACTATCATAGTTGTAAATTCAAACAAGCAGGCAAACAGGTACAACCAGGGAATAAGAAACAGGATCTTCTTCAGGGAGGAAGAGATTAGCCCCGGTGATATGGTGATGATAGTTAAGAACAATTATTTCATTACCTCAGAAGATGAGAGAGTTGCATTTATTGCGAACGGTGATATAGCAGAGATAAAGAAGATTATCAAGTATGAAGAAAGATACGGCTTCAGGTTTGCTGAGATGCTTCTAAGTTTTCCGGATTATGATCTCGAAATAGAATCCAAAGTAATGCTAGATGTTCTACATCTTGATACTCCTGCATTACCTTCAGAAAAGAACAGCGAACTTTTTAAAAATATACAGGCTGACTATATTCATTTAAAATTGAGAAGAAAACAATATGAGGCTGTCAGGGAGGATCCTTACTTCAATGCCCTTCAAATAAAGTTCGCCTATGCTGTTACTTGTCATAAAGCCCAGGGAGGGCAGTGGGAGAGGGTCTTCATCGATCAGGGAATGTTCAACCGTAACGAAATCACAATCGATTATCTTCGCTGGCTATATACTGCACTTACAAGATCAACTGACAAAGTTTATCTTGTCAACTTCTCTGATGAATTTTTTAAGTAGTGTTAAATGTTATGCAGTTTTAAGTTTTGCTGTTGTCCTTAAAACATCATAACATTTAAACAGCATAACTGCATAACAGCATAACTGCATAACTGCATAACTGCATAACAATCTAAACCTTATTCCCCAATTATCTTAACCAGCACCCGTTTCCTTCGTTTTCCGTCAAACTCCCCATAAAAGATCTGTTCCCATGGACCAAAATCAAGCCTTCCGTTTGTAACAGCAACCACCACTTCCCTTCCCATAATAGTTCTTTTGATATGCGCATCCGCATTATCCTCAAAACCATTATGTTTATATTGCGAATAGGGCTTCTCAGGGGCCAGCTTTTCGAGCCAGACTTCAAAATCGTGGTGCAACCCCGATTCATCGTCATTTATGAAGACACTGGCTGTAATGTGCATCGCATTGACCAGAACCATCCCTTCTTTTATTCCGCTTTCCCCGAGGCATCTTTCGACATGCCCAGTGATATTCAAGAATGCCCTGCGAGTCGATGTTTCAAACCAGAGTTCCTTGCGGTAGGATTTCATGGGAATTGTTATAAATGTTTATAAAATTAATTTCTGCGTAGATGAGCCTTCGGATCTTTATTGAGGTTTCTTAACCCACCCCCGCCCCTCCAGGGAGGGGAGCTTAATTGTATCAGATTCCATGTACCTAATAATAGTATCCAGCAACCAGCAACCAGCAACCAGCACCCAGGGCCCAGCACCCGGCAACCTTGCTTACTGAAGCCTCATATCCCTGATAATATCGGCAATTCTTTGATCGAGAAGCTTTTCCGTTTCATCAAATTTATCAGCTGATGCAAGCGTCGTATTTACGCTGAAGTAAAACTTGATCTTGGGTTCGGTGCCGGACGGACGAACAGATATTTTCGATCCGTCTTCAAGGAAAAACTGAAGTACATCGGATTTTATGAGCTCAATTTTTTTCTTTGCTCCTGTATTGAAATCAGTGGAAATGAGCGTTTCATAATCATCAATCCGGACAACCCTGCTGTTGTTTATAGTCTTAGGAGGATCGCTCCGGTAACCTTTCATCATCGCCTTGATCTCACTTGCTCCTTCAGCCCCTTTCCTAACGATATTTATAAGCTTCTCCCTGTATAATCCATATTCCAGATAGATATCGACAAGAATCCCGTACATCGATTTACCTTTATCTTTTGCAAATGCTGCTATTTCAGCTGCAAGTGCACATGATGCAACAGCGTCCTTATCTCTTACATAATCGCCCGGAAGGAAACCATAACTTTCTTCTCCTCCTCCGATATATTTTTCCTTTCCTTCAAGCTTTCTTATCAGTTCAGCAAAAAATTTGAATCCTGTAAGTACATTATAGCACTTTACACCATGTTTCTCCGCTATCCTGTCAAGCAGATCAGTGGTTACAATCGTTTTGATAATGTATTCATTCCCCTTGTACCTATTCCTTTCCTTGTACTGAGAAAGAATATAATGGGTAAGCAATGTTCCGGTCTGATTACCATTTAAAAGAACAAACTCACCCTTGTTATTTCTCACAGCCAAGCCAAGTCTGTCGGCATCGGGATCAGTAGCCATAACAAGGTCGGCTCCTGTCTCTGTTGCTTTTTTGATTGCCATCGACAGGGCTGCAGGCTCTTCCGGATTGGGGGATTTTACTGTCGGAAAATTACCATCGACTATGTCCTGCTCCGGGACATTCCCAATATTGGTAAATCCAAACATTTTCAGTGCCCTGGGAACCAATGTGCCGCCGGTGCCGTGAATGGGAGTATATACAATGCCGATATTGCTGTTCTTTTTAATAATTTCAGGATTAATGCTCATTTTTAATACTTCATTCAGGAAGATCTGATCTGTCTCTTTCCCGATGATCTTAATTCTGTCTTTCCGGGCATTAAATTTTATCTCTGAAACCGATTTAATTTTCCTGACCTCATCAATTATTGCTTCGTCGTGAGGAGCTACTACCTGACCTCCATCATTCCAGTATGCTTTATATCCGTTGTATTCGGGCGGATTATGCGAGGCTGTGATAACCACCCCGCTCTGACATTTGTAATGTCTGATGGCAAATGACAGTTCGGGTGTGGGACGCAAAGCCTCAAACAGATATACTTCAAATCCGTTTGCAGAGAAAATATCGGCAGCAGTCTCCGCAAAATATCTGCTGTTGTTACGGCAGTCATGGGCAATCGCCACCTTAATTCCGTCATTGCCGCATTCCTTTATAATATAATTTGATAATCCCTGGGTTGCCATTCCAAGAGTGTATATGTTCATTCTGTTTGTCCCGGCGCCCATTACTCCCCTCAGTCCGCCTGTACCAAATTCAAGATCCTGGTAAAATGCATCAATAAGCTTTTTTTCGTCTTTCTCCAGCATTTCCCTGACTTCTTTCCGGGTTTCTTCATTAAAGTCGGATCCCAGCCATTCACTGGCTTTTTCTCTGATTTTTTCTATCGATAGCATATGTCAGTTTTTTAATTTGTTCAAATCTTTATATAATGTCTTGTAGTCCTGCAGTCATTGAAAATGTTCATAATTCCGGGTTTCAGAGTTTCAGTGTTTGGCTTCGCCGAGCTCTCAACTTTGAACTTTGAACCTTTAAACCAGCACCCAGCACCCAGCACCCAGCGAAAATCCCAATTCCAAGATACAAATTTATTCTAAAAGTTTCATACATCTCTGCATGCTGGTTCTCCAGTGAGGGATTTCAATACCGTATGTTTCTTTTATTTTGCTTTTATCCAGAACCGAATATGCAGGTCTTTTAGCTGCAGATGGAAAATCCTGTGACAGAATCGGGTTTATCCTGCAATTTGATCCTTTTTCATTAAGAATTTCGGTGGCAAAATCATACCAGCTGCAAACACCTTCGTTTGAAAAATTATAAATGCCGGCAGAGAAGACTGACTGGTTTCTTATTACTTTTGATATTATTGTAAGAATAGCGTCTGCCAGATCGGCGGCATAAGTCGGAGTGCCGGTCTGGTCAAATACCACACCGATAGATTCTTTTTGGCCTGCAAGTCTTAAAATTGTCTTTACAAAATTATTCCCAAACGATGAATATAACCAGGCGGTCCTGATTATCATTGTATAAGGATGCAGGAGTGCATTTTTTTCCCCCTCCAGCTTTGACCGGCCGTACACTGATTGCGGATTTGTAACGGAAATTTCATTGTAAGGAGATGTGGAGCAGCCGTCAAAAACATAATCTGTCGATACATGGATCAGTTTGCAGTCAGTTCCCTTTATGGCTTCTGATAGATTTCGGGGAGCCATACTGTTTATCCTGAAAGCATTTTCCTGATCAGTCTCGGCTTTATCGACAAAATTATAGGCAACACAATTTATTATCCAGTCAGGATCATGCTTTTTAAAGGTTTCATTTAATGCCTCTTTATCAGTGATATCAAGAGTATCGATATCGGTAAAGATGAATTCATATCCGGGATAGTTTTTGGAGGACAACTTCAATTCGTTCCCAAGCTGACCGGCTGATCCGGTTACAAGAATGACAGCCATTAAATTATGGTTTTACTTATTAAATTCCCTGATCTCATACAATTTTGCTGAAGTTCTTGTCTGCATCCTGAAACTTAGGATGTTTACGGTCCTTGTCACTTATAACAGGCTTTATATCAACGATTTTCCAGTCGATATTGAGGAATGGATCATTTAAATCAATACCTCTTTCATGTTCCGGACTGTAAAGGTTATCACATTTATACTGGATTATTGCCGTATCGCTGAGCACAGAAAAGCCATGGGCGAAACCTTTCGGAATGAAAAACTGGGTTTTGTTCTCTGAATCGAGTTCAATTCCAAACCAAAGCCCAAATGTTTCCGAATACTTTCTCAGGTCAACAGCTACATCATATATCCTGCCTGTTACCACTCTTATCAGTTTAGCCTGCGCAAATGGTTCAAGCTGGTAATGCAACCCTCTGATGACACCCTTTGATGACAGGGATTCATTATCCTGAACCGGATTAAACGGTATTCCTGCTTTAAGGAACATCTCAAGCTTGTAACTTTCAAAGAAATATCCCCTGCTATCAGCAAATATTTTTGGCTGTATTATATATAGTCCTTCAAACCCTGTTTCAATGATTTGCATATTCCGGCATCTTAAACTTCCAACAATTACTTTTTTTCATTTGTTCCCTCACTCTCTTCAACTCTTCAACCTTTCAACCCTTCAACCTCAACCTCCACCTCAACCTTCTTCCTCCTCCGCCGCAATCTTCAGCAAATACTTCCCATACTGGCTTTTCTTAACAGGTTCAGCAAGCGCAATCAGCTGATCTTTTGTAATGTATCCTCTTTTATAGGCTATTTCCTCAACGCATGATGCCTTCAGTCCCTGTCTTTGTTCAAGTGTCGCGATGAAATTGGCAGCCTGTAAAAGACTTTCATAGGTTCCGGTATCAAGCCAGGCCATACCTCGCCCCATCAACCTAACTTCGAGGGTGCCTTCCTCAAGATAAAGCCTGTTGAGGTCAGTTATTTCAAGTTCTCCCCTTGCAGATGGTTTCAGTGATTTTGCCTTTGAGACGACTGTATTATCATAAAAGTAAAGCCCAGTTACTGCATAATTCGACTTTGGCTTTGCTGGTTTTTCCTCAATGCTGATTGCTTTCCTTTCCCTGTCAAATTCCACCACTCCATACCTTTCGGGATCTGTGACATAATATCCGAATACGCATGCTCCATTTTTAAGTTCTGCAGTCTTAAGCAAATTATCTCCGAATCCGTGGCCATAGAAAATATTATCGCCTAGAATCATACATACAGTATCTTCCCCGATAAAATCCTCACCAATTATAAAGGCCTGGGCAAGGCCGTCAGGAGAGGGTTGTTCCTTATAGCTAAAACTGATGCCCAGTGATTTTCCGTCGCCAAGAAGCGCCCTGAATCCCGGAAGATCCCGGGGTGTTGAGATTACAAGAATATCCCGAATGCCGGCAAGCAACAACACCGACAGGGGATAATAGATCATTGGCTTATCGTACACAGGCAGCATTTGCTTGGAGATTGCATGTGTAATCGGATAAAGCCTTGTGCCTGAACCTCCTGCAAGAATAATGCCTTTCATGATATTTCAGATTATGTTCTTATCAAAAATTGTCATTTCCTTCCTATACCGAAATATATGAATCCTTTTCCACACAACTGGTCCGGATCATAGATATTTCTTCCGTCGAAAATCACTTTACCTTTCATGATCTCAGCCATTCTGTCGAGATCAGGAAGATGGAATTCGGGCCATTCGGTCATCATGGCCAGTGCATCTGCACCTTTGATGGCATCATAAGGATCCTCAGCATAATATATCCTTTCTCCGATCTCCTTTTTCGTCTCTTCCATTGCTGCGGGATCATAGACACGGACGTTTACTCCTTTTTCCAACAATTCTTTTACAAGAAACACTGCAGATGACTCACGTATATCATCGGTCTTAGGCTTGAACGATAATCCCCATACTGCTATGGTTTTGTTTTTCAGGTCATTATTAAAGTATTTCTCAATCTTGCTGAATATCACTTTTTTCTGAATCTCATTTGCTTTCTCGACAGCTGATATAACCTTAAGATCATAACCAGCATCGGAAGCAGTTCTGATTATTGCCTTTACATCCTTCGGGAAACATGAGCCTCCGTATCCCGAACCGGGATAAAGGAACCTGTTGCCTATACGTGAATCACTTCCAATACCTTTTCTGACACTGTTAATATCGGCGCCCAGCAGCTCGCACAGGTTTGCCATTTCGTTTATGAAACTGATCCGTGTTGCCAGCATTGCATTGGCAGCATATTTAGTTAGTTCGGCAGAAGGAATATCCATGAAAATGACAGGACGGTTGTTAAGGAGGAAAGGCATATAAAGACGCTTCATTATTTCACCAGCCTTATCACTGTCAATACCTACAATAATCCTCTGTGGCTTCAGAAAATCCTCGACTGCCGATCCTTCCTTCAGAAACTCGGGATTGGATGCAATGTCGAAAGGAATTTCAGAACCCCTGGCGGCCAGTTCAGTCTTTATCTTTCCCCTGACTTTTTCAGCTGTTCCGACAGGTACGGTACTTTTTGTTGCAATTACAGCATAATGGGTAAGATGCTGCCCTATCTCAGAGGCCACGGCCAGAACATGCTGAAGATCAGCGCTGCCATCCTCCCCGGGAGGCGTGCCGACAGCAATAAATATTACTTCGGCGCCCTGAATTGCAGTTTTTATCTCATTTGAAAAGGAGAGTCTCCCTTTCTCAGCATTCTTTAAAAGTATGGGCTCAAGACCCGGCTCATATATCGGGATTTTCCCGTTCTTTAACGACTCAACCTTCCTGATGTCCTTGTCGACACATACTACATTCAATCCTGTTTCTGCAAAACATGTTCCCGTTACAAGGCCTACATATCCGGTTCCTATAACTGCTATCTTCATAATTTCAGATTAATTTTTTATTGGGTATTTGCATCAAATATACTATAACAAGTGAATTTATAAAAAATTGTCCGGCTGTAACCAATAGTTTTTAGCTGAATCAGGCGCCCTGATCG
This sequence comes from uncultured Rikenellaceae bacterium, assembly GCA_964633505.1. Taxonomy (GTDB): domain Bacteria; phylum Bacteroidota; class Bacteroidia; order Bacteroidales; family VadinHA17; genus LD21. The sequence continues at coordinate 44,612 of CAZWHC010000008.1, read as the reverse complement.
GTCAATTGTTAATTAATTAACATCAAATTCATGACCTCTGGCGGAATGCATCCTGTAACAGGTTTGGAGGTTGATTTTCAGTGTAAAATCTTTAATTTATTGATGTCATTTCAATAAAAAATAATACCTTTGCATCCACTTTTTAAACAAAATAATGTCTAACTTATTAATTATTAGCACTTTTTAATTACAATTATGACTGAAAGCAAGAAAAAACCTGTTAAGAAAGAACAGATTGAAAATTTGGAAGATGGCTCAAAGCCTGTGAAAAAAGTAAAAACGAAAGAGACTGCTGAAAAGCCTGAAGACCTGGATACTGAAGATGTGGAACATGCAGAGACATTGTCAGTTCAGGCTGAAGCTGAAGAACCGGCAGTTGAATTAAATGATGAAGCCGGAATCGTTGAGGAAGAACCTGTAAAAAAACCTGCTGAGGCGAAACAAACCAGAATTGCCCCTGTTGCCGAGGATTTTGACTGGGACAGCTTTGAAAGCGAAGAGCTCAGAAACGCACCAAAATATAAGGAATATGAGGCCCTGTACGACAAGACTTTATCAACTGTTGCAGTTGATGAGGTAGTTACGGGTACCGTTATCCAGATGACCCCGCGTGAGGTTGTAATAAATATCGGTTACAAATCCGAGGGTGTTGTGAGCCTTAACGAATTCCGCTATAACCCCAACCTGAAGGTAGGCGATACTGTCGAGGTATACGTTGAAAGCCAGGAAGATAAAAAAGGTCAGCTTCTGCTTTCGCATAAAAAAGCACGTGCTATTAATTCATGGGACCGCGTTAATGCATCCCTCGAAAAAGACGAGATAATAACTGGTTACATCAAGTGCAGGACAAAAGGCGGTATGATAGTCGATGTATTCGGCATCGAAGCATTCCTTCCTGGTTCGCAGATCGATGTAAAACCAATCCGCGACTACGACGTATTTGTAGGCAAGACCATGGAATTTAAGGTTGTCAAGATAAACCAGGAATTCAAAAACGTCGTTGTGTCGCATAAGGCTCTTATCGAAGCTGAACTTGAACAGCAGAAGAAGGAGATCATTGCAAAACTTGAAAAAGGACAGGTTCTCGAAGGAACTGTTAAAAATATCACATCATACGGTGTGTTCATCGACCTTGGCGGCGTTGACGGACTTATTCATATCACCGACCTCTCATGGGGAAGGGTCAACCATCCCGAGGAGATCGTTCAGCTTGACCAGAAACTCAATGTGGTCATCCTTGACTTCGATGATGACAAGAAACGTATTGCTCTAGGTCTGAAGCAGCTTACACCTCATCCATGGGATTCAGTTGATCCTGATCTTAAGGTTGGCGACAAGGTGAAAGGCAAGGTTGTTGTGATGGCTGACTATGGTGCATTTGTTGAGATTGCAACAGGAGTTGAAGGTCTTATTCATGTTTCAGAGATGTCGTGGTCACAGCACCTTCGCAGCGCCCAGGAATTCCTGAAGGTAGGCGATGAAGTCGAGGCTGTAATACTTACACTCGACAGGACCGAACGGAAAATGTCGCTCGGTATCAAACAGCTCAAACCCGATCCATGGCAGAATATCGAGGAAAAATATCCTGTTGGTTCAAAACATATGGCCAAGGTCAGGAACTTCACAAACTTCGGTGTATTTGTCGAGATTGAAGAAGGCGTTGACGGACTTATCCACATATCCGACCTCTCATGGACCAAGAAGATCAAGCATCCTGCTGAGTTTACATCAATCGATTCTGAAATAGAAGTAATAGTACTTGAAATCGACAAGGAGAACAGGCGTCTCAGCCTCGGTCACAAGCAGCTCGAGGAAAATCCATGGGATGTATTTGAAAACCTCTTTGTTATCGATTCAGTTCACGAAGGAACAGTTGTTGAAGTATTCGACAAAGGTGCAGTTATCGCACTTCCATACGGCGTTGAAGGTTTTGTAACCCCGAAACACCTTGTTAAGGAAGACGGAACAATGGCAAAAGTTGATGAAAAGCTCGAATTCAAGGTTATCGAATTCAATAAATCAGCCAAGAAGATCATCCTTTCACACAGCAGAGTATATGAGGATGAGAAGAAGGTAACTGAATCATCGGCAAAGAAAGCTGATACTGATACTACTAAGAAATCGTCGAGGAAGACAAAACCCAATGTTGAAAAGACAACCCTTGGCGATATTACTCAACTTGCAGCCCTGAAAGAAGAAATGGAAGAAAAAGCCGGCAAAGCATCTAAGAAATAGAAAAAATAGTTAAATTTAGAGTGTTAAAATTATAACTATGGATTTCAATATAGAGAGCCGGAATAACAGCACATTGATTCAGATACAGTCGGAAAAATTAGATACACACATTGCTCCTGCACTAAAATCTGAACTCGTGCTGATTTCAGGAAAAGGTGAGAAAAACATTATCCTTGACCTTGAAAGATGTCAGTATTGTGACTCTTCTGGCCTTAGCGCCATTCTTGTTGCAAACAGGCTTTGCAAAAATGCCGGAGGCACTTTCGTGCTTTGCGGATTAAGCGAAGCCGTTGAACGACTGATAACGATTTCGCAGCTGGATACTGTTCTCAGCATTACTCAAACAGTTGCTGATGCTGAAAAAATGATCTCATGATAAGCTAGCAATGCAGACCCTCCATGAAGCTCACTGTACTTGGTAGCAGCTCTGCATTGCCGACATCTCAAAGATTTCCATCCGCTCATGTGCTTAATGCGCATGAGCGGTTGTTTTTGATAGACTGCGGAGAAGGAACGCAGATGCAACTCCGCCGATGCAGGATTAAGTTGGGAAAGATAAACCATATCTTCATCTCACATCTTCATGGCGACCACGTCTTCGGCCTCTACGGGCTTCTTTCATCTTTCAGCCTCATGGGCAGGGAGTTCCCTCTGAACCTTTATGCTCCTGCTCATTACCTGCCGATGCTCAATTCGCATCTGAGGGATTTCGATATAAATCTCGGATTCGAAATCAGGTTTACTCCGCTTAAAGGAGACGATCCTGTAAGAATTCTTGATGATAAATACCTTACTGTAACATCTTTCCCTCTTAAACACAGGGTTGAGGCTTTCGGATTCCTGTTTCGTGAAAAACCATCAGAAAGGAACATAATCAGGGAATGTATTGAAAAATACAGAATTCCTGTTTCTGCAATTCCTGCAATAAAAAGGGGGGAAGATTTTATTGCAGCCGATGGTGAAGTCATTCCAAATGAACTCCTGACGGTTGCCCCGGAGAAACCTTTGTCATACGCCTACTGCAGCGATACCGCATATTTCAGCCGTCTTGCTGATTTCGTCAAGGAAGTTACCCTCCTTTACCATGAGGCAACATTTGACAAGAGCCTGTCGGAACTCGCAAAGACAGTCCTCCATTCAACAACTGCCGACGCTGCAAAAACAGCACGTGAAGCAAAGACCGGGACTCTGATGATTGGCCATTTTTCTTCGCGGTATGATAATATTTCTGACCTTGTCGGAGAGGCCAGGGAAATATTCCCGGCGACTATACCTGCTATAGACGGCACAACTTATGATATAAAGAACCTGATAGATACTCAATAAAAGGCGTCAAAGATTAATTATCTTTGCGTCTGTTAATAACAGTTTTACAAGTGCAGGAAAAAATATTAATCCTTGATTTCGGATCACAGTATACTCAGCTAATTGCCAGAAGGATCCGGGAACTTTCAGTCTATTGCGAAATTTACCCTTTTAACCATTTCCCATCGCCCGACAGTTCGGTTAAAGGAGTAATCCTTTCGGGTAGCCCTTATTCTGTGAGGGATAAGAATGCACCGGATCCCGACCTTTTATTTATAAAGGGGAGATATCCCCTCCTCGGCGTATGTTATGGGGCCCAGTTGCTTGTTCAGAAATACGGCGGCGAAGTAATGCCTTCGGCTGCAAGGGAATATGGCAGGGCTAATCTAATAGATATCAATACAAATGACGCTCTTTTCAGGGATGTTACCCCGGGAACCCAGGTCTGGATGTCGCATGGCGATACTATAGCCAATCTCCCTGAAGGCTACGAAATAATAGGCTCAACAGCTTCTGTAAAAGCCGGCGCTTTTAAGATAAAAGATGAATCCACATGGGGAATACAATTCCATCCTGAGGTCTATCATACGACCGAAGGACTGAAGATGCTTTCCAATTTCGTTTCAGAGATATGCGGTTGTACATGTGATTGGACTCCGGGTTCATTTATCGAATCGACAGTACTCAACCTGAGAAACGAGATAAAGGACGACAAGGTTATACTTGGCCTTTCAGGCGGGGTAGATTCAACAGTAGCTGCAATCCTTCTCCATAAAGCGATAGGTCTTAACCTCACATGCATTTTCATTGATAACGGCCTTTTAAGGAAAAACGAATATGAAAAAGTAATGGATTCGTACAAGGACCTTGGCCTGAACATTAAAGGGATCAGGGCAGGGGATAAGTTCCTTGACGAACTTGAAGGGATAAGCGATCCGGAGAAGAAAAGAAAGACCATCGGAAGGGTATTTATTGAGGTATTCGATGAGGCAGCCCATCAGGTAAGGGATGTCAGATGGCTGGCCCAGGGTACTATATATCCCGACGTCATCGAATCGGTTTCAGTAAACGGTCCTTCCGCAACAATAAAGTCACATCATAATGTCGGAGGATTGCCCGAAAAAATGCATCTCAGTGTTATCGAACCACTCCGTCTTCTCTTCAAGGATGAAGTGAGAAGGGTTGGTACTGCACTTGGTATTCCGGGAGCCATCCTTAACAGACATCCATTCCCGGGTCCTGGTCTTGCTATCAGGCTCCTTGGGGATATTACACGGGAAAAGCTCGATATACTGAAGGAAGCTGATAGTATATTTATAAACGGACTCAAAAAGCACGGGTTTTATGATAAGGTCTGGCAGGCAGCTGTAATACTTCTTCCTGTCAGGTCGGTCGGAGTAATGGGCGACGAAAGGACCTATGAGAATGCTGTAGTTCTGCGGGCTGTCGTTTCTACCGACGGCATGACAGCCGACTGGGCTCATCTGCCTCATGAATTCCTTGGCCTTGTTTCAAATGAGATCATAAACAATGTAAAAGGAATCAACAGAGTCGTTTACGATATTAGTTCTAAACCACCTTCAACAATTGAATGGGAATAAAGACTGATAAGAAAAACAATACTGTGTTTCAAACGTTTAGATCTTAGTAGAAAAGCAAGTAGTGAGTTCCTCCTTCGCTGAAGCTTCGGAGGATAAGAAGTGAGTAGTGAGGAGACAATAAACAAATATCACAAACCGCTAAGCCCCCACACCGGGGGGTTGGGGGGGTAAAACAGGGGTAATTATTAAGGATATGAGGATAAGCAGAACGGGATTATTATCAGGTGTTTTGGCTATATTTTTTTCAGGACACATCGCCTTTTCACAGGGCGTAAATGAAAATACTTTTAAGATAGGAAGGACGCTCGGACTTATCGACGCATGGTATGTCGACAGCACAGATATTAACAAGCTTACAGAACAGACAATAGTCGAACTTCTGCGAAGCCTCGATCCCCATTCGGTTTACATTTCCGCAAAAGATGTAAAGGAGATGAATGAACCCCTGAACGGTAATTTTGAGGGTATAGGAATTCAGTTCAACCTCCTTCGTGATACTATTATAGTAATTGAACCCATTTCAGGCGGCCCGTCAGAAAAAGCTGGAATTATTGCAGGCGACAGGATAGTAAGTATTGATAATGAAAAGGTTGCCGGTATCGGGATTTCCACAAACGGAGTTCGCAGCAGGCTCATGGGTATGAAAGGCACCAGGGTAAATATCAGTATTTTCAGGAAAGGTGAGAAATCGCTTCTTGATTTTGCGATAATAAGGGATAAAATTCCGATTAACAGCCTTGATGCCGCCTATATGCTTGATAAGGAGACCGGATACATCAAGCTTAATAAATTTGCAGCCACCACTGTCGATGAATTTGACGCTGCAGTTGACAGTATGAAAAAATTCAACAGCATGAAGAACCTTGTCATCGATCTGCGTGGCAATGGGGGAGGTTATATGACAGCAGCAACCGATCTGGCAGATAAATTTTACTCCGACAAACGGCTTCTTGTATACCTGAACGGAAGGAAAACTCCACGCCAGGACTATATTTCAAAGGGAAAAGGATCCCTTTCATCTTCCCGCGTTGCTGTTCTTACCGACGAAGGTTCAGCATCGGCAAGTGAAATTCTTGCAGGAGCTGTTCAGGACTGGGACAGAGGTATAGTCGTAGGACGCAGGACATTTGGAAAAGGCCTTGTCCAGAACGGATTTTACCTTACTGACGGTTCGATGATACGACTCACCATTGCAAGGTACTATACACCAACAGGACGTCTCATCCAGAGTCCGTACAATGACGGGTATGATAAATATCTCGAGAATTTTTACAGGAGATACACTGATGGAGAGCTGATGACTGCCGACAGCATTCATTTTCCTGATTCACTGAAATATAAAACCCTTGTAAATAAACGTACGGTATACGGGGGCGGAGGTATAATGCCTGATGTATTTGTACCTGCCGACACACTTGGATATTCAGATTATTACAGGAGCCTTATAAGAAAAGGAGTGCTGAGCTCATGGTCGCTCGAATTCTCAGACAGAAACAGGAAGCAGATGGCTTCGAAATATAAGACATTCAGCGATTTCAAAGCAGACTTCACATTTTCAGATGACGATATTTCCGATTTGAGAAATAAGGCGGAAAAAGCAGGGGTGAAATTCGACGAGGCCGGTTACAATATTTCAAAAAACGAGATCCTTACTGTTCTTAAAGGTTATATTGCAGCCAACATCTGGAAAACAAACGAGTTTTACATGATAATCAATGAAGGCGATCCCGTAATGGAAAGGGCGCTGAAGATCATTTCTGACAGGCAGGAATATGACCGGTTGCTTGGTTTTAAATGAAAATGAAAATAGCTTCATCAACTTCCCTGCAAATCTATTAAAGATCAGAAAATGAAATTTATTGCAAAAACCTTGTACGGCCTCGAGAATACTCTTGCAGGGGAGTTACTTTCCATCGGGGCTGCCGATATTACAGTTCTCAACCGCGCTGTCTCATTTACTGGCGACCTTCAGATGCTTTACAGGGCCAATTACTGTCTGAGGACTGCCATGTCGGTACTGCGGATTATCTCAGAGTTCAGGATCAGGTCAAAGGATGATCTTTACATAGGCTGCAAAAAGACAGGATGGGACAGGTTTTTAAGTCCGGAAAAGACTTTCTCGGTTGTTCCTGTTGTAAACTCACCTCTTTTCAAACATACTGGTTATGCAGGGCTTGTACTTAAAGATGCAGTGGCCGACTGGTTCAGGGATAAAACAGGCAACCGCCCGTCGGTAAATACCGAAAATCCTGATATCCTTTTAAACCTTCATATAAGTAATGATCTGGTCACAGTATCTGCCGATTCATCTGTTGTCCCGCTCTACAAACGGGGCTGGCGGAGTGAACAGGGATTTGCCCCGCTGAATGAGGTTCTGGCCGCAGGTATTGTGCTTATGTCGGGATGGGATGGCAATTCAGTCCTTATTGATCCGATGTGCGGCTCCGGGACAATACCAATCGAATCGGCTTTGATTGCCTGCCATATTCCTCCAGGTAAATTCAGAAGCTTTTACGGATTCCAGAAATGGAATGATTATGACAGCAGCCTGTTCGAGGAAATAAAAAAGGAATGTGAGGGGCATATCACTAAACAGGCCTTAAAAATCTATGCAGGCGATGTTTCAGAAATCGCTGTTGAGCAGGCTTCAGCAAACATCGTATCAGCCGGGCTGGCAGGTATTATCACCGTCGAACGGCAGAATTTCCGCGATCTTGAGGCGCCTGATGATAACGGAGTGATAATAATGAACCCTCCATACGGTGAAAGGATGAAGATTTCGGAGGCGGATAACCTGTACGATATGATCGGATCGGTATTAAAACATAATTTTGAGGGATATAAAGCCTGGATAATATCTTCCGACAGGGAATCACTGAAGAAGGTGGGATTGAGACCATCTTCAAGGACCACCCTTTTCAACGGAGCCCTCGAATGCCTCCTTGTACGATTTGATTTGTATCCCGGATCGCGTAAGAAGAAATCTCCAAAAATACTCACCTACGAGCCCTGAAAATTCAGCATTACATCAATGCTCTAATTGAAAATTAATTCTTTCATCTTCCGTTTTTATTTTTATATTTGTTGGATTATTATGTTTGCAGGCTAAAATGAAGCTTACATGAGCTTTGATGTTGAAAACTACTTTTCTGATATAGCAGTAGGAAGTCCGATCCTTTATTTTAAAGGTAACATTGATTCTGATCTGATTAACAGTATGCTTGATTTGATTGAAGAAAAGCTTGTTTCAGTCAATGAAAATCCAAAGCTCAGAAAAAAAGTTTATAATGTGCTTGTCGAAAGCCTCCAGAACCTCTACCATCATGTAGATAAAGTTCCTGAAGGTTTTGAAGACCAGGTGGCTGAGCGATTTGGAATATTTTCTCTGCTGAAAGTCGATGACGGGTACAAAATTGTAACAGGTAATTTTGTTAAGAACGAAGGAGTAAAGGAACTTGAAGAAAAGCTGCTCAGGATAAACAATTCAACGCATGAGGAGATAACAGAACTTTATAAGTTCATCCTGAATCATCAGCGGATATCTTCAAAAGGAGGGGGAGGACTTGGGCTTGTTGATATTGCAAGAAAAACCGGCAATAAACTTGAATATGTCTTTAAGGAATATGATGAGCATAATTCATTTTTCTGCCTTAATATTCTGGTTGACGACAAAAAGTGATAAAAACCTAAAAAGAACGAATATGGAACCGATCATTATTGAAGGAACACCAAAAACCCCGACTATCAGATTTGATGCAAAAGAGGGTGTCTTCGAAATCAAAGGCCGCTCAATTCCTGAAAACTCCGTAGAATTTTATAAGCCTCTTGTTGACTGGCTCGATAAATATAAGGATACTCCACTCGGTAAAACAACAGTGAATATAAGGCTCGAATACTTCAATACGAGCTCTTCAAAATGCATTCTAGATGTATTTAAGAAGCTGGAGGCAATTCATAAGGCGAAGAATGACGTTGAAGTCAACTGGTTTTATGAAGAAGATGATGAGGATATGCTTGAAGCCGGTGAGGATTATGAATCGATAATCCGCGTGCCTTTTAAGATGATCGAAATCGTTGAATAATATCGAAACCGCTAATCGCAGACATTTAGTTTAATGATATATTGATAGAGGCTTTGTCGAAGCCTCTTTTTTACATTTTTAATCCGGCAATTTCAGCTTTTTTCTGAACAGTTTCTTCCCGGAATTAAGTATCAGCTTAAGAACCCTGAAATACAGTACAAGGTACAATACAAGAGTCATAAGCCAGATCATAATAACATTTACTATATACGTTTCTATCCTGAGCCCGCAGAACATTTTGAACGGAGCATAAAAATGCGCCTTGATGCATTTACTCCCCGGATCCATATATACAGGATCGATTTTCTGAATTATTTCTCCCTTATAGTCAATGATCTTCTGACTCTCATTCCTGAACGTCACAAGCTCCTCAAGCGAATTGTTGAAATACTCATTCCTCAGACTGATAAATGCCTGCTTATCTTCTGATTCAAGACGTGTTACAAGCTGATCTTTACCGCCATTCGCCACATTATATTTTACAACATAATATTTCCGCAGCGTTTCAATATATTCAAGAGCCGAATCAAGCGCCTCAGCCGTAACTTTGTCAGGAATAAGATCATCAATATATCCGAACCTGACTGAAGTCAGGATATCCATCTCTTTCCTTATCTCATTGCGGACAAGATTAAGGTCGTCGTTAAAATCAGTACTTCTGGCGCCTTTCTTAAGATCACTTTTCAGGCTTTCAAGTTTCATTTTTATTCTTGAGTTCCAGTAATCTCTTTTGAACCTTGCCTCGCTCATCCTTTTATCGTACTCATAGAAAAGCTTCTCGTACCTGTTGTTCACAAATTGTTCAACGGCAAGCGCTTCATAACCCCACCTTGCAGTAACCATTTCTCCGTAAATAGGGATTGAAACAGGAGAGGAGATATTGGGGTTGAGCTTTTCAAACTTAACGAGGACTCCGCTGAGTATTATCTGAGGAATGATGAGGAAGGGAATAAGAATATAAATCGTGACAACTGCTTTAAAACTGTCGGAAATGACCAGACCCATGACATTGGCGGAGGCCCAGCATGTAAACAGGATAAGCCAGTATTCAAAGGTCATTTCCTTTATTCCGGTGATGGCATTGCCTATCAGGACAAAGGTGAGAGCCTGTATTGCCGATATTCCGAACTGTACTGCCACTTTCGACATCAGATAACTGTTCCTGCTAAGGTTGAGGAATGTTTCACGCTTAAGTATCTTCCTGTCCCTGAAGATCTCTTCGGCGCTTATTGTGAGCCCCATGAAAAGTGCAACAATCACCGACATGAACAGATAAACCGGTAGGTTGCTGTTGTCAATAAGAGAGTATTCCGGGTTCTTTGCGCTCTCGTCAAAGTACCTTATCAGATAGGAAAGACATAATGCAAGTATGGGCGCCTCAAGAAGTGTTATTGTAAGATATTGTATATCTGCAATTTTTGAAAGAATGTCGCGCCGGGCAAACAGTATTAACTGCCTTAACCTGTCGGGCACCCTGAAATTAATTTCTGGTAAAGCGCCACCTTTTTCCAGTTTCTCTTCCTTTTTCTCCGATTCATATAGCTGACGCCAGTCGGGGGGAGACATTCTCCGTGTTTCCGTAGGCTTCCCGCTCTCCGTGAAAACCCTGGTCTCGACTATATTGAATATCTGCTCCGGATTCACATTGCCACATGCAAAACATTCACTTTCACTGTAGTTGAGATGACCGATCTTCTTCTTGAAATACTCTATCGAATCGACAGGATTACCGTTGTAAATAAGATATCCTCCCGTGTCGAGTATAAGAAGTTTGTCGAACATCTTGAAAATATCGGACGATGGCTGATGGATCACCACAAAGAGGAGTTTGCCCTTTCTGGCAAGTTCCTTGAGAAGGTCAAGAATGTTTTCAGAATCCCTCGATGACAACCCTGATGTAGGTTCGTCAAGGAACAGTATGGCTGGTTCCCTTATAAGTTCAAGGGAGATATTAAGTCTTTTTCTCTGTCCGCCGCTTATTTTTTTGTTAAGCGGTGTACCGACTTTCATATTCCTTATCTCGTACAGGCCAAGATTCTTTAGTACATTATCCACCTTCTCGGTGATCTCTTCTTCCGAAAGATTCCCGAAACAAAGCTTTGCATTATAATACAGGTTATTGAAAACCGTAAGGTCCTCAATAAGCAGATCGTCCTGAGATACATAGCCGATGAGACCTTTGATCCTGTCTTTTTCCCTGTGGATATTTATACCGTTTATTAAAACTTCGCCGTCGGAGGGTGGACTGATCCCGTTAAGAACACCCAGCAGTGTTGATTTACCTGCCCCGCTTGCGCCCATTATCCCGACCATCCTTCCCGACTCACTCCTGAACGACATGTGGTGTATCCCGACGTCGCCCGATTTAAACCTGTATTCCAGGTTATTGACTTCATACACAACGCGCGATGACTGGAATTCCTCCTTGAGGAACTGCATTGTTATATCCCAGTAATAAACAGGCGTTATGTTGTAACCTTTTATTGAAGAACCACGGCTGACCGGGTAGACCTTATTTTCCTGAAGAAGCTGACTGTTCATCGTGAGTTCGCCTGCCCTCGTGAACCTCATGAAATACATGTTTATCGACTGAACGAAAAGTATCCATATCTGCCCTTTGAGCTGCTCCTTCCTCAGATACTTTACCCCTTCAGATTCTTTCTTTTTGTCTCCGTTGATTATAAGAAGGTTTGGTGTAACAGGGATTTCTGAAAAGGGATTGAGCACGAATTTTTCAATTACTTCATATTCCTCGCCCGAGATATTGAGTCCTTCAGCGAGGGTGGCAATGAAACCTTTTTCAAGGGGTGTAACATCGGCGCCTCCCGATTTACAGAATTCAAGAGCCTGGATAACAACTATTATTCTTTGCTCACTGTCGAGCTGACCTTCTTCATTGATATCGTTGCACAGTTTGGTGATCCTTATGGCGATTGCGCCTTCGCGGCGTTCGGGACTGCTTTTCCCGAGGCGCTCCTGGGCATCCTTGTACGACTGGCTGTAAAGAGATAAATATTTCCCGACAAGGGCCTGATTGAGATGGTGACTTAAAAAACCCTTCACCACACCCCTTCTCTCATCGTCATTGCGAGTGGGATTGGCAATAAGTGCAAAAAGCTGCATCAGGGCTTCAATGATCTTCTCATTCATTGCTAAACCGGAAACTGTTTATTATCCTGTTGGTTAGCCGGCCGGTATTGTTAATTGTCTGACCTGCCGGACTTATTTGATAAACAGGGATTCTTACCAAATATTGTTAATTTTTTAACAGTTATTCTCAAATATTTGATGATAATTCCATGCTGTGGATAAGCAAAAATTTATCCGCTCACATTTTTTTACCGGAGGCGCTTTTTTTGCCTCCGGGAGCGCCGGCTGCAGTCTTCCTCCCTTTTCTTTTCTTCTCAACGGAAAAACCGAATTTTCCAATAAATCTCCCTGTCTCATAATATTTGCCATGCGAATAACATATGGGCTCCGCATCATAAAGACGGAATACACCTGTCTTTTCATCGAATAGTTCCTTCTCGGCATTCACCGCAACAACTTCTGAAATGAACATGTGATGTGTCCCCAGCTCCTTGATTTCCTTAACTATACATTCGATGTTAACTGGCGATTCCATGATCAGTGGAGCTTTTACTATGGCTCCCTTTTCAGGGGTAAGATGCATTTCCTCAAATTTGTTATGATCAGCTCCCGTCTTTACTCCGCACCAGTCTGTTGCGAATGCAAGAGCTTTCGTTGTCAGGTTTATGACAAACTCGCCATTCCTTTTTATTATACCGTACGAATGCCTCGATGGCCTTACAGATATGTAACACATTGGGGGATCAGTACATATGGTTCCCGTCCATGAAACAGTGAAGATATTATATTCCTCAGGTTCCGATCCGCAGCTTATCATTACAGCAGGAAGAGGATATATCATTGTACCTGGTTTCCATAGTATCTTGCTCATTGTATTATGTTTTTGCCCAAAGATACTTTCACCTGTTCAATCCCATACAAATTTTTTGACATTTTGACGCAAATAGTTTGTTTCCAATGCCAAAAAGGCAATTTTCCCTCATGGCAGGGATATTGATATGTTGAACCAGCAACCAGCAACCAGCAACTTGCAACACATAACATATAACATTTAACATTTAACATTTAACATTTAACATTTAACATATAACATGACCCTTAACAATTTCACCCTCAAAGCACAGGAAGCCGTTCAGCAGGCTTTCAATATAGCAGACTCAAAAGGCCATCAGGCTATTGAGTGTGCCCATCTTCTTCATGGAGTATTAAGTCAGGCAGAAAACATTTCAGGCTGGCTTTTCGGCAAGCTCGGTATCAGCGTTTCTTCAGTAGTCAAGGATATTGAGAAGCTTATTGATACATATCCGAGGGTAACAGGCGGCGAGCCTTATCTCTCTTCAGGTGCATCGGAAGCCCTGCGAAAGGCAAACGACATTGCATCTTCAATGAAGGATAAATTTGTTACTACCGAGCATATTCTCATGGGTATACTTGAAACCACAGATAAGGCATCTCAGATACTCAAGGATTATGGTGTTACAATGAAGGATATCAAAGCTGCAGTAAATGAGCTCAGAAAAGGAGCAACCGTCGACAATGCAGCTTCAGAAGAGACATTTAATTCGCTTAACCGTTATGCCATAAACCTCAATGAGAGGGCAAGGAACGGGAAGCTCGATCCCGTTGTGGGACGCGATGAGGAGATAAGAAGGATACTTCAGATCCTTACAAGGAGGACAAAAAACAACCCGGTTATGATTGGAGAGCCGGGTGTGGGGAAAACAGCCATCGCCGAAGGTATTGCCCACAGGATCATCAGGGGCGATGTGCCTGAAGATCTTAAATCAAAGACTATCTATTCGCTCGACATGGGGGCGCTGATTGCCGGCGCTAAATACAAGGGTGAGTTTGAAGAAAGGCTCAAATCAGTTGTAAATGAGGTAATATCTTCAAACGGGGAAATAGTACTGTTCATCGATGAGATACATACACTTGTGGGCGCAGGTAAATCGGAAGGAGCCATGGATGCCGCCAACATCCTTAAACCGGCCCTTGCAAGGGGCGAACTGAGGGCAATTGGCGCCACGACATTAAATGAATACCAGAAATATTTCGAAAAGGATAAGGCCCTTGAAAGACGTTTCCAGGTCGTAATGGTCGACGAACCTGACAGGGAGGACTCAATATCGATACTTAGGGGTATTCGTGAGAAGTACGAAACACATCACAAGGTGATTATCAGGGATGAGGCAATAATTGCCGCTGTCGACCTTTCGTCACGATATATCACCGACAGGTTTCTTCCCGATAAGGCGATCGACCTTATCGATGAGGCTGCTTCACGTCTTCGACTTCAGATGAACTCCGTACCTGATGAGATAGACGAGGTGTCAAGGACAATAACACGTCTGGAGATAGAAAGGGAAGCAATAAAGCGGGATGGAGATAAGATAAAGGAGAACGACCTTACCTCGGAGCTTGCCGAACTTCAGTCGAAGAAAGACGAGCTTATGGCAGCATGGAAGGGCGAAAAGGATATGATAAACAGGGTGCAGGAAAAGAAGGAAGAAATGGAAGCGCTTAGGTTCGAAGCGGAACAGGCCGAACGCACCGGCGATTATGGCAGGGTTGCCGAAATAAGATACGGCAGGATCATCGGCCTTGAAAAGGAAATAGCAGATCTGAAGACCCTGATTGAGCAGAAGAGGAGTAAGGGTTCTCTGGTCAGGGAAGAGGTAAGAACAGAAGATATAGCTGAGGTGGTTGCAAAATGGACAGGCATACCTGTTTCGAGGATGCTCGAAAGCGAAAAGGAAAAGCTTCTGCGGCTCGAGGATGAACTTCACAAGCGTGTTGTGGGTCAGGATGAAGCAATACAGGCTGTTTCCGACGCTGTCAGACGGTCAAGGGCAGGACTGCAGGATGCAAAAAGACCCGTAGGCTCATTCATCTTCCTCGGAACAACAGGCGTCGGCAAGACTGAGCTCGCACGGGCCCTGGCAGAATTCCTTTTCAATGACGAGAACCTGCTGACACGTATTGATATGTCGGAATACCAGGAACGACATTCGGTCTCGCGATTAATAGGAGCTCCTCCCGGATATATCGGATATGAGGAAGGAGGCCAGCTTACCGAAGCAGTGCGCCATAAACCCTATTCGGTCGTACTTCTTGACGAGATCGAAAAAGCACATCCCGACCTGTTCAACCTTCTGCTACAGGTCCTTGACGACGGAAGGCTGACAGACAATAAAGGCAGGACTGTCAATTTCAGGAATGTGATAATAATTATGACATCGAACCTTGGTTCCGATCTCATCAGAGACAGGATGGATAAATGGGACAATGATATGCCTGAAAAAGAAGCCGAATCGCTCAGGAAGGATCTTTTCCTGCTGCTCAGAAAATCGCTAAGACCCGAATTCCTTAACAGGGTTGATGAGATTGTAATGTTCCGGCCTCTGAGTCTTGAACAGATAAAGGAGATTGTTAAGATTCAGCTCGATAATGTCAGAAAAGTGATTGAAGCTAATAATTTCAATCTTGAGGTTTCGGGTGCTGCCGTCGACTGGCTGGCAGAACACGGTTATGACCCGCAGCTCGGAGCCCGACCTGTTAAAAGGCTGATCCAGAAGGAAGTGATAAATGAACTGTCGAAGGAGATAATCTCAGGCAAAATCCGAAAAGAATCAACTATATCTGTCAGCGTCAAAAATGGACGACTTGTTTTTGAAAGTGTTCAGGAGTGACATTAGCTTTTAATTAATTCAATTTCACAGAGGGCCACTGAGAAGCAAAGAGAGCCACAGAGAAATAATTCCTTAACTCTGTGGCTCTCTGCGCTTTCTCTGTGTTTCTCTGTGAAAGTTCTTTACCTCCCCCTTTCGCCCTTTCTCTCTTTCTCCCTTTCTCCACCTCGCCCAATCTCCCCCTCTTCCTTTCTCCCCCTCTTTCTTATCTGAACGACCTGACACATGCATCGATATCGTCGAAAAGCTCGAAAATTGTATGCAGATGAAGAGTATGGAACAACTCAGTCGTCCTCGACTCTGGATTTGCGAACTTCAGCATCCCCAGATTATTCTTTGCCGCCTTATGGAGCGATAAAAAGCACGCAAAACCTGAACTGTCGATATATTCAACTCCTTTAAGATCAATAATTACTTTTGAACCCGGATTGTCAAATACCTTGCTTACTCCATCCTTTATCTCTTCAATTGTCATGACATTTATTTTGTTGACTGTGAATGAAATAATGTCAATCTTGTTCCTTTTTTCAATATTGATCATCTCTGCCATGACTACAGATTTTTAACAAGAATGTCGAGCTCTTCCAATGCTCCCCTTGTTTCTGTTTCAAACCGTGAGATATAGGATTCATATTTCTCGGAACTTGTCCCGTCAACAGCTTGAATTTCAAATGTTTTTAACATATTGGCAAGGCTGTCCATCCCCATTATCGCCACCGACGACTTAGCCTTGTGCGCAAGTCTCCCCAGAGCCTGATAATGCCTGTCATTATAGAGAAGGCTCATTTCAGCATTGAATTCTGCAACCTGGTCCCTGAACATGCTGATCAGCTCCTTCAGAAGTTCGTTGTCGCCACCTGCGACCATTTCCAGGTACTCGGTATTAATAAATTTGTAATCCATGACTTTCAGTTCCCTTTATTCCGGTAAAGACGATTGTTAATAAATAACAGATATAATGTGATTTTATTTTGTGAAGAAGCGATCTTTGAATGGATGATCAATACATCTGCAGGAAAGGAAAGCTCTGGCATTCAGAATTATCTTATTGTTTTTCCATGATGAAACTCTTCAATGCAGATATATGCAAAAGTGTTATGAACATCCTTAAAACCCCATCAGTTTGACGCGGTATATATTGTTGAAACAATAGTATTTCCGAATAAAATATATTCTACATTTATGAGTTATAAAAATGAAAAGGTTGCATGTTGCGTGTTGCGTGTTGCTGGTTGCATGTTGTGTTAACATAATAACAATCATCGCGAAGCAAAGCTTCAATGTGATCAATTAATTGAAAAATATATAATTACTCTGCATTGATGAAAAATACTGTCTTTACGCACTTTCATGAGGAAGCCGGAGCCAGGATGGTTCCATTTGCCGGATATAACATGCCGGTCGAATACAAGGGTATTAACGAGGAACATATTGCCGTGAGGGAATCGGTTGGAGTGTTTGATGTTTCCCATATGGGCGAGTTCTGGGTATCGGGCCCGTCAGCGCTCAAATTCCTTCAGTATATAACATCGAATGACGTTTCGGCTTTATGGGACGGCAAGGTACAGTATTCTTGTTTCCCGAATGGGAAGGGCGGAATTGTTGATGACCTTCTTGTTTACAGGTTCAGTAACGATAAGTACCTTCTTGTTGTTAATGCCGCCAATATAGAAAAGGACTGGAACTGGTGTGTGAAGAATGCTGAGCTTTTCGGGATTGAACCGGGAAAGGATCTTATTAATGCCTCCGACGACATTGCCCAGCTTGCAATTCAGGGTCCAGATGCCCTTAAGATCATGCAGAAACTTACCTCTGCACCTGTTACTTCAATGGAATATTACACCTTCAGGATAGTCGAATTTGCAGGCATTAAAGATGTTATCTTTTCGATAACAGGTTATACCGGCGCCGGAGGATGTGAGATATATGTAAGGAATGAAGACGGTCCGAAACTTTGGAAAGCGGTTTTTGAAGCAGGTAAGGAATATAACATCCGGCCTGTCGGACTCGGCGCCAGGGATACACTCAGGCTCGAAATGGGCTTCTGCCTATATGGGAATGATATCAACGATACCACATCGCCGATCGAAGCCGGTCTGGGATGGATAACGAAATTCACCGGCAGCAAGGACTTCATCGATAAAGCTCTTCTTCTTAAACAGAAAGAGGAAGGCACCTCCCGGAGACTTAAGGGATTTGTAATGATCGACCGCGGTATTCCCCGCCAGCATTATGAGGTTGTAAATTCCGGCGGCACCCTGATTGGAGAAGTCACTTCAGGCACGATGTCGCCAATGATGAAGCAGGGAATAGGAATGGCATACCTGGCAAAGGAATATTGGAAACCCGGCACCGAAATCTTTATAAGGATAAGGAATAAGGACCTGAAGGCAAAAGTTGTGACTCTGCCTATTTATAGCAAGCCCTGATGCGGAAAAGAAATCTTGAGACTTGTTTTTCACCAGCGCTTTACGAACCCGACCGACACGCCGGTTCAATAGTTGTCGTTATTGATATCCTTCGCGCTACTTCAGCAATATGCACTGCTTTTGAGAATGGCGCTGCCTCGATAATACCTGTTGCCACTGTGGCTGAAGCAAGGGAATATAAAGAGAAGGGATATCTTGTTGCTGCCGAACGCGATGGTTATGTACTCGATTTTGCGGATTTCGGCAATTCCCCTTTTAACTTCACACACGAAAGGGTTGCAGGGAAAACAATAGTTTACAGTACCACTAACGGTACCGGAATTATTAAGCTTGCATCATCGGCACAGCATATTATTATTGCATCGTTCCTTAATATAAGTGCAATCACGGAATGGATAATCTCACGCGATAATGACGTGATATTGTTCTGCTCGGGATGGAAGAACCGTTTCAACCTCGAGGATTCACTCTGTGCCGGCGCAATCGCTGAACGCCTTCTTAAGTCATCTTTCTTCTCAACAATATGTGATTCGACACACGCAGCAGCCGACCTCTGGTCGCTTGCAAAAAACGATCCTGGCAGTTATATTGAAAAAGCTGCCCAGCGTTCACGCCTCAGGGATAAAAAACTTGATGACTGCATCCCCTTCTGTCTTTCAATGGATTTCACACTTAAGATCCCGATAATAAAGGACGGAGTTCTTGTTCCAACCGACAAATGACTTATTATTTATATGTGCAGGACTTCTCCATTCACAGGTGTCATGACTTATGAATTCACTTAACTCTGTGTCTCTCAGTGTTTTCTCTGTGCTCTCTGTGTAAGTTCTCTATATTTCATTACCACATATCCCTATAAGTATTCACATTTCCTTTGAGCTCTTTGCGCAACCCTTCGTTACCTTTGCGGTTAAAGAGATTTTACCGCAATCCCGAGTACTCGGGACAAAGTTTTACGCAAAGTCCGCTAAGTATTCTTAAAGTTGCAAATTCCCCCCTGACGCTTTTCTTCTTGCTAATACTTAAAAATCCTTATTTTTGTACAAAGGGTAAATCGACCCTCGACCTGAATTGAATTTTAAACATAAATATCATATTATGAAGAAACACAACTTTTACGCCGGCCCTTCAATTCTTCCGCAGTACACGATCGAAAAGACTATTGAAGGAATAAAGAACTTCGCAGGAACAGGTCTTTCAGTCCTCGAGATTTCCCATCGCAGCAAGGAATTCGTTGCTTGTATGAACGACACTATTGCTCTTGTCAAAGAACTTCTCGAAGTGCCGTCGGGATACCAGGTCATTTTCCTCGGTGGCGGTGCAAGCCTTCAGTTTGGTATGGTACCGATGAACATGATGAATAAAAAGTCAGCCTACCTCAATACAGGCGAATGGGCAGGCAAAGCCCTTAAGGAAGCCAAATTGTATGGCGAGGTTGTGGAAGTCGCATCATCAAAGGAAAAGCTTTTCAACTATATACCTAAAAACTACACTGTTCCTTCCGATGCCGATTATTTCCATATTACAACAAACAATACGATTTACGGTACTGAGCTTAAAAAGGATCCCGATGTATCGGTTCCGCTTATCGCCGACATGTCGTCAGATATTTTCAGCCGCCCGGTTGATGTATCTAAATACTCAATAATATATGCAGGCGCCCAGAAAAACCTTGCCCCTGCTGGAGTTACTCTTGTAATAATCAAAGAATCGGCCCTTGGGAAGGTTGAACGCCAGATACCCACTATGCTCGACTACAGAACCCATATTAAAGGCGAATCGATGTTCAACACACCTCCTGTATTTGCAGTCTTTGCAGCTCAGCAAACCCTTCACTGGCTCAGGGACCTTGGCGGTGTTAAAGCCATTCAGAAAAAGAATATTGAAAAAGCGGCTCTGCTATATGATGAAATAGACAGAAATAAACTGTTCATTCCTACCATAAATGATCCCGAGGACCGCTCACTAATGAACATTTGCTTTGTTATGTCTCCCGAATACAAGGAACTTGAAAAGCCATTTTCTGAGTTTGCAAAATCAAGAGGTATTCTCGGCATTGAAGGTCACCGGTCGGTTGGAGGCTTCAGGGCTTCAACATATAATGCTCTTCCCGGGGAAAGTGTTCAATTCCTTGTAGATACGATGAAGGAGTTCGAAAAGAACAATTAAGTCATAACTAAAACCTGTGCGATGAAGATACTTGTAGCAACTGAAAAACCTTTTGCTCCGGTCGCTATCAGGCAGATGCGTGAGGTAATCGAAGCTGCCGGATTCCGTATGGAACTACTTGAAAACTACAAAAAACCGGAGGAATTTGCCGGAGCTGTCACCGATGCTGATGCTGTGATAGTAAGAAGCGACATGGTGACATCAGGCATTCTCGACTCTGCCAGGCAGCTTAAGATTGTTGTCAGGGCAGGCGCCGGCTATGATAACCTCGACCTTCAGGCATGTACTGACCATAACGTTATTGCCATGAATACTCCCGGCCAGAATTCAAATGCCGTGGCCGAACTTGTATTCGAACTTATACTTTTTCAGATCAGAGCAGGATTCACAGGCAAAACAGGTACTGAACTGAGAGGCAAGACCATCGGATTGCATGCCTTCGGAAACGTCGGGAAATATGTTGCAGATATTGCCAGAGGCTTCGGTATGGACGTTTATGCTTATGATCCCTTCGTCAGCGAAAGGGTTATGAAAAACAATAATGCAAAACAATGTATTAATGTTGAGGAGCTGTACAGGAAATGCCAGTATGTCTCCATTCATATGCCGTTCAATGACAGGACCGTTAAGTCGGTTGGCTATGATCTGTTAAGGCAGATGCCTCACAATGCATGTCTTGTCAATACCGCCCGTAAAGAGGTGATCGATGAGGAAGGACTACTAAAGGTTTTTGAGGAACGACCTGATATCAGCTATCTTGCCGACGTTGCTCCCGATTGCAAAGCTGTCTTTGGCGAGAAATTTAAGGGAAGATTTATTTTCACAGAAAAGAAAATGGGCGCGCAGACCGAGGAGTCGAATATAAACGCCGGAGTGGCTGCCGCCCGCCAGATAGTCGATTTTTTCAAAACAGGAAACCAGAAGTACAGACTTAATAAATAGCTTTAAAAGATGGCTGTTGTCAAACCATTCAGGGGACTGAGGCCTCCTCAGTCAATTGCAAAGGATCTTTCGTGCCTGCCCTATGATGTCATGAATACCGAAGAAGCCCTTAAAATGGCCCGGGGAAAAGAATGTTCCCTTCTTCATATTACACGGTCGGAAATAGATCTTCCGGCAGTCGCCGACGTTCATTCGGAAGAAGTATATGAAAAATCGGTAGAGAATTTTGCCCTCTGGCAAAAACGTGGCTGGCTTGTTCAGGACGATGACCCGCATTATTATATTTATGCCCAGACAATGGAAGGGAGAACACAATACGGTATTGTCGGATGTGCTTCCGTTGACGATTACCTTAACGGCGTTATTAAGAAACATGAGCTTACCAGGCCCGACAAGGAACAGGACCGTATGATTCATGTAAGGGCTAACAATGCAAATATAGAACCTGTTTTTTTCGCTTACCCTGCAGTAAAACAGATAGATAAAATAGTAAGCAAGATTACTGAACACGAAACCCCCGAATACGATTTTGTTTCTGAAGACGGCTTCGGACATACATTCTGGGTGATAAAAGATGCTGATACAAACCGTCAGATAGAAAAGCTGTTTGCAGAAAAAGTGCCCTGGACATATGTCGCCGACGGACATCACAGGACTGCTGCTGCTGCCCTCGTGGGAAAGGAAAAACGCGAGATTAATCCTCACCACAGGGGAGATGAGGAATATAATTATTTCATGGCTGTTCATTTTCCTGATAATCAGTTGAGGATCATCGATTATAACAGAACGGTTAAGGATCTTAACGGCCTGACGGAAAAGGACTTCCTTGAGAAACTTGAGGAAGGTTTTGTTATAAAGGAAAAAGGATCCAGGATTTATAAGCCAGGGAAGCTCCATAATTTCTCAATGTATCTCGACGGGCTTTGGTACAGCCTTACGGCCCGACCGGGTAAATATGACGATGATGACCCGATAGGAGGACTCGATGTTACAATACTGTCGGAACTCATACTTAAACCTGTTCTGGATATTCAGGATCTCCGTAGGTCGAAAAGGATCGATTTCATCGGAGGAATAAGAGGGTTGGGGGAACTTAAGAAAAGAGTCGACAGCGGCGATATGAAAGTGGCATTCGCACTTTATCCGGTATCGATGAAACAGCTTATTACAATCGCTGATTCAGGTAACATAATGCCGCCCAAAACAACATGGTTCGAACCAAAACTACGGAGCGGACTTGTGATACATCTGTTATAAATAAGGTGCAGGAGTATTTGGGACTTTATGAAATTTATTTCTACTTCCCTGCCCCCGGTTCGGTTTACCCCCCAGGCCCCCCTAAAGGGGGGTCAAGATAGTTATAAATTAGAATTCCGGATCCGGTTTTATTTAGCCCCCCTTCAGGGGGGATGGGGGGCGAACAAAAGGTATTAGAACGCCGATTGTGGGGAGAACAACAAGGGAGTAAACTATAGCAGAACAATGACCGACATTGAGTTAAACATAAAAAATCTCCGGGAACAGATTCCACCACAGGTTAAGCTTGTCGCTGTATCGAAAACCAAACCCGTGTCGGATATTCTTGAAGCCTATAATACCGGTCAGAGGATCTTCGGGGAGAACAGGGTTCAGGAACTGCTTAATAAGAAGGATCTTCTTCCCGCAGATATTGAATGGCATCTCATAGGCCATCTCCAGACGAATAAGGTGAAGCTTATTGTACCTTTTATAAGTATGATACAATCAGTCGATTCATTCAGGCTGCTTAAAACTATAAATGATGAGGCCCGCAAAATAAACCGGAAAATAAATTGTCTGCTTCAGCTTCATATTGCCCGGGAAGAAACAAAATTCGGTTTCAGCATTCAGGAAGTAACTGAAATGATCGATGATAGTTCCTTCAGGGAGCTAGATTCAGTACGGACATGCGGATTAATGGGTATGGCCACATTTACAGATGATGAAAAGGTTGTAAGAAGCGAGTTTGGTTATCTGGCAGGCTGTTTCCGCAATCTTCTCAGCTCCCGTTTCTCTGGTAATCCGGATTTTAAAGAGATCTCAATGGGGATGTCTGGAGATTTTTACATAGCAATAGAAGAAGGAAGTACGATGATTCGGATCGGAAGTCTTATATTTGGAGAACGCAATTGACTATTAAAAATATCGGATATGCCTTACCTTACTACAAAGTACCTCGGACTGGATCTTAAATCTCCCCTGATAATAAGCAGCAGCAGACTGACCTCAACAATCGGACAACTTAAGGAAGCTGAAGAGAACGGGGCAGGAGCCGTTGTGCTGAAATCATTGTTCGAAGAACAGATAAATCACCATATACATTCGTTTCAGCAGGCTCCCGGAAGCTATCCCGAAGCCGACGATTATCTGTCGAATTATATTCACGACAACTCGGTTGAAGCATATCTCGAACTGATACGGAATGCCAAGAAGAATCTTACAATACCTGTCATTCCCAGTATAAATTGCTACACTGCAAAAGGATGGACAGGCTTTGCAAAGAATATTGCCGACGCCGGAGCCGATGCCATTGAGATCAATGTCTTCTTCATGCCTGTCGACAGAAAAAAGACATCGGCCGAATCGGAGAAACTATATTTCGAACTTATCGAGAACCTTAAAAAAACAGTGAAGATCCCTGTGGCTCTCAAAATAGGATACAGGTTTTCAAATATCCTGTATATGATCGATCAGTTTTATCTCAGGGGAATTGAAGGCGTGGTGATGTTCAACAGGTTTTATGAGCCCGATATCGACATTAACAGGATGGAGGTGATACCTGCATCAATACTGAGCCAGGATAATGAGAGACGTTATGTCCTGAGATGGATAGGGATGGCAAGCGCCCAGGATATAAAAATCGATATTTCTGCTTCAACAGGCGTGCATTCGGGTCAGGATGCCGTAAAATATCTTCTTGCCGGGGCTACTACCGTACAGGTTTGCTCTGTATTATATAATAAAGGTATATCCTATGTTAAAACCATGAACGAACAGATTTCAAACTGGATGTCTGTAAAGGGTTTTAAAAATATAGAGGATTTCAGGGGAAAGCTTAATTATCTCAATTACGAAAAACCGACAGTATTCGAACGCACCCAGTTCATGAAATACTTCTCCTCCTTCGAATAATGATCAGGATTTCCCGCACGCCGCATGCCGCACGTTGAGGCGAAGCCGAAATCCCGAGAGCGAAGCGATTCGGGACCGCCTGCCTTCTTTCACTCCAGCACTGATATCAGCTCCAGCGCCAGTGACCGCTTTTCGCTGGTAATTAATGCCGTACCTTCTTTTATCATTTTTATTATCTCATCTTTTTTCGAACGATCAAGCTTGTCGGCATTCGATTCAATAACAGTGAAACATTCAATTGCAGTCATGTAATCTGAAGAAAGGAACAAAAATGTAAAGTCATCTGAGAACTCCGAATAATCAAGTCCCGACTGCCAGCATGATGATATTGCCATCCTCATGGTATCAGGCTTCAGGTCTTTCCTAAGCTCTTCAACGACTTCCCTGCATGATGCCTGGTCCCTCAGATCATTCATGAAATCCCTGATTAGCCTTTTTACGGAATCGTTATCGGTATTATTGAAAAAAGATAACAGCAGATTCACAGCGCCGCTGAAAGGCGGTTCTTCCCTCAAAGCTTTGATAGCCCCTGTAATTCTAACAAAGTTTCCTCCAATTAAAATATGTTCAAGCTCTTTACGTTTACTTTCTGTACTGCTCATTTTGAATGATTTCTTGCAAAGTTAAGAATCCTTCAATTTTGATTGTTCAGATACAGATTAAAATAATGTACTAATTTAGCGTTAATTAGAAAGGACAATAAATCACTTGATCATGAATAAACTTCTTAAAATCGGTATCGGTGTTACTGCATTGTTATTTATTTTTTCACTGTCTTTCACCGGTTGCCGTTCAGGCGTCAGGAGCGAAAATAAGGAAGCTGATTCTCTTGCTTTCACCAGTTCAGATGCGGCAGTCTATGAAAATATAAAACAGGCAGAGAAAATATTTTATACTCTTCCTTCTCCTCTTGAATCGGCAATGCTCATTAAATCGGCAGGTGCTCTTTTTGATGAGGATCTTTTGAATCCGGTCGACAATACCAGGAATTATAATACGAATAAGAGCATGGCCCTTAACCTTGGAATCTATACATGCGACCTGAGCTTTGCGAGCCTCTACGATCAGACTCAGCTTATAATAAATTATATGAACGCCGCCAAACAGATGGCCGACGGTCTGGGCATTCTTGATGCAATAAGTGATGAGGATGTTGAAAAACTCGAAGCAAATATCCACGACCGGGAAGTAATTATGGACGTCGTTTCCCAGACATATATGAATTCCAATTCATACCTCGAGGAAAACGGCCAGCCGGCAATTGCAGCAATAGTCCTTACAGGCGGATGGATTGAGGGTCTTTATATTTCGACACAGCTTGTCGACATGAAGGATTTTGACAACAACAAACTTGTCGGAAGGATTATCGACCAGAAACTATCGATCGATATTCTCCTTAAACTCCTTGAAGGAAGCAAAGGCCACCCGGCAATTGATGAGATATTGGAACAGATCCTGAAGGTAAAGACCGTTTTTGATAAAATTCAGGTCACTACAACTCCGGTACGTCCCGAGTACGACCAGGCAGCAAATGTGACAGTCCTGAAGTCAGAGGTCAAGGCCGACCTGTCGCCAGATGTCTTCACCGAACTTTCAAGAACAGTCACGGAAATACGGTCGAATCTGATAAAATAACCTGAATATGAGAATTTTAAAGATTGTGCCGGTACTGGCGCTTTTCATTCTGGTTTCGGGAACTGCAGCTGACGGCCAGTGCAAGGCATTTGCAAAAAAAACCTGTCTGCCCGAGCTCGGATCCTATACACACGACGGCAATTACCACGCTACAACGCTTACAGTGGGAGAGGAGGCCGAACTCTATAAGACTTTCTATTCCGATATGGAATACAGACTTGCAGTATGCGGGGACGAAGGTCTGCCTCCTGTCGAGTTTACAGTGATAGATGCAAATAAGAATATTCTCTTTTCGAGCAGGGAGGCAAATATGCCGAAGTTCTGGGATTTCCGGCTTGAGTCGAGCCAGCAGCTTAGGATTGTTCTGAAAGTCACAACATCAGGGGCACAGGGAGAAATCCCGCCCAGCGGATGTGTTGCAATAATGTTCGGATTCAAAATAAAATAAGATAAGAACTTTCACAGAGATCACAGAGTTACACAGAGAAATTATTCTTAACTCTGTGGTTCTCTGTGCGTTCTCTGTGATCTCTGTGTCAGTTCTTTAGATCAGCTTATTTTTCAGGAATTTTCCTGTATAGGAACTGTTGCAGTTTGCCAGATCTTCAGGAGTACCTTCGAAAACAACATATCCTCCTTCGTCACCACCTTCGGGTCCGAGATCTATAACCCAGTCGGCACATTTAATGACTTCCTGGTTGTGCTCAATGAGTATTACCGAATGCCCGTGATCGACAAGCGCATTAAGCGATTTAAGCAGCTTGTTTATATCATGGAAGTGAAGCCCTGTTGTCGGCTCATCGAAGATGAACATTATATGTCCCGATTCTTTCTCCTGGCTGAGGAAATATGCAAGCTTCACCCTCTGGCTCTCACCACCCGACAAGGTGCTCGATGACTGTCCCATTTTGATATATCCAAGACCTACATCGGCAAGTGGCCTGAGCTTCTCAATTATCCTTTTTTCGCTTTTTCCGGGATGCGACCCGAAGAAGTCGATGGCTTCATCAATTGTCATCTCAAGCATGTCGTAAATATTCTTCCCGTGATATCTGACTTCAAGGATATCCCTTTTGAACCTTTTTCCTTTACATGCCTCGCATGTAAGCTCGACATCAGCCATGAACTGCATTTCTACCTTGATTATGCCTTCACCCTGGCATTCTTCGCAGCGGCCTCCTTCAATGTTAAATGAAAAATGTGATGCCTTGAAATTGTTCTGAACCGATGCCTGCTGTTCGGCATAAAGCTTCCTGATCTCATCATAGGCTTTAAGATATGTAACCGGATTCGACCTTGTTGATTTCCCTATGGGATTCTGATCGACTAGCTCGATACCTGTAAGCCTTGTAAAGTCGCCTCCCAGCTCGCGGAACTGTCCGGGCCTCAGATTATTGCCTGCCACGCGGCTCGACAACACATTGTAAAGAATGTCCGATACAAGGCTCGATTTGCCGGAGCCGCTTACTCCGGTCACAGCCGTTATTGTGTGAAGAGGGAACCTGACATCTATATTCTTAAGATTGTTCTCCCTGGCTCCCTTTATTTCAACATAACTGTTCCATTTCCTTCTTTTGACGGGAACCTTGACGGCAAAGCGTCCTGAAAGATATCCCGATGTCAGCGATTTTTCTGAATCCTTTTCCTCAATCCTGCCCTGGTAAATAACCTCACCACCCAGTCTTCCTGCAGCAGGTCCCATATCGATCATTTCGTCTGCAGCGCGGATAATCTCTTCTTCATGTTCGACAACAATGACTGTATTGCCAAGATCGCGCAGTTCCTTCAACACACCGGTAAGAAGGTTTGTATCCCTGGGATGGAGCCCAATGCTGGGCTCATCGAGGATATACATCGAACCTACAAGATTGCTTCCCAACGATGTTGCCAGATTTATCCTTTGTGATTCTCCACCCGACAGCGTCGACGAGAGCCTGTTGAGGGTAAGATAGGGGAGGCCTACATCAGTAAGGAATTTGAGCCTCATCGTTATTTCCCTGATGAGCCTTTCTGCAATAAGCTGATCAGACTTGTCAAGACTGATATTCCTGAAATATTCGAGAAGATCGGAAACCGGCATCGACACAAGTTCCTGGATGCTCTTTCCGGCAACCTGAACATATGAAGTCTCCTTTTTAAGCCTCGAACCCCTGCACCCGGGACAAATAGTTTTGCCCCTGTATCTGCTTAACATTACCCTGTACTGAATCTTGTATTTCTTTTCCTCGAGGTGTTCAAAGAACTTGTTGAGCCCGTAGAAATACCTGTTACCGGTCCAGAGAAGCTGCTTCTGGTCATCGGAAAGCTGATAGTATGGCTTGTGGATCGGAAAATCGAACAAAGCTGCATTGGATATAAGCCTCTCTTTCCATTTTTTCATAGTGTCGCCCTTCCAGCATGCAATGGCGTCCTGGTAAACAGAAAGGTTCTGGTCGGGGATGACAAGGTTTTCGTCGATACCTATTATCTTACCATAGCCTTCACAAACCGGACATGCGCCCAGTGGATTATTGAAGCTGAAGAGATATTCGTTAGGCTCCTCAAATTCGATCCCGTCCTCCTCAAATAATGTCGAGAAAGATTCCCTGTGAAACCCGTAAGCCTGAAGAACAACAGCATGGCAATAACCTTTTCCAATCTGAAACGCGGTCTGGGCCGATTCGGCAGCCCTGCTCAAATTGTCGGCATCACGACTTATAACCAGACGGTCGATAACTATATTTATATTCTGACCGGGACTGAGGCCGGGATCCGTTGCGGGATCATCGATCCTGAGAAGTTCTCCTTCCGATTCGATCCGGTTAAAACCCTGTTTTACAAGAAATGAAAAATATTCGGAAGTCTTTATTGACTCAGGGATTAAGGCTGGAGAAGTAATTATTACTCTGGTTCCGTCTTCGAGCGATGTAAGGAAGCTGACAAGATCGTCGGCCGTATGTTTTTTTACCTCTTTCCCTGAAACAGGCGAATATGTACGACCTATCCTGGCAAAAAGAAGCCTCATATAATCATATATCTCAGTTGATGTTCCGACTGTCGAACGTGGATTTCTTGAATTCACCTTTTGTTCGATTGCTATGGCCGGAGGTATGCCGTTAATGAAATCAACTTCGGGTTTATTCATCCTTCCAAGGAATTGCCTGGCATATGACGAAAGACTCTCGACATAACGTCTCTGGCCTTCGGCATAGATGGTATCAAACGCAAGCGATGATTTTCCCGAACCAGATACACCTGTAATTACAATGAGCTTATTTCGTGGTATTTTAAGACTTATGTTCTTCAGATTATGTACCCGCGCCCCCTTGATTTCTATAAATCCGTCCATCAATATTCCTGAATTTGAATGCAAAGGTGAGGAAATTTTCTTTGCTTCTGCATCCTGACAAAGGTTTTGTTTTTAACCGTGTCTCTTGTTCACCCCCCTGCCCCCCTAAAAGGGGGTTAAGCAAACGGGCACTTAGCCCCCCTATAGGGGGGTTGGGGGGTAAAACAAGTTAAAATGGTTTTGTTGTTAACCATATTTTATGCTTTGCGTTCTTTGCATATACTCTGCGCCCTTTGCGGTTAAAAAAAATCACTTAACCGCAAAGGACTCTAAGGTTATCGCAAAGGGCGCAAAGGATTCCTGATGTGCAGGTATAGATGAATATCCAGATTTTGACGAAAATATTTTAAAAAATCGACAATATTATTTTGTAATTAAAAAAATCTTATTTTCTTTGCATATCTATTAACAAACCAAAACCAGGAGGACTGCCTATTTAACAACTCTACTCTTTTACTATTTAAGTTTAATTAAAGAGAGAGTTATGAAAAAAACAATGACCGATTACGAACTTATCGATGGGTTCGTAAAAGGGGACCAGTCCTGCTTCGAGACATTAATCCAACGTCACAAATCTAAAGTATTCGCGTACATAAGTCTTTATATACGTGATCAGGCACTTGCTGAAGACCTTTTCCAGGATACATTCCTGAAAGTGATCCAGTCAGTAAAGACCGGTAAATACTATGACAATGGTAAATTCATTTCATGGGTGATGCGTATAGCCCATAATCTGATCATCGACCATTTTCGCAGAGTCAAACAGCTTAACACTGTTTCGAACGACGATTATGAATCGGATCTGTTCAACTCAAAGAAACTTGCTGAAGCAAACGTCGAAGATCATATGATCAAACGGCAGATTCAGAAAGATATCAGGAAACTTATAAGCCAGCTGCCCGACGACCAGAGGGAAGTTGTTATACTCCGCCATTATTCGGGGCTGAGCTTTAAGGAAATCGCTGATATAACCGATGTTAGCATAAATACGGCCCTTGGAAGGATGAGATATGCACTCATCAACATGAGGAAAATGATGGAAGAGAAAAAAATCAGTCTGACATTTAATTAATTTCAGTACAATTTTTTCACCCATAGGCCGTTTTTATTGAAACTAAAAACGAAACAAGCCTATGGGTTTAACTTCTACACCACTTATCTCATATCACGACATCCAGGTTGAAGAGATTGACATCTTAGATGATGCATGGGGTTTCTACCAGGAATTCAGTGATGTATTCAGCCTTCTCGATCAGGTCAGACCTGAACCAGGGAAGCAGTTAACAAAGCGCCTAATTGAGCGGGTCAGGCAGCAAAATTAAGTAATCAGCAAAGGGTGTTCGTCGCGGACACCCTTTTTTACTGATTCGCAAAATACACCGTACTGCATGCCGCAACACCCGCAGTCTCAGTCCTTAACCTGCTTCTGCCAAGATGAACAGGCATGAATCCTTTATCAATCGCCCCGGCTATTTCATCTTCACTGAAATCTCCCTCCGGACCTATCATTATCACGGCATCATTTCCTTTGAAATATATATCTGTAATTGCCGACCGTTGTTGCGACTGACAGCAATGGGCGATAATCTTTAATCCGCCGTATTCCCTGCGTATGAATTCACTGAAATCCTGAGGATCATTAAGAACGGGTCTGTATGCTTTGATTGATTGCTTCATCGCCGACACAATAATATTATTGATCCTGTCTTTCTTTATCCCCGGCTTTTCAGTATTCCTGCATATCAGGGGGGTAAGTTCATCAACGCCTATCTCAACGCTCTTCTCAATGAACCACTCAAACCTGTCGGGATTTTTTAAGGGCGAAATTGCAATATGAAGCCTGTAATTCCTTTTTTCAAATTCTTCTTTTCTGTCGGTGATCCTTATCGTGCAGCCCCTGGGATCGGGATCAGTAATGACTCCTTCACAGAAAACTCCTTTCCCGTCGATGAGATTGACCCTGTCGCCCTTTGACATCCTCAGCACCCTTGCACAATGACGCGATTCTGTCTCATCCATTGTGCATGAGTCCCCATCCAGATTGTGTACATAAAATATCTGCATATCAAATGGCTGACTTATTTATCATGGTCGCTGAAAAATATTGTCTATGGGAGTGACATCCTGTTGCTGGTCTTCTTCTCCGCCTCCTTCCTGCATCCTTCTCAGGAACTTGCCAAGCCTGTCCTCTACGGCGATCATGTATGTATATGGTACCCTCGTCGAGGCTTCAGGATGCTCCCTGTCTTTCAGCTTTATCGAACTTATAAGATTGTTGAATTCAAGATTCCCGGCCTGGGCCATCATGACTCCCTTGAAATATGAGAAATAATACCACGTCGACTGGCTGGCTTTCAGATAGATGTCGATCATATCGCCCGACCTTCTTCTCTGGATATCTACGTAGCCGTCTACATAGATATTTACAGGCTGGTTTCCGATAAATCCTATGCCGATCTTCCCTTTCGACCTGAATGACGACGACACTTCATTCCAGTAAAGCGTAACCTCATTGAGAAGAAGTTCATATGTAAATTCCCGGGGAAGGTTCCTTGAGGCTCCGAAGAGGTCAGTTTCTTCCTTCAGCTGCCCCGCTGCCGTTGCTCCCAGCATATCTTTCATCCCCTTATTGTAAAACTCCGAGTTGACGTTTACAGCCTTTAATGTGGGCATCATCCTGAATTCATCGCTCATCAGCTTAAGCGCTTCCGGTGAGAAGTAAAAATCGAGCCCTATAATTGCCTTTATCTCCACATTGCCCGAATCGCCTTCCTGGATGAAGCTTCCGGCGCTTCCCATTTTAACAAGATCATAATTGGCTCCGAAATTGATCCTGCCTTCACCAGATAAATTGCAGAGATTCTTGTCGAGAGCCACCATATCGCCGTTAAGCACAGGATCGGCTATCTTTTCTTTCGAAGATATCTGATACCTGTTCAGCTTTTTATTATACCACAAAACACCGGTGGCGCTGACGAGGCCGGCATCCGACCACGACTTCTGGGCTGACAGGAAGGCCGGATAAATATGCAATGAATCGAGGTTTATGAATGATCCTGAAAAGACAAGCTCATCATTAAGGTCACGGGGCTTTTCACTAATTGGGATCATCACGTTTTTAGGATCAATAAGTGATTTGAATTTTACAGGATAACTTTTTATCCTGCTGCAGTCGTGAATTATTCCTGCAGAACCTGTGAAGAGAAGATCCTTCGATCGCGCCGAGAGACCGACATCTCCCGTAAATGTAAATGCCGGACTAAGCATGAATTTGTCACCTGCAGCAATAAAACCTCTTGCATTGGTTGTAGTGGTATCTACTGTTATTTCCGGTAATTTTATCTGGTAGATATTGTTTCCCTCATCTGCATAGTCATAGACACCGCTGCCTGTATAGCGCTTCGATGATTCAATATCAATCTCTGCCGAATGGATAAGATGCAGGTTATTGACAGCCAGAACTGCATTTTTAAGCTTTTCAATAGCTGCTCTCCTGCTTATCTTAAGTTTTCCGTTCTCGGGCTGTATAAGGGCGTCGGCTACTTTAACGTAATTTATATTTTCGGCCTCTATAAATTCTTCATCGACATGATATTTTGCACTTAATGAGGCAAATGAGACTGTATCTTTCAGGCTGTTGGTAGCAAAGAAAGTCGGCTTGTCAGTTTCGTTCAGAGGCACCCTGAGAAGATCACCGGATTTCATCTGCACTCCCGATTTCCTGCCTTTCTGCTCCATCGAAAGAATCCTGTTCGCCTGGTTATACTCAAAGTCGGTCATGGTACAGATGTATTGCACCTCAGGGAACTTGACCATCGACGAATCGGTATTGAGCCTGAACCTCGTGAGACGCGTCTCAAAGTTCACATCCGTATTTGCATTTTCAGCAATGAATGCATAACCTTCAGTCGAAGGCGATTTCAGGTTGTAGTCGGCAGTATCGGCATGAATCGAACCCGACCTGAAATTGTAGAGGTTGGAGACAACCCTTGAGTCGGCAGTATTAATAATACCTGAACCACTAAGTTGTTTCGGCTTTAGAGTTATGCTTCCGTTAAGGGAAGTGCCGTTTGCAAACATCGTGAAATTGCTGTCCTTTGAGTTGCGGGCAGTCCATTCATCTTTTCCAGGAAGCCATTTTATATCGACATCACTGCTTGCAAGTTCCGGAAAAATGCCGGTTCCGTCCCTGGCAATGTTAAAGGTTTTAGCCTTTGTAAGCATTGAGTCCGGAAAGAACCTGTAATCTTCTGCTGTTGTGGTTGAAGTAAGATGTTTAAGGGTACCGCTTCCTGTAAGTCCTCTGTTACTCATGTTCATCTGGTCAAAGATCCTTGCCTTACCGTCGTAAAGATCAACACCTTCCTTCGGAACTATCATCTGGAATCCCAGAGAGTTGTTTTCCTGTATTGTAAGGAACTGCTTTGTCGGCTTCAGGATATTTCCCGCAAAAAACTCCCCCTTCAGGTTCATATCTTCCTTCATGTAATGGTCAATGTGCTCAAAGACAAACGGATCGATCCTGAAGTAGAAATTATCCTTTTTGTAAACGTTTTCCAGACCTGGGATCCTGTCATAGAAAATGTAGGAATAAGTTGATGCATCAATTATAGGATACTGTGCATAGCTTTTAAGTCCGGCCTTATTGTTTGGATTGTCAATATAGATCTCTCCCTTTGAAAGCTGGATAAGGCTGTTTATGTCTTCAATCACCGGATTGCCTATCTGGTCTGTCTTACCTGTCTCCACGGCTATCCTGATCGAGTCGATTTTCTGAAGCCTGATCTTAAAGGTGTCGTAGCTGAAACGGAAATCGTGACCGAAAACTGTGAATAGACCTGCCTGCACTACTCCGTCAAATTTTATATCCCTGTTCTTTTTTATTACAAGTCTCTGGTTATAGGGATAGATGGCAACCCGTTGAGAATCGCTTATGAAAACATTTTTTACGCCGTTAACGGTCAGGTCGAAGGTCTTCAGATCGAGAACTGCATTATCGACTGGTGCCTTTGTCTCGCTGTAAACCGAGATCACGTCGTAGTCTTTCTTGCCTGCGAACGAATTGATATAATCCTTTGTCTTTTGTTTTATTGTAACTTCATTGTTTGTCTGGTCGTAAAAAAGAAATCCCCTGTTTGCCAGGTCGATACACAAACCTGCAACGATGTCTTCAGGTTTGTTAAGCCATTTGGCGAACTCATTTACGGGGAAGGTCTCAGAATAGAAATATTCGCTGAACTTAATAAGTCTCGAGAGTGGATGATAGGAGTCGAGAGCCATCAGGTCAAGGAAATCGTCTGAATTGAAAAATGATGCCGACTCGAAAAGCGCCTTGCCCATCGCCGCACCTCTCGGCCTGGAAATGATCACAATGGGGCTGTTCATATCCCATGTGAGGCTTTCGAAATACATATCCATCTCATGATATGTATTGAAATAGGGGCTTCCCGAAACCGGATTGTTTGTCCTGAACAGGTTAACCTGCTTCGTACCCGCGTTGTATGAGAATCCCAGGTTAGAATGGTAGACCGAATCGGCGCCCAGGTACATGGTGGCGGATGTCTCCTGGCTGTTCAGCCCATTCGCTGAAAATAAAAAATCTGTAGATGCAATCTTTATGAAAAGTGTATCTTTCCTGAATAACATGACCCTTGCCGGGAATGCCTTTTCGCCGGTACCTTTTGCTTTTGCCCCTTCAAATGCAAGTCCGCCTTCATAATCGATCCCTTCGAATATCCTTTTTATCCTGAATTGTTTTGTATAGGTCTCGAACCGCGGATATACTGCTTTATCCCTGTTCGATACAGGGGCCGCCTGGTCGGTAAGCGATCCGTATTCAGGTTTTTTGAAATACCCTGAATATGTAAGCCTTGCAGAATCGCATGTGAAATTATTCCTTGTCACATTTATTGTATAGTCCGACAATTCTGCAAACACATCCTGCCGTGGAAACCCGACCTTCTCCCAGGTCACGGTTCCTTTTTTCCCCCTCAGAAGCCTGACGGAAGGGTAGTAGCTACCCGTCACATTATATATTTCTGTGCTGTCTTTCTGCGAATAACAAGTAAGAGTTGCATTGTTAAGGTCGACTCTGAAAGCCGTGTCGCGATCAAACCTGAGATCACCGTTTTTTACCTTCCATTTTACTGATGATGTGTTTATAAGGAGATTTTCCTTTATAAGCAGGCCTGTATTCTGGATATAGGTTGCCAGATTTGTGTTCGGATACTGTGGAATAAGAAGAAGATCATTCAGCCCGTCGAGCCATTTGCCAAGCAGAGCATTGTCGTTTTTGAAATTTATTATGTCATTCGAGGTGTTCAGGAATCCGAGGAACTGGGGAACAGGACGGAACTGCCTTTCCGCAAGCTTAACCGAAACATCGTGTATCTTCGATTTGTTGACCTCACTGAACCCTGTGCTGTCCCATAGGGAAAGAAAGCCTGAAAGGATTTTACCGTTTTCCTCGCTAAGGTTTGCACCCATGAATGCCGTAAGTTCATCCCTGAATTTCGACTGATCGCTGCTGAAGGCGGATTTAGGCTGTGGAAACAGGGTGCCGGCAGAAATGATCAGCAGAAATATATTCAGTATGATGAACTTACGGTTCATAATCATTCATTCTTACATTGCATCTACAATGGCGCAGAAATCTTCTTTCTTGAGAGAAGCTCCGCCTATCAGACCGCCGTCTACATCCGGTTTTGAGAATATCTCAGCGGCGTTTGAAGGTTTGCAGCTTCCTCCGTATTGTATTGTAAGATCCTCAGCAATTTCTTTGCCATATTTCCCGCTTACAAGGCCGCGGATGTATTTATGCATTTCCTGTGCCTGTTCCGGAGTTGCTGTAAGACCTGTTCCGATAGCCCATACTGGTTCATAGGCAATGATAACCTTTTTCAAATCCTCAGCCGGAATGGTGAAAAGTCCGTTTTCGAGCTGCTTTTTAACAACATCGAAATGTTTTCCCGATTCCCTTTCTTCCTTTACTTCACCACAGCAGAAAATAACATCAAGTCCGGTTGCAATTGCAAGCGTTGTCTTCCTGTTCAGAAGCTGGTCGTCCTCATGATAATACGTCCTTCTTTCCGAATGACCTATTATTACATACTGCGCTCCTGTACTCTTGATCATAGCCGGGGAGACCTCACCTGTAAATGCTCCTGATGCCTCTGAGGCACAGTTCTGGGCTCCCAGTTTGACTTTACCGCTTTTAAGCACTCCGGCAACTTCTGCAAGATGAATGAAAGGGGTGCAAAGGATAACCCCTGTATTCCCTGGTTTATCACTGTAATAGTTTTCAATTTCCTTAGCCAGTTTCAGCCCTTCCTGCAGGTTCATATTCATTTTCCAGTTACCTGCCACAATGTTCTTTCTCATAGAATTTCAATAATTTAAGTTTATAGTAATGTGTTATTTCATCATAATATAATTTTGATTTTAATGGTATGATGGAACCGCACATGATTGAAAATTATATTATTATCGTGTTTGTGATTGTGGTCAATCATGTGGGTTTCAGAATAAGGATTGTACAAATATCAGACTTCGTTGCCTTCCTTTCTGTTCAGCAGTAAGGAACTTATCAACAAAGCCACGATTATTATGGATATGCTTATGGTATAAATTATAAGAACAGGGCTCTTCCTGCTCATCTTTTTTACATGTTCCGGTGTCATCGATGCCCTGAAGTTTTCTTTCGCAGGGAGCGATACCGCCGACCATTTTCCCTGTACCACACCGTCCTTCAGAAGCATATATCCCGGGTTCGATCTTACTATTGTCTTTAATGTTGTTTCATCACCTGTGAAGAAAGTAAAACCGTTATTATACCGGCTTAATTCATCAGAACCCGACGATGTGAGTATCAGAAATGAGATCCCGGCTGTCATGCAATGGACTCCGAGTTCAAATCCTTTTGCAAGATGGGCAGGATCAGCATCCTTCAGTTTCGTGGATATCATAATCAACGTATACCCCGGTGACGACAGCACCTGTCCTGCTATATCCTGACCGTCGGGTGCCGTAATGCTGAAATCATGAACTGGGGGGACATAACCTTTTTTTACAAGAACAGTATTCTGATCGATGAATTTCCATGTAGTATCGTCTGCAGGATAGTTCTCAAGGGTGAATTCCTTCCGTACCCCGTCTTTTTCATATATGAATGTCGATTCATATTGATCTGCCGGCATACCTTCAGGGATCTTCATAGCTTCAGGTATATTGACGCCTGTCTTGTAAGGAAGGAAATCGACGATCTGTAAATACCTGAGGTTCAATAGTGCAAAGCCAATAAAAAGAAGTGTTACGACCGAAATAACAGTCCATTCCCTGGCAGGCGCCATTATTGTACCTGCCTTTTTTCTTCCTGTAAAGAGTATTAATGTAAAGATAAAAAGAAATACATTTTTCCAGAAGGTCTGCCAGTTCGTAAGGTGGATGGCGTCGCCAAAGCAGCCGCAGTCTGAAACCGGATTGGTAAGGGCCAGGACGAAAGTAAGAGGGGTGAAAATTATCATAAGTAACATAACTCCCCAGATGCCTTCCTTCCGACGGTAACCGCTCAGCACTGCAAATCCGGAAATGAATTCGGCTGTGAAAAGAATAACAGCAAGAATGAGTGATACCGGTTTGAGGAATCCAAGATCGAAAGCCTGAAAATAATCGTTGAACTTATATGCAGTTCCGGAAGGATCAATGGCTTTTACAATTCCGGAGAACATAAAGACCAATCCGATTATTAAACTGCTTATTATACGTAATACCTTCATCTCAGATAAGTTTTCTGTCGCTCATTCGATTTATTATAAGGGAAGAAATCTCACCGGGCGGCAGCATGAGCCCGTTACTGCCGCGGCAGTCGACAACTTCAAGCCTGAGGTCGGAACGGCTGACCTTAATGTAGATGTCCCTAACCTTTTTCTGGAAGTTAAGGCTCTCCTCATGTATGTCCTTCGTCCCGTTCAGATAGTTTCTGTCGGCTCCCGAACGGCCCGAGAGAAGCTTCTTCTCTGTAAATGAAAACGGAACATCGAGGAATATATTGAGGTCGGGCTTTGGTATTGCGAAATGTTCAAATTCGAGCCTTAGTATCCACTCCATCAGTTTGTCCTGTGAGGCTTCATCAGCAATCTTGGCGCACTGATATGCGATATTCGAATATGTATATCTGTCGAGAAGGACTATCTTCTTGTTATCCAGCCATTTTCTAATCATCGAGGCTGCATCTTTCCTGTCGCCTGCATAAAGAAGTGCAACAAGATATGGGTCGACCTGGTCGAGAGAACCGAATTCCCCTCTGAGGAATCTGGCGATAAGTTCTCCGAAATACGGGGCATCCATCCTCGGAAAATGAAGAAACTCAGTCTCCAGACCCTTCTTCCTGAGATACTCTGTCAGGAGTTTTATCTGTGTCGATTTTCCTGATCCGTCAACTCCCTCAATGACAAAAAGCTTCATAAGTCTCCTGTTTCGTTATCTGCAAAAGTAATAACATGAGATCAAAGATGAAAGGTGTGGGGAGAGTTTTTACCCGAATTCCGAAATCCTCATGTACTCATCCCCCTGCCCCCCTCTCTGCTGTGTTGGCCTCACCCCAACCCCACGCCGAAGCGTGGCAGGCTCTCTCCCAAGGGCGAGGGGCTAAGAAATCCGAATTGAACTTGTTACTCTGTAGCCCTCTGTGCCTTCTCTGAGATCTCTGTGTAAGTTCTTAAATCCGAAATCAGAATTCCGAAATCCGAAATCCGAAATCCAAAATCCGAAATCCGAAATCCGAAATCCTTACCCTCATCACAAATATTCACGTTGTAGTTTAATTAAATGCATTAATTTAGACGGGTAAATAAATGCCATGCCAGTTAAACCCGGTTATATGAACGTAAGGGGAAACCTTATGGATCTGTCAGTTCCGAAGGTGATGGGTATAATAAATATAACACCCGACTCATTTTACGGACGTAGCCGCTCGACCGACGAGGAGGATATTATTACTGTCGCTACCGAAATGATTGAAGACGGAGCCGATATCCTCGATGTAGGAGGCTATTCTACCCGTCCCGGGGCCGATGAAATAAGCTATGAAGAGGAGAGGGGCAGGGTTATGAATGCTGTAAAAGTGATAGCCAGGGAACTGCCCGATGCCGTGATCTCTGTCGACACCTTCAGGAGCGAAATAGCACGGGAAGCCGTTCTTGAATATGGTGCCGCAATTATTAATGATATATCGGGAGGCGAGTCCGACCCTGAGATGTTCCGTACTATCGCCAAACTTAAGGTCCCGTATATCCTCATGCACATGCAGGGTGTTCCCGGTACGATGCAGATAAAGCCTGAATATGACGATGTGGTAGCCGACATACTTAAATGGTTCGGTGATAGGATTTATAGGCTTCAGTCGATGGGTGTCGCAGATATAATTATTGACCCCGGGTTCGGCTTCGGAAAGACGGCAGCACATAATTTTGATTTGCTCAGGCGCCTTGGCGAGCTCTCTGTGTCGGGATTACCTTTGCTGGTCGGGATATCGCGAAAATCGATGATATGGAAGACTCTCGACATAACTCCCGAGGATGCGCTTACCGGAACTATTGTGCTAAATACTATTGCTCTGATGAACGGCGCCGATATTCTCAGGGTACACGACGTAAAGGAGGCTGTCGAAGCCGTTAAGCTTGTTAAGAGGTTAAGAACTTAGATAGAGATAATGATTGTTGATTTAAAAGTAATTGATTTCATAGATATTATGCTGGTGGCAGTGATCTTCTACCAGCTTTACAGGCTCATCAGGGGTACCACTGCTCTTAGCATTTTCCTGGGTATATTTTTAATATACATGTTCTGGCTCATTGTAAAAGCTCTTAACATGCAGCTTATCGGAGCTCTTCTCGGTCAGGTGATAGGGGTGGGGGTTATTGCCCTTATTGTTGTATTCCAGCAGGAGGTGCGGCGCTTCCTTATAGTTATCGGCAACCGATACAGGACAAGGAGGAAATTCTCATTCGGACGTATTTTTGCTAATGTAGAAGAGGAAAAGGGCAGCCCCAAGGAAGCCGAAGAGATAGTAAGGGCTTCCGAATCGATGGCATCAAAGAAAATCGGAGCCCTTATGGTGATAGGAAGGAAAAGCAGTCTCGACATATATTCCGAGGGAGGAGAGAGGATAGATGCTATAATAAGCGCTGAGCTTCTCGAGACGATATTCTTCAAAAACTCTCCGCTTCACGACGGAGCCGTTCTTATCGAGGACGGTAAGATATTTGCAGCCCGCTGTCCGCTCCCCATTACAGACAGTGTTACCCTGCCTGCAAGGTTCGGGATGAGGCACAGAGCGGCAATTGGAATCTCTGAACATACTGATTCACTCGTTGTCGTGGTGTCGGAAGAGACTGGTCACATCACCGTCGCCGAAAGCGGTGAGATCCGTGAGAACATCTCACCAAATGAACTGAGGCAGATATTAATAAAAGAGAAGATCTGACCCCCCAACCCCAGTTGTTTTACCCCCCATCCCCCCTAAAGGTGGGCTAAGAAATCCGGATATAATTTATAACTCTGTGACCCTCTGTGCCTTCTCTGTGCCTCTCTGTGTAAGTTCTTGATTCTCAAATCCGAATTCCGAAATCCGAAATTCCAAATTCTTCCTAAAATTCCTTCAGCATCTCCACCACCATCTCCTCCTTATCCGCAAAAGTACTCTCTGCCGGCATCCTGCCCGTCGCGCTTTTAAGCTCAGGGTATACTTTCAGTATCGATTTCCTGCTCAGCTGCACCTGGTGATACAGACTATCGGGTCCCTTCAGATAGTATTTATTGGCAGGGATATACTCATCATACCTCCTGTCGGCGCTGTATGCGTTCTTATAATCAGCCTGGACGAATTGCTTACCGGGAACCTTGATGAACTTGTATTTCCCCCCGGAAACAGTCTGATAAAACTTCTGATCCTTCAGTTCCTTTTCAAATTTCATTTCTGATGTGGGCCTGAAGATTATATCCTTTCCATCCCTGTTTATTATCACTTCAGTTATCATGTCGAGCGGAACAGAAAACAACTTTTTTGTCCTGGGATGCTGATATACAAGATAATTATGGAACACATCGAGGTCTGTATTCAGCTGTATATAATAGTTCTGTCCCCTTAGCCTCATGAGCGACGGAAGAAGAGTATCGAGAAGCATTGTAGTACCCTTCACACCCTCATACCTGTTGTCGAAACCCAATCCTCCTGTCGAATACGGACTCAGGTTTGAGATCGCCTTAAGGTTGTCGTCCGAGGAAAGATATACCTGTACGCCGCTGTTAGCCTGCGAAAGGAGAGCGGAACTAATGACCGATATTAATGTAATCAATAAAAAGAGTCTTTTCATGGCGTGTAATTTTTGTCCTGAATGCTTTTAACTGTCGTCGGATAACAAATTTATGAAAAAATACAATCTCACTTCTATTTCCAAATCCGAATTCCCAATTCCGAAATCCAAAATTTTTTTTGACCTCCCAACCCCACCAGGTGGGGGCTAAAAATCCATAATAAATTATAACTCTGTGATACTCTGTGTCTTCTTCTGCGTAAGTTCTTGATTCCCAAATCCGAAATCCCAATTCCGAAATCCGAATTCTTTTCTTTGCGCTCTTTGCGGTTAAAAAAATGAATCTTTATGCTCAAAATCCGAAATCCCAATTCCGAAATCCGAAATTTATTTTCTCCCTGATGCTATTATTCCCCCGTATTTTTATAACTTTTCCACACTTATCCCGGATGGTTGTTAGTTTTACCGGAATATATATCTAATCAAGAAGTTGAATATGAAAAAATCACTCTTAATCTCCGCTACAATGGTTCTATTGTCAGTAATATCAGGATGCTCAGGCAAACAGGATCCCTCTGCCTGGAGCAGCAAACAAACAGAAAAATGGTTTAACTCAGGCGAATGGCTGAACGGGTGGCAGATCAAACCCGATGGATCAATAAACATGAAAGCCTTTGCCGTTGCATGGCATAAAAATCCGGAAAAGTGGAACAAAGCATTTGCATGGCTTAAAGGCAACGATCTCAGCTCCCTCGAGCTGAAACGTTATGAAATCGACGGCGACAATGTATATGCCACTGTCAGCGAATATCTTTCAAAGAATGAAGAAGATGCACGTTATGAAGCACACAGGAAATATATTGATATTCAGTATGTGGCAGCAGGAAAGGAACTGATTGGCATCGCCCCTCTGTCGCAGAAGAAGGATGTCCTCGAACCTTACGATGCAACAAAGGATATTGAGTTCTTTACGCTTACCGGTGGGGAGAATCACCTTGCTGTCCCCGACAGGTTCTTTATACTTTTCCCTGAAGATGCCCACAGGCCCGGATTAAAAGACGGAGAAAACTCCCCTGTGAGAAAGATCGTTGTGAAAGTAAAAGTTGAGTAGAAGGGAAGAACTTACACAGAGCACACAGAGGAGCACAGAGAGACACAGAGAAATTCTCTGAAAATACCACTCTGTGGCCCTCTGTGACTTCTCTGTGTCTTCTCTGTGTCTCTTCTGTGTTAGTTCTTAAAATTCTTTTGAAGCCGTACAGGTTGCTTATTAAACAGAAACACCAGCAACCAGCAACCAGCAACCAGCAACGAGCAACCATCAACCAGCAACCATCAACCAGCAACCAGCAACCAGCAACCAGCAACCAGCAACCAGCAACTAGCACCCAGCACCCAGCACCCAGCACCCAGCACCCAGTACCTAAACAATCGCCTTATACTTCTTCAGTATCGCCGTCGTACTCATCCTGAAATCAATATACTGCGTCCTGTGATAAGGCAGATTATCCTCCAGGCTGCTTTTTGACAGCTTGCCCCTGAACTGGCTGAGGGTGTCATACCCCTTCTCGTTCATCCATTTTTCGATCTCCTTCAGCATCGATCCTATAACGCTTGTCTGGTTAAGGTAAAGAGCGCTTACCACCTGAACTGCAACGGCTCCTGCAAGAATCATCTTTATTACATCATATCCGCTGAATATCCCCGAGCTTGCACATATAGATGCTTTTACATTATTATGCAGAAGTCCAGCAAACCTCAGAGGCAGCCTGTTGTCCTCCGTATTGCTCAGGCTGTATGGATAAAGGATCTGTTCATTGTTGATATCAATATCGGGCTGAAAGAGCCTGTTGAACAATACAAGCGCATCAGCGCCCGATCTGTCTATATCACGGATAAGTCCAAGTGGATTAGTATAATACGGGCTCAGTTTCACCGCGACAGGTATCCTTACAGCGGCTTTTACCTTTTTAAGGGTGTTGATATGTCTTTTTTCAGTGTCGCCAGGATTCACCTCATCCTTTTCGGGTAATGCATAGAAGTTGAGTTCCAGAGCGTCGACGCCTGTCTTCTCAATTTCCTTTGCATATTCGACCCACGACTCATCGAGTACGGCATTTAAGCTGCCGATGACTGGTATCGATACCGATTCCTTA
Source organism: uncultured Rikenellaceae bacterium (assembly GCA_964633505.1). Taxonomy (GTDB): domain Bacteria; phylum Bacteroidota; class Bacteroidia; order Bacteroidales; family VadinHA17; genus LD21. The sequence goes on along the minus strand of CAZWHC010000008.1, from coordinate 490 downwards.
GCTTTTTTAAGGTTTGTCAGATGCTGGATGGGATATGAGTCATTCTTTAAGTTCCGGGGAAAAATGGTTACCATTTCGGCATTCCGTTCTTCATATTCGGTAAGGCGTTCATGAAGTTCGAGGTTTTCGAGGTTGATCTGCTCCTCAAACAACGATTTGAAAACGATTGCTCCTGCTCCTGCTTCCTCTATCTTTTTGAGGTTTGCCTGATCCAGGGAAAGATTCGATGCTCCTGCTATTACCGGATTCCTGAGTTCCAGTCCCATGTAATTTGTTTTCAGATTTGCCATGATTCTTGGGTTTTGTTTGGTTGTTAAACAAAATCGGGAGTAAAAAGTTCCGTAGATAAAGGATTTCTGTGAAGAAAAATTTAACCGCAAAGGGTCGACCCCCCAACCCCCCCAGGTGGGGGCTGAAAAATCTGTAATAAAATTATAACTCTGTGGCCCTTCTATGTTGAAAAACAAATTAAAGGGCCAGAATTTTTCAT
>CAZWHC010000007.1:95102-269756 GCA_964633505.1 uncultured Rikenellaceae bacterium | reverse complement strand
TATGCAATTATACAAATAATAACCATGCCATAGAGCTAATTATGATCAGCCCGGCCGGGAATGAGCAATTGTATTCAGAAATATTTGACTTGCATTGAATAAAGTTGTAAATTATAGCAGAAAATTAGTTGCTGATTAGTAATGGGTTAGACCACAGAACCTAGTAAACAGGCTTTTTCATGAAAGTGCTGACAGGTTTGATGTTTGTTCTCTGCTTTCAAACTATCACAGCTCAGAAAGTACTGATACCTGAACTTAACAGTTTCCAGGGCCGGTTCATCCATTATCCGATTACCGGGCCCGGTGCTGATATTTCCACAACCCGGCTTCTTTTCGACAAAAAGGGATTTCTCTGGACCGGCACATTTGACGGGCTCTACAGGTATGACGGCAATTACTATAAAAGCTACTCCCTAAGAAATGTAAAAAACTCATCCCTGGCCGGACATCTCGTGACAGGCCTCTGTGAGGACGAGGATGGAATAATGTGGATCGGTACATATGGCGCATTAAACCGTCTCGACAGGAAGACCGGCAGGATCAGGCAGTTTTTTCCTGATTCAACAGATTACCTGAGCCTTAATAACCGCATCAGGAGCATTCACCGCGACAGGACGGGAATTCTGTGGTTGCTTACCTGTGAGGATGTATTTGCATTTGACAGGAGCGCCTTCAGTTTTACACGTTACAAGCTTGATGGCTCAAGAACGGCCTGGCCCGGGAAACAATTTCAGCTCTTTGAGGATTCAGGGGGCAGGATCTGGATAACATCAGATAACGGATTGTTCAGATTCTTAAGGGAAAGCAACAAATTTCTCCTTTTCAGGAATAACCCTGCCGACAGAACAAGCATCAGCTGCAATAAGGTCACTTCCGTCACTGAAGATTTATCGGGAACTATCTGGTGCGGAACCGATGGAGGCGGACTGAACAGGGTCCGGGATGCTGAAAATGGTATTTTTGAAAGAATTGAATTCGATTATTCAAAAAATGGCGCTTCAGGGCTTTCCCGTATACTGGCCTTATTGAGCGACGGTTCAGGGAGGATCTGGCTTTTCGGAGATGGAATATTCGCCGGTTATAATCCCGGAACCGGATTGAAGGATATTTATTTAGTAAATCCCGTGAATGAGCTTTTCCGTAATTCCAGGGGCCATTCAATGCAATTCCGGCAGGCAATGCAGGATAGCGAAGGATCGATCTGGTTTCTTCAGTTACAGGGACTGCTGTTCAGGTTTAATCCCGGAACCGAAAAGCTGACATTGTATCCGGTCCCAAACTGGATGGTGTTTCACTGGATAAAAGACTCTGACAATTCATTCTGGTTCGGATGTGCAAATGGGAACACCTGGAGGCTTATGCTGAATTCACTGCCTTTTCAGACTGCCTATGTTCCCAATATGTTCAATGTATCGGCAGTAAACTCTCCCAGGATAACCCAGGATAATGATGGTACAGTATGGCTGGCATTGTCAACTGGTATTTACAGGGTCGGCAGGTTCGATCCACAGTCTGCCTTCAATCCTTTAAAAGTTAAGCTTTCAGGAAGCGATACGGTTTCACAATGCGTGGTAAAGGATTCAAAAGGCAATCTCTGGTTAAGCCCCGGAAAGGGAAGGATTTTAAAGATTGACATTAATGGCGCTTATACTTCATATAACATCCCATATAATACATCAGATCAGGTATTTAATATTGTGGAAGATAAAAGTTCAAATATCTGGATCCAATGTCTTTACAATATTTATTATTTGCGTGCAGGATCAGTTGAGATTGAAGAACTTCAGATCAGCGATGAGAGTCTCAGAAAGTCAGTTCTTACCGGAATCTTCGACATTTTTCCCGACAGCGGCGGTAATTTATGGATCGCAACATTCGGGAATGGAATATTTTGCTTCCTGACAGACAAAAAGACAGTCAGGCATTATACTTCCGAAACGCCCGGAGATCTAAATACCGGGGACTACTGCCTGAGGGTTAAGCAAGATACCGGAGGAAAAATCTGGGTATTGTTTGCTCATAACGGATTGTACTATTTTGACAGTGAAGGGGAAAAGCTCAGGAAGGTTAAGGTGATTGAAAATCTGCCTGGCGGATTTACATTTATGGATTTATTCATCGATTCCCGGGATAATATCTATCTATATCACAATCAGGGTATTGCTATTTGCAACATAAATAACAGCACAACCAGGGAAATACATTGCACACAGCCTGTTGGAAGTGTATGTTCATATCAGTTGAAAAGCGGAAATATCATAAGCCTGTACGGATCAGAGTTCAGGCTGTTAAGCGACCCTGTCGCATTTAATGCCCGGGTTCCGGATGTTTATCTGAGCGGCCTATCCATAAACAATGGTGGTGCCGGCAGACTTTCTCCGGAGTCTGCTGAAGCTTCGGACCTGAACGCAATATCCCTCAGATATAATCATGAAAGGATAAGGTTTGATCTTGCCTCAATGAACTTTCTGCTCCCTGAAAACAATAGTTACAAGTATTTCATGGAAGGTATTGACAGCGACACTATTACGATGGAAAGCAATCACCCTGTGGAATATACAAGCTTGCGGCCGGGTAACTACAAATTCTGGTTCACAGGATCGAACAATGATAATGTCTGGAATACTGAAGGTAAAACAATAAGCATCCACGTAAGTCCTTCTGCCGAACGTTCCGTATTGGCGTTTTTTACATATGGGGTAGTGGCTCTTTTTATAACGGCAATTTTTATAAGGAGACATTTCCGTAAACTGATAAGAGATAAAAAGCTGCTTGAAACGGAAGTCCGGATGCGTACTCTGGAACTTGAAAAGAAGAATCAACAGATAGAACAGCTCGACAGGATGAAAACCAGATTTTTTACCGAGATCTCGCATGAATTCCGAACCCCGCTTTCCCTTATCCTGGGGCCCATAGAGAATCTTCTTTCAGACAAAATGATTCCAGACAGGGCAAAGCAAATGAAGATGATGGAGGTGGTAAAGAGGAACAGTGTCAGGCTTCTTAATCTGGTGAATCAGCTTCTTGATATTTCTAAAATTGACGCAGGAAAAATGAAGATCACTCTTGCCAGGGCAGATCTGCTAAAAACCCTCAGGATCCTTATTTATGAATATTTAAGCACCGCGGAAAACCGGAAGATCCATTTTGCCGTTGATGTTTCGAAGGAACCCTACTTCACTTATTTTGACAGGGACAAGATTGAAAAGATAGTTTCAAACCTGCTTTCAAATGCCTTTAAATTCACTCCGTCGCGCGGAACCGTCTATTGTAAAATTGAAACCGGCGGTCAGAAAAACGACGGGATGCCGCCTGAACTCTTCATTATGGTTCAGGATACGGGAGTAGGAATAAGCAGGGAGGATATAGATAAAATATTCGATCGTTTTTACCGCGTTGAAGGACAGTGGGAGAAGGATGGAGGAGGCACCGGCATCGGTCTGTCTCTGACAGAGGAATTCGTCACTCTCCTGCATGGAAATATTGAAGTCACAAGCGAAAAGGGAATTGGTACAAAATTCATTGTAAGGATCCCTCTTGGAATTGATCATCTCTCGAAGGATGAATACGTTGTTGTTTCAGGAGAAGCACAGGATGCTGCGGAAAGCGAAGTCGAAAAGAATATCCGTAACCTGCTGAAGGAAATGGACATGGAACCAGGTGGTAAAAAAGCGCAGGTCCTTGTTATTGAAGACAATAATGACCTTCGTGATTTCATAAAGGATAATCTTTCAAAGGAATATTGTGTTTATGAAGCTTCGAACGGCAGGTCGGCAATAAACCTGGCCTTCGCCAGGATCCCGGATATAGTTGTGACAGATATAATAATGCCTGATATCAACGGTATTGATGTATGCAGAAAACTCAAGAATGATGAAAGGACCAGCCATATTCCGGTCATAATACTCACAGCAAAGACCGGCCTTGAGGATCGCATGGAAGGCCTCTCAAGCGGAGCAGATGATTACCTCAATAAGCCATTTGACATCAATGAATTGAAGATTAGGATTGCAAATCTGCTTGTGCAGCGTGCAAAGCTGAGGCAGAAATATGAGTCGATTGCAGATCAGGATGAATCAGACAATTCTACAGATACCATTGACGAGAGGTTCATGAAAAAAGTCAATGCCATAATCAGGGAAAGGATCCATAATTTTGATTTTGATGTCGGAGTTCTTCAGGAAGAACTGGGAATGAGCCGGGTTCACCTTTACAGAAAGCTTAAGGCACTTACGGGAGAATCGCCAAGTTCATTAATACATAATCAGAGGATGAAGGTTGCCGCCAGACTGATTAGGGAGAAAAAGGGAAACCTTACCGAGATTGCGCTTAGCATCGGGATTTCAAATCCCTCTTATTTCTCCAGGAGCTTCCGGGAACATTATGGTATTTCACCTCGCGATTTTGCTGACCATCCCAAAAGGATAAGAAAGGCAGTTACAGGTTGAATATGACTTCCAATCAATAAAATACAATAACCTGACGTCCGTTCAGCCTGTTGATTTTCAGAACTCCTCCCTCTTTAAGAGCTTTCCAGGAATAACCTTCTCCGGCTGATGTTTCCTTTAATTCTTTCCCCTCAATATGAACTGTCGCAGGTCTTTTTGTCATTCTGATAATCTCAAAGCCGGTATTGTCAAATGTTCTGTAGCGTATCTGTGGCCTGATACCCGGAACATTATCACCGGGATCCCATAGAATTTTGTTGCTCTGTCCATGGTAATCAACCTGCTGCATTATTGAAGAAGAAAAAACAATGTGGTTTTCATCGGGTGTAGCAAGCCGGGGATCGGTTGCAATAGCTCTTAAGTAATGCCTGAGATAATCGCCATATCCGTCTGTCATCCAAATCTCTCCGTTAGGATAGCTGTTCCTGCCGTCATCCCCTGCCATATAGGTTGACCAGATAAGCTGCCTGACTGCATTTTTATAACGGCTGCTGTCGCCGGTCAGGCTCGTATAAAGAAGTTCATCGGCGCCCTGACGTGCAGTGTGACTGTTACCCTGTACCTCGTAGGCAGTCTGTTCGTTTATGACGACCACGCCATATTTTTCCCACTTCCTGTTCCCTAATCTTCCGTAAACCCAGTCGAATATTCCCACAACATTATTTTTCCAGTCGGGAAAATATTCCCGGTGTTCCATAATGAACCTTGCAAAGGTCATTGCATTGATTTGTGTATCGCTCCAGCCGGGAACGTCTTCAAAAAACGGACCCCATCTGTTGTTTCTCAGCGGATACTCCTTCATCCAGGCAAGGATCAGATCAAAAGCCTTCCGGTAATCCTCTATCCGTCCTTTCCCCAGCTTGTCAAGTTCTAGAAAAAGGTTAAGAGACGGCGACCAGTTTGAAGTATAGGAACTTGAAGCCAGCGCTGTCATATCATTGAGCGACTTTGTCAGTCTGCCCACTTCTCCTGTAATTGCATTCACCTTGAATGGCAAGGGGGAACTCAGTGAATCACCCGGGGAGGTATTTGCGGAAAGGGTATTTGCAATTCTGATTGCAGCATCAAGGTATACCTGCAGTCCGGTCATTTTGTACAGGTTCACAAGCTCAAGACCAAAGGATCCGGCCTTGTCGGGCTGGGTATAGCCAGGGCCGATAACCATATCGCCATCATAGTTGCCCGAATAAATAAGAGTATTGTAAGGGTAGGGGATATCAGGCCATTTTGAATCGGAGGGACTCAGGCTATGGCCAAGATAATAATCGGCCATAAAGCACATATTGGCCTTCACCCGCTCATTACCGGAATACCTGTATAATAATCCCCACGCCGACAGGGCCATCTGCAGCTGATCACCGCCAATTCCACGCCTGTCGTTGAAGTGTTCCTCCCATACCTGGTGGTTCATATAATAGGGGAGGCCATTCATATCTGTTCTCATAGTATCCCAGAAATTCCAGACGAGGTTTATGACATGATCAAATGACCGTCCGGGATCATTATCATACCATGGAACAATGAAACCACGTGAATCTGTCTTTATCTCATGGTATATAAGTTGTTCCTGGGAGAAACAATTCTGGAAAGAGAAGAACAAAAGTATGGTGCAGGCTGTTGCGCCGCAAGACCGTGATCGTGCTCCGGGCTTCATTTTATATTCATTTTATTCATTACTAATTTAGTAAATAATATTAAGGCTGAATCATTTTTAGTGTCTGTTCTGCTTCAGCCTGAAAGGATATTTTGTTAATTTTATGGAAACAACAACATGACAATGAAAAGAAGAAAGTTCCTCGGTGTGGCTGCAGCAGGATCAGCCGCTGTATTGACTTCAGCATATTTTCCTCAGGATACAGTGACACGAAAGATAAAAACAGGCCTTATCGGTTCAGGCTGGTACGGAATGGTAGATGCCCTGGCTGCGCTTAAGGCCGGCGATGTCGAAATTTCTGCCGTTTGCGATGTCGACAGCGAACATCTTTCAAAGAGTGCAGATGAACTTGAAAAGCTGCAGGGCACCAGACCAAAAACTTTTAAATTCTATAAGGATCTTCTCGAAATGAAAGGTCTCGAAGCGATAATAATCGGAACAATCCCGCACTGGCATGCCCTCCAGTTTATCGATACATGCAGTAAAGGTTTAGATATTTATTGTGAAAAACCTCTTGCATATGATGTTATGGAAGGAATTGCCATGCTCGATGCTGCCCGGAGATCAGGAAATATAATACAGATAGGATTCCAGAGACGGCAGGCCGGCTCATTTAGAAAGGTGAAGGAATTAATCAGGTCAGAGCGGATTGGAAAGTTACGTCAGATTGTTGCCCAGATCCATTACAATCCCGGTCCACAGGATACAAGGATACAACCGCCTCCTGCCTCACTCGACTGGGAGGAATGGTGCGGTCCGGCGCCGAAACTCGAATATCGCCCGAGTATCGGCCATATGTCGTGGAGGCTGGAAAAGGAATACGGGAACGGACATCTTGTCGACTGGGGGATACATCATATCGACATAATCCGGAAGATAACTGAAGAAAGTATGCCGGAAGATATATATGCTGCAGGCGGGATTTATGTACTCAGTGACCAGATTACCACACCTGATACTCTGAATGCCAGATTCGGATTTAAAAGTGTACCCGTTATCTGGAACCACAGGCTGTGGGGCAACGGGGACGTGGCGAAGGAATTTAATAACGGGATATTCTTCTATGGAGAAAAGGGGACAATTTTCGCTGACGATTCAAGGGTGATAGTTTATGGTACGGGTAAGGATGCATCGAGGGAAGAATTGCCTGTTCCGACACGCGACATGCAGGAAAGGCATGTTGCAAACTTCTTTGAAGCTGTCCGGAAAAAGGACAAAAAGCTTATCGATTGTCCGCCCGAGGATGCATTTCAGTCAACCGCAACAGTCCAGCTTGCAATGATTTCATATAATACTGGATCAATTGTAAGGTGGGATAATGACAACAAAACAGTTCCGGAAAATCAGGAGGCTTCAGCCCTCCTGAAAAGGGAGTACAGGAAAAACTTCATACATCCTTAATTCAAATATTCCTGATCACTCTGAAAGGATTATCCTAAGCGTCTCTGAAAGACCTGAATCAGTTTCAATTCTGCAGAAATAGACACCGGGAACTGCCTTATTGCCCATATTATCCATGCCATCCCATATGATGGAATTCAGTCCTTTTTCATCGGCTCTTTTTTCCAGGAAGCGGATTTTCTGCCCCTGAAGATTATATATTGTTGCAGTTGTTTCACAGGGTCCGGGAAGATAATATTCAATAACAGTCAGGTTGGTAAAAGGATTTGGATAATTACGTGAGAATCCGTCATCAGGAAGTCTTACCTGCATTAAAAGAACAACTTCATCATCATATGTTCTCCTCTCATAAGAAGTATAGCCCGAAACCGACATGTTAAATACAGGAAAAACATAAACCGGTCTGAAGACTGCTTTCCATCTGTCGATATTCTCAGCAGATATTTCAACCTCAAGGTGACCATAATGCTTTCCACCTTCAATCAGAACATTGTTTTGCCAGACTTCGGGAGAATCATTATTTGCAAGGAACATTTTATTCAGATTGTCAGTAAGTTCCACAGGGCCTCTTAAACCGTCGCCGCCAATGCCAACATCGTAAAACTGAATTGTATGCGTTTCTTCCGAATTATCGGGTCTGATCTCGCTTCCCTGGATTTCCGATCTTTCCCATATCTCATCATGTCCCGAAATAACAGCATCAACTCCGTATTTCATAAACAGTCCTGTAAGCTTACGCAGCGGGTATCCCGACTGATTATCAGTATTTTCAGTCTCTCCGGGTGGAAATCCGTGCGGACCTGAAGAATATGGCGAGTGATGCATAATTACAAAAGTGAACAGGCTTCTTATTTGAGCTTCTTTTAGTTGTGATTCAAGCCATGCATATTGACCTGATCCAGGGCTTATGTCAGGTGCGTTCCCTCCGCCCGGATCACTTTCACCCAGAAGGTAGAAATTTGTATCATCATCCGATTTATTAGTTCCGTTATTGCAAACATCAACTACAATGAATGTTGCAGGCCCGTATCTGAGAGAATAATATCTTCCCTCGTGAGCAGGATTCCCTGAAAGGTTCGGCGGTGTTTCAAAATAAGACAGGAACCTGTTTATCGCCCTTTCAGATCCCGGCTGGTTGAATTGATCAAGATAAGGTCCCTCAAAGTATTCATGGTTCCCCGGAGCCGGGAGAACAGGAACTTTACCGGCCAGGCTTTTTTCAGCATCCGGATCTGTAATATTTCTCCAGAATTCATCCCAGTCGCGCTGTTCGCCCCCGGCTTCAACAAGGTCGCCAGCGACAAATACCAGATCAGGTTTTCGAGTCTTTATTACTTCGAGGTTGTTTTTATAACCAGTGGCCTGATCGGTAAGATATGGCCGCGGACTTCCATTTGAAGCATCGGGCCAGTCTGTAAAATTATTAACAGATTCGGGTTCTGTTTCGCTGTCGGCATAAAAAATGACACGAATGGAAGTATTTCCTGCGGGAGCTGTAGAAAAGGTTGATGTAAATGTGCTATTGCCTTGATTTACCGTATATTCATATTCTGTATCGGGCCTGAGTTTTTTAAGTCTTACCATGTGTCTGAAGGGAGTTGAAGGAGCTGAACCTCCGAAAAACATGTCATTTTCCCATTGGGAATAAGCCAGCTCCGGAACCTGTTCCGGAACTGATGCAATCACATCGCTCCATGTCCTGCCGTCCTCCCGGTACGACAACTGACCTGAGATATTATGATTCGAGAACCATATAATCGTAATCCCGTCCGGGGAAGGATTCTGAAGATACGGATAAACCCGGAAATCGTCCTGTGCTGCTGAATTCAACATGAGCAGACACAGGGATAATAAAAGCAGAAAAAGCTTCGGTTTAACGGATCGGGGGTTCAGTTTCATTTTATAAGTTGGTGCTCTGCTTTTTCCTATGAATTTACCACTTAATGGTAAGAAACTGAAAGGAATTGATGGCTTTTTATTAAGCTTTTTCTTTTTCGGAACAGTTGAACATCCAGAGGACGCCGAATTTGTCAGTAAGAGCCCCGTAGTAGTCACCCCAGAACATATCCTGCAATTCCATTTCTATTTTGGCTCCATCTGACAGGGCTTTGAAAAGGCGCCTGGTCTCTTCTCTGGTATCGGGAATAAGATTGATGTACACATTATTCCCGAAGTTCACTTTGAATCCCATTGATTCAGGCGCATCACTGCCCATTAACATCGATGAGCCTCCAAGAATGGGAAGAGAAACATGCATCACCATGTTTTTTGTGTCTTCAGGCATTGGGGGAACGTTGCCGGAGGGCGGGACATCGCTGAAGCGCATTATTCCTCCCTGGAAATCGCCTCCAAAGACTGATTTGTAGAAATTGAAAGCTTCCTCGCAATTCCCGGGAAAATTAAGATAAGCATTTGCTGTTGCCATAATATTAAATATTTAATTGATTGACTTTCAAAAACCTGGTTCAGGATACATTCCCATTCATCAGTAAATACAATTTCAAAGTTGTATTCCAGTTCCTTATCGACAGGTGTTTATATACAGGAAGACTTATTAATCTTGTCAGTCTTGTCTGGGAGGCCCTGCTTGTCAGTCGTCTGAAATACAGGGTATATTCTCCGGCCCAGGCTTCATCGACACCTTCCCTCGGATTCAGCATCATCAAAACTTCACCGGGCCTGGTTGTTGCATCCGTAAATATTACATCATTCCTGTAAACCCCGGCATCTTTCCCAAACCCGGGAGGGGCATTGTTCACAACAGAATCCAGCACGGGATATGGAACAAGGATAATTTTTGAATCATAATTAAATCTTGACGAAAGGGTGGATTCTATTTTACCTGTTAGTTCATTCCAGACTTTCTCTTCTGAATTAAAAATCACGTTACCGCTCTGAATGTAGGTTGAGACGCCTGTAAAGCCCATTCCTTCAAAACACGACTTCAGATCGGTCATTTTAATTATGTTGTTTCCTCCAACATTTATCCCCCGTAAAAGGGCCAGATACTTTATTGCTGACATAAATAATTGTCTGAGTATGCATCATAGTATTAAACAATATCGGATATGTTCTGTTCAGGAAATTCTCAATTCTATGAGGTTTAATTGAATCTGGTGTTAGAAAAACCTGTTAACCGCAAAGGGAACGAAGGTTAAGCAAAGATCATAGGTAACTCAGACAGGTGAATCTCTCTGAGAACTTTGCTCCTGACTTTGTTTACTTTGCGGTTTAGTTTTCTGCCAGTTAATTGTTTGATTTAAAAACTTACCCGGAGAACACATCCAGGTATTTCTCAAGACCATAATCCCGGCAAAGGCCCCTGTATTCTTTCAGAAGCTCCTCACTGAAGGGGATTCCTTTGTCCTTCCTCGACATCCAGGTTTCATATTCTTTTTCTCCGGCTGTAAATATCCTTTCCTGTCCAGGCATTTTACGCGAGGAACGAAGCTCCCTGAGAATATTTCCTGTGGTCTTCTTAAAATCGTCAGGATCATTAAAGGCTTTTATGTCAATTGCAATAAAAAAGTGTCCCAGCGAGTAGGGGACCTTTCTCCCCTCACTGATACCTGTAAGCATCCTCATATAAGATCCCTGCTGTAATGCCGATGAGAGTATCTCCACCACTGTTGCATAACCGTAACCCTTATACCCTGCAGTTTCTTCACCTATGCCCCCAAGTGGGGTAAGCGCAGCCCTTCCGGCAATAAGGTCATCAAGTACTTCACGGGAATTTGTTTTGGTTTCTCCATTTTCATCAATGACCCATCCTCCCGGAAGCTCTTTTCCCTCCCTTGCATACAGTTCGACTTTTCCCCTTTGGGTTATTGATGTTGCGCAATCGAGCAGAAAGGGGAAGGGTTCATCTGTTGGCATGGCGAATGTCAGGGGATTTGTCCCGAGCATGTTTTCAACACCGAATGTAGGAGCAATAGAAGGACGGGCATTAGTACCGGTAATGCCTATCATGTTTTCGCGTACGGCCATTAGAGGATAATATCCGGCAAAACCATAATGGGTTGAATTCCTTACTGCAACCATCCCCATTCCAAATGCCTTTGCCTTTTCTATAGCTGTTTCCATCGCCCGGAATGATATCACATGCCCCATTCCGTTATGACCATCAATAACGGCTGTTGTCGGGCTCTCCCTAACGATTTCAGGTCTGGTGACGGGATCCATAATGCCTTCTTTGATCCTGTCGAGGTAAATTGGCTTCAGACGGTTCACGCCATGTGAATCAAATCCGAATTTATCAGCCTGAACAAGTACATCTGATATGATAAGGGCATCTTCATCAGGGATGCCGGCTTTCTCCATCACCTCAGTCATAAAACGGCCCACCACATCGAATGGCAGGTATTTTATTTCCTTATTTTCCTCTTTTATAGCCATATTAGAGTTGTTTATTTATACTTATCATTGAGATAAAATCCTCACTTACCGATACAGAAATTTTTAAATATATTTCCCAGGATTTCATCTGTAGTTATTTCACCTGTTATCTCGCCAAGGTAATGGATCGCCTGGCGGATATCAGTGGCCACAAGATCTTCGGGAATTCCTTTTTCCAGTCCTTCCATTACCCTGCCGAGGCTGTCGGATACCTTTGCAAGGGCCTCATAATGGCGTAAATTCGTAACGATTACTTCATCCTGAGCAAGCTTTTCCTTTTCCAGGACTTTTCCCAGCCTGTTTTTGAGTTTATCAAGACCGGTATGATCAAGAGCCGAAATGAAGACAAGCGAATCATCAATATCGAGGTAAATTCCATGTTTCAGATCTTTGATCCTGTCGTTGTCGCCCTGATCGATCTTGTTGATTACTACAATGAGACGTTTCCCGAAACCTGTAATCATTTCCCTTATGGTATCTGCCCTGCTGTTTATTAATCCCGGCGATTCTGTAATCTCATCAACCATAAGGATGACTGAAGCCTGCATAATTTTCTCCCTGGTTTTGCGTATTCCCATGCTCTCGACAATATCTGAAGTATCGCGTAAGCCTGCAGTATCTATAAATCTGTATTCCAGTCCATTAATAATTACAGAATCTTCAATTACATCTCTAGTTGTACCGGGTATTTCCGAAACCAATGCTCGTTCTTCATTAAGGAGGGCATTCAGCAGTGTCGATTTTCCGGAATTGGGTTTTCCCACAATGGCAACAGGTATTCCGTTCTTTATCACATTTCCGATACGAAAGGAATCGGCAAGCCTGTCTGAAAGTTCCTTTACTTTGAATACAATCTTTGTCAATTCCTTTCTGTCGGCGAATTCCACATCCTCCTCGCCAAAGTCGAGCTCAAGTTCGATCAGGGAAACGAATTTCAGAAGTTCCGACCTGAGTCTTCCAATCTCAGCCGAAAATCCTCCTCTCATTTGGTTCATTGCTATCCTGTGTGAGGCAAAGGTAACTGATGCAACTATATCGGCCACTGATTCAGCCTGCGACAGATCCATCCTGCCATTGAGAAAGGCACGTTGGGTAAACTCTCCCGGCAGAGCCGTCAGGGCCCCTTTGCTTATAAGCAATTCCATGATCCTCCTGACAATATAGGGCGAACCATGACATGAGATCTCTGCAGAATCTTCACCTGTATAGGAGTGGGGTGACTTATAAATATTCAGCAATACGTCATCAATTACTTCCCTGTCGTCACGGACCTCGCCATGAAGTATTCTGAATCCTTCCTGTTCCCTTAACATGGCTTTTTTGCCTGCCGGAAAGAATATTTTTTCGCAGATATCAAAACAACGGGGGCCGCTGATCCTTATTACAGATAACGCTCCTCCTGATGATGTTGCAGGTGCGCAGATAGTCTCGTCTTTCCTTATCATTATTTTAGAAGCTTAGACCTCAAATTTAGGAAACTTTCGGGGCCTGGATCACAACCGGATCAAAATTCAGAAACGATTTAAAAAATGTATGCCGGTATTTCAAATATTTTACGAATTTTATGCAGATCAAAGGCATTGAATCAAAAATCAATCTTAATGAAAAATAAAACCGACCGCCGCAGTTTTATACGAACATCTTTAATGGCAGGAACAGCTATCGGTTTCAGAAATTTCATCCCCGAAACATTGCCAGAAATGCAGGAAAAAGATCAGGGAACGTGTGTGTCACTTACTTCGGGTGAGGACAGGGCCGATATGGTTTTCAGGGCCCTGCGACCGTTCTCGGAACAGATAAAAAACGCTATCGGAAACCGGCTTGTAGTTCTGAAACCAAACAATGTCCTGATTTATGTTCCACTTGCTTCCACTCATGTTGAAACACTTGAAGGAATACTTGAGTTCCTGAAGTCAATCAAGAAGACTGACAATGTTATAATAGCTGAATCGACAGCCAGCGGATCGACTCTTGAGGGTTTTGACAATTACGGTTATTCAATCCTTGTGTATAAATATGGGGTAAAACTTGTGGACCTCGACAACGAACAGTATGAATACATGTATGTGACGGACCAGAAGGATTACAGACCCCATCCGATAAAAGTATCAAAAATCATTACGGATAAGGATTCATATGTGGTTTCTGTTGCAAGGATGAAAACTCACAATACCGTTGTCGCCACCCTGTCGCTAAAGAATATAATACTGGGATCCCCGATAAAGGATAAGGGATTCACACTTTACAATGAGGACATAAGGTTCAGCGGAAAGGCAAAGGAAAGCAGGCCCGGGAGTGTGAGTTACAAAAGATTCATCCATGGCAGTGGTTTTCATGCAATCAATTATAACATGGCCATGATGGCTCAAAGGCTGCATCCCGACCTTGCAGTAATAGACGGACACACCGGGATGGAACATAATGGTCCTACACAGGGAACTCCTGTTGATCACAGGGTTTGCGTTGTAAGCCCCGACTGGCTTGCCGCCGACAGGGTGGGAGTTGAACTCATGGGAATAGATTTTTCGAAAATAGGATATCTGAATCATTGTGCACTGATGGGACTTGGCAATGCCGATCCTGATAAAATCAGGATTATCGGGGAAAAAATAAAAGACCATATAGTACATTATGCTCTTCCTGATAACTATGAGAAACAGACAGCATGGATAAACCCGTTATAATAACCCTGGATATCATTAACAAAGCTATATTTCCGTCATGAAAAACAACAAAGACCATTCAGAGATTAACCGCAGGGAGGCGATGAAACTGCTTGCTGCAGGCTCCGCAACAGGCCTTCTTGGCCTTTTCGCAACACCTGAAGCCAGGGCATCTTACCGGATTACTCCTTCGTGGGCCTCAGGCGTTGCACCTGTAAAGATAAGGAGCGTAAAGGCTATTACCACTGCCCCTGAGGGTTCCAACCTGATAATAGTAAAAGTGGAGACTTCGGAACCAGGGCTGTACGGACTTGGATGCGCCACATTCACCCAGCGGGCAACAGCAGTGGTATCGGCAATAAACGACTACCTTAATGATTTCTGCACAGGCAAAGATGTCGACAACATCGAAGATATGTGGCAGTCGGCGTATGTGAGCTCCTACTGGAGAAATGGTCCTGTACTTAACAATGCCCTGTGCGGAATTGATGAAGCACTATGGGATATTAAAGGCAAACGTGCAAATATGCCTGTTTATCAGCTTCTTGGCGGAAAATGCAGGATAGCCGTCGACTGTTACGCACATGCCAGCGGGCCGACACCTGAAATTCTTGCAGAACGTGTAAAACAATTCATGGCCCAGGGTTTCAGGCACGTAAGAATACAGCTTGGCGGTTATGGGGGTGTAGGCACTATGGAAAACAAGCCTGACTACAGGGTAGAAGGATTTGGACGGGAGGAGGATATGTTCATGGATCAGCGCGTTTACCTGAAACGTGTTCCCGAGATCTTTGAATATGTAAGAAAAAGCTGCGGAGAGGAGATTGAACTGCTTCACGATATTCATGAAAGAGTGGATCCTCTTGATGCCATCAATATGATAAAACAGCTCGAACAGTACAGGCCGTTCTTCATTGAAGATCCGTTTTCTCCTGAAAACATGAAATGGTTTCGCAATTTAAGGGCTGCTACTACTGTGCCGATAGCAATGGGAGAGCTTTTCAACAACATAAACGAGTTCAGGGATTATATGGTCGACCAGCTCTTCGATTACATAAGGGTGCATATCTCCCAGATCGGCGGCATTACACCTGCCATGAAAATCGCCAGGCTTGGGGAATGGTTCAATGTGAAAACGGCATGGCACGGGCCCGGCGACGTCTCACCTGTAGGCCATGCTGCCAACGCGCATATCGACCTGGCCGTATGGAATTTCGGGATACAGGAATCACATTTCTGGAGCGAGAAGGCACAGGCTGTTTTCCCTGGGTGCCAGACATACAGGAATGGTTATATGTATATCAATGAGGCACCCGGTCTTGGTGTCGATATAAACGAAAAGGAAGCGGCTAAATATCCGATAGGGACAAAATCAAACTGGACACTGCGGAAAGGAGACGGAACGATTATAAGGCCGTAGGCAGTAGGTAGTAGGTAGTAGGTAGTAGGTAGTAGGTAGTAGGAAAAAAGAAAAAAGTTGGCAGTTGGCAGGAAGAAGGCAGGGGGCGGAGAGCAGGGGGCTGGGGGCAGGAAGGTGCTTCATATGGCAAATTCTGCAATTATAAAGGCTCTTGGATTCTGATACGATTTTTTAAGGTATATTTGACCTGGACAGACCGATTCCATAGATGGCAATTGTCCTGTCAGCATTTGATATTCACTTAATTTCTTATTCTGATGAGCATCCTGGTCGACCGGTTTTCTAAAGTCCTTGTACAGGGATTTACAGGCAGTGAGGGAACCTTTCATGCCACCCAGATGATCGAATACGGAACAAAGGTTACAGGCGGAATAACCCCTGGTAAAGGCGGCCAGACGCATCTCGGCCTTCCGGTTTTCAATACTGTTTATGACGGCGTAAGAGAAACAGGGGCGGATGTATCGATTATATTCGTCCCACCTCATGCAGGAGCTGATGCAATAATGGAAGCCGCAGCCGCAGGAATAAGACTTATTGTTGCAATTACTGAGGGAATTCCGGTTTCAGATATGGTTAACGTAAAGGAATTTCTCAAATCGTACGACTGCAGACTCATAGGCCCAAACTGTCCGGGAATAATAACACCGGGTGAGGCAAAGGTCGGAATAATGCCCGGTTTCATTCATGCAAAAGGCCATATTGGCATCATTTCAAGGTCGGGGACCCTGGCCTATGAAGCTGTTGACCAGATAACCAGGCTTGGGTTAGGGCAGTCGACCGGCATAGGCATCGGTGGTGATCCGGTTGTGGGTACCACGCTTCTTGATGCAGTAAAACTTATGGACAAGGATGATGATACGGAAGCAATTGTCATTATAGGCGAGATAGGCGGTACGATGGAGACTGAGGCGGCTGAATGGATAAGGGACCACGGCACAAAACCGGTTATCGGATTCATTGCCGGACAAACGGCTCCGAAAGGACGAAGGATGGGACATGCGGGCGCTATAATAGGAGGGAAGGCCGACACGGCAGCCGCAAAAGCAGCCATTATGAAAGAATGCGGTATTCATGTAGTGCAATCACCCGCCGATATCGGTAAAACGGTAATGGATCATGCCACGTTATGACCCGGGGACAAAATATGGCACACATAAGGACATGCCATGGCATGTCCATATTATGCATGTTATGTCCATATTTTAAATATATTTGCAACGTTTAAAATGAATATATATATGAGACTACTCGAAGGTAAAACAGCTTTAATAACCGGCGCCAGCCGGGGAATCGGGAAAGCGATAGCAAAGAGATTTGCTGCCGAAGGAGCATCTATAGCCATAACGAATATCGCCGAAGATGAGGCTTTCTTAAATACGATCCATGAATTGAAAGCGCATAATGTGACCGTAAAAGGATACATTTCAAATGCTGCAGATTTTGAGGATTCCCAGAAGGTTGTAAATGAAATCGTCAAAGATTTCGGGAAAATCGACATACTTGTAAATAATGCCGGCATAACCAGGGATACCCTTCTGATGAGAATGACTGAAGACCAGTGGGACAGTGTTCTGAATGTTAACCTGAAATCGGTATTTAACCTTACCAAGGCTGTTTTACAACCAATGCTGAAACAGAAAAACGGATCGATAATCAACATGAGTTCTGTTGTAGGGGTATCCGGAAATGCAGGACAAAGCAACTATTCAGCCTCCAAGGCAGGCATCCTCGGATTCACAAAAAGTGTTGCCAAAGAGCTGGGATCGAGGAATATAAGATGCAATTCAATTGCACCTGGTTTCATTCTTACCGAGATGACTGATAACCTGCCTCCCGATATAAAGAGCGACTGGATAAATAAAATCCCTCTTAAACGCGGCGGAACTCCTGAAGATGTGGCAAATACTGCCCTGTATCTGGCTTCGGACCTGTCGTCTTATGTCACGGGACAAACAATTCATGTCTGTGGTGGTATGTTAACTTAAAATTTTTATTATATTTGTAGTATTGCAGGGCACCTATCCTTTTAGCACGAGGAAATGCAGCGAGACATATTTATTCCACACTTATTTTAAACAGGTGCCCTGCTTCTTTTTTTGAAACCTCCTGTGTAGTAATGAATAACCCTGTTTTCTTCCTGATAATCATAATCCCGGTTTCAGGTTTTTTGCTTGAGAGGTATCTTGAACACCTCAACTCCAGGATGTGGTCAGAGAAAATGCCTGCCGGGCTTAAAGGGATCTGCGATCTGGAAGAGTACAGGAAAACCCGGTTATATGAAAGAGATAACAGGAGGCTTTCATTCTGGTCGTCATCATTTAATCTTGCTGTAATACTGCTAATGATTATCCTTGGCGGCTTTGCAATTCTCGATACCCTGGCCAGATCCATAAGCGACAACACAATCGTCATATCCCTTCTCTTCTTTGCTTTCATAGGCATTGGCTCCGAGTTACTCAATATCCCATTCGGCTGGCACGACACCTTCGTTATTGAGAAAAAATACGGATTTAACACTATGACGGTCAGGATATTTATAACTGATCATCTGAAGTCGTGGTTCATAGCACTTATTGTGGGAATTCCGGTGCTTGCCCTTATAACATGGATATATTACAGGCTTGGAAAAGGCTTCTGGCTTTATGCCTGGGGTTTTGTTACTGTCTTTTCTGTTTTTATTAATTTTTTCTATTCCGAATGGATAGTTCCACTTTTCAACAAGCAAACCCCTCTTATAGAAAGTCCTCTCAGGACGAAGATAGAGGCCTATGCTGCAAGGATGGGTTTCAGATTGAAAAATATATATGTGATAGACGGATCGAAAAGAAGTACCAAGGCAAATGCATATTTTTCGGGTTTCGGATCCAAAAAGCGTATTGTGCTTTATGACACTCTGATAAAGGAGATGTCGGATGAAGAGATAGTTGCGGTACTGGCTCATGAGATGGGGCATTATAAAAAGAAACATGTTATCAGGAGGCTAGTTTCATCGATACTTCTGACAGGGCTCATGCTTTTTCTTTTTTCCCTTGTTGTCGATAATCCTGCACTGTCGGGAGCGCTTGGCACAGGAACTTCCAGTTTTCATATCGGACTAATGGTTTTCGGAATCCTCTATAGTCCTCTTTCACTTGTAATAGGCCTTGCAGGAAATTATCTCTCGAGGAAAAATGAGTTTGAAGCCGACAGGTACGTCCGCGATACATATCATCCGGAATATCTTGCAAGTGCACTCAAGAAGTTGTCGGTCAAGAATATGTCGAATTTAATCCCACATCCGGCATACGTTTTTTTCCATTATTCTCATCCTCCACTGCTTGCCAGGCTGGCAAAGTTGGAATGATTTTTTATATTTGCACCCGCTAAATGCCTCCTTAGCTCAGTTGGTAGAGCAGCTCATTCGTAATGAGCAGGTCGTGGGTTCGAGTCCCATTGGAGGCTCTTGTTATTTCGGAATTCGGATTTGGGAATTCGGATTTAGAAGAATTTCGAATTTAGAAGAATTTCGGATTTCGGATTTGGGAATTCGGAATTAGGGAATCCAGATTGTGAATTATGTATTAATTACTAATTTTGCAAAGATTTCGAGGCAAATCCGAAATCAAAATTCCGAAATCCGAAATTTCTAAATGCGGGAGTAGCTCAGTGGTAGAGCATCAGCTTCCCAAGCTGAGGGTCGCGGGTTCGAATCCCGTTTCCCGCTCTTAATAATCAGGGACTTACTAAAATATCAAAAGTAAGTCCCTTTTCTTTTGCACCAAAATTTGCACCATAATACGATTAATTTAAGTTATGATATTTAAAACCGCAAACAATTATTAATTTTAAAATGATAATGGTAGAAAAGCTAATTTTCAAAGCATTTATATCTACTCGAACATAATTCAGAGATGACACTTTATTTAATAGATATAAAAATAAAAGAATGAATTCGAGACCGGAAATTTTATACAAATACCGTAGCTGGCCGGAGAAATGCGGTAGAAATCGTTTTCAGAGAAGAATTTTAACAAAAAATGAAATTTATTTTTCGAGTGCTGAACAGTTCAATGACCCATTTGACAATTCTTTGCCATTTAGGTACAAGGAAAGCGACTTGACACATCAGAATCTTTATAACAAGTTATTTTTAATCGGAAGACGGAATTGGCCAAACATGACAGATGAACAATTACAAAAAATTTGTATTGAAAGAATTAATTCCGGAGCCTTTGAAAATGGGAATTATTGGAAAGAAAACGCTGATAGAAATATCAAGTCCGTGAAATCCAGTTTAGGTATTTTTTCATTATCGGCAGTCAATGATAGTATTCTAATGTGGTCTCATTATGCAGACTCACATCGAGGATATTGCATTGGATTTGATTCAGATATCCTTTTTAGATTGTCAGGTAGCTTGGGTAATGTTATCTATGATAACAGGTTTCCTGAAATTGGCCTTTTTGATGATTCGTTGGAAGGATTCGTAAGATTCTTTATTACAAAATCCGAAAGTTGGAGCTATGAGCAGGAATATAGAATACTTAAAACGAACTTTGCAAAGAAAACTATCACATTTACAAATGATTGCATTAAACAAATAATATTAGGCTGTAAAATGAAACCTTCAAAAAAGAAAGAAATAAGGGATATCGTTGTATCAAAGTTTATGAATGCAGAAATTTTTGAAGCAGAAATGAATTCAACTGATTTTAAAATCGATATAAAAAGGAAGTAGTATTTTCTTCGGCAAAATTTCTAAATTTACCCAAGCTTGATACATCCAACTTAATGGAGTCTGTTCATGGAGACCAATGAATCAAATAAATGCCACTATTGCAACGTAGATGCACCAGACAGGAAAGTCTATTATACCCATACTATGTATTATATCGTTAGCCGAACAACTTTGACAGTCGGATACAAGTACCAAACACGTGACATTTCCGTACCTCGATGTAAGTCATGTGAAGAAAAACATAGAAAATACTTTAATCGAACTTTTTTCCCAATGCTTATCCTTTTCGCCTTAGGCTTCTTCTTGCTACTATTTTATTTGGGCAAGGATTGGGAATTGTGGCTTGCAATGGTATGCGGAATAATTTTTTCTGTTATGGCAAGTTCCTTATTATACAATCTTTTTGGTGGATTGATATTTCATCTTATTTACAGAATTCCACCAGAACAAGAGATTGAAGAATACCCTACTGTAAAGACTCTCCTTGATTTAGGATGGAAGTTGGATAAACCGGACCCGGCAAATGCTGGTCCATCTAAACCAAGGGAAAAGAAAAATTAGCATAACTAAGCAAAATTTGGGAAACAACCGTTAAAGGAGATTAAATCTAAATACTGTGGGAACATACAGGAATATAAAATGCGGTTACTGTTCGTATTCATTTACAGGTGGGTATAAGCTTCATGATGGCCCAAGAGTTAAGCTTGGGATTCCATATGTAAAGTGCCCAAAGTGTGGTCGTTTAAATAAAACAGGCCTTAGACCATGGTCTGCATTCACAAAGTCACAGAAAGTATTTTACTGGCTTCAAAATATCTTTTATGCCACATTAATAGGCGGTATGCTTGGAATTGCGGCTGGTGCCGGAATTAATTCCTGTTCTGGAAAAAATAACTTCGGTGACAGCATTAGCGATTTGTTGCTGCCATTCATAATCGGTACTTTAATTGGCAACCTGATTGTATTGAATGGTAACAGATTGGAGATAAAGAACACAGAAGAACAAATTAATAGCACCGAATACCAATCCTACTTTAAAAACAAATAAAACATCCTTAAACTTGTTTACCAGAATATAATTGTCTTACATAACTACCTCTATTTCAATTTTCTGGAATTTTTTTTTGGAATTTTTTTTGAAAGCCAGACGACATACACTCGTATCACCCCACAGGAATTTTTGCCTTTACGCAGGACCCGCCGGGCAGGTCCAGATACCCACCCCCTTTAAAAATGGCCATTTTAAGTATATCCTGATATGCCACTTTTCAACCATGCCAGTATTTATAACAAACAAATGGTATGGAAAACCTACTTGGCGAAATATCAAGAGAAAACTTATCTGAGGATGATTTCTTAGATGCATTTTCATCAGGAGAAAAGTATTCCCATTTAAAAATCATATTAAGTCGAAGGCCTCACAAAGGAAGACTACCACAGACCTTTCTTCTGGTAACAAAGGATTACTTTGAAATCGTTAACCTAATAGACCTTGATTATAAGAATGGCAAATTATGCGTATATGTACAGGAAATCGAAACAGGAGATGTTTTTGAAACTGTATTAGATATTGAAGACAAACAATTCAAATTTCTTTTAATTAATCTGAGAGATTTAAAGAAATTGATTGATAGAACAGAGCTTGGGAATTCAGATGATGATTCACTTCTTGAACTCGATGAATAACAATTCATTCAAAGCATCGAACATTATGGATAAAAAAAATACAACAAATACCACCTTTCGTAAAAAACTTCATTTAATAACATGCAATACGTATGAGCTTGACCTGCCTTTCATTTTAACAACAGGAAAATTACTTAAAATTGGTATGCCATACTTATATCTGGAAAAACTTACAGGTGGAAATTCAATAAAAGCTGTCCGATTAATAAAAATCTGGGAAGAAAGTGATGCGGTATTTCTTTTAATTCAGGATATAGTCACTCGAAAAAAATTTGTTGTTTCCTTCAATCTGACATATGATGGTAATTTTTGGTTATGGAGCTTGGCTGATTTTGGATATCTGGCCCATTCAGACTTTGATATGTAAATTTAATAAACTTCAGATGTTGATAAATTGAATTAGACCGAATCGATTATCCTGATAAATTTGGATTGAAAATCGCACCTGATTATGAGGCAGATACAATATAAATAAAAGGTCCGTCAATATGAACTAACCTTTATAACGTAACGCAAACGACATAAATGACTTTTTTATATGGGCAGAATCGAAGAATATTATCGGGTATACACAGGATTACACGGTTCCGGAATTTGTATTGTGTGCGGAAGGGATTTCAGTTGTAGATTCAACAATGGCCGGGCAAAATACTGCTCTGAAGAATGCAGAAGCAAAATGGCGAAGATAAGAGCCATGGAAAAAGCAAAAAAACTCAGGTCATCATTCAATATATGTTCGATTTGCGGCAATCCAATTGAACAGTTAAACGATGGCAAAATCCGAAGGTATTGCTCGAATAAATGCAGACAGAAGGCTTACAGGATAAGAAATAAGTAAGAACCGGAACGTACTGAATTATCTGTTATATTCATAATCACCCAAAGCATTTAATTCCTGTTGAATTTGCTGTTCCCATTGTAAAAGCTTATCTGCCTCATTACCTGTGTTTGTTTCAGTTTCAAATTGTAACCTGCGTTTGGCAAATTCTGAAGATATTTTTGCATTAATCTCCTCAACAATACTTAGGCCTTTCGCAATTTGCTTTCGATTTTCCTTCAGTTCTTTACGAAATTGGCGAGTATAAATTTCTGCAATATCAAAGAGGGCCTGCTGATATCGGAGTGAAGCATCTACATATTGCGTTGTATCTATCCACGATGCTGACTTAATTATGAAGTTTCTTACTTTCTTGTTAAAATTCTTCGTCATGAAATCAAAGCCGTTTACATTATAGTCTAATGTAATGGTGGCAAAACATAATCCGGATACTGAATTGCCTTTTTTAATACCAAAATCATTAACACTCAACTTATGGGAAGCATTCCATAGTAAATAATCAGGATTGTCCTGAGCAGAAGCAATAAGCTGAATTCCTAAACTGAGGGCAATTAGAAAAATGTATTTCATAATCAATTGATTTTATTGTTGCAAGACTATTTTCTTTCCTTTACCAGTATTTTGAAATATGGTCTTTGATACTTGTCATATCCAAAGTGAACTTTATATGAAACAATTGACGCTGTAATGGATGAAACTCCGAGTGCAAACCATCCCACTCCAAGAGCCTTGTGGTCTGTGAAATAATAACTTGGGCCTGCAATCAAGCCAACTACACCCAATACACCACCATAAATCCAAATTTGTTCGGTAGTTTTATTATATGTTCGTTGAACACATATTTCATTAACATCAGAGAATGGTATCCGATATTGTATTTGGTAATTTTTCATTGAATTCTCCCATAAATAGGGTAACCGTAATGTCACACTGTCCAATGTAACACCCTGATAATCATAAGGAGTTCCGATATATCCTGAATCAACTGGGAATTCATTACTTAAAATAGGCGGCATTCGGTCTTTACTGAAAGTGTTGTTAGTCGGAGTCACCTTGAAATACAGTTGATAATGTTCTTTTGGGAGCACCACTTCCTTATTATTCTTTTTGTTAATTAAAAGGATGTCATTTTGACATTTAGCCTTAACCCCAATGAATGTTGAAAAAAACAATATCATGCATTTTATGCTAAAATATGTGGTTAATTTTTGCATAGGCTTCATCGAAAACAAATAATATCAGTTCCGTCTGAGTTGGAATTCACCCATTTCATCACAAAAATATGGCCTACCAGATACAATTTTTATCTTCTTCCAACCATATCCAGTAAAATAATAATGTCCTTGAACAATTTCTGGACCAGTAGTAATTACGGAATTCTTTAATCTACAATATTTTGATGAAGGCATAAACTTTACTACATAATCTTTACTGCCTACTGTAAACGGTAATCCACCACGTCCTTGGTCTATTGTTACCATCCGTATTTTAATATCCTGAGTCGAAAGAAAGGATAATGTGTCTTTTATAATTTGTTCCTCTCCAAAGAATTCCCAGTTTTTAGAAATTTTAAAACCCAAACTGTTGATATTCAATAATAATGCCTGAAAATATTTTTTACCATCGATAATAAAATCATATACCCCATTCTCAATAATTTGAAAACCATGTTCTTGATAAACAGGCAATATTAAAGAATCTGGAACAGAAGAATTCTTTTTTTCAAACTGAATTACAAAACAATCATTATGATAATCCATGTCAATCTGTCCATAACAAGATTGACTGATGATAATTGCAGTTAAAATCAGAAATCTTGTAATTTTTCTTTCACTTTTTCCGTAAATAAATCTGTTATTGTTATCTGTCTTCCACATATTTGAAGTTTTTATGGCCGTCCTGAACTTCAATCAATATCACATTATTTATTGATATTCCTTTACGAAACCGTATAAACCTTGACATTTCTCCAATAATTAGAGTGTCTTGCATGAATAATCTGTCAAAATAGAATATTGTACGTTTATTATTTTTTTCTGTGAAACGTATTTCTATTGACGGACTGTTTTTCAATTCAAGTGGCATATCACTCTTATCAACGCATTTAATATATTCAATAGGATTGGCAAGATATTCTGCCACGTCACCTGCAGGCCCACGTGTTTTAACAAGTCTTAACTTTGTAGAATCAATACCATTAAATTGCTCCTTAAAACTTTGCACTGGAATTAAGTAAGTTTTGCATGCATTTAAAACCACAGATAAGAATAACAACATCAAGATGAATGAAAAGAATTTGGTACTCATAGATGATTATTTAAGATACATTTGTCTCCTGAGATTGGGCCGTATTGCTTCTAATTTAAATATTAATTCAAAAAATATCAAATGTGAATAATGCACTTTGTAGACATTGCCATCAGGCAAGTTTACCGATGGATAATAATTTATACCAATACTGAAGCCGTTCGAGAACTTATATGCAGTCGATAATGCGAAACCGATGTTTTTTTGAACCTGATAATATCGCAGGGTATCGGATTGGACTGGATATGTCGGTAGTGTATCGTATTCATAATATTTTGTCCTGTTGAACTGAAGACCAACATCGTAATGCAGCATTTTGAAATCGCTACCCACCTGAACATCCCCATATAATGCAAAAGACCTGTCATAATTGCCACTGTACCTAACTGGTGCAGGTATTGGTAACATAAAATCAGTTAATGTTCCAATATCTGAGTTGATGCAATATTTATCAGTAAAATAGTACTCAATTCCACCCGATATTCCCAAAAAACCAAAAGAATTGCCGTATCCCTTACCCTTGTTGATATAAAGATGATTGCCCTCAGGAACTGACAATTTAATGTTTATTAAACCTTTTTCAGGCATAATCCAACGAACATAATCCCTGTTCGGTAGCATTTTTGATTTTTCCAGATTAATAGTCATGTACCGAGGATACGTAAATCGCTTATGATTCGTCAGGTCAACTCCATAACCAATTAGGCCACCAGTATATAAATTTCCAAACCAGAAGGCGTTTGATAATCTACTTTTTACCCTGATTGTTTTTTGAATACTATCCCTTTTAACATATAATGTTAAGTCTTGTTTTGAACGAGGTACAGTGACAATTGCAGGTGTATTGCACCAACCATATACGTCGCTATCGATACAGAATTTAACAGAATCTACATCAGAATGTACATTCAAATTCACAGTAGGTTGATGGAATAAAGTACAACAAGAGCTTACTAATAAAGACGTTATAATAAAACATATAAGTAGCTTAGTAATACCCCTCATTGTGAAAAGACCCGCCATTAAATGATATATTTAGTTGTAATGTAGATAAAACGTATTGCCAGACCCAGTTAATGTATTTCAAATCTATAAAAATATTCAGAATATTCTTTGTCATCCAAATGATATAGTGAAAATTGAATATTCGAACTTTCAAATTCATGTTCAAATAAGCCAGGTCCAAAATCCTAATTTTAATCACTTCCTATTTTAATCCCGTTCCGCAAATAATTTGCGGCACTTTTTGTCAATGAAATATCACAAAATAACTCAAAGGATTATTAATGGATTATTCGTATTTTTAATCTCTGCAATTAATTATCCTTTATCGAGTGAATAACCAAACAACAACTATTGCTTTTTCAATATACTCCAATAAAGGTGTATATGCCCTTTTCTTGGGTTCAGGAATTTCAAAATCTTCTGGCATACCGACAGGCTGGGATATTGTTATTGATTTAGTTAGGAAACTGGCCAAATTAAAGAAGCAAAAATGCGAACCAAATCCAGTCGATTGGTTTATATCCACATACGGTGAAGAACCAAATTATTCAAACATTCTGGCCAAGCTTGCAAAATCTTCTGCAGAGAGGGTAAATTTGTTGAAACCATATTTCGAACCAACCCAAGAAGAAGTCGAGCAGGGTCTCAAAATGCCTTCACCTGCACATAAGGCAATTGCCCAATTAGTTAAAGACGGCCACATTAAAGTCATTATAACTACCAATTTTGACAGATTAATTGAGAGGTCACTAAATGAGGTTGGGATTGAACCAACAGTGATACGACACCCGGACGATATCGATGGAGCCATACCAATTGTACATAATGCTTTCACTCTTATTAAAATTAATGGAGACTATCTTGATTCTCGCTTCCTGAATACACAGGAAGAACTGTCAACCTATCCACCCAAACTTCACGACTATCTTGTACGAATTGTCAATGAATTTGGCTTATTATCATGTGGTTGGTCAGCCAAATGGGATAATGGTTTTATCAAAGTATTAAAACAGTGTGAGAACTTTCGCTTTCATAGTTACTGGACCTATTTGGGTGATTGTGAAATCGAATTAAAGGAGATTGCAGAATCCAGAAAAGGAGAGGTAGTTAAAATTTCAAGTGCAGATGCTTTTTTTATTGAAATTTTGGAAAAAATAGAATCCTTAAAAACATTTGATAATCATCCGCTTAATACCGAAATATCAGTTGCACGTTTAAAAAAGTATATCGTCCGGGATGATGCAAGAGTTTTGCTGCATGATTTGGTCTTTAAAGAGCAGGAAGAGGTCTATGCGAAAATAAAGGAAAAGATGGATGTCAGTCTTTATCCGGATAACAAAAACCTTATGCCCTTGTTGGAATATTTTGAAGCGTGTTTGTCAACTCTTATTCACCTTATAATAAATGGAGTATTTTGGGCGAAACCTGAACATTATTATTTGTTCACAAACATCTTATCACGATTGGCAGGGCCAATACCAGAAACAAATGGGTCTTTTTACAAGGAGACTAAAGCTTTTTACTATTTCCCGTCCCTTTTCACTTTATATACAATTGGAATTGCTGCCGTAAAAAGTAAAAACTACAAAATACTGTGTGATTGTTTCCATATTAAAATTGAAGAGAGTGAATCAGAGCACTCAAATCAATACTACCTCATTGAATTTGTAAATGCATGCATGATTGACCTGAGATTAATGAATAAAATACTTAACCATGGTCAAAATTATCATACGCCAATAAGCACCTACCTGTGCAAGAATTTAAAACCTTATTTTTCTGGTTTCATCTTGTCCGATAAAGAATTTAATGACATTTTCGATGTATTTGAATATTTACTGGCCTTGAATTACGTACACATTGTTGGTGATAAATACGGTAGCACATGGGCACCCTTTGGCCAATTTCAATGGAGAAAAGGAATAACCAGTCTAAGAGATAATTATTTCAAAGATTTTTTTGCAGAAGCTGAAAAGGTCAAATCAAATTGGAAATTATTGGAATCAGGAATGTTTGATGGCTCTTTCGAGAAATATATAAATGCGAAATTGAAGCTTGATGAATTCCTTAAAAACATACATCTTTATTAGTCTTTCATGTTTAATTTATGAGCGTTGCAAGTAATTTTGAAGCATTTTGTGGCAGCCTAATTATTGGAAGCGAAATGCGTTCCACAATCTCTACCCGATATCTTGCAATCTGCAGAAGACTAAATTTGGATTTCTGGAAT
This sequence comes from uncultured Rikenellaceae bacterium, assembly GCA_964633505.1. Taxonomy (GTDB): domain Bacteria; phylum Bacteroidota; class Bacteroidia; order Bacteroidales; family VadinHA17; genus LD21. The sequence continues at coordinate 240,992 of CAZWHC010000007.1, read as the reverse complement.
ATGGATACTACTGGGGGTGGAAGATATGTTGGTTCATATGGCCGCAATACAGCAAACAGTTGGGTGAGTGATATTGACATGGTTTTCGAATTACCGTGGTCATTATATAATCAATATAATTCTTATCAAGGCAATGGACAATCTGCGCTGCTTCAAGCAGTGAAAAATTCTATAATAAAAACATATTCAAACACAGAGCTAAAAGGTGATGGTCAAATTGTCAGTGTCCGGTTTAGCGATAAAATGACAATTGAAGTTCTTCCTGTTTTTCATAATAACGATGGTTCATATACATATGCCGATTCTAACTCCGGAGGAAGCTGGAAATCCACTAATCCAGTTCCGGAAATAAACGAAATCACAACAGGCGATAATCTTACGAATAACAACCTCAGGCCATTGTGTAGAATGATTCGTTCATGGAAATATTATTGCAGTGTTCAAATTAATGGACTTCTTATTGACACTTTGGCTTATAGGTTCCTAACAAATTGGAGCTATAAAAACAACTCCTACCTGTATTATGATTGGATGAGCCGGGATTTTTTCGAATTCCTTAAAAATCAAACAGTAAATCAAACAATCTGGTATGCTCTCGGCAGTAACCAGATAATCTATAATCCAGATAATTTTCGATATAAGGCTACTCAAGCTTACAATAATGCAGTTGAAGCAATAAAATATCAATCAGATGACAAAGAATGGACTTCAAAACAAAAATGGAGGGAAGTTTATGGATATCGATTCCCAGAGTAATACACTTGAATCACAGATTCGAGAATTATATGCCAGATTAGTCTGGTCACATAAAACACAGGAAAAATGTGCGGATATTTTATTTCGCAGAAATAACAGAATAAAAATTGTACAAATAGGATTGTCAGCATTAACAACTACTGGCATTCTGGTAACTGTATTTGGAAACAATAAAACGGTAGGTATAATTTCTGCTGTCCTGTCGGCAATTTTGTTTGGTTTAAATACATATTTAAAAGACTACGATTTGGGTGGGATTGCACAAAAGCACGCAAATTCTGCATCTGACCTCTGGAACATGAGAGAACTATATCTTTCACTACTTACTGACGTTAAAATGGGCAGGTTGACGCCAGATGAGATAACTATTAAAAGGGATACTCTTCAGGATGAATTATACCATATTTACAAAGGCTCTCCAAGAACAATCAGTAAAGCATATAAAGAAGCAACATTGGGATTGAAAACCAAAGAAGAGATGTACTTTACTGACGATGAAATTGATACACTTTTGCCAGCTAACTTACGTAAACTGATTTAATCCTTTTCCTAAGCGAATAACTTTCTGAGTTTTGTAAGTGTGTTTTTATTTGTGCTGGTAATTTGTGATATATGCTGATAACTATACCCCTTTTTCAACATCTTTATTTCTTCCGCATATTGTTCAAACATTGTTTCCCGGCTTTTTCGATAACCATTTTTCCGACCTACTTTGCCACCACGTGACCGGAAATTATGATACCCACTTGTTAAACGGCCTTCAATGTTCCTACGCTCCATTCGTGCTATTTCTGCCAATATTGTTATCAAAAACTGACTCATGGGATTGATTTCCTTATCAGAAGTCAGTGTTTCTATATTATAGTTTTGGATGAATAGGGATATTTTATTCTGGTTCAGAATTTCAATGGTTTGAAGGATTTGCAGCGGGTCCCGGCCGAGTCTTGACAGTTCAGTCACCAGAACCTTATCAACTTCATTGTCCTTCACAAAGGTTACCATTTTCATTAATTCTGCTCGTTCATTGTTTTTGGCTGCGCCAGATATTTTCTCTGCAAACACACCAACAATCTGATAATGCTGCGTTTCAGAAAATGTTGTCAAGTCATTTATTTGACGTTCATAGCTTTGTCTGTCGCCAACAGAAGAAACCCGGCCAAAGAGCACAACTTTTTGCATATTGCTGAAATTAATTGTAACAAATTCGATAATATGGATATTTTGTGTCCCGAAAAACAAGCCAATCTGGAATTGGAACTACATATACGCCTTCAAGCTTCCCTTCACTCATGAAAACAAGAATAAGGTGCCTGTCTATAAAATCATTGTCCAAGCATATCGAAGTTTGCAGAATCTGACATTGTTTCGGCATATTATGATTTTTTGATTATGCTTCAAAGGTAATTATATTGAATATATTTACCAAATAAATCAGTAAATATTTTAAATATTACTACTGAAAAATTGAATCGTTTGGTTATTTTTCCATACTTTAGCATTTCAAAATAAGAAAATATGGTTTCTTCTGATAAGAACAGACAGGTTATTCATCTGTATATGATTGCATCAGATGAACATTACTACTTTGGAAGCATCATGGCTATGTTTGAGCATTTCACCCGTGAACAGTTGGGTGTAGCTTCACAGACATTGTATAATACTTGGAAAGATGAACCCTATATCACTGATTTAGCCATAATCAGAAGAGGACGGTTAATACAGAAAAGACAAAAAAACATAAAAGGCGGAAAGAATTAAGGCATGGCGAAACAAAACGGAAATGGTGAAAAAGTAAAATCCATGGAATCATGGATTTGGGATGCAGCTTGTAGTATAAGGGGTGCTGCGGATGCTGCAAAATACAAAGATTATATTTTACCCCTAATCTTCGTTAAACGTCTCTGTGATGTCTATGATGACGAAATAGACCGGATTGCTGAGCGTGTTACTTCAAGGACAAAGGCACTTCAATTGGTGGAAAGGGATAAGTCTCTTGTACGTTTTTTTATGCCTGTTAAACCAAAAGACCCGGAAAAAGAAACCACTTGGGATGTTATTCGGACTTTAAGTGACAAAATTGGCCAGCAATTAACAGATATATTGCGCTCTGTGGCAAAAGCTAATCCCAGCTTACAGGGAATCATTGACAGGATTGATTTCAACGCAACCACCCATGGCCAAAGAGACATCGATGATGACCGTTTAAGTAAGCTTATCGAAAAAATCGCTGAAAAACGTCTGGGTTTGAAAGATGTTGAACCGGATATTATTGGAAGAAGCTATGAGTACCTTATAAGGAAATTTGCTGAAGGAAGCGGACAAAGTGCTGGCGAATTCTATAGTCCTGCCGAGGTAGGCTTTATTATGGCCAAAATAATGGACCCTGAACCGGGGATGGAAATATATGACCCTACTTGTGGAAGCGGTGGTTTACTTATAAAATGCGAATTGGTCTTGGAAGAGAAAATGAAATTTAAAAGCAAGGCAAAATTTGCACCATTAAAACTATATGGTCAGGAGTTCATCCCCGCTACATGGGCAATGAGCAAAATGAATATGGTTATTCATGATATGGAAGGCGAAATCGAGATTGGTGACACACTTAAAAATCCCAAGTTTAAACTCAATAATAAACTTAGGACTTTTGACCGGGTAGTGGCTAATCCAATGTGGAATCAGGGAAGGGACAGCTTGCCATATGTAAACGATGATTTTTTTATTAATGATGAAATGGAAAGGTTCCCGGCTGGCAGTTGTGGCGGGAAGTTTGATTGGGGGTGGGTACAACATATTTACAGTAGTCTTAATGAAAATGGACGTGCAGCAATTGTTTTGGACACAGGGGCAGCAAGTAGAGGTAGTGGTAGTCAGGGAAGTAACAAGGAAAAGGACTGTCGGAAATGGTTTATCGATAATGACCTTATTGAGGGAGTAATATACTTGCCAGAAAACCTATTTTACAACACAAGTGCTCCGGGAATAATTATTCTCCTTAATAAGTCCAAACAGTTTAAAAATAAAGTTTACCTACTGCATGCTGGTAAACAATATGAAAAAGGGGACCCTAAAAATTATATACCAGTTGGAAGCATAGAGCACATCTCTACAACTTATAAGGCTTTTAAAGAAGAAGAGAAATTGGCCCGCTTCGTAAGTATTTTGGAGATTAAAAAAAATGATTATAATATCTCACCCAGTCGTTATATTCAGATTAAGGACGATGAAATATATCGGCCAATTGCAGAAATAGTTGATGAACTAAATGAGCTTGAGGAGAAAGCTGCCTCAATTGATAAAGAATTGAAATCTATTTTAAAAAACTTTAACTAACAATGAAGGGATTTCAATTAACCGAAATTGGATACATACCTGAAGACTGGACTGTTGGCAGGCTTGACGACTATTTTACTGTGCAACAAGGAAAGCAGGTTTCCAAAGCAAATAGAATCGGGAGTAACCAAAAACCTTTTCTTAGAACATCAAACATATTATGGGGTAAAATTACCCTTGATGAACTTGATTATCTCCATTTTACTGCTGATGAAGAAAAAAAATATAAACTGTCTCAAAATGATTTATTAGTCTGTGAAGGTGGTGATATTGGAAGAACTGGAATTTGGAAAAATGAAGTAGTTGGTTGTTATTATCAAAACCATTTGCATAGACTCAGAGCAAAAACGAGTAAAATTGAACCTGAATTTATGCTTTATTGGTTGCAATTCTCCTTTGTATATGCCAAACTTTATTTTGGAAGGGGAAACATAACAACGATACCAAACTTGTCAAAATCAAGGTTATCTGAATTGCTTATTCCAGTGCCAACACTTATTGAGCAACGTAAAATTGCGTTCGTAATGAAAACATTACAAACTGCTGTTGATTTACAAGATGAACTTATTAAATCCGCTAAAGAACTTAAAAGAATACTAATGCAGTTGCTGTTGACTCAGGGCACACAGGGAGAAAGTCAAAAGCAAACAGAAATAGGTGTTTTACCTACGAGTTGGAAGATAAAGCACTTAATTGATTCTGTGGAATTTATTGATTATGGAGTATCACAAGCAATACCAAAAACATCGCCTAAAAATGGCGTCAAAATCGTAAGTACTGCTGATATCAATAGGGACGGAGAATTGCTTTATGACCAAATTAGAACCATTGAGGTTCCAGAACGAACTATCGAGAAGTTAACGCTTAAAGATGGTGACCTTTTATTTAATTGGCGAAATAGTGCAGAGCTAATTGGAAAAACAACAGTTTTCCATGAACAATCAGAACCTCATATATTTGCATCATTTATTCTGAGAATTAATTGTGGAGAATTGAAATCGCACAATTATTTTCTTAAACATTTAATGAATCACTATCGTGAAAAGGGTGTGTTTGTAAAGCTCTCAAGACGTGCAGTAAACCAAGCAAATTATAATCGAAATGAAATATCGGTATTGCAGATACCAGTCCCAACGATTCAGGAGCAGGTTGAAATTGCAAAAATAATCGGCATTGTCGAAGACAAAATCAATCATCATAAAACTAAAAAACAAATAATTAATGACCTTTTTAAAACTCTTTTAAATGACCTAATGACAGGAAAAAGAAGAGTAAATGATGTCGATTTTCAGAACATAAATTTGAAGTATGAAATTGTCGAACCGCCTATCAGCTTGGCAGCAGAAGTATGATTAATGGAAGCAAGAAACCGAAAAATTGAGGATTGGTACGGTAAAATCCAACGGGGTGAAATTAAATTACCTCGATTCCAGCGTTATGAAGCCTGGGATTGGAAACGCATCAGCAGTCTGTTCAATACAATAACACAAAACCTGCCATTGGGTATAACTCTTGTTTTGGAGGTTGGTGAAAAAGAGCAATTCATTTCCCGATATTTGGTTTCAGCACCCACAACTGACAGTCGGGTTTTAGAACAATTATTGGACGGACAGCAACGACTTACAGCTTTGTGGCGTGTTCTCCATAATAACTATGAATTTGAAACCTTCTATGTGTACATTCCAGAATTCGATATATACGGGGAAAAAGAAAGCGATGAACAATTCATTTTTTGCCGGGGCCGGTATTATCAAAAAAATGGGCAACGTTATCCTTTGTGGTGCGACAATCCTGAAGACTGTCTTAGACGGGGAATGATACCTACTGAACTGCTGCGACCTGAAGATATTCAACCTGATATTGACACTTGGATTACAAAGGCAACAAACTACCGCAAGCCAGCTAACCCGGAAGAGTTGGAAGGTTTTTTCAATTGGAAAAAGTCGGTCAGTGACAAAATAAACGAACTGAGGTCTATTATAAAGAACTACAACCTTCCATATCTTTCATTACCGACATCTACGGCCAAGGACATTGCACTTGAAGTGTTTATTAATATGAACACCAACTCCAAACCATTGTCAACATATGATATCATAGTTGCTGAAATTGAAAGTATTAAGGGAAAGTCTTTGCATGATTTACAGGATGAGTTGGATTCCAAGTTTCCTGATATCAAATGCTATTTTAACCTATCCTATCTTATCCTGAATACTTCAGCACTATTACAGGAAAAGCTTCCAAATCAAAAAGGATTATGGGACATGGACAAATCTGTAATGGTGGACCAATGGGAGATTATGGAGAAAGGATTGAATGACATGGCCATTTTCCTAAGAAATGAAGGAATCATTGACCATGACAGATTACCCACTAATGCTGTTTTAGCTGTGATTTCTGCATTGTATCCTTTCATTCCGGACAAAGGAGATAAACGAGGTCTGTACGAAGTATTGTTAAAGAAATATTTGTGGTCAGCATTCTTTACCGACCGTTATGAAAACTCTGCTGCCACTCATGCGTATTATGATTATATCGCACTGAAAAGAGTAATTACAGAAGTAAAAAAGGAAAGCGGATTAGCTTACACTGATGGCGATGTGCCTATTTTTAATCGTAGCAGTCACCCGATTGCATCAGCGGATGAACTTATATTAGCTGGCTGGCCAAAACGTGACACAATAAGAGGAAAGGCGATATTAGCTGTTGCCTGTCGTTTGGGTTCCTTTGATTTTGCGACCGGACAAAGGGTTGACAGGACAAACATTTCACAAAGACATTACCATCATATTTTCCCCGATGCATTGTTAAGAGAGGCTGAAATTGAAAGTTTCCTTGCATTAAACTGTGCCCTAATTACCGATGATACAAATTTGAATATTGGCAGGAAAGACCCTTTGAAATACTTAAAAGATAGGTATCAATGGGTATCTGAAGAAATTGTAAATGGAAGACTCAATTCACATTTGATTCCGATAACAGAGCTGGCCAATGGTGGATATGAGGACGGTATAAGCGAAATTGAGCGAAAGGAGAAGATTAAAACTGACTTTGAGGAATTTGTGAATAAAAGAGCTTCCTTTTTTGCGTATGCGGCTGAGCAATTGACTGAAGGCAAAAACATATCTTCATCAGATATAATTAATGCTATCAATGGTAAAACCAACTGAGCATAAAAGCATACAAGTTCGTATACTTCAATATGCTGCCGAAATCGGCTGGAATTATGTGTCGCAGAACGAAGCCGAGAAACGCAGAGGTTTTGATACTACGGCCGTTTCACCAAGAGAGCAAGCTAAAAACGCAAGCCGCTTCTTTTCTGACACGTTATTCAACAAGGTAATACAATTCAATCCAAAGTATAAAGACAAAAAAGAAGATTTACTGCGTTTGTTGGATTCACCATTGTCAACAATCTACGGGAACCGTGATTTCCATCAATACTTGCAAGGCCAAAAAACTTTTTTCAGTAATGAAGAAAATCGTGAGTTTAATCTCATTTTGATTAATTATGAACATCCTGATGAAAACATATTTGAAGTAACTGAGGAATATTATTTATTCAACGGCCAATATGCTAATCGTGAGGATGTTGTTTTTTTAATTAATGGCATCCCGGTAGTTGTTATTGAATGTAAAAATGCAACAAAAGACGAAGCATTAGCTATCGGTATTGACCAGATTAGGAGATATCACCGGGAGACGCCTGAATTGATGGTGCCCCAGCAATTGTTTACCACAACAGAAAGCATCGGATTTTCATATGGTGTAACATGGAATACAATCAGGAGAAACATTTTTAACTGGAAATGCGAAGAAATCGGCAAGCTTGAAGCAAAAGTAAAATCATTCTGTGACCAGCAACACTTACTGGACCTGATAAAAAAATTCATCCTCTTTGCAGAACAAAATGAGGAATTAAACAAATATATCTTACGACAACATCAGAAGACAGCCGTTGACAAAGCAGTTGAAAGAGCGTTAAATCCAGCTAAAACAAGGGGGTTAATCTGGCATACACAGGGAAGCGGGAAAACGTATACAATGATTAAAACGGCTGAATTGCTTTTTAAGGCCTCAGAAGCAGAAAAACCCACCATTTTGCTGATGATTGACCGCAATGAACTGGAAGACCAAATGTTGAAGAACCTTCAGTCTGTTGGTGTAAATAATGTCGTATGCGCTGAGAGCATTCACGATTTGCAGAAGCTCCTGAAAAGGGATTACAGAGGAATCATTGTAAGCATGGTTCATAAGTTCAGAGACATGCCTTCTGATATAAACCTAAGAAAGAACAACTATGTGTTGATTGATGAAGCGCATAGGACAACGGGTGGAGATTTGGGTAATTTTCTGATGGCTGCGTTGCCAAATGCAACATTTATAGGCTTTACTGGCACTCCTATTGATAAAACGGTATACGGCAGGGGGACATTTAAAACCTTTGGAATTGATGACGAAAATGGTTATCTGCATAAGTATTCCATCGCAGATAGCATTGAAGACGGGACTACTTTACCACTTTTTTATGGAATGGCTCCAAATGACTTATTAGTACCAAAGGAAATTTTGGAAAAGGAGTTCTTAACCTTGGCTGAAGCATATGGTGTCAATGATATTGAAGAATTAAACAAAATACTTGAGCGTGCGATAAATACAAAAAACTTCCTGAAAGGGAAGGAGCGTGTAAATAAAGTAGCCGAATATGTGGCCAAACATTATAAAGAAAATGTCGAACCAATGGGTTACAAGGCTTTCATGGTTGCAGTTGACCGTCCGGCATGTGCAATGTATAAAAAAGCACTTGACAAATTCTTGCCACCGGAATACTCTGAGGTTGTTTTTACGGGCAGCAATAATGACAGTGCAGACCTTAAAGCACACCATATCGATGAACGAAGGGAAAAAGAGATACGTAAGCAGTTTACAAAGATAGGCGAAATGCCAAAAATCCTGATAGTAACCGAAAAATTATTAACTGGCTACGATGCACCCATTTTATATGCCATGTATCTTGACAAACCCATGCGAGACCATACTCTTCTACAGGCAATTGCGAGAGTTAACAGGCCATACGAGAACGAGGAAAGGGAGATGGTAAAACCTCACGGATTTGTTCTTGATTTTGTCGGCATATTTGAAAATCTGGAAAAAGCCTTAGCATTCGACAGTGATGAAATTAATGCAATTGTAAAAGACATTCAGTTGCTTAAATACCTGTTTCAGTCCAAGATGGAAAAAGATGTTCCACCATATCTGGAACTGATACAGCATGGCTTTATTGATAAGGATACCGATAATTTAATAGACCATTTCCGGGACAAATCAAAGCGTAAAGAGTTCTTCAAACTCTACAAAGAAGTGGAAATGCTTTATGAAATTATATCACCTGACAAATTTTTAAGACCGTATATCGATGCATACACAACGCTTGCTTCAATTTATAAAGTCGTAAGAAATGCATATGCAAAGCGGGTACAAGTCGACAGGGAATTCCAAAGTAAAACGAATGATTTGGTACAGAAAAGGATTTCCGGAACAAATCCAGTATTCAGCAATGAATTCTTTGAAATCAATGAGGAAACGATTAAAAAGATAAAAGCAACTCATGAAAATGATAATACAAGGGTAATCAACCTTATAAAAAGCATAGAAACTATTGCTGATGACAATTCTGATGACCCATTTCTGATTGGCCTGAAGGAACGTGCAGAAATTGTTGAAGAAAATTATGAGAATCGCCAAATAAGTACCCAAAAAGCATTGGAAGAAATCCAAAACTTATATCAGGCAGATATAAGACGCAGGAAAGAACAAGCCGAAAGGGGGTATGATGGCCTTACGTTTTTTGTATACCAGTCTTTAATAAATAAGAAAATTAAAGATTCAGATAAAGTAACTGAACAGATTAAATTTGAGTTCGTTAATCATCCAAACTGGAAGACCAGTGAAAAAGATTTAAGAGAACTTCGCCAAGCTGTGTATTTTGCATTATTAAAAGTTGAAGATGACATGGATAAAGTTGCCGGGATAGTTGATGAATTGTTTAATAGTTTATTTATCGTTTATAAGCTTTGAAGATGGAACAATGGGAAGGTAAGTCGGAATTCAAAGCATGTGTTCATGAATATGCTGCCAAAATGAAAATAAAAATAAAGTCATTGGCACTAAGGCCTATGACAACCAAATGGGCATCGTGTTCGACAGATGGCAACTTGAATTTCAATGCCAGTTTGCTTGCAATTGACAAGGAATTGGGGAAATATGTAATCGTTCATGAATTGCTCCATTTCAATGTTCCAAATCATGGGAAATTATGGAAAAGTCTGATGAAGGCATACTTGGGAGACTACGAAAAAATGGAATTAAAGCTGAAAACGATTGTTCTTTCAGAGAAACTTTCTTCTGCCTCAGACCGGGACCGGAAAAATCCTGAAAATAACCAGACACATTAAGACATTCACGTGTCGGGCGTACATTTCAGTGAAAATCATATATTTCGTAACGTTTTCAATACAATTTACCCTCGGAAAATACCCATTATAGTACCTATAACCGAGATTACAGTACATATTAATATTGTGGTAAAATTCCTGCGTCAACCAGACATTTCCTGATTTCACTAATGACCCGGATGTTTTCATTCTGCATGGGTTTTGCATTTATTAGTTTCTTCAGTTTGGCCGTGTATTTCCCTTTATTTGTATGTGGTGAAAGGTAGTTTTGCAGAACCAACTCGATTTGAGCTATGTCATTATCACATGCCTTTACAAGTAAGGCATTCTTCAAATCGGAAAGCTTCTGATAGGAGAGTAATGAATGTAGACCATTTGATGTTGTTTCTGGATTACTTGGGATGTCGAAAATCGAGTCAAATACTGTCAGTAGGGGATTTGCATTGGAATTTAAAGCATCCATCAGGTTATTGTCATCAATCTGAAGCAATTCTTTGATTTGTGCTACGGTTCGTATATTAGCCTCTATACGAGTGCGACCAATGAAATATGCCAAAATTTCATATCTATCATCCACCATTGCCAAATAGTCCTCGTTGACGGCCTTATGCAACTCTTTGTACTTGTCGTATATCGAAAGACGAATCTTCCGGTTTTGTGTTTTTACGTTGTTGGCAACAACAAATCCACAGTTCGAGTATTTTTTAACGTGGAACTTGTTCAGGCTTTTTAAGCAGGTTTTAACTGCCAGACCGTCCGGAACATTGATGCTATACAAATCTTCTGTTACATCGCAAGATATGAGCTTAGAATCAGCTAAAACACCATTTATATTTATTTCGCAGATTCCAATTCTGTTTATTCTTTCCAGACAATAACTTATATTTTCTGCATTTATTAACTCCGGGTATCTGTCCCCAAGAACTTTTGCAGATGTCTCGATTACACCTTTATTTTCAACAATATTTGCGTTTAAGTAAAGATTAAATGGCCTGTTTTGCTTAAATCGGTTATCATGTATTGCTCCGTTTTTATAGACCAAAGTTGCAATATCAGAATTCAAGAAATCTATATTTCTACTGTCTGTTACAATTTTAATCCTGTCAAATCTTACCATACCCAAAAAGCTGAAAATGTTACTTTGAGAAGTTGTTATTGTTCCGGGTACTCAGGTAAGCTTCTTCCTGCAACTCTTTTATTGTCTTCCGTCTATCAGAACGTATCCACTTATTTAGCTCATGTGCATCAAAATAAAGTCGTCCACCCCTTTTAAAACATGGGATTTGTCGGGTACATGTTAGGTTGTAAAGGCCGCCTTTACTAATCTGTAATTTCTTACAGACATCACCAACTGTCAACAATTCATTTTCAGAGGGAATATTGGTTTGCACATCAGTTTGTGCACTTTCATTAAGAATATGATTCTTTATGAAGGTAACATCCTTAATCAGTTGCGAGACTGCTTCGGGAAGTTTTTCGAATGTTATGTTTTCAAAATCTGCCATATCTTTCACATAAATACAACGTGAAGATATACAGATAGATACCCCTAAAACGGCCGAGAGTTCTTACTTTCGGTTGGTTAAATGTTTATAGCATTTTGAATATGCAAACAATACGAGGAAATACAAAGTATAAGAAAAAAGTGCTTTTTAAAAAATATATTGAACTCTCGGTTGTTTTTGCACTAAATATTGATGTAAGTGCTGATTGAATCATTGATTATTCCATCAAGTATTTCGTGATATTTCTTGTAATGCCCATCATGGTATATTCTCTTGTTTTTAAAAAATATGCCAAACTCCCGGTCATAAAACAGTGCCAATGCTACTTGATTGTTTGAAGGTTTAGCACTATTTTTCAAGAACTTGTCGGTGAGATTCTTAATAAAATAGCTTAAATGGTTGTATGGTTTGAGCCAGATAATAGGCCTTGGAGTTTTCGACATGAATACCTGCCTGAATTCCGGAAGAGTACAAACGATGTACCCGTTTCCTTTAAGATTTTTGTGAAGATTCGACAATATGTTGTAGCTCTGTTTGGAAGCAGATGGAAGGATTTTGAAATGATATTTTGTTGTTGGTATTTCTTTAATGATATTTTCTTTATCCGACTTTTCATTTTCGATTATGTTCGCTTTACCAAAGTCATTCGCTTTTATTAAAACTGTCACATCTTTAAGTAATTGATTTATAAAGTACAATTGAATTGATGATGACTTGTAAAAGAATTTATATGCCCATCTGGTATATTTTTGTTGCTTTTCAATCCGATAATCATTTTTAAGGTTGGGTATTTCATAGTATTTGGAATAGTTCTTCCATTCCATCCTTAGTGGGGAATGGGCAAATCGATTTTTTGTGTGTCGATAAAGTGTAAATAGTCTTGCTAAAACCGGAATCAACACTTCCTGTGTTGCATCTGCTTTATTACATTCTGCCACAAATGAGTTTAAGTATTGAATGAAATCATTATAATGTTTTTCAATGTTCTGCTGAAAACCTTCTTCCCCAGAATAAAGAGAAAAACCTAAATAAGTAGATTCCTCAACGGGATTGGTGCATAGTTTCGGATTTTCATCCAACGCACAGATAACCTCATTCAGAATTTCTTCTTGTCTTATGTCATATACGGGTTTGTTCATGGTAATTAAATTTCTGCAAGGAGTTCCGCAGTTTTTTCAAGGGTATCCAAATTAAACGAATCCAAGTAATTTTGTGTTGTTTCAGTTGAAGTATGACCAAGAGCTTCAGAAATTACTTCAACCGAGACACCACGTCTTTTTAGATAGGTTGAAAAACTATGTCTGGCCCAAATAGTCGTAATATTAAAATCAAAACCCAACGATTGACAAATGCATTTCAAGTGTTTGTTTATATTGTGATTAAATGACATAATCATGTCACGCTCTTTTTGCGCACTTATTCCATGTCTTAAAATATTGAAAACATATGCATCCGGGGATTTATCTTTGTTCCCAACCTCGTCTATAATATTTTGAATGTTTTCAGACAGCTTAATTTGGATTGGCTTAACACTTCCTACAGAATTTTCAGTCTTTGCCCGAGTAATTGTGATAATACCACCAACAATGTTTTTGTTCTTTAATAAACAAATGTCTTTCCCATTTAAACCATTAGCATAAAATGCAAACCACCAATAGAGCCATGCTTTTCTTTGCGCAGGTGTGGCAGGTTGATATTTTTTCAATAATTGGAGTTCTTCTTGTGTCAATGCCCGTTTGTTACTATCGCCTTTCTTTATTTTGAACTTTTTGTCACTTCTCGATTTTGAGAATGGGTACTTATCAGCACTAACCATTTTTTCTGCAATTGCTTTATTATAGATTGTACGCAGATTGCGAAGGTTCATGGATATATAGGCAGTGGAATAACCCTTTTTAACCATTTGTTTTTCATAATCTTCAAGAAAACCGACAGTAATATCAGTAAAATTCAGTCGTTTTCTAATGTTCAGGTACGTTTGCATGGCTGATTCATAAATCTGCGCAGTACCGACATTTCCAGATTCTCTCAGGATTTTGATGTATCTCCTGAAAAGGGAGTACACATCACTACTTACGAGATTGCGGCTTTTATCTTCGAAATATGCTACTTTAAACTTTTCAAAATCAAATGGACCTTCAATTTCTTTTAGAGCTTTTTCAAACTTCTCTCCAATATAATAGTCAAGTTTAATTCTTGCTTCTTTTAACTTATTGTCCCGTAGCTTTGGACTGTTTATTTTTTTCCATTCATCTTCGGTGAAGCTATATGGAAGGCCATATCTACGCTTCTTCCCCAAATAATACACAGTTATTTTAACCGGATATTTCTCAGATTTCTTTATTTTTGACCGAGTGTCAAGGAAAAGATTTGCTGTGGGTTTTGTTATTGCCATAAATAGCGTCTTAAATTGCACCAAAATTTGCACCATAAATGTATTAAAAGCTATGAAATTGTCAAAAGAATGATTAAATCAAATGAATTTTAATACATTGATTATTAACACTTAAATGAGCTACAATTAAATGGTTGGAAAAGGGATGAGGACTCATATAAACACTTCCCAAGCTGAGGGTCGCGGGTTCGACCCCCGTTTCCCGCTCTTAAAAATCAGGGACTTAGAAAATATCATTCTTCTAAGTCCCTTTTTTTCTCCAGCAAATTCTTCAATTCAGAATAGGGTTCGTCAATTTGCATTTATTCTAAATGAAAACCATCCGCTGAAGCGTAAATATCATATTTATATAAACTATCCTTATTCTAACAATGATATTGGTACGGATTTTGCGCATTTTAGTGTGACCCAAAACCCGATTCAATGAGAAAAATTTTGATTCCTCTGTTGCTATTTGCCTCCTTAATTAGCTGCGATAAAAATGAACCGGGAAATCTTGAATATGCCGGGACCATCAAAGGGGGTTGCTTTCTGGAAAAAGGTTCAGCATTTAAAAATGATCCGTTTATTAACCCCGATACCGCAACTTATTCAGTTACCAACGACAGTTTAAACATATTTGTTGGATTTAATGCCACTTGCTGCTCGGAATATAGTGCGTCATCTTCCATTAAAGGCGATTCAATACTTATTAAAATTCAGACCACCCAGCCTGGCTTGTGTAATTGTATCTGCTACTACACATATAATTTTAAGTTCGTTGGAATTGCAAGCTCTTACAAGTATAGAGTAAATGTTGATGAATATTTGAATATTGCAGGAGTGATAAAACGATGATAAATCTTCCTGTAAATCCAAAACCAGGGCATATGATATGACCGGAATTTCTGATTATTACGAAATAAAAGAATGCACATTAATTAAATGATTTACAAAAACATATTCCATAATGAAGAAACCTATATTGAGTTTTGTCTTTATTCAATTAATCCTCGGTGGATTATTGTTCCTGGGTTCTGTCACGTTCCATGGTTGTAAGCCGGAACCGGAACCCGATCCCGGAGATGTCAGGCTTTATAAACCAAATATATACCTCTATCCGACAGAAAAGAAGATTCTGGGCGTGACCTTAAATTTTCCGCGTGGTGGACGAATAATCACCTCAATCCCTGATTACGGAAAAGGCTGGCTGGTAAGTGTTGATACCAATGGAATCATAAATAACAAATTTGAATACCTGTTTTATGAAAGTGACCAGCCTGATATCTGGCAGACAAATGAAGGATGGATAATAAATGTATCGGATCTTGAGGAATTTTTCACCGATAATCTGGCAGAATACGGATTCAACGGAAGGGAAATAAAAGACTTCACAGATTATTGGATTCCAAGATTGAAAGATTATGAATATTACGAAATATATCCCCAGGAAAAGAAGCTTATAGATACTGTAATAACCCTTGAAATAACCGATGCTCCCGATGCAGTTTTAAGACTGTATTATTTGATCAGGGGCGCCGACAGTGACGTTAACAGCAAAATCATAGCACCTGCAGATAAACTCCCATTTATAAGGACCGGATTCTGTGTCACTGAATGGGGTGTGGTTCTTAAATAAGAACATTATCTTCATACATCGCCTGCTCAATTTTAGCCTTCTCAGGTAATGATTTGATCTTTTATCATCATGATATAAAATCAATAAATGCTAATTTTGAGCCCTCTAAGATAATTCAGGTCAAAGAAGAATAAAGAAAATTCAAGTATATGCTATTGCAATCCTTGTCTCAGTTTGTTCAATATTTGCATCGTGCAACAGGAAACAGGATCATCAGAGCCCTGGATCACTTAGGGAACAATAGGCATAACCATCAGAAAGGGAGAGATGAAAGCAGAAATAATAACAATAGGTGATGAACTGCTGATAGGTCAGACAATCGACACAAACTCAGCATGGATGGGAGAGGCTCTGAGCAGCCTGGGATTCGACATACACAGGAAAACATCGGTTCACGACAAAAGAGACGATATCCTGGGGATACTTTACGAAGCATCAACAAGGTCTGATGTAGTGCTGATAACAGGAGGACTCGGTCCGACAAGCGACGATATAACAAAACAAACCCTTTGTGAATTCTTTAACACAAAGCTTGTGATGGACAGCCAGGTGCTTGAGATGGTCGAATCGATGATGGCCAGAAGGGGATTCCCGATGAATGAGAATAACAGAAAACAGGCTGAAGTCCCGCAATCATGCAGGGTACTGCTGAATGCTGCGGGCACCGCCCCGGGGATGTGGTTCGAAAAGGACGGCACTGTTTATATCTCTATGCCGGGTGTTCCCACGGAGATGAAATACCTGATGAATGAACATGTAATTCCCGAGCTTGGAAAAAGATACACCTCACAGGTTATCGTTCATAAGAATATTATGACCTTCGGCACACCTGAGGCAAGGCTTGCTGAAATGCTGACAGGCTTCGAAGCGGGACTGCCGGCATGTATTAAACTTGCATACCTTCCTTCAGCAGGGATTATCAAGCTTCGGCTTACGGCAACAGGAAACGACAGGAATGAATTACTGACCTTAACAGAAGAACAGGTATGGAAACTATACGATATAATTCCCCTGTATATTTACGGTGAGGATGAAGAAACCCTCGAAATGGCTGCAGGAAGGCTTCTCCGGGAAAAGAACCTTACACTGTGCACAGCGGAAAGTTGCACCGGAGGCAATATAGCACACAAAATTACGAGTGTCGCCGGATCATCTGATTATTATAAAGGCAGTATAATAGCTTACGCAAACGAAATTAAGACGGCAGTCCTTGGAGTGGATCCCCGGTTGATTGAAAGAGATGGCGCTGTAAGCGAATCTGTTGCAGCTGCAATGGCCGAAGGAGCCAGAAAACTGATGAAAACAGATTTTGCAGTCTCAACCACCGGTATAGCCGGACCTGGAGGAGGAAGCGGTACGAAGCCTGTGGGAACATTATGGATAGCCGTGGCGGGAAACTCCGGTACGATAACCGAAAAACATACTTTCACAACTGACAGACTTACAAACATTACCAGATTTACATTTATGGCCCTGAACCTCCTCAGAAAGCAGATTATCAGTGTTTAACAGCTATTTCTAAGGGGTGTTGAAAAAAATTAAAGTAAATATTTGGTTAATCAGATAAAAATCACGTATTTTGCGCTTCGTTTTTAAAAAGACGTAAAACCAGAAATAAAAAGAGAATCGATGTCAAAGATTTGTCAGGTAACAGGGAAGAAAGCGGTAGTGGGGAATAACGTATCGCATTCAAAAAGAAGAACCAAGAGGAAGTTTTATCCTAACCTTTTTGTAAAGAAATATTATCTTCCTGAAGAGGACAGATGGATTTCCCTGAAAATATCAGCATCCGGGATCCGTCTCATCAATAAAAAGGGGCTCACAAGTGTCCTGAAGGATGCAAAGGAAAAAGGTTACATCTTGAACTATTAAAATAAAACAAGGAAATGGCAAAGAAGGCAAAAGGTAACAGACAGCAGGTTATTCTTGAATGCACCGAGCAAAAGGAGAGTGGGGTT
The DNA here is from genome assembly GCA_964633505.1 of uncultured Rikenellaceae bacterium. GTDB lineage: Bacteria > Bacteroidota > Bacteroidia > Bacteroidales > VadinHA17 > LD21. Next base: position 222,975 of record CAZWHC010000007.1, on the reverse strand, counting down.
CCAGGAATGTCAAGGTATATTACAACAAAAAACAGGAAAAACACCCCCGACCGTCTGGAAAGGAAAAAATATAATCCTTATCTTAAAAAGTATACAGTTCACAGAGAAATAAAATAAAGAACCATGGCAAAGAAAGTTGTTGCATCACTAAAAACAGGCAGCGGTAAAATTTTTACCAAATGCATCAAAATGGTTAAATCTGATAAATCAAATGCATATCAGTTTAAGGAAGAAGTAGTTCATAATGATCATATCAAGGATTTCTTCACAAAGAAATAAGCAATCTTTTTGCATACTATACAGAGCTTTCTTCGATTGTGAAGGAAGCTTTTTTTATATTTGAGATCAATAAAACTATACCTTATGGGTTGGTTCGGATTCGGAAACAAAGAGAAAAAGGAAATCCTCGACAAAGGTCTTGAAAAGACAAAGGAGAATGTATTCTCAAAACTTTCCCGTGCAGTAATCGGAAAATCAAAAGTCGACGACCAGGTACTTGATAACCTTGAGGAGATACTGGTTTCTTCTGATGTTGGCGTTGATACAACACTAAGGATAATCGGCCGTATAGAAGAAAGGGTTGCAAGGGATAAATATCTTAGCACTTCCGAACTGAATACAATCCTGAAAGAAGAAATTGCCGCCCTTCTCGAAAAGAACACCACAGGACCGGAATTTGACTTCAGCTCGCCTCTTCCATCAAAGCCCTACGTGATAATGGTTGTGGGAGTGAACGGATCGGGAAAAACAACAACTATCGCCAAGCTTGCCTGGCAATTCAAAAATGCAGGCAAGACTGTGCTTCTCGGAGCAGCTGATACCTTCCGTGCCGCCGCCATCGACCAGTTGCAGATATGGGCCGACAGGACAGGGGTCCAGATTGTCCGACAGCAAATGGGATCTGATCCTGCTTCAGTTGCATTCGATTCGGTAAAATCGGCAGTTGCCGGTAATTATGACGTGGTCATAATTGACACTGCCGGAAGGCTCCACAACAAGATCAACCTGATGAACGAACTCTCGAAGATCAAAAGGGTGACTGAAAAAGTAATTCCTGAAGCTCCACATGAGGTACTTCTTGTACTTGACGGATCAACAGGACAAAATGCATTCGAGCAAGCCAGACAATTTACTGCCGCCACGGATGTAACCGCAATGGCCGTTACAAAACTCGACGGGACAGCCAAAGGCGGAGTTGTGATCGGAATCTCCGACCAGTTCAGGATACCTGTAAAATATATCGGACTCGGAGAAAAAATGACCGACCTTCAGATCTTCAATCCTTACGAGTTCGTGGATTCACTTTTCTCAGAATCAAAATGAGGAATTCACGTTCGGCGCATACCCGGAATAAAAAAATCAATCTTGTAACACTCGGTTGTTCAAAGAACACAGTCGACTCCGAAAAGCTGCTTCGTCAGATCGAAGCAGGAGGGTATTCAATTGTTTATGACCCTTCTGATATTTCAGCACATACAGTTATTGTAAACACCTGCGGCTTCATAAACGATGCCCGCGAACAAAGCATCGACACGATACTTGGATTTGTAAAGGCAAAACAGTCGGGCAGGATACGAAACCTGTATGTAATGGGCTGCCTGTCGGAGAGATATGCCGATGAGCTTCAGCATGAGATCCCTGAGGTAAAAAAGTACTTCGGTGTAAACAACATAAACGATATCCTTGAAGAGCTCGGTATTGACCCTAAGGAAGATCTCAGGAACGAAAGAAGGCTTACAGGACCTGAACATTATGCCTATCTGAAGGTATCCGAAGGATGCGACCGTACATGTGCATTCTGTTCGATACCGCTTATCCGGGGCAAATGTGTGTCGAGATCCATTGAAGATATTGTAAGTGAAGCACATTCGCTTGCCGGCAATGGGGTTAAGGAACTTATACTTATTGCCCAGGACCTAAGCTATTATGGCATCGACCTCTATAAAACCCAGAAACTGCCTGAACTTGTAACGGAACTGCTTAAAATCCAATCATTTGAATGGATACGTCTCCATTACCTGTATCCTGCGAATTTTCCGCCGGCTATACTGAACCTGATGAAGGAGAACCCCAGGATCTGCAAATATATCGACATACCTATACAGCATATTTCAGAGAGGATGCTTGATCTGATGAAAAGGTCGCATGATACAGCTGAGACAAGGGAACTTCTTGCGACCATTCGAAAGGAACTGCCTGATGCTGCAATAAGGACAACCCTGATATCAGGACATCCGGGTGAAACAGAAAATGATCACAATGAGCTCAGGAAATTCATTTCTGATTTCCGGTTCGACAGGCTTGGGGTGTTTACGTATTCACATGAAGACGGAACCTATGCATGGAAGAACTACGCTGATGATATCCCGCAGAAGACAAAGGAATCGAGAGTCGCAGAACTAATGTCGGTACAGCAGGCTATCTCCGGCGAGCTGAACACTGAGAAGATCGGCAAGGTCTTCAAAGTGATAATCGACAGGAGGGAGGGTGAGTTTTTCACCGGAAGAACCGAATACGACAGTCCCGAGGTTGATAATGAGGTACTCATCAGCTCAGAATATGATCTCCATCCTGGAGAATTCCATGATATCCTTATTACGGGCGCTACCGAATTCGATCTTTATGGAGATCCTGTAAAGTAGTTTATTTACAGGAACTTACACAGAGAAACACAGAGAACCGCAGAGGTCACAGAGATAATAATATTTTTTTCTCTGTGCTCTCTGTGTCTCCTCTGTGTCCCTCAGTGTAAGTTCTTGAATTTAAACCGAATATCTTATTCTGCCGGTGGTAACTCAGGTTGTTCTTTTTTCTTATGGATCTTAATCCTGATCTCCGATTTTGCCGGATTGAAGCCTGCATAGATAGTATCGCCCTCCTGCAGCTCTGCCCTGATAAGAACTTCAGCCATAGGATCCTCAAGGTATTTCTGAATTGCACGTTTAAGCGGTCTTGCGCCATAATTTGCATCGAAGCCTCTCTCGGCAATGAAATCACGTGTGGGATTGGCTATCTTGAGCTGATATCCGAGCGACCTGACCCTTTCGTACAATCCTTTCAGTTCAAGGTCGATGATCTTGTTGATCTCCTCTTTGCCAAGGGAGTTGAACATAATCACATCATCGATCCTGTTCAGAAATTCAGGTGCAAAGGTCTTTTGTAAAGCTTTCTGAAGTATGCTCTTCGCCTGTTCGTCTCTTGTTGCCTTTTTGGCAGTTGTGTCAAAGCCCACTCCGTGTCCAAACTCAGCTATCTGCCTTGTTCCAATGTTTGATGTAAGGATAACGATTGTATTCCTGAAATCGACCCTGCGACCCAGGCTGTCGGTCAGCTGACCTTCATCAAGGACCTGGAGCAGGATATGGAATACATCGGGATGGGCCTTTTCTATTTCATCGAGAAGTACAACCGAATAGGGCTTTCTCCTTACCTTTTCTGTAAGCTGGCCGCCCTCTTCATAACCCACATATCCGGGAGGCGCTCCAACCAGGCGCGATACTGAGAATTTCTCCATATATTCGCTCATATCAACCCTTATAAGATTGTCGGTAGTGTCGAAAAGGAATTTGGCAAGTACTTTTGCAAGCTGTGTCTTTCCCACGCCTGTCGGACCGAGGAAAATAAACGTTCCTATTGGTTTGTTGGGGTCTTTAAGTCCGGCCCTGTTTCTCTGAATCGATTTTACAACCTTCTGTATAGCTTCATCCTGCCCGATTACGCTGCCTCTCAGCTCATCAGCCATTTTAAGAAGACGTGTACCTTCGGTCTGTGCTATTCTCTGAACAGGCACCCCTGTCATCATTGCCACGACTTCCGCAACTTTTTCGGCATCAACGGTTTCACGATTAACTGCAAGCTCTTTCTCCCATTTTTTCTTTTCAAGCTCAATCATATCGATAAGATCCTTTTCCTTATCGCGGAAGCTTGCTGCTTTTTCGAAGTTCTGGTTCTTTACGGCCAGCATCTTCTCCTTCTTTGTATCTTCAAGCTGCTTTTCGAGCGTAAGAATTTTTTCCGGGACCACAATATTCGAAATATGAACCCTTGATCCTGATTCGTCAAGCGCATCAATTGCCTTGTCGGGCAGGTGTCTGTCGGATATATACCTGTTAGTCAACTTAACACAGGCATCAATTGCATCATCGGTATAGATTACGTTATGGTGTTCCTCATAACGTTCCTTGATATTATGCAGGATATGTATAGTTTCCTCTATTGATGTAGGTTCCACTATAACCTTCTGGAACCGGCGTTCGAGCGCTCCGTCTTTTTCAATATGCTGCCTGTATTCATCTAGGGTGGTGGCTCCGATGCACTGTATCTCACCCCTGGCTAGTGCAGGCTTGAGCATGTTGGCTGCATCGAGTGAACCTGTTGCGCCGCCGGCTCCGACAATTGTATGTATCTCGTCTATGAAAAGGATAATATTGTCGTTTTTCGAAAGTTCGTTAAGAATGGCTTTCATTCTTTCCTCAAACTGTCCCCGGTATTTGGTCCCGGCTACAATTGAAGCCAGGTCGAGGGCAACAACTCTTTTATTGAAAAGTACGCGTGAAACGTTCTTTTTTGTTATCCTAAGTGCAAGGCCTTCGGCTATTGCCGACTTGCCTACCCCAGGTTCTCCAATAAGGACAGGGTTGTTTTTCTTTCTCCTCGAAAGGATCTGAGCAAGCCTTTCAATCTCCCTTTCGCGTCCGACTACCGGATCGAGTCTTCCTTCCTCGGCAGCCTTTGTAAGGTCGATACCGAAATTATCAAGGACGGGGGTGTCGGACGAAGGTTTTGATGAAGAGGGCTGCTGGCCCTTTCCCTGTCCGCTGCCAAATACCTGTCCTTCGTCATCTTCCTCCCTCGGAAAATCAGCCCTGGCGCTTGGTGAACCGGCTTCAACAGCCCTGCGGACCGACTGATAGTCAACATCAAGTTCTGCCAGGAACCTTGTCACAAGGGCATTTTCATCCTTCAGAATTGCAAGCAGAAGGTGCTCAGAATCAATAGTTGTACTTTTAAGCGATTTGGCTTCGAGATAAACAAGCTTAAGAATCCTTTCGGTGCTTCTGAGCAATGGAATTATCTCATGATCGGCTACGGGAACCGGGCTTTCGACCCTTATGCTTTTTTCAATGGAACCCTTCAGGACAAGAAGGTCAATTCCCTGATTTAAAAGTATTTCAACCGCAACCCCTTCTCCGTCCCTCAGTATGCCAAGAAAAAGGTGCTCAGGACTTATATGACTGTTGCCAAGCCTTATAGCCTCCTCCTTGCTATATCCAAGAATATCCTTTACTCTTTGTGAAAATTGTGAATCCATAAAATAATCTCCTGTTTTTGCATTTTTAATTAAGCCATATTGTCAGTTTTTACCGACAACTTTGCCTTTCCCCTCAAAATCAAAGTTAAATTTAATACAATATCTGTCTGGCAATTTTCATGCCCATTTATAAACAATTGTTGTTAAAAAGTCACAATATATAACGGACATAAATACCTAAATATTCACTAAATTCGTAATCAAATCACATCCCGGCAGCGGGATTTTATATCTATTTAATTATTAGCTAGTTATGTCAGAAAGAGAAAGGGTGATTCAGGTAAATATTGAGGAAGAGATGAAGTCGGCATACATCGATTATTCTATGTCGGTGATTGTGTCGAGGGCTTTACCTGATGTAAGAGATGGACTTAAGCCTGTCCACCGGCGTGTTCTTTTCGGTATGTCGGAGCTTGGTGTTTTATCAAACAGGGCATATAAGAAATCTGCAAGGATAGTAGGGGAGGTGCTCGGAAAATATCATCCCCACGGCGATTCTTCGGTTTATGAGGCAATGGTAAGAATGGCGCAGGACTGGTCGATGAGGTATCCGCTTGTCGACGGACAGGGAAACTTCGGATCGATCGACGGCGACAGTCCGGCTGCAATGAGGTATACTGAAGCCAGGCTCAAGAAAATAGCGGAGGAAACGCTTTCGGATATCGACAAGGAAACTGTTGATTTCCAGCCGAACTTCGACGACTCGCTCAGTGAGCCGGCAGTACTTCCGACAAGGGTTCCCCTGTTGCTTGTCAATGGCGCATCGGGTATTGCAGTAGGTATGGCAACCAACATGCCGCCGCACAACCTCAGTGAAATAATTGACGCAACAATTGCATTCATCGACAACAAGGATATTACGACTGAGGAACTCCTCAAATTTATAAAGGGTCCCGATTTCCCGACAGGAGGAATTATCTACGGTGAACAGGGTATTAAGGATGCATGTGAGACAGGCAGGGGTAAAATTGTTGTAAGGGCAAAGACTGAAATCGAACTTACTCACTCGGGAAGGGAATGCATTATTGTCACCGAGATCCCTTATATGGTGAATAAAGCCGAGATGATCCGCAAGATAGCCGACCTTATTAACGACAAGAAGATTGAGGGGATATCATATATCAACGATGAGTCGGACAGGAACGGGATGAGGGTGGTGATTATCCTGAAAAAAGACGCCAGCGCCAATGTTGTCCTTAATAACCTTTACAAATTTACTCAGCTTCAGACCTCATTCAACGTAAATAATATTGCACTCGTCAGGGGAAGGCCAAAGATGCTGAGTACAAAAGAGCTTATCGATCAGTTTGTCCGTCACAGGCACCAGGTTATACTGAGAAGGGCTCAGTTTGATCTCAGCCAGGCCGAAAAAAGGGCACATATACTTGAAGGATTGATAATTGCCAGCGATAATATCGATGAGGTAATTGCTATCATCAAGGCATCAAAAAGTCCCGACGAGGCAAGGGAAAGACTTATGGAACGCTTCAACCTGTCGGATGCACAGTCGAGGGCAATAGTTGAGATGAGGCTCCGTCAGCTTACAGGTCTGGAACAGGACAAGCTAAGGGAGGAATATAAGGAGATAATGGCCCTTATTGAATATCTGAAGAACGTGCTGGCCGATGTAAATCTCCAGATGAAGATTATCAAGGATGAGCTTCTTGAAGTAAAGGAAAAATACGGGGACAGCAGAAGGACTGAAATAATTCCAAATGCTGAAGAGTTCAATCCCGAAGACTTCTATGCAGATGATGAGATGGTTATTACAATCTCGCATATGGGATATATCAAGAGAACGCCTCTTACTGAATACCGCAGGCAGAACAGGGGAGGTACGGGAGCCAAGGGAGGATCGACAAGGGAAGAAGATTTCATTGAGCATCTTTTCATAGCCACGATGCATAATACAATGCTTTTCTTCACGAGAAACGGGAAATGCTACTGGCTCAAAGTATATAATATCCCTGAAGGATCCAAAACATCGAAGGGAAGGGCTATGCAGAACCTTATCAATATTGAACCCGACGATAATGTAAGAGCGTATATAAATGTAAGGAACCTTAATGATGAAGATTATATAAACAATAACTTCATGGTTCTCTGTACAACAAAAGGTATCATAAAGAAAACATCTCTTGAGGCATATTCACGTCCCAGGACAAACGGTGTGAATGCCATAACCGTGAGGGAAGGAGATGAGCTTCTTGAGGCAAGGATGACTAACGGGAAGCATCATATCATGCTTGCAGTGAAGTCGGGTAGGGCAATCAGGTTCCCCGAAGAAACCGTCAGGCCGATGGGAAGGACAGCATCAGGTGTCAGGGGAATAAAACTTGACGACGAGGTTACTGATTTTGTTGTGGGAATGATAACTGTCGAGAACAAGGAAAAGGAAGTGCTTGTCGTTTCTGAAAAAGGATACGGAAAAAGGTCAGATATTGAAGATTACCGTATAACCAACAGGGGTGGCAAAGGAGTGAAGACAATTAACATCACCGAAAAGACAGGTTCACTTATTGCTCTTAAGGATGTGACAGACAATGATGACCTTATGATCATCACCCAGTTCGGTAATATTCTCCGGAGCCCGGTTACGGCGCTGAGGGTTATGGGAAGGGCAACACAGGGAGTGCGTCTTATAAATCTCAGAGAGAATGATACTATTGCGTCGGTTGCTACTGTTCTGGTAAATGAGGATGAGGATACAAGTGAAAATGAAGACGTTAGGCAGGACGGAGAAAATGTTGAGGATTTTGGCAAAGAATTTGAAGATTAATAAGTAATGTTTTAAATTTGACAAATTAAATTATTGACAATTAATCAAAGAAGAATAATCATGAAAAAAGTGTTTCTGCTGTTAGCAGTTGTTTTTATCTCAACAGGTATTTTTGCCCAGAAGGGTAAGGTTACCAGCGCTATGACCTTAATAGAACAAGGTGCCCTGGACAAGGCAAAGGAAGCTCTCGACCAGGCTATGAACGATCCTAAATCGGCTGAATGGTTCAACACTTATTTTGCCAAGGGTAAACTCTATCAGGCTGTTTTCAAATCAGACAATCCGAAATTCAAGGAATTCTCAAAGGATCCGCTTGGCGAGGCCTATGCCAACTATGAGAAAGCAATGGAACTCGATCCCAAAGGAGGAACCAAAAAAAGAATTATCACCGGCATGATTTATAACAACCTTGCCCTCGACCTTTATACACAGGGAGGCAACCAGTTCGAAGCCAAGGATTTTGAAGGTGCACTGAAATCATTCGAGACTCAGATAAAAATTACTGAAACCGACAAGTACGTTGGCGTTACAGATACAGGAATGTATTACAATGCAGGTCTTGCTGCAATGAATGCCGGAAAACAGGAGGTTGCAATCAAATATTTCGAAAAGTGCGCCGAAATGAAATATCTGGGAATCACACCTTACTTCCAGATGTCTCAGAGCTACATGTCGCTTGGTGATACTGCCAAGGCTGAAAACCTTCTTAAAAGCCTTCCCAACAAATTCCCGGGTGACAAAAACGTTACACTTCAGCTTATCGACCTTTATATCAAAGCCGGTAAAAACGACGAGGCTCTGAAAAATCTTGCAGTAGCGAAGGCTGATGATCCAGGCAACTACAGCCTTTGGTTTGCAGAGGGCATTATCTATCTCAACACTGAGAAATATGATGAAGCCATCACTGATCTTACAAAATCTATCGAGCTTAAGTCGGATCTGTATGACAGCCAGTATGGGCTGGGCGCAGCATATATCAACAAAGCTTCGGATATGTTCGTAAAAGCCAACGACATAATGGATGTGAATAAATATAATACAGCAATAGAGGAAGCAATGGGAGTCTTCTCAAAAGCCCTTCCGTACATGGAAAAGGCAAATGAGCTGAAACCCGATGACATATTTGCACTGAGAGGCCTTAAGGAGCTGTACTACAGGCTCAAGATGACTGATAAGTACAATACTGTCAAGGCTAAACTTGATACACTGGAACAGCAATAGTAATTATTAAATAATTCACAGATAATATTTAAAAAAGCCTTTCCGTTTAATCGGAGAGGCTTTTTGATTTTTATGTCCTTATTTATGATAAAAAATACCTGATAATGCCGGTTCAAAAAACAATTCTGCTTCTAACAACAGTATTTCTGTTGCTTACGGCTTCCTGTTCCAAAAATGACGATCCGGAACCTCAGCCGCCAGGCAGGATCCTGGTTCTGATGTATCACAGGATCGTGAGCGGTAAGCCGGCTGACCTTTATGAAAGAAGTGCAAAAGAATTTGAATCGGATCTGAAATACCTGAAGGACAATAACGTTAAAATACTATCTTTCAGCGAATTAGGCAGTATTTCAGCAGGAGGGGAGATGCCCGCGGGAAATTCCGCAATCATCACATTCGACGACGGGAACAGCTCGTGGTACACAATTGTAAAGCCGTTGCTGCTTAAATACAATATGAAGGCAACATTTTTCCTTTGGGCCTATATGATTGACCATGATTCATTTATAACTTGGGACGAAGTGAAAGATATGAGTCATTATACACTGGTAAACGGAGAAAGACCCTTTGTGTTTGGATCGCACAGTTATTCACATAGTTATCTGTTCAGAAACAAGGCGAATTATGCAACAGATGCCGAGTACAATTCATTTCTTGATTATGAGATGGGAGTTTCGAAGGAACTGATTGAGAAGTATGTACCTGAAGATGTTGATATTTTCTCGTTGCCATATGGCGACGGGGCGGGAAAAGCTGAAATCATTGCAGCAGCACAAAGGAATGGGTATAAATTCATAAGAACATCTGTATGGGCAGCTATTGAAAATATTCCGGCCGATCTTTTTCAGATACCTTCATTACCAATACTGGATTCAACGCCACAAACCGAGATAGGGGAATATCTCGGCATTGAAGAATAAAATTATTCATGAGCTAAAAGCAGGGGAGCAGGAATCTGATTTTTCTGCTCCTTTCTTTACATCAAAAATATTCTATTTTACATAATATTAATTATAGGCATTTGTAAGCCGAATTTCTTAACCGTCCTTTTTCTTCCTTCGTGGTTAAGTGCACTTTTTAGTTACCATACCCGGTAACCTTAAACACACTAGTTAATAACTCAAACAAAAAGTTTTTGAATTTTCTTTTCAAAAATTCTAATTTTAAGATGTCTGTCGGCTTTATGTTCTTGTTGTCCGATGGTTTGCAAATCATGGCATGGTTTTCAGGTCTCATAATTTGTGACATAAAAATATCCCAATGTTAAAGAATTATCTCAAATCTGCTTTCAGGTTTATAAGGAACAATAAATTGTTCGCTGCCATAAATCTTCTTGGGCTTTCAATTGCCCTTGCCGCCTCATTCATCATACTGCTTTTTGTAATTAATGAGCTCAGTTACGACAGATACCACAAAAACAGCAAACAGGTCTTCCGGGTTCTTAATTACTATGTCGACTTTAAAAATATAATGTCAGGCACACCTTATATCCTGGCAACTGCATTAAAGGATGAATTCCCACAGGTAGAAAAAGCCGTCAGAGCCAGATATGCACGAGGTTTGAGCCTAAAGGTCAGGGATGAGTGGATCACAGTTAATGATGCCATTGCCACTGATTCCGAGATATTTGACATTTTTACACTCCCTCTGGTCAACGGTTCCCCTGAAAGCAATATCCTTGATGATCTTAATTCGATAGTTCTCTCAGCTTCACTGGCAGAAATCTTATTTCCAGGGCAAAATCCCCTGGGACAGGAAATCCGGGGAAAGATCAACAATACTGAACAGGTATTCACTGTCAGAGGAGTTTTCAAAGATCTGCCTGAAAACTCAACATTCAGGACCCGTTGCCTGCTGAACAGCAAATGGACGCTTGAGCCCATCAATACCACATTTAAAATAACAAATGCAGAAACAGACTGGACAATGAATTTCTGGACTACATGGGTCAGGCTTTCAAAAAACTGTAATGTAAAATCACTTGAAGATCAGTTCAGATCATTTGAAGTAAAAAACATCAGTGAAACACCTCCGTTTCAATATTCACTTCAGAACTTAAGGGATGTTTATCTTAAATCGACAAATGTTGCAAATTCAGGCATAAGCGGCAATATGAAGAATGTGAAGCTATTTTCAGCCATTGCCTTTTTGATTGTACTGGTTGCTGCAATAAACTACATAATATTATCAACCGCGGTATCGACAGGCAGAAGGCTTGAGATTGGGATAAGAAAAACATTCGGGGCCATTAACAGAAGCATTAAAAATCAATTGCTTAGCGAATCAGTTTTACTTGCTTTGATAGTACTTCCGGCCGCACTTGTTTTAATGAAGATATCGCTTCCTTTTGCCGGGAAGTTGTTTCAGAAGGAACTGAATATTATCAGTGCCAATGTGGTAATCTATCTTGGTGTTTTTCTTTCTCTTACAGTCATTATCGGTATTATTTCAGGTTTATATACCTCATCATATTTATCCGGCCTTAAAGTTGTTGATATAATTAAGAGTTCAGCATATACAGGCAGAAGGAAACAATATATCCGCTCTTTCCTGATTGTCCTGCAGCTTGTTATTTTCTGCACATTTGTTTCGGGTACGCTTGTTATCCGTTCACAGTACAAGTTTGCCCTGAACAAGGATCCCGGCTATTACAACAAAGACATTATCCTGGTCGATCTCGGGCGTGATTTCAAGGGTTACTCTGCCTTTATCAACAGCATAAAATCAAATCCAAATGTAATAATGGCCGGCGGAGTTATGGAAGGGCTTCCAATGAGGGGATCCATGTCTTCAATGATCCCGCATTCCGAGGATAAAACTATTAAAGTAAAGGTTGAAGGGTTGGCCGTTGACTACAATTTTATTAACACGATGGGCATTAAAGTACTTTCCGGACGGGAATTCTCGCAGGATTTCGGTAGCGACCTTAAACAATCTGTAATGCTTAATGAATCTGCCGTTAAGCAGCTTGGTATAACCGATCCTGTTGGAAAGCAATTTATGGGTTCAACAATTATTGGAATTGTGAAGGACTTCAATCTGCATTCAATCCACTCCGATATTCCACCGCTGACGATCAATATGACCGACCAGTATATTCAACAGGTTGCTGTCCATTATAAACCAGGGACCTTAACTTCTATCCTGCCGATGATTGAGGCGGAATGGAAAAAAGCTGCTCCCGAAAGGTCTTTCAGTTATACACCAATTGAAGATCTTATAAAGAATATTTATTCGTCTGAAAGAAATCTAAGTACGATTGTTTCAATATTCGCCCTGTTTACACTTCTTATTGCCGCATTCGGACTGTTTGGCCTTACGTTGTTTATAGCCCGGTCGAGGATCAGGGAAATCGGGATTAAAAAGGTTTTCGGAAGTTCGGAAAACTCAATTGTATATTCCTTCATGTTAAACAACCTTTTACTCGTGATAGCAGCAATTCTGATTTCCATTCCGGTTACACTCCATTTCATGACAAAATGGCTAAACAATTTTGCATACAGGACCGGCATTGACTGGACTGTGTTCCTTATCTCCTTTGTTATTGCGGCAGTTGTAGTGTTGCTTACAGTATTCATCCAATCCTACAAGGCATCCAGAACTAATCCTGTAGAAGCATTAAGACATGAGTAACGAATTATCAATGCTACCGGTAGTAAATGAAAAAGAACCTTTTTCAGCCCCCCTCCCCTGCCTTAGCATTATTTTTTTGCGCTTTACCGGCAACATACCGTCGTTCGCCGAAACTTCTTTTTAAAATCTGGCAAACCTGATGTAATTTTGTAATCAATTTAAAATCAATAGCTATGAAAAAGATCTGTCTGTTACTTATTATTCCTCTTATGGGATTAAGCGTGATGGCCCAGAATAGCGCCACACTAAGGCTAAATCCTGAAAAGAACAAGGTTTACCGCATGAAATCAACATCAGAACAGACAATAACCCAGACTGTTAATGGCAATCAGCAGACCGTTGAGTCGGATGTCAGTTATACAGTATCGATGAAAATGATTGATGCCACAAAGGATTTTATTGTCATGGAAACCCATTTTGACACCCTTTCGACGAAGACAAATACAATGGGAAAGATTGTAAGTTTTACATCGGCTTCAGAGGGAAATATTGCATCGTCGGATATGTCGGACATAATGTCGTGCATTATGAACAGGCTGAGCAGGAATGCCATATACCTGAAGATGGATTATAACGGAAAGCCCCTTGAAGTTGTAAATGCTAAAATGATTTCCGACATGATCCTGAAGGATACAAGCGCCATAACCCTCACCGGTCCGACAGCAGGTCCGGTTAAACAACAGGTTGCGTCGACTGTGAGTGAGGGAAACATAAAGACTATGCTCGGGCCTTTTACCTGGACGCTGCCGGGAAAGGAAGTAAATACCGGGGATACATGGGAGATAATACAACAGGTTAACTCGGGAGGGATGCTTCTTGATATAAAAACCAGCTTCAGGCTCGATCAGATAAGCGGCAATAATGCCCTCATCACTGTTGAATCAAACATCAGGGCTCCCGAAAATGCAGTACCTATAAAGTCGGGAGTCGCAACTGTAACGTACGACAACCTTAAGGGTGCAAGTAAATCGAAGCTGACAGTTGATACAGTTACCGGAATGGTTGTTGAAGACAACAGCGAGACTCATATCTCAGGAAATCTCGGGATAAGCGGTCCGGGCTTCAGTATGGATATGCCGATGGACATAATCGGAAAATCAGAAATCAGGGCAATAAAGTAACTAAGGACAGTAAAGATAATCAGGACAGTAAAAGAAAACCATGAAAAAGAGTATAATCATATTTCTGCTGCTTGTTGCTGCAATAGCAGGCAAGGCACAGACAATTAGGGGAAAGGTCTTTTATGAAAAAGACAGGACGCCGGTGCAGTTTGCCACTGTAGCGCTGCACCAGCTTCCCGATTCTGCAATGACAACCGGTGTAATTACACTTACCGATGGAAGTTACATCCTTGAGAAAATTAAGCCAGGGAATTATTTTGTGAAAGTCACCTTTGTGGGATACCGTCCTTCAGGCAATCCAGTTACTGTAAAGGAAGGCCAGGGTGAGATAACAGTCGATACAATTTTCCTTGCTGAAACGACAGCGACGCTAAATGAGGTAACAGTGGTTGCCGAACGCCTGAAAGGCAAGGAAATGGTCGACAGAACCGTTTACAGCATCCCTGAAGTTGTATCCAACACCTCAAACAACGGATACGACGTGCTTAAGAAAATACCTCAGGTAAACGTCGATTTCCAGAATAACATCACTTTGAACGGAAGCAGTAATTTCATAATCCAGGTCGACGGAAGGCAGCGCGACAGGGAGTTTCTGGCCCGGCTCCTACCCTCTGATATCCAAAGCATTGAAATAATAAGCAATCCATCAGGCAAATATGAGGGTAATATTGACGGGGTTATTAACATAATTCTGAAAAAAGAGGCAAGGTATGGGATGAACGGGAATATTGCAGCAAGTGTCAAGCCATTCAACAAGGTCACAAGCGCAGTAACGGGAAGCCTCGATTATGCAGTTGGTAAAATAACCTTTTATGTTACCGCTATGAATGTCGGCCAGGGGCTCCGCCTCAATATAAAAGAAGACAGCAGGTTCCTTACCATCGATTCCCTTACAAAAATGTCGGGACCGGGGAAAATTAAGGTAGGACTTTCGTCGGTAAACAGCGGATTCGATTATTATATTAACGAAAAGAATAACCTTAGCTTCAATGTCAATTATAAACCGATATGGCAAAAGGTAGACATTCTTACAAATACAATCCTTTACAAGGATAATACCCCCCTGAATTCAGTCAGTTCCGAGACCGTGAATGATCTTGACAGTGATGAAAGCTCATTTTCACTTTTCTATAAGAGGACATTTTCAAAACCTGTTGAGG
Organism: uncultured Rikenellaceae bacterium; assembly: GCA_964633505.1. Taxonomy (GTDB): domain Bacteria; phylum Bacteroidota; class Bacteroidia; order Bacteroidales; family VadinHA17; genus LD21. The sequence goes on along the minus strand of CAZWHC010000007.1, from coordinate 207,750 downwards.
AATTCACTTCAGAAGTAAGCTATTATAACTTTTCGTCAAATGAGGGAAGCAGTTTTGAAAATGCAACCCATCCTTACAACAGCGATCAGGTACTCAGCAGATATTCGAGGATTGAGGACAACATAAATAAAAGAAACTATCTCTCTACAAAGCTCGATTATGTATACCCTCTTGGTATGCATGCGAAAATTGAGACAGGTTACCAGTTTTATTATCAGAAAATGGATTATGATTTCAATATAGATAATCAGGAAGAATCAAACCTGTTCAGATATTCAGAGCTGCGTAATTCGCTTTACGGAGGGATAACACTTAATGTCAAAAAAATAGGTTTCCAGGCCCTTCTCAGGGTTGAGAACAGCCACATCGACGCAGATTCTGTGACAAGACCCGATTATTCATGCTATCTTCCCTCTGCCAACCTTCAGTACAGATTCTCGGCATCGCACAATCTGAAGTTTACTTATAACAGGAGGATAAACCGTCCGGGTATATACGAAATGAATCCCTACTGGAGGATAGGCCAGAACTATGCCGTGACCCAGGGGAATCCCGATCTCAGGCCCGACTACCGCGACAGACTTCAGCTTACCTATACCTGGAACTTCGGTAGCAACTATTTCTCTCCATATGCTTACAATGAATTCTTTTCGGATAAGATAGGAAACAGATATTCAATAATTAAATCACCTGTTGACGGGGCAATAACGACCATATCAAAGCCTTACAATATACTCAGCGGTTATGAGCTTGGCGGCGGTGTCAATGCAATGCTCTGGTATGTAAACATAAATGCACGTATTTTCAAGGGTCATTATTCAGGATATACAGAAGGAAGTTTCTCTATACCCGAAAGGAATTATTTCTCCTATGCAGTTACAAGCTATGCCTATGCAAACCTCGACAAGAAAAAACAAACAACTGTATTCCTGTATTTTGCATATAATGGTGTAAACATAAATGCACAGTCGAAAACATACACCCTTCCCCTTTATGGTCTTGGAGGGCAGAAGCAGCTGAAAAATCACAGCGTTGGAATTTTCTGGCTGCTGCCATTCTCCCAGGTTATTGACTACCAGTGGATAGAGACGGAAACCCCGGCATATACATCGAAGAATACAACTGGAATTGATTTCGGGAATTTCATTCAGTTCTCCTACTCATATAAGTTTAACAAGGGGAAAAATGTTAAAAAACTGAATCGCAAAGTTGATGTAGAAAGCGACAGCAAAAGCAATGCAATTATGAATTAGCGAAAATCTTCACTCACTGTCAATACTTTTTCATTCCGTGTCCCTTTTATGGCAATCAGATCAATGCCTGCCTGAAAGGGACATTTCTTTTTTTATTACAAAGTGTTTCAGGTGACCAAAGGTGCGTACCAAAACTGATTTGAGTGATACCGTTTCATAATAACGGAGGCTTTAAAATCCGAATTTGGTTTACTTTGTTTATTTTGTCATAAATTGCAGAATTGTCCGTTCTATTAACTGATACCTTTCATAAGGAAGCCTTATTATGTTTTTTTTCCGGCATTACCTGTTCACATTTCTGTTTCTGCTGGTGTATTTACTTACATCGTGTGAGTTTCAGCCGGATGAAATACCTATGAACGACAGAAAGAAGCCTGCGGATTCAGTCCCTATTCTTCTAAATCTCAATGATTATCATGATACAATCAGAATAGGTTGTCTGACAAATTTCAATTATTCAATTTCAGGGACCGACAATAAGATCCTTGAAGTTGAAATCATGATTGGCAGCAATTTAATACACAAATATGTTTCAGATAACCACCAGAGTTTTTCATTTGTTCTTGATCCCTCGGATTTTCCGGATGGAAATTATACTCTTGATATTTCAATAATTACTTTGACCGGGTCGGGAAGCATTGCAGAAAAGTTTGGTGCTGAAGGATATATGTACGAAATTGAATGGCCTCTTTTCATTGACAAATCAACGCCTGGCTATACTTATCTGTCCTTTGAAAAGGTACATTCTCCGGAAGGTTTGAAGCTCTCGTGGACGAAGTTTAATCACCCGAATTTTGTGAGGTATGAAATTTACCGGCAATATCCTGCTTTTCAGCAGGTACCTGTAAAAATAGCTGAAATTTCAGATCCTGAAAAGTCATCTTTTACTGACAATGCCTTTTGGGAGGGACAGGAAGGAAATTACTTTGTAAGAATAGTGACTCCAATTGGAAACTATGACGGAAATATCTCTTCTTTCAAGGATACACTCAAGGGCATAAAGGCGGTATGGCATAATGACGGGACACTTGATGTGAGCTGGGACAAGGCTCAAAACGTTGAAATGTTTGGAGGCTATTATGTATTTTTTTCCTACGGGATTTTACCAATGGAATCCTTTTATATTGCGAACATTGAAGAAAACAATGTTAAATTCCATAATACAGGTTTTGCAAATGGTATTCTTATTTCACTTACTGTCATTCCAAAAGGCATCGATTACTCAGAATGTGACAAGCTGACACCGACAAGTTACACTCATTACACAATCCCGGAGATTCCCCTTTATGACGATGCCAGGATAGTCAGCAATCATGAATTTATCCTGCTCCTTGACGATAATATTGTTTACAGGTATTTCCCTGATGAAAAAAAGATTGATGGAACTCTTGCTGCAAATATTTTAAGGACCAGTGCTTTTGATGTTTCAAATGACGGCAACAGATTTGCTTATTATCAGGATGATAATTTCTATATAAAGCGCACGAGCGACTTTGCTCCGGTATCTGAATTCAAGTCTTTTTCAGTATTTTGGCCTGCGTACATTGCCGGCCTTTCGCTTTCAGCCAATAATATGATCCTTGCATCAGATGGTTTGAATCATGTTTATCTTTATGAAAGCACAGGTGAGCTAATAAGAAAGGACTCTGTTCCACTTTGTTACTGGACTGATTTCATGCTCGAATTATCACCTGATGGAACAAAAATGGCTGCCACCACAGGAACAGGACAGACCACTCTTTTCGCACTTGGAACATCAGGCTGGTCGGCTGTCGGGACAGAACAGGAATACGTAAGCAGTATCCATTTTTCTGATGACGGTTTGTTCGTCTATATAGTAACATTTGAAAGTCTCATAAAAAGAAATACAAGTGATTTTGGAATTGTCTCCCGGCTTCCCATTCCCTTTGGTTTCTTCAGTTCCATAGACGTTGACAGGGAAAGATTTCTGCAGGGATCAGGAGCTGAATACAGCATTTTAGATCTTAACACAGGTCAGGTCATAAAGACGATGAATCTGGGAACGGCACAGTATACACTTTTTAAAAACCACATTATTACATCTGGACGTCAGCTTGAACTTCCGCAGTTTTGATTTTTATGAAGCGATTAATTAATAAATTCTGGCTGATACTGCTCCTGATTCCGGTTGATATATTTCCTCAGGTTTCATACAGCCTTTATGTGGGCGTAGGAACGTATGGCATGGTAGATCTGAAGGAAATAAACAGACAACAGGCATTAAACTTGCCTATCGAAACTATTAAAGTTGACAATTTTAATCCGGGATTTTTCCCGGGGATTTCGGCTAATACCGAATTGTCTGAATATTTAAGTCTGGGTTTTTATTACCAGTACTATACCACCGGATCAAGAATCGGTCAGAGGGATTATTCAGGATATTATGCTTTCGACCAGATAGTCAACGGACATTTTATCAGTCTGGCTCCTGAATTTCTTATTGAAGAGAGTGATTTTATAAGCGTTTCATTTGTCCTTCAGGCAGGTTTTATATTCTCATCAATGAAGATAAAAGAAACACTATCATTATCCGGACAAACCCAATCTGATTCCGAAACATTTGCAGCTGGCTCATTCTCTGTACTACCAGAGGTTAAGGCATGCATACCTGTTTATAAAATGATTTCAGGCATTGCGTCAATAGGCTATTTTTACGACTCCGGGGGCAAAATTCATTTGAAAGGTAATCATAAAGCTGTAGTTCATTTAAATGACTCTCCGGTTAAAACAGGATGGTCGGGTTTCAGAGTTTCACTGGGAATAAGGTTTGACTTCAATTGACAGACTTCTATTCACGATACTCCAGAATATCCCCAGGCTGACAATCCAGGGCATTACAAATTGCTTCAAGGGTACTGAAACGGATTGCCTTTGCCTTGCCGGTTTTGAGTATCGAAAGATTGGAGAGTGTCAGATCGACCTTTGAGGAAAGCTCATTAAGCGACATTTTCCTTTTGGCCATCATTACATCGAGGTTAACAATTATCGGCATGGCTCAGATAGTTAATTCATGCTCCGACTGAAGTTCAACTCCCCTTGTAAATATCATGGCAACAACAAAAACTATCCCAGCAAGGAAAAGCCATTCTGTGCCTGCCCAGTCCTTCTCAATCGAGACCCCCTTCCCTATCAGCCATTCCGTGTAACCGTTTGCTGCCATGGCTATAAGCCCTGATGCAAATGCAATGTAACTTATTACCCTTGTATGCATTGCCACGCTCATGCTGAATGGTTTGTTAATGTCCAGATCCTTAAATATCCTGATAACAAAGTAAAAAATAACTGCTTTCAGAACAGTCAGCAATACTATTAGCAATACCATCATTACATAATGCTCTTTCCCGTAGTTGAAAAGATCAGAAAGATCGAACCTGAGATGCAGGTCTGCAGCGGCTCCGGGGTTTACAAAAAGACTAATGCCGGATGATACTGCTATTGCTCCCGCTTTAACGCAAAGACCTATGAAGATCATCCATGAGATAACATGCGTTATCTTGAGTATTTGCTTTGTGTTGGTTTTCATATTTAGATAAAATTTATAATGCAAATATCAATATTTATTTATTATTAATCAATATATTTTTATTATTTTTAATATAATATTTTATGAAAACATGAAAACATATGGATTTATAAGAACTCACCCGGAAATCGCAGAAGCATTTGAAAGTGATTAGTAAATTTGGCATCGAAGAGATTCCTTAAACATGTACAGTAATGAAAAAAGTAATAAATGAGGAGCTTAACTACGAGAACCGTAATTTCAGGAACATTCCATTCGACGCAGGAGACTATGAATACTGCACTTTCGTAAACTGCGACTTCTCTGAAGCTGTTTTGTCGGATATTACATTTATCGATTGTGAATTTTCGGGATGTAACCTTAGTCTTACAAAGCTCATCCAGACATCATTCAGGGATACAAGGTTCATACAATGCAAGCTGGTAGGCCTTCATTTTGAAGACTGCAACAGGTTTATGATATCGTTCACATTCAGCGACTGCCTGATGGAACTCTGTTCCTTCAACGGGCTTATGCTAAAGAATTGTTATTTTAAAAATAGCAGGATCATTGAAGCCGATTTCACGGAGGCAGATCTGACAGGCGTTTCCTTCCTCGATTGCGACCTGAACAGGACAATATTCAGGAACACAATTCTTGAATCTGCGGATTTCAGCACATCATTCAATTATATTATTGATCCTGAAGCCAACAATATCAGAAAAGCGAGATTCCCGGCAGCCGGACTGGCGGGTTTGCTGACCAGGTACGATCTGGAAATAGTCTAAATCAGGCTGCTCATATCAAATAAATTAGCTTATTTGTAAAAAAAATCAGAAACTAATGAATATCAATATCCGAAAAGCAGATGAAAATGATTTCCCCGCAGTTTTATCTCTGATAAAGGAGCTGGCGGAATATGAAAAAGCCCCTGAAAAGGTGACAAACACAGTCGAATTGATGAAAAAGGAAAAGGATCTGTTCATTTGTTACGTTGCCGAAACAGACGATGGTGAGATAGCCGGTATGGCCCTTTTCTTCTTCGCATATTATACCTGGGTTGGAAAATCGCTTTACCTCGATGATCTTTATGTAAAGAAAGAATTCAGGAAGAATAAGATAGGAAAATCGCTTCTTAATAAGGTATTTGAGATAGCGCGAAAAGAAGAATGTAAAAGGGTAAGGTGGCAGGTTCTCAACTGGAATCAGCCTGCCATCGAGGTCTACAAAAAATGCAATGCTGAAATTGAAGATGAATGGCTGAACTGCTCATTTGACTCAGATGGCATAAGAAATTTTTCATTTTCAGGGTAAAAACTCAGGTTTCTGAATCAGATATCACAGAATCATTCATGAATTATTATTTTGATATTCAGCAGGAAAGCTGAAATTATTATTATTTTCGCGGAAAAATTCAATTATTTGTTTTTACGTATCAGGCAACATTAACAATTATTCACTCAATGAATCTTGGTTTTACCTTACTGAAGGATACTTATTGCATTTACAGATTTGATGCGGGATCTCCATTCCCATACTGGCTTGACAATTCTGATTTCTATTCAGTTACAAAGACACATGATGAGCTGTCGGTGGTTTCAAAGCAGGTTGAGACAAAACATGATGACAGAATAAAGACCGACAGGAACTGGAGGATTCTTAAAATAAATGGTCCGCTTCAACTCTCGCAGATCGGAATAATTGCAGAATTATCCGAGCTTCTTAAAAGGAATGAAATACCAATTTTTGAGATATCCACATTCGATACCGATTATATCCTTGTAAGGAAAGATGACCTGGAAAAGGCTGTCTTAGCCCTTGCTGAGGCAGGCCACCAGATCTCCCGCGAGTAAAAGGAAAAATTTTTGATTTATTAGTGTCGTCCGTGGCTAAATATTCCTGCTCCGGACTAACCTGACGATAAGCCAGGCAATACTTATTATTCCTGTAAAGATAGCCATGCCGGCGAGCTCATTTTTGGGCAGGTTCGACAATACCCAGATTATCCCGGCCGAAGTAATTACAGGTAATACGAATATCCTGATGATCCTCTTTCTTCCCCTTAGTGAATTATCCGAATATCTTAACTTTATCACAGACAATGCAACTCCTAGATAAATAATAAGGTAAGAAGCGCTCGACAGCATTGCCAGCTGCCTGAATTCACCTAGTGATGCAAATGCAAAACCCAGAAGTGAATATATGATTATTGCAATATGAGGCGTTTTGAACAAAGGATGAATCGATGCTATTGATTTTGAAGGTATTATCCTGTCACGGGCCGCGGCATAAAGTACTCTTGGCATATTAAGAACCATACCGCTTATGTTTCCGAACATCGAAAAAGCAGCGCCGATTATAACTATCAGAATTCCTGTCGTACCGAACATAATACCCGCTGTTTCAGCCAGAGGAGCATCCTTATGGCCGGTAATTGAATCGCCAAGAATAGTCTGTACGACAAGCTGTATCGTCATATAAAGGATAACAACAACTGAAACGCTAATGATTATTCCTTTGGGGATAGTTTTTTCAGGATCTTTTATTTCGCCGCTTACATTAAGGGCAGTTTCTGCCCCTACAAATGCAAAGAGTAGAATAAGCGATATCTCTCCGATGTCGCCGCTGGAGTTACCTGCCGTTATTACAATATCAGAAGTTTTGAAGAAGAACCATCCGAGGACTGTTATCATCAGCAGCGGTACAAGTTTGGCAATGGTGTTTATTTTTACAATAGTCATTGCGCTCCTGATACCTCTTACATTAAAATAAGAAAGGAATCCGAACATAACTGCAAAAAACAGTATTCTGATCCATAACTGCTTAAACAGGGGAAAGAAATAAGAAATTGTATCTGCAAGGCCGTTTGCCACTGCAGCATTAGCCATTACAGCGGCTCCGAAAATGAAAATGTTAGTTGTAAGGAAACCTGCAAATTTCCCGAAAGCAGTCTCAATGTAGGAATATGCCCCTCCCGTGACTGTAATTTTTGTTCCCACATCGGCAAAGCACAGCATTATCATAAGCATCAGAAGGCCGCATATCAGATATGCCACCAGGCTTCCTGAGCCAAGCCTTTCTGCAACAAGAGCGGGGAGAATGAATATCCCCGCTCCTATTATTATGTTTACCGAATTGGCTACCAGGCCCCATGTACCAATCTCCCTCCTCAGACCTTCATTTTCAGTCATCTGCAGATTTGTTTTTTCAGCAATGCTACCCCTTCCGTATTTCGTCCTTGATTCTCTGGATATGTCCGCGGCCGAGTCCCTTGACTTCGCATCCAAGCTGGAAATACCGCCTTATCCTCTCATCAGAAAGGATGCCGAAGCAATCAATAATGGCAGCAGGATTTCCTATTGTTTTAACAACATAGTCGGGATCGAGGTCGAGGTAATCTTTGTGAGGGACTGCAAAGACCACAGCCTCGACTCCTTTCAGGGCTTTTTCAATATCCTGTTCAATACGGATCTCCTTCAGTTTTTCCTGGCTCCTGAAGAATCGGGCCTTGCTTTGGCCTGCGGCAGGATAGGAATCCTGCTGTTCGAATTCCCACCAGTGTTCGACATATGGATCATGTACTTTTATCTCCGCTCCCATCTCGGTGAGTTTCCTGATTACAATTTCAGAACCGCTGTAACGTGTATCGCCAACATCCTCGCGATATGCAGCGCCCAGAACAAGAACGTCGGCAGCTGCTATAGGCTGGCCCATGTTACGAAGTGCATCCCTCACAAGCTGTCCGACATGCAATCCCCGGGTGTCGTTAATGTCGATCGCCATGGGTGTTATTTTGAAAATATCATCCTCGAAACCCAGGATATGCTTATATGCCCACAGTCCAAGTCCGCCATCCTTTGGAAGACAATAACCGCCGACGCCCGGGCCGGGGAAAATTATATTGCTGTGTGTAGGTCTTACCTTTATTGCTTTGATAACCTTTATAAGGTCGACTCCGTTGCGTTCGGCATAAAGGCTCCATTCATCGAGAAAGGCAAGTATTGTCGCCCTGTAGCTGTTTTCGACTATCTTGGCAGTTTCCGATTCGATCGGCCTGTCCATTACAGTAAGGGGATACTTCTCTGTATTAAGCACCTCTGTTAAAAATTTAACAACCCTCTCCCTTGCTTTTTCATTTATACCGCTGCATACCCTCCAGAAATCGCGTATGCTGGCAACGTAGTTACGACCCGGCATCACCCTTTCATAACTGTGGGCAAGAAGCGGATCCGATTTGATTCCCCTTTTTTTGAATTCCTTCTTCATTATCGGATATGCCACCTGTTCAGTGGTTCCCGGAGCAACTGTTGTTTCAATAAGAACAAGGGCATCGGCTGGAATATGCTTTGCAATAACATGAAGTGATGACTCGAGTGCGGCCATGTCGGTCTGTCCCGACCTTACATTGCCAAGATCTTCCTTGATGTAATCGCACTGTACATCCACCACCACAACATCCGCAAGCTTAAGGACTTCATAAGTATATGTTGCTATAAGAGTTTTCTTCTCATTTACGCATCTTGCGATCATAGGATCAACTTCGGGGTCCTCGGCTTTTACGGGTGATATCCCACGGTTCAGAAGGGGTATTTTCCAGAAACTCCTTGCACTTGGCCGCTGCATGCCGATTACAAATTTTGATGGCTGTCCGGTCTTTTTATCAACTGTATCGGCCACTATTGCTGCCATAACTGCGCCGACGAATCCAACACCCATTACAACGACTATCTCACGGCCTCTGGCTCTTTCTTTTTCAACCCTGAGCTTCAGGTTTTCATATTCTGTTTTATAATCTTCCGGTTTCGGCAGAGGGAACTTTTCCCCTGCCGGGCTGATTGAATAATTCTCACTCATAGTACTTATTTTTTTTGGGGGAAACGGTTCGGGGACGTAAATAGGAAATTCAATTATTTTAAACAGATAAAATTTTACTGCTCAACAGCCTGCAGTACATCTTTAAGAAGCCTGTCGGTTTCTAGTGCATTATCAGGTTTATGTGAAAACCCCAATACCACTACTACCAGCTCTTTTGAAGGAATTATAAATATCATCTGGCCGTCATGACCCTCGCATGAAAACATGTCATCAGGAGCCGAAGGATATCTTCCATCCTTATTAAGCCAGAACAATGCACCATACTTACCATTGCTTCCGGAGGCAGGAGTCCTGGTATAATCAACCCAGTCTTCGGGAAATATACGTTCTCCGTTAAAAACGCCGTCGTTGAGGTAAAGAAGGCCAAACCGGGCATAATCACGTGCAGATGCATAAAGATAGGATGACCCCACAAAATCTCCTGAAGCATCCACTTCGAAGACAGCATCGGTGATTCCTATTTTCTCAAACAGCTGGTCCTGAGTAAAAGCATAACACGATGTATCGCTGTCAAATTCCTGTCTTACGAGCTGACTCAGGATATTGGCAGTTCCCGATGAATAATACCAATGAGTGCCGGGTGTATATTCCAATTGCTTTGATACAGCAAAACTGCTCATGTCGCCATGGTCAAACAGCATAAGGTTAACATCCGACCTGCTCCCGTAATCTTCATTCCATTTCAATCCGCTCTGCATTTGAAGAAGATCATTAATAGTTATTTTGCTTCTCTCATCCGGCTTCCAGTCTTCAATGCCGGCAGGATCGGAAATACTCATTCTGCCCATCTTTACAAGGATTCCAACCTGAGCGTTCGTAAAGCTCTTGGCCATCGACCAGCTTAAGAACCTTGTGTTTTTATCCAGACCGCCCCTATAGGCTTCTGAAACAGGTACTCCCTTATACAAAACCATAAATGCAAACGGGATTCCCTTGTATTCTCCTTTATTCATAAGCTTATCCTCTACTGATGCAAGCAAGTCGCTGCTGATCCCTGCAGGAACCGTGTCGGGCACAATATCTCCGAGCGGCCACATAGTTGTATCGAGGTTGTAGCCCGGATCAGTGTCAACAGCATAAACCTCCTTACGCAGAATATCTTCAGGTACGTCCCTAACAAGCGTAACGCCGAAACCATCGCGGTATATCGCCTTTGCTTTCCCCCACAAAAACCTGCTGATAACGCTTTTATCTTCCGCATCAACCTTGCTTCTGGTGAATTTGATAAATGAAAAGTTCAGATCAATGGCTTCAATATCATCAGGCTGCCTGCCCGAAACAAACACGTTTGAGCAAAGATTCTTTGCAGCATATCCGGTAATTATCGGAAGAAGGGAATTCAGATAGAATGCCGCACCGGCTATTATTGCGGCGAGGATCAATCCGGCAACATATAAAAGTCTCTTCTTTTTCATAAAATATCTGTGTTATATCAAAATCCAACAATAAAATTTCACCTGTATCCTATTGCAGCGTATCCAACCCAATGACATGGAGTTGCAATAGCTGTACTGCCCATTCCGATATCATCAACCTTAATATGCTCCGACATAATGCTTGTTGAATAATCAGCCAAACCTGCCGAAAGCGGATTTTCATTATTAAGATAGTATGCCGTGTACAATGCAACCGGAACACAATACCTTCCACACCATGTCCATTTGTACTCCTTATAGTTATCAGGCTTCAATGTATAAGCATTGAAAAGGCTTATTTTTTCAGGCGTTGTACTGCTTGTCAGACAGTTTTGCATTATCTCCTTTTCGATGGCAAGAGCCATTCTGTTACCCAGGGTATCGCATCCGAATGGAGCCATGTCCGATCCGCCCCAGTCTTCATTGCCATAATGAACTGCATCTGTGGTAACAATAATGGAAAAATCCTTCCCCCATTGCAGATTATGCTCTTTTGCAACCTCCATTATAGCATTTGCCATAGCTAATCCGCATTCCTTCATCCTTTCAGGCTTCATTGCAGGAACAAGTACCGGAATTATTGATACATCCCTGTTAAAATACTGAAGGAACGGGATCATCGATTCCAGAGAATGCTCTGCTGAATGTAAGGTATCACTAATAATTGCATATCTTTCTGACAAACGGGAGTATATTTCATCCCTGAAAGGAGATATTCTGACGTTTTTCCATGGCCCTTTCCAGTAATCATAGGCATCAAAAACAAGTGAATCTTCAATTCCCATTCGGGCTGCCTTGTGGGCAACTCCAAGAAGTATCAGCAGCGGAGCCCTGATATTTGACAACACTTCAGGGTATAATTTTCCTGCATAAGTATAATCGTCGTGCGGACAGATAGCCAGCTTCCAGGATTCTCCTGCTGTTCTTGTCCAGCCTTTTCTGTCGAGCCGGGCCATAATAGAATCCATTTGCCAGGAATATTGTGCAAAACCAACTGTATCAACAAGTTGTCTGACATTTTCCGTCGAATCCCTTTCTGGACTCTTACCCTGGCAGCCAAAGATTAATAATAAAATAAGCGGGAGAATATGAATCAGATTGTTAAATTTCATCTGAGAATTATCTTGAATCATCAAAACTAATAATTTTAGGTGAATCAGAATCTTGTCGGAAGAATTTAGTTCAACCTTAATTCCCAATTTGCAAGTATCCTAAATATCAATGTATTAACAAAACAAAATGAAACATTTTTTTTTAATAACTACCCTGATCATTTGTTCATTCCTGCCTTTCGGTTGCGCAAAGCCCGATCCGGAACTGAATATTTTTGACCTTAAATGTGAGAATCTTAAAGAGCCTGCCGGCATTGCTACATTTATGCCCCGGCTTAGCTGGAAATACAGTTCGGAAATCAACGGAACTTCACAGAGCGCCTACCAGATAATTGCAGCCTCCGACACTAATATCCTTGACGAAACCAGTGCAGACCTCTGGAATTCGGGAAAAATTGTCTCGAAAGAGAGTGTTCTTGTACCTTGGAATGGTGAACAACTGAGGTCGGGAACCCTGTGCTTCTGGAAAGTAAGGATCTGGGATCAGAATGACAGGATATCAGACTGGAGCACTGCTTCCCTGTTCAGTACAGGACTTCCTGAGGAAACCGAATGGAAAGCCGTTTACATCGCTTATAACAATAGCAAGGATATCAATGCCAGTCCTCAGCTCAGAAAAGGCTTCACTCTTGATAATGACCCGGAACATTTGTTCATCCATGTCAACTCACTTGGCTATCATGAGGTATGGGTAAATGGAAAGAAAGCCGGAGATAAAGTGTTAACACCGGCAGTGTCGCAATTTAGCAAGAGATCACTTGTGTTAACCTACGACATTACCTCACTTGTGGGAAAAGGGCAAAATGACCTTGTTATCTGGCTCGGAAGGGGTTGGTATGCTCCGGGACTTCCCGGTGTGGTAAATGAAGGCCCGGTGGTAAGGGCACAGATGGAATCTGTCGCGAAAGATAATTCACGGGAAATTATCCTTGCAACAGACAGTACCTGGACCGCCAGGGCAAGTGGTTATTCAACAATCGGCTCATGGCGGCCCGGTCAGTTCGGAGGTGAACTCATCGATGCCGGAATGCTTACAGATGACATGTCGTCATCATCGCTCGACAAGGAAGAATGGAGCCCTGTTAAGGAGGTCGCTGTTCCTGAACATTCAGCAACCCCACAGATGACAGAATCAAACATCATTGCTGATACTGTGAAACCCGTATCTGTCAGGAAAACCGGCGGCAATACATGGCTTGTAGATATGGGAACCACACTGACAGGCTGGTTTGAAATACATTTCCCTCAACTGGAGAAGGGAAGAGAAATCATCCTCACATACTGCGATCATCTCGATAATGAAGGGAATATTGTAAACCAGGGTCAGACTGACATGTACATTGCATCAGGCAGAAAAGATGAGGTTTTCATAAACAAGTTCAACTATCACGGATTCAGATATGTAAGGATATCCAATCTTTCCGGTGAGCCCCTTAAGGATAAGATAAGGGCATTTCTCATACATACCGGTTACACCGATGCATCCTCCTTTGAATGTTCTGACTCTGACATGAACCTTATCCATGATATGCTTAAATATACACTTCGCTGCCTCAGCCTGGGAGGATACCTTGTTGATTGTCCGCAGATAGAGCGTCTCGGTTACGGAGGCGACGGGAATGCTTCGACGCTTACTGCCCAAACAATGTTCGACCTTGCCCCTCTCTATTCAAACTGGCTTCAGGCCTGGTACGATTGCGTACGGGATGACGGCGGAATGCCTCACACAGCTCCAAATCCATACCCTGCCGGAGGAGGACCGTACTGGTGCGGATTCATAATCACGGCAGGCTGGCAGACATACAGAAACTACGGTGACGCGAGGATCCTTGAAAAGAATTATCCGGTTATGCAGAAGTGGCTCGGATATGCCCGCATGTACTCACCCAACGGAATCCTTGAACGCTGGCCCGATACTGATTACAGGAACTGGTACCTTGGCGACTGGGCAGTTCCTGAAGGTGTGAATCAGACTGATACTTCATCCGTCAATCTAGTTAACAACTGCTTCATGGCAGTATGTTTCGGGACAATGCAAAAAATAGCAGAAGTACTTGGCAGAAAGGAAGATGCCTTAAAATATGGTAAAGAGAAAGATATTCTGGCAGCAAGGATCCATAAAAGGTTTTATAATAAGGAAAAGAACATTTACGGGAGCGGTTCCCAGATAGATCTCACCTACCCGCTGCTTTCAGGCATAGTTCCCGATTCAATAAGGGATAAGATAAGGGAAAACCTCGAAAAAGTGATAAGAGTTGATCACCAGGGACATATTGCAGCCGGCCTGGTCGGGATACCTGTATTTACAGCCTGGGCTACCGAAAACAGGGAAGCTGACCTTATGTATGAAATGCTTAAGAAGAAAAATTATCCTGGATACCTTTATATGATTGAGAATGGTGCAACAACTACATGGGAACACTGGAACGGGGCCAGGAGCAGGATCCATAATTGCTACAACGGCATTGGTTCGTGGTTCTACCAGGCCGTTGGCGGGATCCGTCCCGGCGAAGATGAACCTGCTTACAGAATGATAATGGTTGATCCGCAGATTCCGCACGGAATTACATGGGCAAAAACCAGGAAGGAAACACCTTATGGACCCGTCGATGTCGACTGGCAAAAGCACGATGACAAAGTAAGTATTCATTTAAAAGTGCCTGCGGGATCAAAGGCAAGAATAGTAATTCCCGGATCATCACGAACATATAATCTAAACAACAGGAAGCATAGAAACACATCAGGTTCTGCCACAGTCGAAAGCGGCAGTCATGATATTGAATTTGCTGCCTCAGAATAAGGTGATCAGTGGCTTTAGCGCCGGGTTACAAGAATGTTCTTTCTGCCGGTTTGCTGATTTCCCTGGAAGACTTTAAGAATATAATATCCGGGACTGAGATTTAAATCAGTGCTTATCATCTGGTAACCCGGGTCGTCGGGCGTATATGTAAATATTGCTGCTTTCCGGCCAAGAAGGTCATAAATTTCGGTGCGGATCTCTGAAGCCTGGTCAGTGTACAGGCAGATATTTATCCTGTCGGATGCAGGATTTGGAAATACAAGGATTTCCTTCTTATCATAATTTTCAGATACATTCTCAGCCAGCATCACATTTGCATCCATCCAGTTCATCCTGTCGGTAATCCAGTCTTTCAAATAGTCAATTTCTTCCTCATAGGTCTGACCGATAAAATAATTGGGCCATACATATTCCCCGATAACCGGCCATTTCTCAAAATTTCTGGCGACAGCATCTCCAAGAGAATCGATTGTATTGTCGATAAAAAGCATTACGGAATCAGTTCTGAAAGGCCCCCTTCGGAGTTCTTTCCACCTGTTCATAAAAAGGCTCCTGTAGCTCAGGTCTTCCATCATCCTTGCCCACCAGTGCAGCCTGCCTCCAAAGTAATCGGCGAATTTAGGATAAAGCCATGTGTCGGTCTGAAGATTGAAATCTGTGTAATCCTCATTTCCATAGCAAAGATCAAAATCCCACAGGGGACCGGCATGAAGCTTTCCTCCTTTCGAATCCTTGTCTTTGTAAAAGAAGGTGCTGAATTTATAGCCGTCAACATTATTTGTGAGTTCCTGGATAATCTGAAAATCAACAAACGATCTGGCATCAAAATATTTCCTGAAACCATCGGGCAAATCTGAAAAATCATCACCGTTCAGTGCATTCTGGGCATCGGTAAGGAATTTCTTGATATATTCCTTCTGTTCGGGGACTAAAGCATCATATTTCGGATAAACGTAAGTTAAATCATAATTGCCAGAGTTCTGGTATTGTGTTTCAGTGGTTATGGTGAAATACTCATCCGGTCCGAGGCCGTCCGTTTTATCGGCTTTTATTATATATCCTCCGGTCAGATCATCCCCTGATACCTCGTCAGGTTTAAGTTTGCTTATATCAACCCTGCTGACGTCGCGCTTAATACTTTCGGTAAGAGCATAAATGCCGTAGTACTCTCCGTTCAGATAAAGCTCACAGAACCTGTAATGAGGCTGCCATGATCCCATAAGGTTACCCAGATAATAGGTAATGGCGTTCCTTAAAAGCGTCTTGTCTGAATAAGGTGCATACAAAACCCAGTCTTCCCCCGCAGGCATTCCAAGTAATGCTGCTGAAGTATCAGCGCCGTTTTCCTTTCTGAGTTCTATTGTGAAGCTTGTTTTAGGAAACATCTGTGACGACTGTCCTCTAAGCTCTATTCCGGCATAACCATCATAATCAGTTCCGTCCTGCTTCCAGTTATTCTTAATGCCCTTACCGTTTTCAATAATTTTGAACCATGAGGTGATCTTCGGATCATCGGGTATTTCCTCTCCCCTGGTATCGATAACCACCACCGGAAGGTTGGAATATAGGTTTTCCCAATCGGTGGAAGGCTGCGATTGAAGTGAGGCATTTGCTGATAAAAGCAATGCAGGGAAAAGGATACTCATTTTAGCAGGTGATAATTCATCCATACCTGACAATATATGTCTGTTCAGATTTTAAACATTTACAATCAACATTTTATTGCTTCTCCTGTTTCATTTTAAGAGGAAATTCAAAAATAGATAAAATTAACTCCCTTGTTCTGTTTCCTTTTTTTGGAATATTTATAAATTGGCAATGGAGTAAACCGGTCACAACAATAATCAAATGGAACAGATAAAACAATCGACACTCTACTTCCTGTCGGATATTAAAGCGAACAATGAAAGGGAATGGTTCATGAAGAACCGCAAAAGGTATGATGAAGCGAAAGCAGATTATGAGGCTTTTGTTCAGGCAGTAATCGATGCGGTAGCTGAGTTCGATCCTATACTAAGGGGCCTTGAGGTAAAAAGCTGTACTTACAGGATTAATCGTGATATAAGGTTTTCAAACGACAAGACAATCTATAAATCACACCTCGGAGCCTTCATAGTAAGGGGTGGTAAGAAAAATGGCGACAGGTATGCCGGGTATTATGTACATGTGGAACCGGGAGGTAACAGTATGCTTGCCGGAGGCGCTTATATTCCTCCAATGCCCTGGCTTACCGCAATAAGGGAAAATATTGCGGAAAACGGGGAAAAATTTCTCAGGATAATTAAAAACAGGGAGCTTGTAAGTTATTTCGGTGAGCTTGAAGGCGAAAAGCTGAAAAGCGCCCCGAAGGGATACCCCAGGGACCATCACTATATTGAGTATCTTAAGATGAAAAGCTATCTTATAACGAGGGTATTCACCGACAAGGAAATTACATCGCCCGATTGGTTTGAAAAGGTTATTGATGGCTGCAGGATTATGAAGCCTTTTAATGATTTCCTTAACGATTATATGTAAATGCCGCAAACATGCCCGCCTTTAAAATTTTGGCGGCACCGGGATTTTCCTCATTCTGAGATTTAAAGGAGTAACCTCAAGGTATTCGTCATCCTTAATCTGTTCCATCGACTCCTCCAGCGAGAATTTCACCTTGGGCGCAATTCTGTAGCTATCATCTGATCCGGAAGCTCTCATATTTGTAAGCTTCTTCCCTTTTACAACATTTACATCGATGTCTTTTGCCCTTGAGCTCTCCCCCACTACCTGGCCCTTATAAACATTTTCTCCAGGATCAATGAAAAACCTTCCACGGTCCTGAAGCCTGTCGATTGCATATCCTGTTGCCATGCCCTGGTCGAGGGAGATCAGAGATCCGTTCTGAGCCGGTAATAGATCATCGCCCTTGTATTTGTCATAAGCTCTGAAGCGGTGGTACATGACCGCCTCGCCTGAAGTGGCTGTAAGCAGGTTGTTCCGGAGGCCTATTATCCCTCTTGCAGGAATATCGAACTCAAGATGGATAAGATCGCCTTTGGGTTCAATAACAGTCATCTCACCCTTTCGTATTGTTACAAGTTCGATAGCCTTTCCTGAAAGATCGGGAGGAACATCTATTGAAAGTGTTTCATATGGTTCACATTTCACCCCGTCGATAGTTTTTATAAGCACTTTCGGCTTCCCGACCTGGAATTCATATCCTTCCCTTCTCATTGTTTCAATAAGGATTGAAAGATGGAGTATTCCCCTGCCGTAAACATTAAATGTATCTTCCGATTGTGTTTCCTCTACTTTCAATGCCAGGTTCTTTTCAGTTTCCCTGAACAATCTCGACCTCAGATGACGTGAAGTCACAAATTTGCCTTCCTTGCCGAACATCGGGGAATTGTTGATGGTGAAAACCATGCTCATTGTCGGCTCGTCGACTTCTATTCTCTGAAGAGCTTCAGGCGAAATGAGATCTGCCAGTGTATCTCCGATCTCAAAATCCTCGAGCCCGATTACGGCACAAAGGTCACCACATCCTACTTTTTCAGTTTTCACCCTCCCCAGACCCTCGAACACATATAGTTCCTTGACTTTTACCTTTTTTATTTCCCCGTCTTTTTTGCAGAGAGTGTATTCATTTCCGGTCACAATTTCTCCACGGAAGACCCTTCCGATAGCTATCCTTCCGACATAGCTTGAATAGTCGAGCGATGTGACCTGCATCTGTGCCGTACCCTCGATATACGCGGGCTGCGGTATCTGCTCTATTATAGTATCGAGAAGAGCGGTGATGTCGTTTGCGGGCTTTTTCCAGTCCTTGCTCATCCATCCATGCTTTGAGGATCCGAAAACAGTTTCAAAATTCAGTTGTTCATCGGTGGCATCGAGGTTGAACATAAGTTCAAATATGTCCTGCTGTACTTCATCCGGACGGCAGTTTTCCTTATCGACCTTATTTACAACAACAATTGGTTTAAGTCCGAGATTGATAGCTTTTCCAAGAACGAATCTTGTCTGAGGCATAGGACCTTCAAATGCATCGACCAGGAGCAGAACCCCGTCGGCCATTTTAAGTACCCTTTCCACTTCGCCGCCGAAATCGGCGTGACCGGGGGTATCGATAATATTGATTTTTACACCTTTGTAACTAACTGCAACATTTTTCGACACTATTGTAATGCCCCTTTCCCTTTCCAGGTCGTTGCTGTCGAGAATAAGGTCGCCTGTCTCCTTTCTCTCATCAAGGACCTTGCATTCCTGTATGATCCTGTCGACCAGTGTAGTCTTTCCATGGTCAACATGGGCAATTATAGCAATATTTCTTATTGATTGCATAAAAATATTTAAGACCTGCAAAAGTAATATTGTTAGCTTTATTAATGTAAAAAACACTGAAAATTAATTTATAGGAAAAAATTTATATATTTCGGCAAACTTTAAAAACAGCCTATATGAAAAAACTGATTTTCACATTTTTCCTAACATCAATGATCCTAACATCGCTTGTTGCGCAGACCGGCAATCTCGAAGTCGGGATGAAAGCACCCGAATGGGTATTCACGGATGCCGACAGGAAGGAATTCACGATGGATTCATGGCCTGGCAAAGTATTGCAGATAAACTATGTAGATCCCGATGAATCGGATCTTAATGACCCGTTCAATGATGCTGTAAACAAGGCTGCTGATGTCGATAAGATCATCAACAGGGATTATTTCAAGGGTTTCGGCATTGTCGATTGTAAATCGACATGGAAGCCGAACGGCTTAATAAGGATGATCGCCGGCAACAAGGCAAAGAAATACGACACCACAATACTGTTCGACTACAAGGGTGTCCTTCAGCAGAACTGGGGAATGCCTAAAGACAGCTATACTGTTGTTATAGTCGATAAAAACCGTATCTGCAGGGCAATTTACAAGGGGAAAATACCCGAATCGGAAAATCAGAATATCATTCAGCTTATCATCGATCTGACGAAGGAATAGTATTAGCATCATTTCTTATCTGTGTCTCTCCGTTTTCCTCTGCGTTCTCTGTGTGAGTTCATATTTTCGTTCATTGAATCTCAATGGCGACGGAAAGACACAGATTCCTTTGATTAATAATCAGTAATAATGAAGGTCCCTAATCTTCTCATAATTGCAGGCACCGGAAATAAGTCAGGAAAGACCACAATGGCCTGCCGGCTTATTGAAAAATTCAGGGATCTGAACATTGTGGCAGTTAAGATCACACCTCATTTTCATGAGACAACACCTGGTCTGGAGCCAGTGACAGAAAAGCCGGGCTTATCGCTTTATGAGGAAAAAAACAGTACAACATCAAAGGATACGTCGAGGATGCTTGCGTCCGGTGCAGCCCTGGCATTTTTTGCCAAGGTCACTGATGATACACTTCCCGATGCCTTTACGGAAATTCTGAAGCGAATACCTGAAGGAGCGCCGGTGGTATGCGAATCGCCTGCATTAAGATATTATTTCGATCCGGGGCTGTTCATCATCATGAAATCGCTTCAGGCAGACAATCAGAAAGACCTCGGCGGATTGTTAAAATTTTCACACAAGGAATTTACTCTCAATGACATATCCGGCAATGCTCTGCTGCCTGTCGGATTCAGTTACGGGACATGGTTCAGCCTCTGATACATGTCAGCCTATTTCGCTGATGTCAGAGATATCGCTTCCAAGTTTTGCCTTGATTCTTTGCAGATCATTTTTCATTGCAGCTATCGACTGGTATATCTGCTTTTCGGGAAGCACAGGCTCGGGAAGTTCGTTTGAAATATAGTTCACGAATTTCCATATCTCCTTTACCTCATTTATATGCACCTCATACGGTTCATAAAGAGGATTAAGAGAATAAAGTACAAGTTTCCCGTTTTTTAAAATATTATTCTCGAGTATTTTGAAAACAATGCCGTCATTAAGTGTAAAGACGATATAGGCCTTACCGTTCACTATATCCATCCAGTCCTGTACAAACTCTCCCGTAACCCATGAACCGTCGGGTATGGGGTGCATTGAATCGCCCTTGAGCTGGAATGTCCGGTATTTTCGTTTGTTTGAAAGGAAAGGCAGGCTGAAGACAGGCAGTTCTCCTATATATTCGGGATCGGCATAACCTGTTGTATAGCCCGCCTTTGCTTTTTCGGCGACAAGTTCGATGTTTTCCCTGTTTTCTGTATTCACGGTTGTAGTAAGCACCCTAAGGTTGCTTCCCTTTACATATGCATCATATCCGCGTTCGAGTTCACCAAGCTGGCTCTCCGACAGACGTGTCATGTCAATTTTAAGGAGTGTGTCGATCGACATGTTGAAATAACCCGAGAATGATATGAGTATATCTATTCCGGGCTGGGCCACTCCGTTCTCATACCCGCTGAGGGTGGAACGTTTCAGGTTAAGGGCTGCAGCGACATCATCCTGTGTCCTGTCCCTTCTTTTTCTTAAAAATTTTATGTTCGAAGCAAAATACATATGAAAATATTGATTATATTGTAATCATAAATTTGATTAATTTTTAATCAAAAATATGTAATAAATAATTAATGTGCAAATTATTTGACAAAAAAGTTACGAGTGAGCTAAAGTTTAAAGTACTTCAAGTTAACTCTAAGTACTTGAAGTACTCTAAGTACTCTAAGTACTTTAGGCACTCTAAGTACTCAAAACAATGTTTTTATCAGGTAACATAGAAAGATCTGTACTTCACCTCGACATGGATACATTCTTTGTATCGGTGGAGAGGCTGAAGAACAGCAGGCTCATGGGGAAGCCTGTGATAATAGGAGGCATGTCGGACCGTGGCGTGGTATCGAGCTGCAGCTATGAGGCCCGCAAATACGGAGTCAGCTCGGCGATGCCTATGAAAATGGCAAGGAGCATGTGTCCCGATGCTATTGTGATAAGGGGCGACATGGAGATGTACAGTAATTATTCGAATATAGTGACAGGCATAATTGCAGAGAGGGCTCCCCTTTATGAGAAGTCATCGATCGATGAGCATTATGTCGATCTTACGGGTATGGACCGTTTCCACGGATGTTACAAATGGTCGCATGAGCTGAGGCAGCATATAATAAGTGAGACCGGGCTTCCGATATCCATTGGTCTGTCGGTAAACAAGACAGTATCGAAGATTGCAGCGGGTGAAGCAAAGCCTAACGGTGAAAAGGAGGTGAACAGGGAAATAGTTCTTCCGTTCCTCGATCCGCTCTCGATAAGCAAGATACCAATGATAGGGCAGAAAACCTATCATACACTGCGCTCGATGGGGATTGCAACAATTTATACCCTGAGGAACATACCTGTTGAGATGCTCGGGAACCTCATGGGGAAAAACGGAACAGAGATATGGAAAAGGGCGAATGGGATCGACTCATCTCCTGTAATAAGCTATTCGGAACAGAAATCGATAAGCACAGAACATACATTCGAAAAGGACACCACAGATATTGTACGCCTGAATCAGATCCTGGCAGGAATGGTCGAAAAGATAGCATACGAACTGCGTAAACATGAAAAACTGACATCATGCGTGACTGTCAAAATAAGGTATTCAAACTTCGACACCCATACGCTTCAGAAAAGGATAGCATACACTTCATTCGATCATGTGCTCGCCGATGTTGCGAAGGAACTTTTTAGCAGGCTGTACCAGCGCCGCATGCTGATAAGGCTCATTGGCGTCAGGTTCAGCCATATGGTCAGGGGTGTTCAGCAGCTCGACATGTTCGACGACACGCCCGAAAAGATAAGTCTCTACATGACAATGGACAGGATCAGAAGGCGTTTTGGCCGTGATGCGGTACGCAGGGCCGTCAGCGTGATGACGGTAACGGAAAGGGAGGAAAAAGCCCTTAAACAGCTTGAAAATGCCATCAATGAACAGAAAATGATGGAAGAAAGACTGAAGGGTTACAGGATGTATGGTTTCTGATGTATTTAAACTGCCATTCATATTACAGCCTTCGCTACGGGATGATGTCCGTGGAACAGCTTGTGCAGAATGCAATAAAAGCCGGGGCCGGAGCTATTGCCATGACCGACATCAACAACTCGACAGGGATACCCGAGTTTGCAGGGGAATGTGAAAAAAATAACATAAGGCCTGTTGCGGGAATTGAATTCCGGAACGGCAATGAACTGCTGTACATAGGCATCGCCCGGAATAATGACGGCCTCAGGGAACTGAATGAATTCCTTTCAAGGCATAACTTCGAAAAAATGCCTCTCCCCTTTCCTGCACCCCCTTTTTCAAACGCGTATATAATTTATCCGCTTCAGAAAACCCCCGGCAGAAAACTGTTTGAGAACGAACGTACAGGAATAAGGATGTCCGAGCTTAACAGGCTGATAACGATGAATAAATCGTCGGCGAATGGATCGATGGTGCTTCTCCATCCGGCTACCTTCGCCTCGGCCGATGATATATTCATACATAAAAGCCTCAGGGCTGTCGACAACAACATCCTCCTCAGTCATCTGAAACCTGACCAGTGCGCCGGTGAAGATGAATTTTTCAGGGAACCGGGATTTGAGAAGATGATATCCTCCTCACATCCTCAGATAGTTGATAACACAAAAAAGCTTATTGACGACTGCTCCCTTGACTTTGACCGCAACAACCTCAAAAACAAGAAAATTTTTTCTGCAAGCCGCTACGACGACAAGCTTCTCCTTGAAAAGCTTGCATGGGATGGAATGGTTTACAGGTATGGCAAGCAGAACAGCGAGGCAAAAAAAAGGATAAGTCATGAGCTTGAAATAATCGACAGGCTTCGATTTTCTGCGTATTTCCTTATAACATGGGACATTGTAAGATATTCAATGTCGAGGGGCTTCTACCATGTGGGCCGAGGCAGCGGGGCCAACTCGATAATTGCATATTGCCTGAAAATAACAAATGTCGATCCCATCGACCTCAACCTTTACTTCGAACGATTCATAAATCCGAAACGAAGCAGCCCTCCCGATTTCGATATCGACTATTCATGGAAAGAAAGGGATGAGGTCATTGATTACATCTTCAAGAGGTACGGGATGGCTCATACTGCGCTGCTCGGTACAATGAGCACCTTCAGGGGAAAATCAATAGTAAGGGAACTTGGCAAGGTACACGGGCTGCCAAAGGAGGAGATAGATGCTCTCATAGACAATCCGTCGTCAGAGACCAACAGAAACGGCATAACCGAAACAATTTTCTCAACAGGGCTCCGGATCGCCGACTTCCCGAATATGCGAAGCATTCATGCAGGAGGGATCCTAATCTCCGAGGAACCCATGACATGCTATACGGCCCTCGACATGCCACCGAAAGGATTTCCTGTGACACAATGGGATATGTACACTGCCGAGGAGATCGGATTTGAGAAGCTTGATATACTTAGCCAGCGTGGAATCGGCCATATCCGTGAAAGCGCCGAGATAATACTGAAAAACCAGTCGGTGGACGTCGATGTCCATGCAATACAGAAGTTCAAGAACGACGCCAGGGTAAAGGAATATCTGAAAACCGGCGAGACAAAGGGATGTTTCTATATCGAAAGTCCATCGATGAGGGGACTTCTCCAGAAACTTAAATGCGATGATTATCAAACCCTTGTCGCAGCCAGCTCAATAATCCGTCCGGGTGTTGCCAGGTCAGGGATGATGAGAGAGTATATTTACAGGTTTCATAATCCGGGAAAATTCGATTATATCCACCCGGTTATGAAAGAACAGCTCGAAGAGACATTCGGGGTGATGGTATATCAGGAAGATGTATTGAAGGTATGTCATCATTTTGCCGGTCTTGATCTTTCAGATGCCGACACCCTGCGGCGGGCTATGAGCGGGAAATACAGGTCGAAACAGGAGATGCAGAGGATCGTAGACAGGTTCTTTTCAAACTGCCGTGAAAAGGGCTACAGCGAGGAGATTACAAAAGAGGTATGGCGACAGATCGAATCGTTTGCCGGATATTCCTTCTCAAAAGCACATTCCGCATCATATGCAGTTGAGAGTTTCCAGAGCCTTTACCTGAAAGCCCATTTCCCCCTTGAATTCATGGTTGCAGTGATAAACAATTTCGGCGGATTCTACAGGACCTGGGTATATGTTCATGAAGCACGGCGGTGCGGAGCAAACATTGAACCTCCGTGTGTGAACAAAAGCACATATAAGACAACAATTTACGGAAACGACATCTATATTGGTTTCATCCATATTATGAATATGGAAGAGAAGCTTGCAAAGTCGGTTGAAGAGATAAGGAACGAAGAGGGCCCTTTCAGGGATCTTAACGATTTCGTCGAAAGGGTTTGCCCCGGCCTTGAACAGCTGATACTCCTGATCAGGACCGGAGCATTCAGGTTCACAGGAAAGAAAAAAGCAGTTCTGCTGTGGGAGGCACATATGATGATGAACGGTAAAAAACACGAAAGCATCCGTCCATTGTTTTCCCAGCCTGTTCGCAGCTTCAGCCTCCCTGAACTTGCCTGCGGCAGCCTCGACGATGCCTACGATGAAATCGAGCTGATAGGATTCCCCGTTTCAATGAGCTGGTTCGATATGCTTGAAACATCCTTCAGGGGAGAGATCATGGCCCGCGAACTTATAAACCACAAAGGTAAAATGGTAAGGATGGTCGGACATCTTGTGACAATCAAATATATCAGGACAATAAAACATGAATGGATGAATTTCGGTTGCTTTATTGATGCCGAAGGAAATTTCTTCGATACAACCCATTTCTCTCAGTCGCTTCTTAACTATCCTTTCAGGGGGAACGGCACCTATCTCATTCTCGGAAAGGTGGTTGAAGAATTCGGATTTGCTTCAGTTGAAGTTGAGAAACTTGCAAAGCTGCCTGTCAGGCCCGACAAGAGATATGGATGATCTGTCCTTATTTTCAAGCATATCCGTCGTTATCTGGCTCCTTGTCTGCATCCCTGAAGGAGGATTCATCAGATGAAATTGCCATCTTTCTGAATCCGCTCACCCAGAAATAAATGAAAAACGGAACAAAAATCACAAGCATAGCCGGCGACTGGCTCATAAGGAGAAAGTCGTATAACCCGTGAAAAACAAACGGCATGAAGAAGGCAAGTACCAGGAAGAGAAACCTGTGATTAGCTGAAAATCGTGCCTTGCTGAAATAATAACCCATTACAATACCGAACAAGGCATGCGCAGGGACCGCTGTTATTGCACGAACCATCCCTACTCCTACTCCTCCGGTGAAGACATAAAGAATATTTTCGACGGCTGCGAATCCCAGGGCTATATAAACTGAATAGACAATGCCGTCAAATTTCTCATTGAAGTTCCTGTTATTCCAGAAGAACAGAATGAAAGCAATGTATTTGAAGGCCTCTTCGGTGAACCCGGCCACCGCGAAGGCGGTGTAGGCAGCATAGGCCAGCCCTTCGGTTCCAGGAGCTGCCGACGAAAGAAACCTTTCAATGAGCACAACCGGAATCACTATTGCAACACCTGCCAGCATGGCACGCAAAAGAACAGCCAGGGGTTCTTTTTCATATTTATCCCTGCTGTAGACATACAGGGCAATTATAAGAACAGGTGCCAGCGAAACAAACAGTAGGTTATTTACGAACATATTGTTTTTATTTCTCTTAAATCTGGTCCAAAATTCCAGTTCTTTTTTTCACTCACCACTCAATACTCACCACTCACTACTCACATCTCATGTCTTCCCCCTTCCTGCCTATTCCCCGCTTTGCCTCGAAGCCTTCAACACTCCCCTTATCGACTGAATCTTCCTGATGATCGCGTAAAGGACATCATTATTGGGAACGAGGATATTGAGTGTGCCCTCAAACATTCCTTCATCAATACTATAATTGAAGCTTCTCACCGTTATAGTATAGGAGGCCAGTATATCTGCGATCTTGTTTACGATGCCAATATCCTCCACTCCTGTTATCCTTATTGTTGCAATGAAAGAAGGAATGTTTTTTGTCCTCGTCCACCTGGCCATTACGACCCTGTACGGATATCTCGACATCATGTTGTGAGCGTTGGGACATCCTGTCCGGTGTATCTTTATTCCTTCCGAGATTGTTACAAACCCGAATATTGAATCGCCAAAAACGGGATTGCAGCATTTTGAAAGCCTGTAATCGAGTCCATCAACCTTATCTTCAATTACAAGGAAATCTGAAAACTGATGAGCGGGTGCCTCTTTTTGTTCTTTCTCAGGAACCGTCGGCGGAGGCGGTGTCGTTGTTTCCGTATCTCCCTTCAGCAGAATCTCCTTGATTTCAAGCAGATCGGTTTTTCCCGATTCGATGTTGCAGTACAGATCCTGAGCGGATTTAAGATCATAATGAATAATGAGTTTCTGAATAACGGCATCGCCATAATTTATCTTCCAGTTTTTAAGGCGGCGCATGAGTATTTCCTTCCCTTCTGCTGCCGACCTTGTCCGTTCTTCGCTGAGAGCCTGTTTTATCTTGGTTTTGGCCTTGCTTGTGACGACAAATGAAAGCCAGTCCTGCTTGGGTTTCTGGTTCTTTGACCTAAGTACTGAAACATGATCTCCGTTCTGAAGCACGTATCTTAATGTGACATTCCTGCCGTTCACCTTTCCTCCCACGCATGATGCACCGACAGCTGTATGAATATCGAACGCAAAATCGAGAAGTGTTGCCCCTGCAGGCAGTTGGCGAAGGTCTCCCTTTGGGGTGAAAACAAATACTTCGTCGGTGTAAAGGCCCGATCTTACCTGATCGAGAAACGAATCATCCTCTTTTTCCGACGATTCGAGTATTTCCCTCATTTTTGTGAGCCAGGTGTCGAGTCCGCCTTCTCCCTTCAGTCCTTTGTATTTGAAATGTGCGGCAAGGCCCTTTTCAGCTATTTCGTCCATCCTTGACGATCTTATCTGAACCTCCACCCATCGTCCCCTTGGACCAATTACAGTGGTGTGAAGCGATTCGTAACCATTAGTCTTGGGAACCGAAATCCAGTCGCGAAGCCTGCTTGGGTTCGGCTGATACAGATCTGTAACTATCGAGTAAGCCCTCCAGCAGTCTGATTTTTCATTTTCAGGTTTGCTGTCGATGATGATCCTCAAAGCAAACAAATCATAAACCTCATCAAAATCCACCCCCTGCTTTTTCATCTTCATCATAATCGAATGGACCGACTTTGTACGGCTTTTGATTATGAATTTAAAACCCTGTTTCTCAAGCTGTTCGTTTAACGGGGTTGAAAACTCCCTGATGAATCTGTTTCGCGAAGCTGTTGTTTGCTTAAGGCGCGAGTCTATATAGTTGTACTGATCAGGCTCAAGATATTTTATTGCCAGGTCTTCCATTTCCGACTTCAAATTATAGAACCCCAGTCGATAGGCAAGCGGAGCATAAAGGAAATAAGTCTCTGAAGCGACAGGTATCCTGTCCTTTTCCACAGCATTATCAAGCTTCCGCATGTTCTCAAGCCTTTCAACAAGCTTTATCAGGATCACCCTTACATCATCGGCAAGGCTGAGCAATAATTTTCTGAAATTTTCTGCCTGATATGACGATTGCATCGAATCGATGCCTGTGATGCGGGAGAAGCCGCGGAGTATCTCAACAACCTTAAGCCCGAATTCCTTTTCAAGCTCCTGTTCCGAAATCCCAAGCCTGTCGTATGTATCGTGAAGAATCGCGGTAATGATTGATGTCAGTCCAAGTCCAAGTTCTCCTGCAACAATTGTAGCCACTGAAAGTGCATGGAGTATTTCAGGTTCACCAGTGATAGTATGATTGTTTTTGCAGGCTTCTATTGCCAGGTCGAGGGCCCGTCTGAGCCTGTGTTTCTCATCCCTGGAAAGAATGGTTGATCCTGCTGCACTGAGCAGTTTACGGTAGGCTGTATTTATTTTTTGTGCTTCCAAATCAGAAATCCTGACAGCTGATATCCGCCTCTAAGGTAACCAATAAAGATGCACTAAGTTCGCAATGGTTTATAAAATATTATACGGATTTCACAACAGGAAGGTTTCAGGTTTCAGGTTCATCATGGCTTCTTTTCATTTATTTTTTCCAGATCCTTGAGCTCATCCATCCCTGTATCGTCAGAGAGCTCCGAAAGGCTCTTAAGGTCAAGATCTCCCTTTATTGAAATAAGTGAATTACCGCCCGGACCACCGGTTATTACAAGAAGTTCAGAGATCCTGTCGCCCTTTTGCTTTATCAGGAATTTTGTCACATCCTGTCCTTCCTTTACATCCATAAGTTCTTCATATCCCGAAAAATTGACTTTCTTTCCCAACTCCCTGTAAAAATTGATTTCAGGGTTCAGGGTTGAATCTGCAACAGACAATATTTTGATTGAGCTTAGCCTGTTAACCACCTCATTTTCATTAGGTGATTGACTTTTGCCTGCAAAGAGGCTTAGCAGCTTGCCTGATATTGTTACTGTAGTAAATCCATCCCTGTCGGCATATTTATTGAAGAACTGGTCAATCGCGTCCGGCTGAGCCTCGACCATGGCTGCAATAAGAAGAGCCGGTAAAATAAGAATCACCCTTTTCATAGAATCTGATTTATTGAATTTTCCACAATTTTTATCTGTTACTGTTTTCTGTTTCTGCTTTTCTCATAATCTCCAGCGCACCGTTCAGAGGTTTCATCTGCTCATTGAAAAGCGAAGCCGAGCTGTTTATTTTTTCAAGTCCTTTCCGGGTCTCACTTTCAATAAGCCTTATTTTGTCAAGAGCCTCTGTTCCCTTATTTAGCCTGGCTGAAACATCATGCAGTATTTTCATTGTTTCGGCGTAGGCGATTTCCGGATCGGAATAGGTATCCTTTAAAGGCTGTTGATTAAAGAAGAAGAAATAAGATCCCACCACTATCAACAGAGCTGCAGCCACACCTGATAAAATAGTATAAAGCCTTCTTTCTCCGTGCTTTCCTTCACTGGCATCGATTGCAGACAATATCCTGTCTTCAAAATCGTCCGATGGTTCAGGTATTTCCCTGCTGCCGGCATAAAAACTGAATACAGCCTGTTCATCCATCAGATCTGCAGGAATATCATCGCGGCTGAAGAAGTTCCTGAGAATTGTCTCTTCCTCAAGTGTGCTTTCGCCGGAATAGTATTTTTCAAGCAGTTGTCTTATTTCTTCCCGATTCATCATATATTTTTTTATATTCATCACGAACCATTTTTCTGGCTCTTGACAGATTGACCCGTATGGTATTGATATTTTGCCCGGTTTTTTCCGCTATTTCTTCATAATCAAGTTCTTCAATATCCCTCAGGCAAATAATTATCCTGTAGGTTTCAGGCAATCCGTCAATAATGCTCCTGATTGCAAGAAATGATTCGGTATGTTCCAACCGTTCCTGAGGGGAAAGCTCATTGCTGTTGTAAAATGAAAGGGGGCCCTGGTCGGTATGAATGAAGCGCTTTTGTTTCCTGATAATGTCGATGCAGTGATTTTTTGTCATTGTCGTCGCAAGAGCCTCCACACTTTCATATCGGGATAATTCCGCATTCATTTTCCAGAGTTTTACCATTACCTCCTGAACTGCATCTTCAGATCCTTCCTGGTCGTTCAGCATTCTGTAGGCAACCCCGTAAAGTCGTCTGCCAAGCTTTCTTACAAGATCATTGAAATCAGTTCTTGTCATTTAATGGGAGGCTAAGTTCCTTACGGGTAAAGATAATCACATTATCAATCAATTAAGGTCTGAGAATAAATCCTCCCCATGATCTTTCTTTACATCGGCGCTGAAATCTTCGGCTTCCCTCAAAGTTATTTTTCCTTTTAACTGGATTATGAAATTATCCTCTCCGCCTCCTATAAGAAGTATTTCATGAATAACCCGGCCTTCGGCCCTGACATACATCCTTATATCCTGATGTGATTCCTTCACCGACATAAATTCATCATAATTGCGGGTATCCAGTTCTTTTTTTGCCAGGTCGTAAAAGTTACCGGCATACATATGATCATCTTCCTGTGCAAGGATGCGGAGTTCAGTCACGTTCTTCGGCCAGTGATCTTCCCTGTCATCATCTTCCGATCTGAAAAGGCTGAGTATATTTCCGCTGAAGGTGACAGATACAAATCCATCGTTGCCCGAATAACGTTCAAAGAGCCTGTCAACAGATTTCTGGCTGAAAGCATTCAAAGCAAATAGTGACAAAATCGTTATAACTGAAATTCTTTTCATGGCAGATAATTTTAATTGTTAGTTACAATATCATCTGCATGACGAAACACAGCAAAAATCATTACAGGAATGAGTGAAAAAAAGACAGAAATGTTATTTAAGCGGTGAATCAGGTTCCCGGGCCATTTCCCTGTAATACCCGTTATCAACTACATCCGGTATTATTCTCTGAAGAAGTGCTGTCAGACGGCCGTCCCATGTAAGGAGCTTGTTTCTTTTCTTTTTTCTTATCCCTTTAAGTATCCATTTTGCAACATATTCTGCGGAAACAAGTTTTTGCTCATTTCTTGGCGAATGCCCCTGTTCAGTCCCGTTGGCAGTTAGGGCATGTTTTCTTATTTCTGTTGCTGTGAATCCGGGGGCGATTATCATAACATGGAGGCCTTTCCTGAGGTTTTCTATCCTTATAGTCTCGAGAAAGCCGTGCATTGCAAATTTTGAGGCGGAATAGCCTGTACGTCCAGGCAGACCGTGAAATCCGGCAACCGATGAAACTCCGATGACAGATCCTTTGTTTGCCACGATGTATGGAAGTGCATATTTTGTGCAATAGACGGTTCCCCAGAAATTGACATCCATAAGACGTTTGAGAACCTTAAGGTCGACATCATCGAAAAGAGCTCGCATGGAAAGGCCGGCATTATTAACAAGAATATTTACGGTTCCGTATTCCGAAACAGCTTTTTCAACAAGTTTGCGGCAATCATCTTCATTTGTCACATCGGTTTTCAGGAAACAGGCTTCACCGTTTGAAGCCTTTATATCGTTGACTATTGCCGAAAGTTTCTCTTCTGAACGTGCAGCAAGGACAACCTTGCTTCCGTTGGCTGCAAATTCCCTTGCAGTGGCTTCACCTATGCCTGATGATGCCCCTGTAATAATTACGACCTTGTTTTTAAAGATGTTTTCCATGGAATGGTTTCAAGTCGGTTAATAGTATGCCAAAATAAAAAATTCCTGATTTTTTGGCAGCAGTTTTTTTCTGTTTATTAATTGCAAAAAAGATATATTTTTTTGGTTTACGTTATTTTTATTCTAACTTTGCACCGCAAATTTTGAAAACAGATCAGGCCTGCCGGCAGATATGGCATCCTGTCCGGAATAAAGTCCGGAGGTTCTTCAGAAATTGATTGATTCAGTAGCTCAGCTGGTAGAGCACATCCCTTTTAAGGATGGGGTCCTGGGTTCGAATCCCAGCTGGATCACAAGGTAAAAAAGCAAAAGCGTGATATCCACGCTTTTGCTTTTTTGTTTTAACCCCCCGAGTATAGTTGGAGTATAGTTAAAGGCTATATTGTGTTTTGTTCCGGAACTGATTTTGCGAATAAATACAACTCGAAAATACCATAACGCAAGTTTTTAAATTTTAATTATTCCTTTGTATATATTAGTTCTGTATGCCCATTCCCATTGGGAGCCAATGATCCTTCTTGATTGGTGAAGTCTGATATAATACTCAAAATTTCTCCTTTTGCATATAATGTATAATTAGTAACTCTTTTTAACTCTTGATTTGAACCATTTCTTTCAGAGATATACTTTTCTTGAATAGTAAAGGTTTGTTTCCCGGAAATGAATGAACTTGTTATCGTTAGAATCCCGGATTTAGACTTAATTTGCTCCTCATTCCCAATGGTATAATTAAAGGAACTTTTTACAAGTTCTTTATTATTCATCTCATCCGTCCTGTCAATGTTTAAATTATTACCTCTTTGGGTAATTATCAATTTTGAAGAATTAATACCTGAATGATAAATGCTTTTGGATGGATCTAATTTCCAGGTTCCGGAGAAATTGTCAAGAATCTGGGAATGTATATCAAAAGTCTTGTAATCACTGTTCCATATTGATTGAGTACATATCCAATTACCGTCAGTTTGCCGTTTGAAAAAATTAACAAACTTCCCTTTATCGTTGAATTCCTTGCCACTCTGATTTATTTTCCCTTAACCATGTATGTGCCTACTAAATATGCAAAATCCTCATAAACCTCAAAATCAGTAAGAACCATACTCTCGGTTGGACTAAAATAATTAAAGTATGATACATACCAATTTCTTAGATTTTCTTTACCAGAAAATGAAGGTTGATTCGGAGGATAATAAAGGATATCCTCACTTTCGTAAGATAAAAGTCGTTCTATATCTCTAGTATTAATTGCTTCAGTATAGTTTTTAATCCAGGTACGAATTGATTTAATATCAGTTCGAAATTTGTTAATATTAGAGTAATGATTTTTTGGACCACATGATCCAAAGAAAATGGCAATTATCATGAACAAGAAGATCTTTTTCATATTTCCTGATCTTAAAGTTAGACCAACAGGACTTTCAAGCCTTGGTCTTGAAATTTAGCAATAATGAAGTTCTTTCTTACAGCTAATATTTTTATAGAGTACTAAAGTTATCTATTAAAATCCATAGCTGGTAAAAAAATATTAAGTTAAGTTCTCCACTTATATGCAATATCAAGCAGATGTTTATGCATTATCCTCACATAAGGTTTTATGTTCCGGAAATCATTATGCCCGCTCTCACTTGCATTACTTTCTTGTCCAGATTCTTCGCAGCCGGCATGAATGCAAACAGAGACTTTACTTAACCATTCTACACTCTTACACTAATATTATTGGATATGCAGAATTTGGATTACGATAACTTGCTCCCATTAAATATATCCATGGCGTTGAAATGCTCTTAAAGAGCATCCTGCAGTCGTCTGCTTCTCTAAAAGAGAAGAATATTAATAACCTCCGGTGCAACCGGAGGTACGTCGTACCACCCCTGACTTTACAGCTCCGAAGGAGCTGGACACATTATATTCCAAAAAGTACCTCTGATAACTCTACCTCAATGCCGCCCCTTCAGGGCTCATTATCAAGTGGAGTCCCTTTACCCCCGGTTGCACCGGGCGTTATTAACATTCAGCCACTTACGTGACTTTTTTGTCAGGCTCCTTCGCAGCCCCCCTGAATGGAAACAGAAACCTCTTTCCAACAGAATACACTCTGGCAATATCATTATCCGAGCTTTGATAAATGGTATTAGATACTTCTTTGCGCAAAATAAAACTCTCTCAAATTAGTTGATGAGTAGAATAAAAGACATGATTGAGATTTGCTCCCGCCAAATACCTCTATAGCATTGACATGATCCGGAGGAGCATCCTGCAGCTGTCTGCTTCTCTGAAAGAGAAGAATGTTAATAACCTCCGGTGCAACCGGAGGTACATCACCCCACCCCTGACTTTGCAGCTCCGAAGGAGCTGAACACGTTATATTCCAAAAAGTACCTCTGATAACTCCACGTATATATCGCCCCTTGCGGGGCTCATTATCAAGCAGAGCACCTTTATTTCATCTTGCTTCCAGCCCCAATCACCGTTTAAGGTGTAAATAATTCCTTCCGAAAATTTTTGCCTGAAATATCCTTCCCCATTCAAACAAATCAATTTAATTATAACTTTATAGAGTAAAACCTCTAACCTTCCGATCTTTCTATGGACCAGAAATACAAAAGCACCCTGCACGAGATGACCCAGACTACTCCTACAGTCCTATGGAATGATTCTTCATCTATAGATGAACTCACCCTATCAATAGAAGACGGGGCTGTCGGCGCAACATGCAATCCTGTTATTGTTGGCACTGTTCTGAATATGGAATGGGAAAAATGGAAAACAAGAATCCTCGACCTTATAAAGGAAAATCCCGTTGCTACAGAGGATGAAATAGCATGGAAGCTTATCGAGGAGATGTCGGCAAAGGCTGCTTCGCTTCTTAAACCGGTTTTCGACAGGGAAAAGGGGAAAAATGGAAGACTCTCCATTCAGACTGATCCAAGGTTGTTCAGGGACGCTGAAAGAATTGTCAGACAGGCTGCTCATTTTAATGCTTTAGCTCCTAACATGATAGTCAAGATACCTGTGACCTCAGCCGGAATACGTGCAATTGAGGAGGCAACCTACCTGGGTATCAGCATCAATGCCACTGTCAGCTTTACAGTGCCACAGGCAGTAGCCGTTGCCGAAGCTGTCGAAAGGGGGCTTACCAGGAGAGAAAAGGAAGGCAAGGACATAAGCCGGATGGGACCTGTAAGTACCATTATGGTAGGAAGGCTCGACGACTGGCTTAGAGTAGTTGCCGAAAAGAAAAATATAATTGCAAATCCGAATGTATTCGACTGGGCAGGTGTTGCTGTAATGAAAAAGGCCTATGCAATTTACAGGGAAAGAGGATACAGGCTCCGTCTTCTCAGCGCCGCATTCAGGAACCATTTACACTGGTCGGAGTTTATAGGGGGCGATGTTATTATCTCTCCCCCATACATCTGGCAGAAAAGATATAACGGATCGGATATTAAAATAGAAGACAGGATGAGCAATCCGGTCGATCCACTGATAATAAGTGAATTATGGGAGAAATTCCCCGATTTCAGACGGGCCTTTGATGAGAAGGGGATGACTGTTGAAGAATTTGACACTTTTGGGGCTACAGTCAGGACACTAAGACAATTCAGTGAAGCAACAACAAACGTAATTCTAAGGGTAAGGGACCTCATAATCCCTTCACCCGATAAATAGATGCCTGAACCCGATACTGGATTCAGGCAACAGTAATGTTTAATTTTATATTCACTGCGGCTTGAAAGAGTTCACTTCCATCGATTGGATTGTGTATTTTACATACGCAACAATAATTGTTTTCATTGGATTATGGGTATCCAGAGTAAAGAAAGGTAAACAAAGAACATCCCAGGATTATTTTCTGGCCGGCCGTTCCCTGCCCTGGTGGATAATCGGATCGGCGCTCATTGCCGCCAATATATCAGCCGAACACTTCATTGCAATGTCGGGATCGGGTTATGCAATAGGCCTGGCCATAGCCGCATATGAATGGATAGCTGCAGTCTCCCTGATATTTGTTGCGAAATATTTCCTGCCCGTATTTATCCAGAAAGGGATCTTCACAATGCCCCAATTCCTTATGCAAAGGTACGATAAGAGGGTAAGTACCTGTTTTGCAGTCTTCTGGGTGCTTGTATACATATTCGTGAACATGACTGCGGTCATCTATCTTGCTGCACTGGCAATGGAAAGGATTGTCGGTGTTCCAATGAAATATGGCGTAATCGCTTTCTCTTCCTTCGCAGCCCTGTACTCATTATGGGGAGGAATGAAAGCCATTGCATGGACAGATGTGGTGAACGTAGCGATCCTTATAATAGGAGGATTAATTACAACCTTTCTGGCCCTCAATCAATTAAGCGACGGGAACGGTGTGATTGCAGGTTTTACCGAACTACTTGACCAGGCTCCCCAGAAATTCCATATGATAATAGAAAAAGGAACACTATTCATTCCCGACGGGAAAGGAGGTACCAAAGATGCATTTTCCGACCTTCCCGGTCTCGGTGTTATACTCGGTTCAATGTGGCTGACGAATGTAAGCTTCTGGGGATTTAACCAGTTCATAATACAGCGTTCGCTTGCCGGTAAAAACCTAAGGGAGGCACAGCTTGGTGTCGCATTCGCAGGCTATCTTAAACTGCTGGTTCCGCTGCTTGTTGTTATTCCCGGAATAACTGTCTTTGCCCTTGGAGTTAAGCTGGGGAAATCTGATGAAGCTTACCCCTGGCTGATCAGGAACCTTATACCGGTAGGTTTCACGGGATTATCTTTTGCAGCAATCACGGCAGCAGCTGTCTCAGCAATAAGTTCAATAGTGAACAGCGCTTCAACTGTCTTTACAGTCGATATTTACAAGGGATTTATAAAAAAGGATGCAACCGAAAAACAGATGGTCAGAATGGGTATGACAGTCGCTTTCATTGCACTAGTGATTTCAACACTGATAGCCCCGAAGCTCAGAACCCTTGACCAGGCATACCAGTACATACAGGAGTATACAGGATTCATATATCCCGGAGAATTCCTTGTATTCTTTTGCGGCCTGTTCTGGAAACAGGCCTCTTCCAAAGCAGCTCTATGGACGGCTCTGCTGACTATTCCCATGGGACTCGGAATGAAAGCTCTCTTCCCCGAAATGCCATTTGTGCTGCGCATAGGATATGTGTTTATTATACTTTCATTTTTCTTTGTAGGAATGAGCCTCACCGACAAGAAGAAAAGAACTGAAAATATTGTCGACAGCATTGCAGGACCAAAGGCAGTACGGCTTGGAATTAAATTTGTTTCCATAGCATTGCTTGTCGGAATTATTTCCGGGTTCTTCGTTTATCCTCTGCGGAATTTTGCCCTGGATGCCATTTATGTTCTGGTTGCCGGATTCACCCTTATAGGCCTTATCATGATATTCAATAACCGGATCGGCGTAAGGGATGAAAAAAGTATTGTCCTCGAAAGATCGATGTTCTCGACATCCATGACTTTTAATGTTGCTGCAATTGGAATATGCGGCATCCTGGCTGCCCTTTATTTCTTTTTCTGGTAATTTCACATAAAAATGAACAGTGATAAAAAATGCAGACTTCTGATCAGGTCTCTCCATGACGGGACTGCTTATCAGCAAATCTCTGCCGCTGAGGCGGGCTGGAACTATCTGAGTTTTACGGCCCGAAACCTTATGCACGGAGAAATATGGAAGGGTGTGACCGGAGAAAACGAATATCTTTTTGTATTGCTCGGGGGAAATTTTTCGGTTAAGACACCCGAAGGATCTTGGACATCGACCGGTGGAAGAAAAGATGTATTCAACGGATTACCACATGCCGTATATGTTCCCAGGGAAAGTGAATTCGAGATCACCGCCGGGGGAAACACCCTGGATATTGCATGCGGCTGGTGCCCCGGAGAGAAGAAATTTCCGGTAAGATTTATTACTCCGGATGATGTAATGAAGATGGGAATAGAATACAGGGGGGGCGACAATGCCAGCAGGCAGATCAACAGCATTCTCCCGCCGGGTTCGGCCTGCAACAGGCTTGTTTGCGTGGAGGTATATACTCCATCGGGCAACTGGAGTTCGTTCCCCTCCCATAAGCACGACACAAGGATCGTAGACATGGAAACAGGAAAAGTAAAAGAAGCCAGCCTCGAGGAAATATATTTTTACAAAATCGATAAGCCACAGGGATTTGCAATCCAGAAAGTTTATAATGATGACCGCTCTCTCGATGAGATCGGCGAACCACATAACAACGACGTGATGTTGATTCCCGAAGGTTACCATCCGGTAATTGCGGGTCACGGATACAATGTTTATTATTTGAACTTCCTTGCTGGAAGCGACCAGAGCCTTGCCAACACCGACGACCCTGATCACAAATGGATCTACGGCACATGGAAAGGGATGGATCCCAGGATACCGGTGGTAACAGCAGATATGAATAAGTGAAAGTGCAATAATTTGTAATCAGTTAAATCAGAACCATTCAGAAAATATCACATTGATGAAAACAATAAGACTTACTGTCGGACAGGCTGTGGTAAGATTTCTTAAAAACCAGTATGTTGTCAGAGACGGTATCGAAACCCAGTTCTTTGCAGGATGCCTTGGGATTTTCGGCCACGGTATTGTGGCAGGAGTCGGGGAAGGTCTGCTCGAAAATCCTGATTTCAGGTATATAATGACAAGGAATGAACAGGCCTCTGTACATATAGCCACTGCTTATGCCAAGATGAAGAACAGGCTAAGCACTTTTGTTTGCATCTCGTCGATCGGACCCGGTGCAACAAACATGGTAACCGGCGCTGCATGCGCAACCATCAACCGCCTTCCTGTTTTGCTTATCCCCGGAGATATTTTTGCAACCCGTAATGTAGCTCCCGTCCTGCAACAGCTCGAATCTTCTTCAACACAGGATATTTCAGTTAATGATTGCTTCAGACCTGTTTCAAAATACTGGGACAGGATAAACAGGCCCGAACAGCTTATAACATCGCTGCAGGAAGTCATGAGGGTACTGACCTCTCCTGCCGAAACCGGCGCTGTAACCCTTGCCATTCCACAGGATGTTCAGGCCGAAGCTTTCGATTTCCCTGAGGAGCTGTTTCATAAGCGAACCTGGAGGATAGGAAGGCAGAGGCCCGACATATCTATACTTGATGAGGCCGCCATGATGATCAGATCGGCTGAAAGACCTGTGATTATTGCAGGTGGAGGTGTTATTTACAGCGAGGCAACAGAAATCCTTAAAAAATTTGCTGAGAGAACGGGAATACCTGTTGCAGAGACATTTGCAGGAAAAGGCTCTCTCCCATTCAACCATCCC
Source organism: uncultured Rikenellaceae bacterium (assembly GCA_964633505.1). Classification (GTDB taxonomy): domain Bacteria; phylum Bacteroidota; class Bacteroidia; order Bacteroidales; family VadinHA17; genus LD21. Next base: position 168,382 of record CAZWHC010000007.1, on the reverse strand, counting down.
TCCAATCTCGGGGCCGTGGGTGTCACAGGAACACCGGGGGCAAACGAAATTACAGGGGAAGCCGATCTTGTTATCGGCATCGGTACCCGTTACAGCGATTTTACAACAGCATCTAAAACAGCTTTTCAGAATCAGGACGTGAGGTTTATTAATATAAACGTGGCCGAATTTGATTCGTACAAACAGTCGGCTCTCGCAGTCACGGCTGACGCCAGGGCTACCCTCGAAGAGTTATACGAACTGATTGGTGATTACAGGGTTTCTGATGAATACAGGTCATATGCTGCCTGTCTGTGTTCCGAATGGGACAAAAAAACAGGTGATTTCTTCAGAGTTTCCGGAGAAATTCCGGTGGCGCAGGCCGAAGTTGTCGGCGCTGTAAATGAGTTTGCAGGTGAACGCGATGTTATATTATGTGCCGCCGGCAGTCTGCCCGGAGATCTTCATAAACTCTGGCGTACAAGCGATCCGAAGGGATTTCACCTCGAATATGGTTATTCCACGATGGGGTATGAATGCGCAGCCGGTATCGGGGCAAAACTTGCCTGTCCCGACCGTGAGATATACGTCATGGTAGGTGACGGAAATTACCTCATGATGAATAATGAAATAGTGACTGCCATTCAGGAAGGAATCAAATTCATTATCATACTTCTGAATAACAACGGATTCGGCAGTATAGGCAACCTATCGCAATCGGTCGGATCAGAAAGATTCGGAACAAGATACAGATACCGTGACCACGATACCGGACAATTGTCGGGAAGCATCCTGCCAGTCAATTTTGCCTTGAATGCCCGGAGTCTGGGAGCGGTTGTTTATGAATCAAGCGATATAGAATCGCTTAAGAAAGCGCTTGCGGAAGCAAAGAAACAGAAGGTTACCACAGTCATCACAATCGATACCGACCTTTACAAGGGGATCCCAGGATATGCCTGGTGGGAAGTGGCTGTTTCAGAAGTTGCTGAAATTGAGACAGTAAAAGAAGCATATAAGAAATATAAAGAGGAAAAGAAAAGACAAAGGTATTACCTGAAGCGCTGACAGGGAAACATTAAAACTCAGTTATATGGTACAAAAACTAAGAAATTATATAAATGGCCGTTGGACGGAATCAATGGCCGGCCGGTTTCAGGAAGTAAGAAATCCGGCCGACAACCAGGTACTTGCATATGTCCCTTCAGGTTCCGGAGAAGACGTAAAAGCTGCTGTTGCTGCAGCGGGGGAAGCCTTCATGTTGTGGAGGAACACCCCTGCCACGCGGAGGATACAGTATCTTTTCAGGATGAAGCAGATCCTTGAAGATCATTCCGATGAAATTTCCGCCATATGTACAGCCGAATGCGGCAAGACCTTCCAGGAATCAAAGGCAGAGGTGGTAAGGGCAGTTGAGAACATCGAGGTTGCCTGCGGGATACCAAAGCTGATTCAAAGCGATTTTTCGGAAGATATCTCAGGAGGCATAGATGAATATTATATCCGTCAGCCGCTGGGCACAGGAGCCTGCATAGCCCCTTTCAACTTTCCGGTAATGATACCTTTCTGGTTTATGCCTTATGCAATCGCCTGCGGAAATACATATATCATAAAACCTTCTGAGAAGGTCCCGATGTCGATGACCCGGATAATGGAACTTTTTGAAGAAATACAGCTTCCTTCAGGGGTTCTTAACATGGTCCATGGCGGTAAGGAGACTGTTGATGCCATCCTTGAAAGCCCGGAAATACCTGCAATAAGCTTTGTCGGATCAACTAATGTTGCAAAATATATATACCGTACCGGAGTGGCTAACGGGAAAAGAGTCCAGGCACAGGGCGGTGCAAAGAATCCTGTTGTGGTTATGCCCGACGCTGATGTTGAGACTACTGTGAAAATAATAACAGACAGTGCATTCGGATGTGCCGGACAACGATGTCTCGCCGCATCTGTTGTGATATTGGTTGGAAGTGCCTCAGACCTTTTTACTGAAAAGATTATTACTGCTGCCAGGTCAAGAAAGACAGGCAACGGGATTGACAAAGAAACTGAGATGGGCCCTGTAATAACAAGGGAAAGCAGGGAAAGAATTGAAAAGCTCATCGGAAAGGGTGTTGAAAACGGGGCGTCATTATTGCTCGACGGCAGAGGTTTAAAAATTGAAGGTTTAACTGATGGTAATTTCATCGGTCCGACAATACTTGGCAATGTAACACCTGACAATGAGATCTTCGGAACCGAGATTTTCGGACCGGTCCTTTCGCTTATTAATGTGAATTCGCTTGATGATGCAATAGAACTCATCAATAAGAGCCGGTATGGTAACTCGGCATGTATTTTCACAAAAAGCGGTGCGGCAGCACGAAGGTTCAGGCATGACGCACTGGCTGGAAATGTGGGCATTAATATCGGCATTGCTGCGCCAATGGCCTTCTTTCCTTTCAGCGGATGGAAGGAGAGTTTCTTTGGCGATATGCATGGGCAATCGCTTCATGCGATTGAGTTTTATACTCAGACAAAGGTGGTGATTGAGAGATGGCATGATGAATGGACAAGAAAGTTCTGAACAGAATTTCATAACCGAATATTAACCAACTTGTTATAAAAATGATTAAGATCGCCAATGCCCCATGTTCCTGGGGTGTACTCGAATTTGACCTGGAAGGCAAGGCCGCCGGATATGCCCAGGTCCTTGATGAAATCAATGAAACCGGTTATGCCGGGACAGAGCTGGGCGACTGGGGCTTTATGCCGACAGATCCCGGGGAGCTCAGAAAAGAACTGGATAAGCGCTCCTTGTCGATGGTGGGCGCTTTTGTCCCTGTCTTTCTTAAAGACCCTTCAAAACACGCTTCAGGAGCCGCGACAGCTGTGAAAACCGCCAGGCTTATATCTGAAGCAGGTTTCCCTGATTCGTTCATTGTCCTTGCTGACGAAAACGGGAGCGTAAAGGAAAGAACACAGAATGCAGGCAGGATAGATAAGTCGATGGGACTTACTGCAGACGAATGGAAGGTCTTCGGCGAAGGAGCAAATTATGTTGCAGGCCAGGTAATGGAAAAAACAGGATTGCGTACAGTATTCCACCATCATTGCGCCGGTTATGTGGAGACACCTGAGGAGGTTGATAATCTGATGGCGTTTACCGATCCTGCACTTGTCGGATTGGTTCTTGATATGGGCCATTATATGTTTGGCGGAGGTGATCCGCTTGAGGCGCTGAAAAAACACAGAAGCCGTATCTGGCATATCCATTTCAAGGATTGTCATCCCGCGACTGCATCAAAATCGGGAAAAGAAGGATGGGATTATTTCAAATCTGTTGCATCCGGTGTCTTTTGCGAACTGGGAAAAGGGGCAGTCGACTTTCCTTCGATAGTGAAAGAACTTACTGAACATAATTATTCCGGATGGATAGTTGTTGAACAGGACGTTCTTCCGGGAATGGGAAAACCCAGGGAGTGTGCTGCAAAGAACAGGGAATACATCAGGAAGCTCGGTTTGTAATAATGAAAAACAGTTAAAACAAAATAATATGAAAAAGCTTAATCTTGGAGTTATTGGTACGGGAAGAATAGGAAAAGTACATATTGCAACCCTCGTTCAGAATGTTCCGGAAGCCAATGTGGTGGCAATTGCAGATGTTAACCTGTCGTCAGCCACTGAAGTTGCAAACGCGTTCGGTATCAAAACCGTTTGCGAAAGTCATCTCGAAGTTATCAACAATCGTGATGTGGAGGCTGTAGTGATATGCTCACCTACCGACACTCATGCCAGATACATTATCGATGCTTCAAATGCCGGGAAGCATATTTTTTGCGAAAAGCCTGTTGACCTTTCCATCGAGGTCATAAAAGGCGCCCTTGACGCAGTAAATAAATCAGGTATCAGGTTCATGGTCGGATTTAACAGGAGGTTCGATCCCAATTTCCTGAAGCTGAAACAGATGGTTTCCAACGGGAAGATCGGCCATCCCCATGTTATAAAAATTACCTCGCGCGATCCGAATCCACCCTCGGCTCAGTATGCTGCCGTGTCGGGCGGTATGTTCCTGGATATGACAATCCACGATTTTGACATGGCAAGGTATATGTCGGGCAGTGAGGTAACGGAAGTATACACAAAAGCTGCCGTTCTCGTCGATCCTGCAATCGGAGAAGCCGGTGATGTAGATACTGCTGTAATTACACTGAGGTTTGCAAATGGTGCGATTGGAGTAATTGATAACAGCCGGAAGGCGGTTTACGGATATGATCAGAGAGTTGAGGTCTTTGGTTCAAATGGCATGGTGAGCGCTGATAACAATTATCCTGAAAATCACCGGTATTATTCATCTGACGGAGTTCACGGATCATTGCCGCTTAATTTTTTCATGGACAGATATCTCGATTCCTACACTAATGAGATGAAGATATTCTGCTCTGCAGTTCTAAAGAATACAGAAATTCCGGTTTCCGGAAATGACGGCCTTATGTCAGTTGCAATAGCTATTGCGGCAAAGAAATCACATCTTGAAAACCGCCCTGTAAAGATCGGAGAAATAGTCAGTTAGGTCTTTCTTACTGAGGCTTAACTTACAGTTGGCTTTTTATTCAAGCCTTATATATTTTTCAACCCAGTGCCTTGTTTTATTGGGTTCCCCGACATCATTTACGGGAAAGATGTGCATGAGGGTGTCATTTTTAATTTCGAGCCAGATTTTGTTTGTCTGACCTTCATATGCCGGATCGAAGTGATATTTAATAATTTCGGTGTATAAATTGCCGTTCAAGGTAAATTTTCCTACACCAAATCTGTAACTCGTAGTTGTATCCACTTCATATTTTCCGACGAAAATAAAATTATCATCCGACCACATTTTGATCTGGTTGATTTTATAACGGTCAGAAAAATAATCTGTTACCTTCGATCCTTCTATCATTTGCATACGTACCATTTTCCATGTACCTTCAGGAGTATGAATCCCCTGCTTTGGTGAGCAGGCCGTTACTGTCAGCCACATCAGGAGGCTTAAAAAAACGATTTTTTTCATATTTTCCGGTGTTAGATGTAAATAAAGGCCAGGTTAACTGCATATCAAAGATAAACAAGGCAGTAACCAAAGTCAAGTTTATTTGAACCGGCAATAAGAAGAAGTACTATTTTTACTACAGGTTAAAACCTGATATTACCACATCAGGCTTTTCCCCTCTTGTATCCTCATCACTGAGTGTCATCGTTATGGTCTTCTTTTCACCCGGAATCAAGGAAATGAAGTTATCACTGAAAAATACAGGAAGGATCCTCTCCCCTGATTTCAGGCCTGTTACTTTCAACCTGACCATTAGAGCGGGAACATCACCTGCATTAAGGAGATCAGTTGTTATTATCCACTCCCTGCCATTTTTCCGGATTCTCGTATCAGAGTCAATAACTGTCTTCTGCAGATTTTTCAATGCCCTGTAATTTCCATCCTCAGTTCCTCTCCAGTAAAAATTATCAGATATTATCTTATCCCCTTCCTTCAGAGTCAGTTTTATGAAATGGACTTCCGAAATGTCAGAGGGAAATTCAAGTTTAAAACATCTGGCTGTCATATCTTCTCCAATGTCGATGACAGATTCTTTTTCCCATCTTACCGAACCATCCATATTGATAATTTGTGCCCTGGCCGTCAACCCTTTTCTGAATCCGGCGCTGTAGTTTACGACTTCAACAGTATCAAAAACAGGATTCCATTGAATATGCACAGGTTCGGAAGCTTTTTTACAACCGAAATATGAAGCTGTAGGATCAAAATAATAGTCATATGTCTGCCATACCATAGACGGCCATGCGGGATGGCTCATCCACAGAAGCATTCCCTGACGGAATTTGCTTCTTCCTTCAAAAATGGCACGATACCCGTCGTAATTTATCCACTGTGCAAATTCTGTGAATTGTTTTGCATTCTCAGCCGCGCCAAAGCCTTTCTCTACCATTTTGTTAAAAGAATCAGCGCCCTGCGCACTTTCGAGACAATAATCATGTACACCCCACAGACTGTTTTGCGGCCACAACGCGCTCTCAGGAAGTGTCTGTTCAAGGCTTTCAAATGTCATGACGTTTGGCATTCCCCTCTCGCTGTGGAATTTGTTATATCCATAGAGAAGATAATAATCTCTGGGAGGAAGCGCCCTGTAAGGACCGCCTCCGCTTACTACTCCCATCGCCGAATTGGATATGTAATGGATCCCGTGATGCAGTCTGGGAATCATTGTGCGTAAAGCCGTATCAATGACTGCCGGAGGATTGCCTTCATTACGTCCGCAATATAGAGCCATGGAGGCATGATTCCTTATCCTCCTTACAAGATCTTCGGCATTAAGAAGGAACATTTCAGGGTTATCCGGATCAGGACCGTCAGCCGGATTTGCAAGCCAGAAGTCCTGCCATATCATAATTCCATAACGATCGCAGGCTTCATAAAACTCATCATCGCCAGTCTGTCCGACCCAGTTGCGTATCATTGTGAAATTCATATCGGCATGATATGCAACTGCAATATCATACTCACGCGACCTGTATCTCAGGTTCGACTCGGGAAATCCCCAGTTACCGCCTCTGCCTGTGAAACGGCGGCCGTTTACATAAATATTAAGGATATCGTTCGATTCATCATATGTCATTTCACGTATTCCCGAACTGAATGAGATTTCATCTGAGATCAGATCGTCTGACCTGAACTCAAGGCTTACATCATAGAGGTAAGGCTTACCATAACCCCGGGGCCACCAGAGGACCGGATCAGTAATATGCAGGGCCGGAAAAGCTGTTGGATCGAATCTGACTGTCTTTTCTGCAGAAGGATCAAGCGATACTTCCTTCCCGAACAACACTTCTCCATATTTACCCGACAGAATACCTGTTACAGGCTTATCAGCATGGTTTTTAACCCTTACTTCAAGGATAATATCTGCAGATGTAGTATCGGGAAGATCAAGATCAGTAATTACAAAAGGATCTTCCAGTTCAACAGGTCCGGTAGCCTTAAGAAAAACATCATTCCATATGCCTGTATTCCTTCCTCGTATGGTAGGTATCCAGTCCCACCCTATTGAGGCGTGATAAGTGGGATTGTCAGCTCCCAGTATGCCTCCGTTCTTATCGGCGCTCAGTGCTGTTTGCTCCTTAATGATCCCGATATTGTCATTCTTATGTATAAGTACGGCTATTGCATTTTGCTGCCCCGGAATAATCAGTCCGGTGACATCAAATTTTCCCCTGATAAAGCCACCCTCGATCCTTCCTGCCCTGGTACCGTTAACAAAAACATCAGCTTTCCAGTTTATGCCATCAAAGTTGAGAAACAATCTGTCATTTTTAAATGATGACGGAACATCAAACTCGTTCCTGTACCAGAAATCGGAATTGAAAAATGATTCGGAGATAAGGAACTGGTTGCCTCCGAAGTCAGGATCAGGCAGTGCACCGGCATTGAGGTAACTCACAAGAACTGTACCCGGAACCGTTGCCGGAACCCAGTCGGGGTTTTCAAAGCCGGATCTGGAGACGACTTCTCCGGAAGATTCAACAAGTGATGCCCTCTGAACCTTCCAGTTGCCGCCGGTAAGGTAAAGCTTTTTACCTGAAACTGCCGGAGCCGGTGCTGGAACAGGAATAAGGCCGCCTTTACCAAATACTTCAAGTTCGCTCAATATAAAATGAGGTATGGTATCGGGGCCTTTCATTAAAACTCTTACATAACGGCCCTTTGCTGCCGATGGAAGCTTCAGATCATCAACAAGCTCCCCTGAAGATGGTATGGTGGTAAGTTCATTCCAGTTCCGGGCATCATCTGAAACCTGTATAGATCCCTCAGAAGGCTTTGAAATCCAATATAGCTTTAGATTGTCGAATGTACTGATTGACCCGAGATCTACATATACCCATTCATCGCGGTTTCCGGAACTCATCCAGGCGCTGCTGAAATAGCCTGAAGGGACCATTTTCAGCTTCTCTGATCCGTTGTAAAAAGCCACTTCACCGAAAGTCCAGTCAGTAGCTGAAGATGCATTCAGAACGATCTTATATGATTTATATGCAACCGGTTCCCTGAAATCAAATGATATATTCAGTATTCTTTGAGGCCGTGGCGCCCTGAAACCGGATCCAAAGCTGAAAGATGGCCTTGGAGCCGTTGAATCACTGCCATAAGGTCCAGTCATGAATGCAGCAAACGGATTCGATCTACGACCCTGCCGGTTCCTTCTCCCCTGACCTGCGTTCCTCATCATTGCAGCAAATGGATCGGGTCTTTCCATTCCGGGCAATCCGTTTCCCCTTTCACTGGTTATCTCATCCCATTTCATCCCATCGTTTGATCCGTAACAGGCGAATAACCATCCGCCAGGCTTTGTTTCATCGAAATACAGGTTACCATCAACAGAAATTCCTGTAATTTCAGGTAATACACCGGCCCCGGACCTGTCATATCTGATCCAGATATCCGATCCTTCAACAGAGTATGTCGTAACAGTATTGTGATCAAGAAGCCATTCGCGCTCGTTTCGCGGCAAAACACCGGATGAAGTGGAAAAGGCTATGCAAACAGGCATACGATCGGTAATAATACCGTCGGTAACAAGTTGTGATGTAAGGTTATAGTCATAACATGACGAACTGTAAGCGGGTCTCAGCCGGGCAATGTTCCGGTAATTCTGTTTATCGGCAACGAGCTGCGGTCCGGAATATTCGGATGGATCACCCGGATAAATACCGACGCCACGCGTGAAGTCTTCTTTTCCAGGATTGCAACCTGCGGAAATAAACAATAACACCAGGATTTCCGCCATTAATAAAGAATGAAGCTTCGATCTCATGTGAGACAGTTGGAATAATTTTGGTTATGAGTAAATTAAAGAGTGGTATTCGCCTCCTAGTCAGATAGTACAGGTATCTGCCTGTTTATAGATTCTTCAAGCGAAATGAGGGTTTCAGTGCGTACAACACCAGGTATATTCTGGATCTTATCTGTAAGGATCTCACGAAGATGTTCATTATCACGGGTGTAGACCTTAAGGAATAATGAATAATTGCCGGTAGTATAATGGCATTCGATGATCTCAGGAATTTCCCTGAACTTCTTTATTATATCACGGTAATGGCCGGGATGATCAAGATACACTCCGATATAGGCACACGTTTTGAAACCTACAAGGGCGGGATCGACTTTAAATTCAGAACCCCTTATGACGCCGATCTTTATAAGCCTCTGAACACGCTGGTGAATAGCAGCTCCTGAAACATTGCATTCCCTGGCAACCTCGAGGTAGGGTACCCTAGCATTCTTGGTAATTATATCCAGAATTTTCCTATCCAGATTATCAATATGAATATTTTCACTCATTTTAAAAAAAGTTTATCATTAGATTAAAATTTTCCAATATCAGGAGCTACAAATTTAAAGATATTAAGGAAAGAAATGACAAAATGGTAAAATTCTTTTATTCTGAAAGTGCCTGTTTCAGTCCGGAGCAACTTGAAAATTAAGAGGAAAAGAGATAAATAAGTTTATTTTCTGTTTATTAAACCCTGTATTTCGCTGATACTGCTGTATCCCTTTGCTGATAGGTATTTTTCAATTCCATCTATGATCTTTACTGATATCTGCGGATCGATAAATGAAGCCGTACCTACCTGTACAGCTGTTGCTCCAGCCAGGATGAATTCTATTGCATCATTTGCATCCATAATTCCTCCCATCCCGATAACAGGTATCTTAACTGCCCTGGCTGTTTGCCATACCATCCTGAGGGCAATGGGTTTAATGGCGGGACCAGACAGACCACCGGTGATTGTCGAAAGGGATGGTTTCATTGAATCAACATCTACTGCCATTCCCAGAAAAGTATTGACAAGCGATACCGAATCTGCTCCCTCTTCTTCAGCAATCCTTGCAAATTCGGTAATATCAGTTACATTGGGCGACAGCTTCACAATCATTGTCCTTGAATATACAGCCCTGACAGCCTTTATGACCTCACGTGCCGAGACGGGATTCGTTCCAAAGGCCATCCCTCCCATTTTTACATTGGGGCACGAAATATTGAGTTCAATTGCCTTTATCCTGTCAAGGTTGTTGACTCTGCATGCAAGAGCCACATAATCCTCAATATAGCTGCCGTTGATATTTACTATTACATTTGTGTCGTATTCAGATACCTTAGGATATATGTTCCTCTCAAAATAATCAATTCCCTTATTCTGCAACCCGACAGCATTAAGCATTCCGGATGGGGTTTCGGCCATTCTGGGATACGGATTTCCTTCACGCGGCTCAAGTGTTGTGCCTTTAAGAATTATGCCTCCGAGCCTTGACACATCCATAAAGTCGTCAAATTCAGATCCATAACCAAAAGTCCCGGATGCCGTGATAACCGGATTCCTGAACTTAAGTGATCCTGCAGAAACTTCAAGGTTTACCATTTCAATTCCTTTATATTAAATACCGGTCCATCGGTGCATGTGCAAAGGTTGCCTTTTACAGTTTCAACAACGCAACAAAGACAGACGCCAAAACCGCATCCCATAAGATTCTCTAGTGAAACCTCACAACTGACATTATGGGCATTGCTCCACGCTGCAACGGCCTTCATCATTGGTTCGGGACCACAGCAAAAGACCCTGTCGAACTTCTTTTCGTTGAGCACCGGATGATTTGTAACGAATCCTTTTATACCTCTTGAACCATCTTCAGTAGTAACATGAACATTCCCGGCCAGGGCATATTCTTCATATTCTATAAGGCGGTCAGAATTCCTGAACCCGAGAAGTATTTCCGGAACAAATCCCCTCGAATGCAAATCTTTTGCCAGGAAGAGCAGAGGAGCAATACCGCAGCCGCCTCCGGTAAGAAGAATCTTTTCTCCTGCAGCGGGGATGGAAAAGGAGTTGCCCAAAGGATAAATTATGTTGACAATGTCGCCTTCTTTGAGAGCTGACAGCTTCTCAGTACCTTTTCCGGCAACCTGGATAAGCAATTTTATAGTGTTCGTGCCGAAATCTGCATCATGTATTGAAAACGGCCTCCTGAGAAAGGTGTCCGGACTGCCATCTACCCTGACCTGGACAAACTGCCCGGGAAAAAGAGGCGGAAGACGGTCCTCTGATTTAAGATGTAAAACAAAGATATCTTTGGTCAGTCGATGGTTACCGGTTACTGCAAAATCCTCAATTCTCTTTGCCATCAAAATAATTTTCTGCAAAGATAATTAATGGCCCGGTTCTGGAAAACACTGATCAGTCTTTCCTTGGATTATATTCCTCAAAACTGTTGTCGCTGTAAAACCAAACAATTTTAGTTACCTGAGAATATGATTTTTCATTCACATTGTCAGGTTTCTCCTGAATACCGGCTTCTGTGCGACTTAAAGTATGCAATTCAGACGTTTTATCAGTATCAACAGTCCCTGCCGTTTTTTCCTCCTGAGCAAAAACTGAAAACAGATCAGGCTGTTTTGTTTCCTTGTACATGTTTCCCTTGCCGAATATCAGCCAGTCGGAAGATATGTAATTGTATTTCTCAAGCATCTTGACAATAAAATCAAGACTCGGCTTATTCCTTCCTGAAAGTATATGGGAAATGCCGGAAGGCTGAACACCTATTTCTTCTGCAAACTGTGCAGAAGTTTTATTTTCTTTTCTCAGAAATTCAAGGATTCGTTCTCTCATCAGGGTAAAATAGTCAATTACAAATGTAAATAATATCTTGTTTACATAGTTAACATATTTTGATTTACATTTGTAACTATTACATGCCGGCAAAACATATCAGTACGGTATCTTATGCTAAATTCAACCGGGAATCCCGGACTCATGCTCTTAATTTGCTGCATTATTTGTTAAGATTAGATCCTGAATCTACTGGTATTTAATTATATATACTAAAGAAACGGACTGAACTAAATATCCGAGGTCAGTGTACAGCCTTCAGAATGTTTCAGGACCTAAGATAAACATGATTTATATGCTGACTTACAGTGAATTATTGATTTATTAATGACTTACAGATATTTATTTACAATTGTCAATATAAGTCATGTAATTCCGGCTTTACGTATGTAAATATTCAATCCCTTATCTGCTGTTTACATTTGTAATTTGCCAGTTTTTTGTCACTGCTGAGGGTTCCGTCATGATCCGTGAAGGAAATCAGAATTGATCATGACTGAATTTTGAATATTTGAAGCCATACGGCGGACGGGAAGCAGATTTTCAATTCTCAAGGGGTTAAGGATTCAGAAAAAATTGTCGTTTTTAAACTGATTTATCGCAAAGTTTTTTTTCCTTTAACCTGCAAAACCTGAAACTATGAGCAAATCAAAAATGAGCATCCCACTCCACTGGCAAATTATTATTATGCTTTTTGCAGGAGGATTATTCGGATTTTATTTCCCGGCGGCCACAAAATATACAAACTGGGTTGGTGATGTATTTCTGAGATCTCTCACCATGATAATAGTTCCTCTAATACTCTTCTCAATTTCGACAGGAGTTGCAAGTGTAGGCAGTGGCGGCAACCTGGGGCGGCTTGGTCTCAAAACGATGGGATATTATGTTTTATCGACCCTGGCAGCTATTGTAACAGGTTTTTTTCTCGTAACGACGATTAAACCCGGCACAGGCGCCGAGCTGGGATTCAAAGCGCCTGTAGAGGGAATAGAAACTGCCGCCGACAGTTTTGGCCAGACCCTCATCAAAATTGTACCGACAAACATTGTAGATGCCCTGGCTCAGGGTCAGATGCTTTCAATTATATTTTTCGCCATTCTCTTCGGTTTCTTCATTACCAAAATCGGGGAAAATCAGCGCAGGACCCTGATGGATGTCCTGAATGCCATATTGGATGTCATTATGAAGATTACAATGTTCATAATAAAATTCACTCCTCTGGGCATTTTCAGCATCACGGCAAAGGTGATCTCCCAGCAGGTGGAGATGGGGAACAGCATTGGCGAGGTAATTACAAGGCTTGGATTATATTTCATCACTGTTCTTGCAGGTCTTATATTCCATGGTTTTGTAACTCTTCCGCTTTCAGTGAAACTTCTTGGAAAAGCAAATCCCCTGAAGCATTTCAGGAACATGGCCACACCACTGCTGACAGCCTTTTCGACATCATCTTCGAATGCTACTCTTCCGCTTACCATGGAAGCAGTTGAGGATAAGGACGGGGTCTCGAACAGGATCGCCAGCTTTACTTTACCACTGGGAGCTACAATAAACATGAACGGTACTGCCCTTTATGAATGCGTTGCTGTACTATTCATTGCCCAGGCCTATGGAATTGATCTTTCCGTCGGACAGCAGCTTATAGTCATTTTTACAGCTCTGCTGGCCGCAATCGGAGCGGCCGGAATACCAATGGCAGGCCTTGTAATGATGGCCGTTGTTCTAAAGGCGGTAGGACTGCCTCTCGAGGGCATTGGACTTATACTTGCTGTCGACAGGATACTCGATATGTTCAGAACGGCTATAAACGTTTACGGAGACACATGTGCCGCCGTGATAATTGCTAAATCGGAAGGTGAAAAACTAAATGTCTGAACCTTTCAGAACATAAATGAAATCCTTATCTCCGGATTTCCGTAAATACCGTATCCATGATCGTTAAGGGCCCAGAGAAAGGTCATGTTAAGAGATGATCTTCTTCCCATCTGCTGTCGTATGCCCCCACCGGCCAGGACAGTATTTATGAAAAACCTGTCGGTATCGTAGGGCATAATTCTGAAAAATGAAGATTCAAGGCTGAGAAACTCGTCCTCGACATGCAAAAACATACCGAAATGCAACCCGATGGGAATTATATTATCGAGATCCTGAAGAAAGATAAACTCGCTATAGACTTTGCCGCCATAAATTGAGGTATGGTCAACCGGATCTTTGAAATACCTGTAATTGGGTCCCGCTGCAACAGCCACCCTTGGCAGTACCCAGAAGCCTGCAACCGGCGAAAACTGGATATCGGTTACAGTGCCGAACTGCAGGCCAAAGCTTCCGCCAAAGAACAGCCTTTCCTTCAAAGGCGGCGGTTCCTCCCTTGTACTGTTCTGTTCCTGCCCGTAAGTGTTTAATGCACAGACACTGAAAACCAGGACAAAAACGGCTGATCTCAGCGACCCTGTTTTGATTCTTAAGCAATCAACTGTTATCATAATAACAATTTCTTAACTTTACACATAATCGTGGCAAATAAACAAAAAAAACATTAATCTGTATATGAATATTATAATTAACGGTGCATCCCGGGGCATCGGCAGGGAAGTTGCAAAGTATTTAGCCAACGACAAAGATAATCAGATACTGGCTACAGGCAGGAATGAACCGGAGCTTAAAAGCCTTGAAAACGAATGTATCAATGAGAACCTGTCGTACCTGAAAATTGATCTGTCGCTGCTGGAAAAGGAGATTGAAGTAATAAAAGATCAGATTTACAATCGTTTCAGCAGGGTTGATATATTAATAAATATGGCAGGATCGCTGGTTGTGAAGGATTTTATGAAGCTGACGGCACAGGAGGAGCGATATATGATGGAGACAAATTTCTTTGGTCCTGCCGGGTTTATAAGGATTTTGGTGCCGCTTATGCCTGCCGGATCCCATATAGTCAATATTTCGAGCATGGGAGGCTTTCAGGGAAGCTCCAAATACAAGGGGTTATCGGTTTACAGTGCCTCGAAGGCAGCGCTTTCGTGCCTGAGCGAATGTCTCGCCTCCGAGCTTTCTCCTGACGGTATAAGTGTCAACTGTCTCGCACTGGGTTCTGTTCAGACTGAAATGTTTGCCGCGGCTTTTCCCGGATTTAAAGCGCCGGTCAATCCTGCCGGAATGGCAGAGTTTATTTCATATTTTGCATTGAAAGGAAACAGTTTTTTTAACGGCAAGGTACTTCCCGTTGCTGTGGCCAATCCCTAACAGTATTCCCTGATCTCAATTTTTCCGTCGAGGGCCAGCAATCCGTTGAAGGCAAGGGCTTTTATCTCATCCTCGCCTGGAAAGACAACTATTTCAGCCAGAAATCCTGTTTTAGCCCTTATCCTATCGATATGTTCTTCCTGGAAGGCCAGTCCGCCCGTGAGCAATATAGCATCTATCCTGCCTTCAAGAACTGCTGCCATAGCTCCAATCTCCTTCGACACCTGATATGCAAGCGCCTCAATTAAGAGTCCGGCCTTTTTATCTCCCTTCCGCGCCATTTCGCATACATCCATAAAGCTGTTTGTTCCAAGGTAGGCTACTATTCCTCCCTTCCCCGTGATCATCGATTTCAGCTCCTCATGGGTATACCTTCCGCTGAAACACAGATCGACAAGCTGTCCGGAAGGAAGTCCGCCTGCGCGTTCGGGCGAAAATGGCCCGTCGCCGTTAAGGGCATTGTTAACATCAATTACCCTTCCCTTCCGGTGTGCACCGACACTTATTCCGCCGCCCATGTGGGCAACAATAAGGTTAAGGTCCTCATATCTCCTGTTCACGGATTCTGAAAATGAACGGGCCACAGCTTTCTGGTTAAGGGCATGGAAGATGGATATTCTTTCAATTGCCGGGATTCCTGATATCCTTGCAACCGGTTCAAGTTCGTCAACAACCACAGGATCAACAATAAAGGCCCTTGCATCAGGAAGCGAAGAGGCTATCTCATCTGCAATAAGTCCTCCCAGGTTACTGGCATGCTGGCCCATAAGCCCTTTCTCAAGATCCTCAATCATCCTTACATTCACTTCATATACTCCTGATTCAATGGGTTTTATCAGACCGCCTCGTCCGATAACAGCGGCAATTGAAGCCAGGTCGAAGCCATTATCTGTTAAATCATTAACAATCAGATTTTTTCTAAAGTGAAACTGATCTGTGATCTTCGAAAATTCTTTTAACTCATCAGCCGAATGTCTCAGCGTTTTACTGAAAACAAGTTCCTTTTCCTCAAAAAGCCCAAATTTAGTCGATGTCGATCCGGGATTTATTGCCAGGATAAGTCGTTTTTCCATATGAAGAATCTGATTAATTGCCTGTTAAATTCACGATCAGGCCATAAGGCAAGCCAGAGCGATACAATAGAACTTCGATTTTTCACTTTCGCTTCTTGACATGACAATGACTGGTTTATCCGTACCCCTTATCAGACCTGCAAGCTCTCCATGTGCAAATAGCATAAGTCCTTTATAGAAAGGATTTGATGATTCGAGTGTCGGAAAAAGGAGTATATCAGCATCGCCATTGACAGGAGTATCAATTCCTTTGATCTCGATGCTTTTCTTATCGCAGGCAAGAAAAATATCGAGCGGTCCGTCCATTATACACTCCGATATCTCCCTGTTTTTTGCCATTTTGCACATAACTCCATAATCAACAGAACTCTGAAAATGCTTTCCGGGTTTTTCTGAAGCAGAAATAAGAGCAATCTTAGGAATTTTAATCCCGAACTTTCCTGCCATTTTTATAGCATATTCAGCCATTTCGATTTTCTGTTCAAGAGAGGGCACGGGGATCACAGCCGGATCGGTAATAAACAGAAGCTTATGATATGCAGGGACTTCCAGTGCACAGACATAACTTAAAACGGCATTCTGAATCATCAGCCCCTTCTTTTTGTCCATCACTGCATGCAGGAATTTGTCTGTTCCGACAAGTCCCTTCATTGCAATATCTGCATATCCCTCACGAGTCAGCCTAACTGCTTCTTCCGATGCGGTAATTTCATTTTCAGCATTAGCAAGTGAGAACAGATCAGGATCGACACCTGTCTTCTTGCAGATATTTCTTATTTCAGCAACATTGCCAATAAGGATGCCATCTGCAAAGCCATAGCTGACAGCTTTATGAATCGCATTGATGGTATTGGAATCCTGTGCCCAGGCAACCGCGATCCTGTACTTTTTATTAAGTGCGTGGACCTTTTCTACCATCTGATCGAGCGATCGGATCATAAGCCTGTTGACTATTTACTTGCCGCTGCTGAAAGAAGTATGCTGTCGTATTTTGCCTGTTCTGAATCTGATCTGGAAGTCAGCACTATCGGGACCTGGGCTCCCAGAATTATGGAGGCAACCTTTGCTTTTGCAAAAAAGACGAGCGATTTGTAAAGCACGTTTCCCACCTCGATGTCGGGCATAAGTAAAAGATCGGTATCGCCTGCCACTTCACTTTTTATGCCTTTATGCTGGGCGCTCTCAAGGCTGACCGCATTGTCAAAGGCAAGGGGGCCGTCGATGATGCAGTTCTTGATCTGGTCGCGCTGGTTCATCTTCGAGAGAAGGGCGGCATCGAGTGTGGCTTCCATATTCTCATTCACCATCTCAACAGCTCCAAGCACTGCAACTTTTGGCATTACATAGCCAAGACGGTGCAGAAATGATACCGAATTATTCACAATTGCAATCTTATCCTTCAGATTGGGAGCGATGTTCATTGCCACATCGGTTACGGCGATAAGTTTGTGATAGGTATCTACCTCAAAAAGTGCAATATGCGACAAAAGATTACCTGTCCGCAGACCCCAGTCCTTATTGAGTGCGCATTTGAGCAGGGTGGAAGTTCCGACCTTACCCTTCATAAGGATATCGGCCTGTTTACCGCTGAGCATTTTGACAGACATTTCGACTGCCATTTCAGTATCAGGTTCGTGAATTATCCTCAAACCCGCGAAATTGTAGCCGTTTTCGTAACATATATTCTGGATTGCCTCCTTGTCACCAACAAGTATTGGTTCAACAATGTGGTCCTCCCATGCTCTGATCACTGCACCAAGTGAATGCTGGTCCTGAGCTGCGGCCAGAACCAGTTTCCTCGGCGGCTTTCCTGTTACAATGCCTTTAAGATCGGCGAGGCTTTTAAGTACCATAGCCTTGGTATTAAGTGTGTGATTGGAATCAGACAGTCTGATGTTCAACAATATACTTCGTATCTGAAGCTATTACAAACTCCTCGTCGGTAGTAATGCACATTACTTTAACTTTGGATTCAGGCTTTGAAATCACAAGATCCTTCCCCCTGACGCCGCTATTTGCCTCATAGTCGAATTCTATCCCGAGCGATTCCATATCCGAGCATATCATGGCCCTCATTTTATGATCATTCTCTCCTACTCCGCCTGTGAATATAAGCAAATCGAGTCCGTTAAGTACTGCGATATATGAACCGATATATTTCTTTACTTTATAGGCGTACATATTCAAGGCAAGAATTGCTTTTTCGTTACCTTCTGCATAAGCGGTCTCAAGGTCGCGCATATCTGATGAAAGTCCCGATATCCCGGCCACACCGCTTTTTTTGTTTATAAGGTTATTAACCCCGGTCACATTAAGATGCTCCTTATCAGCTATATAAATAAGAACTCCCGGATCAATTTCTCCGGTTCTGGTACCCATTATAAGTCCGTCCACAGGTGTAAAGCCCATGGAAGTGTCAATTGATTTTCCTTTTTGGATTGCCGTAATAGAAGCGCCGTTTCCCAGGTGACAGGTTATAATATTTAGTTCCTTCATATCCCTTCCGATCAGCTTTGCTGCTTTGGAGGCAACGAATTTATGGCTGGTGCCGTGATATCCGTATTTCCTTATTTTGTATTTCTCGTAATACTCATAAGGAAGTGCATACATATACGCATAATCAGGCATTGTCTGATGAAATGAAGTATCAAAAACTGCAACCTGGGGAACTCCGGGTATCAGCTTTTCAACAGAAAGTATACCCTTCAGGTTTGCCGGGTTATGAAGCGGGGCAAGTTCGCTGTTAATCTCGATCTGCCTTTTAACCTCATTATCAATAAGAACGCTCTCTTTGTAGCTTTCGCCTCCGTTTACGACCCTGTGGCCTACAGCTTTGATCTCGGTGATATCTTTTATAACACCGTGCCTGGGGTCAGTGAGGACACCCATCACAAGGTTGATGCCGGTTGTGTGATCAGGAATATCGTTTACTACCTTATAGGGTTCTCCGCCAGTGGGTTTATGAGTTAAGATGCTATCATTCAAACCAATACGTTCAAGAAGCCCCTTTGCAAGAAGTTGATTCCCCTCGCCCATTTCGAATAACTGGTACTTGATAGAGGAACTTCCGCAGTTTAAAACCAGGATAATCATAAATATGAATATTAAAATTACTAATACATTATTTTCTTCCGGCAGCCTGATTTGCCGTTATCGCGATCATACTCACAATGTCGTTTACCGAACATCCCCTTGACAGGTCGTTGATCGGGGCAGCCATTCCCTGAAGTATCGGGCCGATGGCTTCGGCATTGGCAAGCCTCTGAACCAATTTGTAAGCAATGTTGCCGCAATTGAGATCGGGGAATACAAGCACATTGGCATGTCCGGCAATTTTACTACCCGGAGCTTTTTTCTGTCCAATTGCCTCGACAAGCGCCGCATCACCCTGGAGCTCCCCGTCGATCATCATATCGGGAGCCATCTGCTGAGCTATTTTTGTTGCGCTTACAACTTTATCGACCATCTCATGTTTTGCGCTGCCTTTTGTTGAAAAACTGAGCATCGCAATTTTAGGTTCAAAACCGGCTATTGTCCTTGCCGTATGCCCAGTTGCAACTGCAATTTCAGCAAGCTCCTTATCAGTGGGATTTGGATGGACTGCGCCGTCGGCAAAAATAAGGACTCCGTCCTCACCATGATTCCTATCCTGAAGTATCATAATAAAAGCGCCCGATACAACTGAAATGCCGGGAGCTGTTTTAACATAATGAAAAGCCGGACGGAGAACATCCCCTGTAGCATGATCTGCACCTGAAACCTCACCGTCAGCGTCCCCGTTCTTGATCATCAGCACACCAAGGTACAGAGGATCTTCAATAAGCTTTGAGGCTTCCTCTGCTGTCATCCCCTTACTTTTTCTCAGTTCGACCATCATGTTGATGTAGTGATCCTTCTTTTCATGCGATTTCGGATCGACGATGGTGGCTTTTTCAATGTTTTTCAGTCCGAGCTGCTTCGCATGCGCTGCTATCCCGGCCGGATCGCCCAGAAGAATTATCCTGGCAAGGCCTTCTGCAATAGCTATGTCGGCAGCCCTGATATTTCTTTCTTCATACCCTTCCGGAAGTACAATACGCATATTATGTTTTTTGGCGTTAATTTTGATACGATCTAGTAATTCCATTGTATTTCAATGATTTAAATTTTTTATTATCCGGCTTTAAATGTAAGAAAAAAAAGTGCGAATTATGGCCTGTTAATATCATATATATTTGCATAATTGCTTTTTCGGACAAAAATTACAAGTCGGTCCCGCCCGATTGGCAGGAACAAAAAATCATTTCCTAAATTAGGGGCTTAAAAATTTTAAAAATGGACCCTTTCCTGACAAGGCTGGAAAAGCTTAAAAATGAAATTGAAGGTGATCTTAAATATGATCTGATCACAAGGACAATATATTCGACTGATGCATCCGATTACAAGGAAGAACCTGTTGCGGTGATCTGGCCCAAAGGCAGGGAGGATATCAGAAAGATCATAGCCTTCGCCTGTAATGAGAAAAAGGGGATAACGATGAGGGCAGCAGGGACTTCGCTGGCCGGGCAGGTTGTTGGCAATGGAATTATTGTCGATATTTCAAGGTATATGAACAGGATCCTTGAAGTAAATGAAAAGGAAAAATGGGTAAGGATTGAACCCGGCGTGGTACTTGATGAGCTGAATATCCATCTCAGGCAATATGGCCTGTTTTTCGGTCCTGAGACATCCACATCGAACAGATGCAACCTGGGAGGAATGGTTGGCAACAACTCATGCGGATCGCACTCCCTTATATATGGTTCGACACGGGAACACACAATTGAGCTCCGGACGGTTCTGAGCGACGGAAGCGAAGCTGTTTTCGGACCGGTCGACAGGCAGGGGTTTGAAGAAAGATGCCTTAAGCAGAATCTTGAAGGCAATATCTACAAAACAATCAGGAAAATACTTGAAGATCCTGAAAATCAAAAGACCATAAGGGAAGGATACCCCGATCCTGCCATCCCCAGGAGGAACACAGGCTATGCCCTTGACCTACTGCTCGATTCAGAAATATTCAATACCGGTTCCGGAAAGGTATTCAACTTCTGCAGGCTCCTGGCAGGTTCCGAAGGAACACTTGCCGTAATTACTGAAATAAAGCTTAACCTTGTGCCCCTTCCTCCTGCCTTCAAGACACTTGTATGCGTTCATCACAGGCACAGGGATGAAGCATTCAGGGCTAATCTGGTGGCATTGAAATTCAGGCCGTCTGCTGTTGAACTCACCGATGACAGGATACTTGAGCTTACCAAAGACAATCTGAGCCAGAGAAAGAACAGGTTCTTTGTTGATGGCGATCCGGGAGCTATAACCATGGTCGAATTTGCCAGGGATAGCGAAGAGGAGGTTGAAACTGTCACCAACGACCTGATAAACGCCCTCAGAAAAGAAGGATACGGCTATTCCTATCCGGTGGTAAGGGGTAAGGATATGTCGAAGGTATGGGATCTCCGTAAGGCCGGGCTGGGTGTCCTTGGAAACATGAAGGGAGATGGAAGGACGGTTTCTCTTGTCGAGGATACTGCTGTCAGGGTCGAAGACCTTCCCGCGTATATGGACGATTTCGCCAGACTCCTCGGACAGTATGGTAAAGACTCTGTTTATCACGCACATATTGGAACCGGAGAACTTCATATACGGCCTGTCCTTAACCTGAAGGACCCTGCTGATGTTGAGCTTTTCCGGACTATAGGCCTCGAAACCGCCCGTCTTGTAAAGAAATACAGAGGCTCCCTGAGCGGTGAACATGGCGACGGAAGACTCAGGGGCGAATTCATACCACTGATCCTTGGAGAAGCCAATTATGAACTCCTGAAGATAGTGAAAGCATCATGGGATCCTGACAATATTCTTAATCCGGGCAAAATCGTCGATACTCCCCTGATGAACACCTCATTGAGGTATAAGCCGGGAACTGTTACCCCCCTTATTGAAACAATATATGATTTTTCATCCACCGATGGCATCAAACGAGCTACAGAAAAGTGCAACGGTTCGGGAGACTGCCGGAAATCGGTCACGATCGGAGGTACAATGTGCCCGACCTTTATGGCCACAATGGATGAGGATAAATGTACGCGGGCACGTGCAAATATCCTGAGGGAATTCCTTGGCAGGGAAGGATCAGAAACCTGGGACCACAGGGAGATTTATGATATTCTCGATCTGTGCGTAGCATGTAAAGGATGCAAATCGGAATGTCCTTCGGGTGTGGATATTGCAAAACTGAAATCCGAATTCCTCCAGCACTGGTACGACAAACATGGTATCCCCTTAAGAACTTGGCTGATTGCCTATATATCAACATTTAACCATATAGGCTCATTTATTCCACATGTGTATAATTACTTCCTTAAGAACAGACTGTTTTCCGGAATGCTTAAAAGGGTAATCGGTTTTGCCTCTGAAAGGTCAATACCGCTTGTTTACCATACAAGCCTGAGAAAGTGGATAAAAAGAAATCTTAAGGCTATAAATCCTGAAAATCCAATAGGATCAGTATACCTTTTTATTGATGAATTCACCGATTATAATGATACTGAAGCAGGCATAGCGGCAATCAGGCTTCTGACAACTCTCGGGTACGAAGTCAGACAGGTCAGTCACGACCTCAGTGCACGAACCTTCATCTCTAAGGGATTGCTGAGAAAAGCGAAGAAAATTGCCATAAACAATATTAGTTCGCTGGCCGACCTTATCGACAGTAAAACTCCTCTCATCGGTATAGAACCCTCAGCAATACTGGGATTCAGGGATGAATATCCCGATCTGGCCGGTCGGGAACTTAAGGATAAGGCAAAAAAACTTGCTGCTAACAGTTTCCTTGTCGATGAGTTTGTTTCAAAAGAATTCAGGGAAGGAAGGATAAAGAGAGAATCGTTCACTGAAGATAAGTTGCATATCCTTCTGCATGCCCATTGCCAGCAAAAGGCGGTCGCCTCTTCTGCATGCTCGGTTGAAATGCTGTCAATTCCTGCTAACTACAACGTGAGCGAGATACCGTCAGGATGCTGTGGTATGGCCGGATCGTTCGGATATGAAAAGGAACATTTCGAACTTTCAAAAAAGATAGGTGAACTGGTTTTGTTTCCCGGGATAAGAAACAGCGGCAGTGACGTTGTTATTGCAGCTCCCGGAACAAGCTGCAGGCATCATATAAAGGATGGTACAGGAAGGATAGCCTTACCTCCTGTTGTAATACTTTACGAAGCCCTGAAAAAGTAATCAGACGCTGATAACAAAATCATCCCTGTCGTTCAGCACCGGAAACTTCGAGCGAAACTCAGAAAGTTGGCCGGGAGAGATCTCTCCGTAAATAATACCTTCGGTGTCATTAGCGCCTGAGGCGATAATCTCACCTTTAGGTCCGAGAATAACGGAACCGCCTGAATATTCAATGCCGGCGCCATCGGTGCCTGTTCGGTTTACACCCGCAACATAACACTGATTTTCAATGGCCCTTGCCTTCAGGAGGGTTGACCATACATCGTGCCGTGCAGCCGGCCAGTTTGCGGAGTTAATTAGCAGATCATAATCATCCCTGTTCCTGCTCCAAACCGGAAAACGCAGGTCATAACATATGTTGGGACAAATCCTGAGATCTTTGTATGTAAAAATTATCCTTTCCCCTCCCTGCGCAAAAAGTCTGTCCTCTCCACCCGGGCTGAACAGGTGCCTTTTATTATATATGTGGACCTCATTCTCAGGGGAAATTAAAATCCAGCGGTTGAAATAATTCCCGTTCTCTTCAACTATATAACTGCCGCAAATTGCAGCATTGCTTTTTTCTGCCAGCGCCTTCATCCGGGAAAAAGTCTCCGACTCTGACTTCTCGGCAAGTTCCGCAGGATTCATCGAAAATCCCGTATTGAACATTTCAGGGAGGATAATCAGGTCGGTGCCACCGGGGCATAATGAGACAAGGGACTCAACTTTCATGAGGTTGCCGGATTTGTTTTCCCAGGCAATATCAAACTGTAAAAGCGCTATTTTCATTTTCTCGTGATTTTTCGGGCACCGCAGGCAAATATACGAAGAAGCATGAACTGAATACAGAAAGAGGGCGCCGTTTCAAAGCGCCCTCCCCTGATTTTTAGCGTAATTTACGCTTTATCTGGAATTCAAGGTTGCATAATATTCGTTGAATATCGTATTAAGCAACGGTTTATAATACAGCCAGAAGAATCTTTTTGGATCATCAGGCTTATCTGAATACAGAAATAGTCTGAGCCTGTCAAAACCTTTAATTTTTGCTGAACAGAAGTTCACCTTGTTCGCAGCAAAGTCGCCCGAAAAATAGTATGTCCTTTTATTCACTGGTTCCATAACCACGGCAGGGAAAACGTTTTTAAGCATATTTCCGGCAAGCAGAGTGTCGCCAATGGCTGTTGTCAAGAGCTCAAAGTTAGAGACAACCTCATTACCGAGCGGATCAATAATATCGAACCAGTTTGTAAACGCCACTGATGATGGAACGCCGAATTTCTGGCAGCCTGCCGTGTCGGTGATGATATGAGGCATAGCATTTTTAAGATGAGTACCCTGCTCAAGCACTATTATGTTTTTTTCGCTTAACAAAACAATCCCAGGTCCCTTAAAAAGCCAGGGCTGCTTATACTCCTTCCTGTACATTGAAGTCATCCATACGGGAAAACCCTTGTCTGTTGTATCAAGTTTTTCAAAGTATTTCCCGGTCCAGCCTGAAAATGTTATACCCAGCTTCTCCTGTGTCCTGTACGACTCGAAGGCGGGTGTTGGAAAATCAAAAGTATTGTACTCAACTATAACGAGCTTATTCCTGTTCTTCATCTCATTCAGAAGGAGGTAGTCGGTATTTGTGAGTCCTCCGTAAATCTTCCTCGATCTTCGGCTTTTATTTACTCCGGCATACCAGTCGTTAAAAAAGACACCGTAGGTATCTGCAAAATAGAGTGCATCAATCTTATCAGGCAGATCCATCATTTCCCCCAGATGGTATTCCATCGTTACGCTGCCCCTGTCTTTTAAGGGCCTTGTAGGGGCAAATCCATAATAATCCTTCTTATATGAATAGCTTTTCTTCTTATCCTTACTGACGAACCGAGAATTTGTAATAATCCATGTAAGTGACTTATGATTAAGTCGTTCAAGTGTTGGAACAGTTTTATCGAGTATCGCAATATCGATTGGTTTTTTATCCTGAAAAGACCAGCTCAGATAGAAAATAAACGGAACGGCAAGGATAAGCAGAATTACAATGATGATTATCAGCAGGGGCTTTTTCATAACTGAAGAAATATCTGAATATACTCAAATACTATATTTATATATGTTTATAGACAGTTAAATAACTGATAAATGTATCATTTATTTTCTTCAGATGAAATAATTTCAGACAAAATTGTAAAACGATAGTGTCAATCAGTTCAGTATCCACAGGCTGAGTTGTTACCCCTGAAATCTCCAACACCCCATTTCTTTTTACCGGGAAGGATCATAACTGCATTTACCCTTCCTATTGCTGCACGTGGTTGAAGATGGTAACCCATTCCCTCGAGTTCACCGATAACCTGCGGGTCAATCGAATTTTTTTCGTAACTGATAAGGTCGGGAAGCCACTGATGGTGGAACCTCCCTGTATCGACAGCCTGCCTGATGTCCATTCCGTAATCTATAACATTTACGAGCACCTGAAGAACAGTTGTCGGGATTGTAGAGCCGCCGGGTGAACCTCCTGCCATGAACAGCGCTCCATCCTTTTCAACTATTACCGGAGTCATTGAACTCAGCATCCTTTTGCCTCCATATATTGAGTTTGCTTCAGATCCTATCAGGCCATACATATTCGGAAAACCCGGCTTTACAGAAAAATCGTCCATCTGGTTGTTCAGAAGGAACCCTGCACTGTCGACAACTATTGCAGATCCGAAAGTATTATTCAGCGTGGTTGTGGCAGAAACGGCATTTCCTTCAGAGTCGACGACGGTATAGTGAGTTGTCTCTTCACTTTCAGCCGGAACCGGTGATCCGTATGATAATGATGATGAAGGAGTTGGTGAACCGGTATTGAAACTGCTCATTCTCGAACGAAGATATGCCGGATCGAGCATCTCCCTTACAGGAATGGTTACAAAATCGGGATCTCCGAGAAACTCAGCCCTGTCGGCAAATGCTCTTTTTTCAGCTTCGGTGATCAGGTTTACGGAACCAGTAGAATGAAAACCAAGCTGTTTCAGATCGTATGGTTCTATCATTCCAAGTATCTGGAGCAGTATGATACCGCCGCCCGACGGAGGGGAAGCTGAAATGATCCTGTATCCCCTGTATTCGGCCGTTACCGGATCCCTGAAAACAGAATTGTAGTCGGCAAGATCCTGTAATGTGATTATTCCCTGCCCCTCTTCCATCTCCTTCACTATGTGCTTTGCCGTTATTCCTGAATAAAATCCGTCCCTTCCATGATCGCGGATCAGTCCAAGTGTCCGGGCCAGGTCGGGCTGCCTCAGGGTATCGCCGGCCTTCCATGGCAGGTCCCTAACAAAAGCCACCCTGGTTTCATTCATCTTCAGAAAACGCTCCCTGCTGTTGTTAAAATCATCAGCCTGCCCGGCGGTTAATGGGAATCCCTTGCCGGCCAGGTCAATGGCAGGCTGGATTACCTCCCTGAAAGACAGGTTGCCGTATTTTGAATGGATATTCAGCATACCGTCGACAGTTCCCGGTACGCCTGAAGCCATGTGCGAACCTGTGCTCAGACCATCCCTGACGTTCCCTTCTGAATCGAGATACATGCCGGGCGAAGATTTCATGGGCGCCTTCTCCCTGTAGTCAATAAGATCAGTCCTTCCGTCTGCCTCCCTGACAAGCATAAAACCGCCGCCTCCGATGTTGCCGGCCTCAGGGTAACAGACAGCAAGGGCAAATTCGACTGCCACCGCTGCGTCGACTGCATTACCTCCTTTTTTCAAAATCTTTATGCCGATCGCCGAGCTTTCGGGATGAGCTGAAACAACCATCCCGCTGTCGGAAATAATACTATGTCCTTCTGAAGGAGCCGGTCTGACCGGGATTGTTGTTGTGTTACAAGCAACAAGCAGCCACGCTGCAGCCAGTGATAATGCATGATTTCTGATCATGACAGTCAGAATTTTAATATTGTCTGCAATTATAACAATAAAATCTGTCAGACAATCCCTTAATATAAAAGGTAAGAGCGATAATTGTTTTTGCTATTTTTGCATAAATATTTTAAAATGCTTGCAAATCAACCGCTGGCCGACAGATTAAGACCCAGAAATCTTAATGAATTCGTTGGTCAGGAACATCTTGTAGGGAAAAACGCCGTTCTCAGGAAAATGATTGAATCGGGTAATATCCCTTCCTTCATCTTATGGGGCCCTCCGGGGGTAGGCAAGACAACCCTTGCATCAGTAGTCGCAAATACCCTGAAGAGGCCTTTTTTTCATTTAAGCGCCGTCCATTCAGGAGTTAAGGATGTCAGGGAAACAATTGAAAAGGCCAAAAAACAACAATTTTTCGATCAGCCAAATCCTGTTCTCTTCATTGATGAAATTCACCGCTTTAACAAATCGCAGCAGGATTCACTTCTGGGTTCAGTGGAACAGGGAATTATCACACTAATCGGCGCAACTACTGAAAATCCGTCATTCGAAGTCATTTCCCCATTGCTTTCGAGGTGCCAGGTATATGTAATGAATCCTCTTGATGAAAAAGAACTTGAAAACCTTCTCGACATAGCGCTGAAAAAAGACATATACCTTTCAAAATATGATATTGAGATAAAAGAGAATGAAGCTCTTCTCAGAATATCGGGAGGTGATGCCAGAAAGCTCTACAACGCCCTTGAACTTGTTGTCTCCTCGATGATAAATGAAACCGGCCAGGAAAAAATCATAATCGACAATGAAAAAGTTATGGGATATATCCAGAAAAATCTTGCCATTTATGACAAGAGCGGTGAGCAGCATTATGATATAATTTCGGCTTTCATAAAATCGATGAGAGGGAGCGATCCTAATGCGGCCGTTTACTGGCTTGCAAGAATGGTTGAGGGCGGCGAAGATCCCAAGTTTATCGCAAGGAGGATGCTTATACTTGCTGCCGAAGATATCGGCCTTGCCAACCCCAATGCGCTATTACTCGCCAGGGCGTGTTTTGAAGCAGTCAATGTAATAGGCTGGCCTGAATCAAGGATCATATTGTCGGAGGCAGCTGTTTACCTGGCTACCTCACCAAAGAGCAATGCTTCATGTATAGCCATCGATAATGCACAGGCTGCTGTAAGGGACATGGGCGACCTTTCTGTCCCTCTCCATATCCGAAATGCGCCAACAAGGCTGATGAAGGATCTTGGCTATGGAAAAGATTACAAATATGCCCACAGCTATGAGGGGAACTTCATAAAGGACAATTTCCTTCCTGAGGAGATAAAGGGAACAAAATTCTATGAGCCGGGAAAGAATCCCCGCGAGGAAGAAATCAGAAAAAGGCTTGATAACCTGTGGAAAGGCATATATGATTATGATATTTAATATTATTTTTACATCTATATGAATAATTACCTTATTGATATCCCCGGGCTGAAACATTCAGATTCAGGGAATTTTCTTCTTATTGCCGGTCCGTGTGTGGTTGAAGGGGAAGATTTAACCTTTGAGATTGCCGGGCGGCTGTCAGAGTTGTCGGATAAATACCTTATACCGCTGGTCTTCAAGGCTTCATACAGGAAGGCCAACAGGTCAAGAGGAGATTCCTTTACCGGTATCGGCGACATTGAAGCTCTTGAGATTCTTGGAAAAATAAAGACTCACTTTTCGATTCCTGTAATAACGGATATCCATAATCCTGATGAGGCTGAAATGGCAGCCCGATATGTTGATATATTGCAGATCCCTGCTTTCCTTTGCCGCCAGACCGATCTGCTGACAGTTGCAGCAGTAACAGGGAAATGGGTAAATATAAAGAAGGGTCAGTTTCTTTCGGGAGCTTCCATGAAATTTGCTGTCGGGAAAGTCAGGGAAGCCGGAAACGATAAGATAATGTTGACCGACCGCGGCAATATGTTCGGTTATCACGACCTTGTGGTGGATTTCAGGAATATTCCTTTGATGAAGGAAAACGGAGTACCTGTTATAATGGATATCACCCATTCACTGCAGCAGCCCAACCAGGAAAAGGGTGTCTCGGGAGGAGATCCTTCGATGATTGAAACCATTGGCAAGGCAGCCATAAGTACAGGCGCCGACGGAATATTCCTCGAGACCCATCCCGATCCTTCTTCGGCCAAGTCTGACGGGGCTAACATGCTTCATCTTTCAAAACTGGAACGTCTTTTGATAATACTAACAGCATTACGAAAAACAGTAGTTTCTTTTAACAACCTTTAATTCAAAAAAAACATGAAAAAACTAATTCTTTCGGTTTCACTTCTTCTTGCAGTTATCATTGTAAATGCACAATCGCTCGAGGATATAATAGGCAAATACACTGTGGCAAACAAACTTGACAAGATCAGCAATTTCAAGACAATAAAGATATCGGCAAAAACATCAGTAATGGGTATGGATATGCCGATGGAAATGTGGATGAAGAATCCGAATAAATTCAAGAGTGTCACAAGTTTTAACGGTCAGGATATAGTACAGGTATTTGACGGTGAAAAGGGATATATGGTAAATCCCATGGCCGGTTCGTCCGATCCTGTCGAGATGACGTCCGACCAGCTCAAGGAGATTGCCAGAAACAATATGTTCAATAATTATATGGCTCAATATCTGAAGGATGGAAAGCTTTCGCTCGCAGGAGAAGATGCAGTTAATGGCAAACCGGCCTTCAAGGTTAAAGCCGATCTCGGAAACGGCAATTCAGCAGTCATGTATATCGATAAGTCATCCTATCTTCTTACAAAGACAGTTGCCGATGTCAACCAGGGCGGAATGGCGATCACGGTTGAATCATATCCTTCCGATTATACCGATACCAATGGTATAATGCTCCCAATGAAGACCACCACAAGCACCAGCGGAATGGATATTGTTACAACATTCACAAAGGTCGAGGTGGATGTTCCCATAGAAGACACCGTTTTTAAAATAAAATAAAGGGACATGCCATGGCATGTCCATATTTCATGGCATGTCCTTATAAAAAAGGTCATGCCGAGGCATGACCTTTTTCTTTTGCAGCCGGCCTGTAAGCCGGATTCTGTGGCGTTTCATTCATCTGCAAGAGAAATCTGAAACGTTTTCCATCATTTATCTTGTCCTGTCATCACTGACAGGATCCAGCGACCTACCCCCCGGCATCGGACGAGCAGCCCTTATTGCCGGTATACATGGTCTTACAACCCATGGGGCGTACGGCTCCTGGTGTTGCCATCAGGACCGGTGAGCTCTTACCTCGCCTTTTCACCCTTGTCCGCCAGCTGGCGGACGGTTATTTTCTGTTACGTTACCATATCCTCGCGGATATCTTCCCGTTAGGAAGCATGGCGCTCTGCGTTGTCCGGACTTTCCTTCCCGGATATCCGGGACGATGGAACGGCCTGCTGCGATGCAAAGATACAAAACAGCGTGAATCATTAAAAATATTACATTTGGAACCTGTATTTTATTGCGCTCCCGATGACAGATATCCTTACTGGTGATTTCGACTATGACCTTCCGGAGGAAAGGATTGCCATGTTTCCCGCCAGAGAAAGGGACGGATCGAGGCTGCTTCTCTACGACGGGAATACCATAGCTTCGGATATCTTCAAAAACATAGGGAATCATATAAGCCCGGGATCGTTGCTTGTTTTCAACGACACCAGGGTAATCAGGGCAAGACTTATATTTTACAAAAAATCGGGCGCCCGTATTGAGATTTTCTGTCTGGAGCCGCTTGATCCTGCAGTCTATGAAACATCGTTCTCGTGCTCAGGTCCGGTAGAATGGAAATGCATTATCGGCAACCTTAAAAAATGGAAAAGCGGTGCTGTCGCGATAAAATTCACTTCAGGTGGGAAAGAGTTCGAACTTAAGGCAGAAAAAGCCGGAAAAGCAGATGAAGCGTGGAGGATAAAATTTTCATGGAATTGCATCGGACTGAGCTTCGGTGAGGTGATTGAAGCTGCCGGACATATTCCGCTGCCACCATATATAGCCAGGGAGGATGTGAAGGAGGATAATGACAGGTATCAGACTGTATATTCTGCCGTAAAAGGATCGGTGGCAGCGCCTACTGCAGGGCTTCACTTCACTGAAGGTGTCCTCGAAGGCTTATCAGCGAAGGGCATAAACAGGGTTAATGTCACCCTGCATGTTGGGGCCGGCACTTTCCAGCCGGTAAGAAGCGCAGGTATTTCAGCCCATACGATGCATACCGAGCATTTTTTTGTAACAATTGATACAATATCAAGGCTCATAGAAAACGAAGGAAATGTAATTGCAGTAGGAACCACATCTGTAAGGACAATTGAGAGTATTTACTGGCTCGGGGTAAGGGTCGTTGAAAAACCGGATACATATATCGACGGTCTGAAAGTCGGGCAATGGGAGCCTTATGACAGAACAGTGGAAATAAGTCCGGAAGAAGCTCTGAAAGCTCTTTACTGGGCTATGAAGAAGAAAGGTATCAGAATTATCAGCGCATCAACACAAATAATAATTGTACCAGGGTACAGGTTCAGGATAACAAACGGGATAATAACAAATTTTCACCAGCCCCGGAGTACACTTTTGCTGCTTATTGCCGCATGGACAGGAAAGGCATGGAAGGATATTTATAAATATGCCCTGGATAACGGATTCAGATTTCTAAGCTATGGCGATAGCTCTTTTCTTTACCGGAGCCGGAATTATTATTAATTGTGTAAAATTTTAATAAGGTTATCAAAAATTCGATAATATTTTTTGATTGTAGCTTAATAAGTTGTTATTTTGTTAACTAAAAGAATCGGCATGAATGAAAATAAGATAATGCAACAGATCACTGCAATTTTCAGTGTTTTTATGGTATTTTTTTATTTAGGGGTGGGGATTTACATGATTTTCTTTTTCAAGAATTCCATGATGGACAGGTCGGTATTGGTTATTTTTGGCTCTGTCCTGATATTTTACGGCGTTTACAGGGCTTACAGGGCCTATGTCAGCATCGTTGACCTCTTTTTCAGGAGAAACAGTGAGGATACTGACTGATAAGCCCAGCCGGCAGTATTATTGATTGTTGGCATGTGCTTTGCAGTATTTTGAAAAGGAAACATTTAATTACATGCTGAATATATTAGTAAAAAAATGATTACAGTATTTAATCAAAAATTTATTATTATTGCGTTCCGGTCTTTTCCAATTCAGACCATTAAGATATTGAGAATGATACACCACTTTTTTTCAAAATCAGAAATTCGTCTTCTGGTTGCAGGAATGATTTTACTGATCAGTTCATGTAATCAGGGAGGAACGAAAGAACCGCGTGAAACGCCGACAAGCGGCAACATAAAGATAGCAGTCGACGAATCATTTCAGCCAATAATTGATACTGAAGTTTATACATTTACTTCATTGTATTCGAGGGCTAAGGTCACACCTGAATATAAACCGGAATTTGATATTGTAAATGATTTCATGAATGATTCCGTAAGAGTAATGGTCACAAGCAGAAAACTTACCGACGATCAGGTACAGTACCTTCGCGATACGCTGGTTGTTGCAAGGACCATAACCTTCGCCTATGATGCCCTGGCTCTTATCACCAACAAGGAAAACAGTGATTCACTTATTAATTATGAAACTGTAAGGGATATTTTCAAAGGCAAAATCACAAAATGGAATGAAGTAAATCCTAAATCGAAGCTCGGTGAGATAGGTATCATCTTCGACAATAACAAGTCGGGGAATATAAGGTACTTCAGAGAGCATTTTGAGCTCAGGGACACCCTCGGTAAGAATTTCTTTGCAGTTAGCAACAATACTGAAGTCATCGATTTCGTATCAAGGAACCCTGATGCACTTGGAATAATCAGCGCCAACTGGATAAGCGACAAGGATGATTCGCTGAGCATCAGCTTTATAAACAAGGTTAACGTGTTGGCAGTATCCCAGCCTTTCATTAACGATGGGACATATTACAGACCATACCAGGCATCAATTTACGACAGGACTTATCCGTTTGTAAGGGAGGTTTACCTCATATCAAGGGAGACATTTGCAGGTCTTGGATCAGGTTTCATCCAGTGGGCAACAGGCGAACAGGGACAGCGCATTGTACTAAAGTCGGGCCTGGTACCTGCCACAATGCCTATCAGGCTGGTTCAGATAAAGAAACAATAGGATTCAATACAGAATATATTTAAGATATCCCTCAGATGAGGGTGAAACAAGAACAGAAAAGCAACAGACTAGTAACAATAATTGACTACAAAACAAAAAGCTATGAAAATTTCGATGTTAAAAAAGGGCGTTTTGCTGACGGGAGCCTGCTCGGCTTTGCTGGCGATCAGTCTTCAGGCCCAGGATCTGAACAGTGCGATACAGTTGACAAAAAGTGAATCGTACGACAAGGCTGCAGATGCATATAAGGCACTGGTACAGAAAGAACCTGGAAACAGCAAAAACTATTATTATTTCGGGGAAAATTATCTTCTTGAATATTTCTCGGATACAATTTCCAATTCCCTTGCAGCTGCCACTAAAGCTGCCAAAGAAATGTATGACAAAGGTGTGAGCGCAAATGCCTCCGATCCGCTCAACTATGTGGGGCTGGCAAAAGTTGCATATTATCTTGACGATGATGCAAAAGCCAATGAAATGAGGGCCAAGGCAAAGAGTTTTCTTCTTCCCTACAAGAGTCTTAAGAAGATAAATCCTCCTGCCAAAGAATATGCTCTGACGCTTGCAAAAATTGCAGAGTCTTATTCAAAGGACGGAGAAGTTGACACTGCTCTTGCCCTTCCTCTTATCAGGCAGGCCCTTAAGATCGATACAAAAAATGCTGAGATTTATCTTATAGCAGGCGATCTTTACATGATGGTAAACGATGGTTCGAACGCAATCAAGAACTATAACCTTGCACAGTTTGCCGATCCGCAGTCGCCTACAGCAGCAATGAAGATTGGCTATGTATATGTTAAGGGACGTGCATTGCAGCAGGCTATCCCGAATTTTGAGGAGGCTATCAGGCTCAATCCCAATTATGCACCGGCATACCGCGAACTTGGTCAGTTGTACTGGCGCGCAGGCCGCCTCGACCAGTCGAAGGAAAACTTCAAGAAATACCTCGATCTGACAGCAGGCAATATACCTGCAAAAACAAGGTATGTGAACTCACTCTTCTATGCAGGCGACTATGAGGAAGTCATCAAGAACGTTGAAGACATCCTTGCCGTTGACAAATCGAGGGGCTATATGAACCGTCTGGCCGGTTATTCATATTTTGAAAAGGATAATCCCGACTATGATAAAGCACTTTCATACATGGAGACACTCTTCAAAACTGTCGATCCTGACCTTTTCCTTCAGAAAGACCACCATTATATGGCAAGGATACTCCTGAAGAAGAACCAGAATTATACAAAACTTGTCGATGAACTGAACGGTCTGAAACCACAGCTTGATAGGGAAAAATCGAGACTTGCAACCGCAACTGCGCCTAATAAACCCAAATTCCAGGCCAGCGTCGATGAACTCACAGGAAAAGTTTCAAATCTTGAAAAGAGCATAGCTCAGGCAAACAAGGAAATCGACAGGGCATTTGCTGAATACGAAAAAGCATTCAAATTCAAGAGAACCGATCCGAATGCTCCCATGACATCACAGGAGAAGTCGCTTCTGAATGAAATGGCTGTCAATTACTATTCCTACAAAAGGTATGACAGTGCAGCGAAAACATGGGCCAGACTCATTGATCCTGCAAAAGAAAACAATATTGCCGATTATATGCAGGTCGGAAGAGCATTCTATAACGGAGAAAAATATAAATCGGCCGACTCGGTATTTAATATTGTCATAAAGAAATCTCCCGATTATCTTCCTGCCCATGTTTATGTTGCCCGTACTTATTCAAGAATGGATCCCGACACCAAACTTGGCCTTGCGAAACCAAAGTTTGATAAGATGCTCGGTGTTGCAGCAAAGGACAGTCTCAAGAATGAAGGTGAGATGATCGAAGCTCTTACATATCTCGGGTATTACAATATGGAAAATGGCAACTATACAAAAGCCAAGGAAATATACACGAGGATGATAAACCTCGATCCGCAGAACAAGGAAAACAAGATTAAAGGATATAATGGTCTTGGAAGTCTTGAATCAAGGGCTGCCGGACAGGAGAAAACACTTGAAGGCAAGCTTGGTTTCCTCGCCAGGTCGGTAGAAGCCTATCAGAAGATCATTGAACTGGATCCGGCAAATACCTCGGCAAAGAGCAATCTGAAATGGGTTCAGGATTACCAGGTATCAGTGAGGAAAGGTATAAACCCGAACGAAATCAAAGGCGTTGTGACAAACATGGCAGGACAGCCTATACCTTTTGCATCTGTCAAGATCAAGGATACTGCTGCGGAGAGCCTGACAAATGCAAAGGGAGAATACAAGTTTGAGATACCGCAGGAATCAGAATTCCTTGTCTTTAGTG
The DNA here is from genome assembly GCA_964633505.1 of uncultured Rikenellaceae bacterium. Taxonomy (GTDB): domain Bacteria; phylum Bacteroidota; class Bacteroidia; order Bacteroidales; family VadinHA17; genus LD21. The sequence continues at coordinate 132,767 of CAZWHC010000007.1, read as the reverse complement.
CAAAAGGATATAAGTCACAGGAAGTTGCGATTACAAAATCGAGGGTTTACAATGTAAAACTTGAGCAATAGACAATAACTTTATAATTAAAAGTGAAAAACATTAACCACAAAGGGCACTAAGGGAAATCACAAAGGGCACTAAGGATTGATTCATTTGAAAACAGCTTAGTGTCCTTTGTGAAATCCTTATTTCCTTAGTGGTTAAAACATTCTATTCGGAAAACATATCTTCCTAAAAAATTAATTGGTTTTTTGACAGGGTTTGGTACTTTACAAAGGTCTTTAATAAGGGAAATAAACTTGATTTGTTCTTTGTTAAAGGATCATAAACTATTTTAAACTATTTTAAATTAAGCCAATATTTTTTTTAGCTATTGTAAAAAAACAATTGAAAATATATATTTGCAGATCGTTATAAATTTTAACCTAACCAAAATCGATAAAAATGAGTAAACAAGGAAGTTCGTTCAAAGAGACTCTGCAGAACATTTTTGCAGTAAGCGTAATTTTAATTGCTTTCGTGATTTCCTATTTCCTGTTCACAATGGTGATGGGAAGTCCGGTAAACTTCGAAGGTGGCAACCCTGAAGGTCATGCACTTGAGGGCAACTACCTGGGGATTATTTACAAAGGGGGCTTTATAGTTCCTATTCTGATGACCTGTGTGCTTACACTCATCATTTTCGCTTTTGAAAGGGCAATCACACTTTCAAGGGCAAAAGGAAAAGGCAAAATCAATGTATTTGTTCGTAACCTTCAGGATCTTCTTGCAAAAGACAAGATTGAAGAAGCTGTTGATGCATGCGACAAGCAGAAAGGTTCACTTGCAAACGTTATGAAAGCCGGGCTGTCACGCTATCGTGACCTTCAGAAAGACAAGGAACTTGAAAAAGACCAGAAGATCCTTTCAATCCAGAAATCTTTTGAAGAAGCTACAGCTCTTGAGCTGCCGATGCTTTCAAAGAACATGGTTATCTTTTCGACTCTTGCATCAGTATCAGTGCTTATCGGTCTTATCGGTACAGTTCTCGGTATGATCCGTGCATTCGCAGCTCTTGCACAGTCAGGCGCTCCCGATGCTCTTGCTCTTTCACAGGGTATTTCTGAAGCTCTTGTTAATACCGCATTCGGTATCACAGGCTCGACCCTTTCAATTCTCGCGTTCAACTATTTCACATCAAACATTGACGCTTATACATTTAAAATTGATGAGGCAGGATTCAGTCTGACACAGAACTTCGCTGCTTCACTGAAAGAGAAGTAATAGAAAATCTTTTGGTTATAAATCATTAAAAAGAAAAGAGATGCCAAAGATTAAATTACCAACCAAGTCGCCCCATATCGACATGACGCCGATGGTTGATACCTTCTGCGTGGTTCTGACATTCCTTATGCTCACTACCACAATGAGGCAACCTGAACCGGCCACTGTCGATACTCCTTATTCAATATCAGAGACACCTATTCCTGATTTTAATTCGATGACTTTCCTTCTGTCTACTGATGGCAAAGTTTTCATGAATTTTGATAACGGACCGGATACCCTTCTTAAGTACAGGCCTAAAATCCTTACCGAAATGGGAAAACGTTACGGCATCGAATTCGATGAGAGGGAATTGAGGGAATTTGAGAAATATCCTTCATCCATTGGTGTTGCCATGGCAGATATGAAGGCATTTCTGGATGCAAAGGATGCTTCGACCAGGAAAGAATTCCAGAAGGGAATCCCAATTGATTCAGCCGACAATCAGCTGGCCATGTGGATCCTTTACGCCCGCCAGGTCAACCCGAATATCCAGGCTGTCCTCAAGGGTGATTCAAAGACAGGTTTCGAAACTGTGGAAAAAGTCCTTGATATCCTTCAGGATAAGAATGTCAACAGATTCTCTCTTATTACGAGTCTCGAAGCAGCCAAAATTAACCTAGAAGAAATACAGCAGTGATATGGCAGAAGTAATAGTTGAGGAAAAAGGTAAAGGCAAGAGAAAAGCCAAGAAACATCCGCCAAGGATAGATATGACCCCGATGGTTGACCTTATGTGTCTGCTGATCACGTTCTTTATGTTAACAACTGCTTTCAGCAAAGCAAAGGTCATGGATATAATTCTTCCTGAAAAGATCAAGGATCCAACCAAACAAGAGGCTCCGAAAATTGTTGCGAGCCGTACTCTGAATATAATACTTGGTCCCGATAATAAGATTTTCACTTATCCGGGCGCAGTAAAACCAGAGGAATTCAGTGCCAATCCGCCTGTTCTGCCTCCGCTTACAGAGACAGATTTCAGTGCAGAAGGGATCCGTAAATTGCTTCTTGAGAAAAACAAGGCCCTGTTCAGAAAGATAAATGAATTCAACGATCAGGTCCTGACCGGGAAACTTAAAATCTCCCAGGATTCTGCAAAAAGCGCTGTCAGCCTTATTAAAAAAGAGGATGATACAGGTCCTATTGTACTTATAAAGGCTTATAAGAAAGCTAACTACGGTAATTTCGTCGATATTCTCGATGAGATGAATATCTGCGGTGTTGCCAGTTATATGTTTACAAAGATTTCGTGGTATGAAGAAAGGATGGTTGAAATGGCCACAGGAGTGACTCCTACCGCCACAGCTTCTTCATCCAATTAACCCGTAAAACCTTATAGAAATGGCAAAAGAAAAAATCACGGCACCCGCCTTTGATGATATTGTTTTTGAGCACAGGAATAAGGAGTACGGAGCTTATACACTGCGGAAAAAGTACAATCGTAATGTAATTATTGCGCTCTTCATTGGTGTTGTCATCATCGGAACTGCCGTAATTACACCTTATCTGAATGCAAAAGCATTGGAAAACAGGGCCAAGAGGACTGAAAGACAGGTAGAGATCAAGATGGAAAACCTCGATCAGCCCAATGAGAATGTAGCTCCACCTCCACCTCCGCCTCCTCCTCCACAGGATGCGGTTCAGCAGGCTAAATATGTGCCACCTGTAGTCGTCGACTCTGTAAAACCTGAAGAGGCAGCTCAGCTTATGACTGCCGACGAGGCTGTACTGGAAGTCCAGAACACTGAAGTTGTTGAGGAAGTTCAGGTAGTAGCTGAGGAAGTACAGGAAAAGGACGAAGCTGATGCCGAACCTTTCGTTGTGGTAGAGGAAATGCCCATGTTCCCTGGCGGTGAAACTGCTCTTCTGCAGTACATCGCTGAACATACCCAGTACCCGGAAGTTGCCAAGGAAAACAACGTTCAGGGAAAAGTTATTGTGAGATTCTGCGTAACTTCAAAGGGTGGCGTCGACAAGGTATCTATCCTCAAAGGAGTAGATCCCGAACTCGATAAGGAAGCCATCAGAGTAGTTCAGACACTTCCTCCGTTTAAACCAGGTAAACAGGGTGGAAAACCTGTTCCTGTCTGGTACATGGTACCAATAAACTTTACTCTTAAATAAATAAGGTTTATATTATTAAAAAGGGACACACCACACGGCATGTCCCTTTTTTTTATTCATACAATATTCTATTTCATTTCATTTTCAAGCATCCTGACAAACATATCAATATCCTCCGGTGTTGTATCCCAGCTCGTCATAAGCCTGTATTCCGAGAGGAGTTCATTCCAGGGATAAAAAAAGTATGCCGTGCTTACCTTTTCAGCCACCTTTGCGGGCATTATTACAAATATTCCGTTCGACTGAACAGGCTGAGTGATCTTCAATCCCGGGATTACGGCTATCTTTTCGGCAAGGATCCTGGCCATCCTGTTCGAATGTTCTGCATTCCTTTTCCAGAGATCGTTCCTGAAATATGCGATATACTGGGCTGAGATGAACCTCATTTTTGATGCCAGCTGCATACCCTGTTTCCTGATATATTTGAATCCATCCGAAAGATCTGGCTTCAGAAAGCAGATCGCCTCTCCATACATCATCCCGTTCTTGGTGCCACCGAATGAAAGCACATCGACACCTGCCCCGGTAGTAAAATCCCTGAAAGGCAGACCAAGGGATACAGCCGCATTTGCAATCCTGGCCCCGTCCATATGAAGGAGCATCCCCCTTTCATGTGCATATCCGGCAAGACTGGCAATTTCATCCGGCGTATAGACTGTCCCCATTTCAGTAGCCTGTGTTATTGAGATCACCCCTGGCTGGGAATGATGCTCAAAGCCAAAACCGTGAACATGCTTTCCGAGCATTGCAGGGCTTATCTTTCCGTCAGGCGTATCAACAGTAAGCACTTTGCATCCGGTGAATTTCTCGGGTGCGCCGCATTCGTCCTGTTCGATGTGTGCAGAGAATGCCGTAATAACAGAATTCCACGAGTGCAGCAAGCTGCTCAATCCAAGGACATTTGCCGCCGTTCCTGTAAATACAAAGAAGACTTCCGTATCTTCTCCGAGATGCTCCCTGAAGATTTCTTCGGCCTTCTTCGTATATGTATCTGATCCGTATCCCAGCACATGGCCGGAATTTGAAGATTCTATCTCTTTCAGTATATCAGGATGAACGCCGGCATTGTTATCGCTGGCGAATCCTTTTTTGTTAACTTCCATTTCCTGTATTTAAATTTTCTCAGGCTAAGGAGCCCGTAATATTACCCATGTACTCACGGGCAAGCTTCACCTGGTTATGCACATATTCAAGCCCACCGCGGGTATGGTCCTCATTAAGTACGGGATGGCAAAGTTCAAATGTGAAATAGCCATTATAGCCGATCTCATTCATCAGACCTATATAATGACCATAATCAGGAATTTTACCACCGGCATAGTAATCAAGGACGACCGGCCTGACGGTTCCGTTTGAATCGCGGTAATATTCTCCCCCGAAGTGCGAGTGTACCTGGAGGTTTCCGACATTCCGAACCGCATTTGCCACGTAATCCTTATCGAGATTCTCGAATATGGGCAGGTCGAGGCAGATTTTGAGCCATGGCGAATTGACTTCCTTTACAAGGTCGTATGTATCCTTCCATCCTCTGATAAGAGGAGCGTGGTTCTGGAGCGCCATTACAATGCCATGCTCCTCTCCCATTTTCGCTGCCTCCCTCAGGCATTCCTTTACAAAATTATACCTGTCGAGCCGTGTGCAGAAAGGATACTGGCGCTGGAATGTATAGAATTCAGCGCCTCTTGTAAGATCATATGTACCAACCCCTTCGTGGATCGGGACACCCGGCCATGCAGCGAAAAGCCTTACAAATTTTGCACCCAGATCTTTTGCGAGCCTGGCTGTTTCCCGTACCATCAGAAGCTGGCATTCGCGATGTTCGGGAACCGGACTTGAAAAATCATTGTTTGCGGCCACGCAGGGGATCTCAAGACCATATCTGGCGAGCGAGTTAAGCATCTCATCACGTTTTCGCTGGTCAAGATCCATCGGATTACCCATGGGACGCTTATTATCAAGCTCAACTCCGTCGAATCCCGATTCTTTTGCCCTTTTACAAAGCTCATCAAAAGTGAGTGCAGGACCTTCATACCATATGCCACCATATGTTATTGAATATAGTCCGATCTTTATTTTGCCCGCAGCAACAGGCTTTTGAACCTGCGGCGAAGCCTTTTCGGCCTGCCCGACATTTACATTGCCAAGCATTGCAGCTCCGGCTGCTGCGCCGGAGGTTTCGAGAAATTTTCTGCGGTTCATGACTTAAGGTTTTTTGTTATCTTATTTTCGACCCCCTGACTGCAAAGTATGTTATGTATGCATAATAAAGGAAAAGGCAGCATATTGCCACAATAAGCCCTATGCCCCTCTGGATTCCGCCCATGATAATCGGGAGAATGGCTGCGCCAATAACCGATGTGGATATGACGCCTGATCCGACTTTTGTATTAGGTCCCAGATCTTCGAGGGCAAGATTATAAATGCAAGGCCACATTATCGAATGCATAAGACCGGTACCAAGGAAGAGAACAAGTCCAATCCATGCCATTCCCATTCCTCCCAGCAAAAGCGACAGCAGAAGCATGACAGCGCCGAATACTGCATTAAAGCTTAGAATCCTGCCTGCCGAATATTTTCTCAGAATGAAGATACCTGCAATACGTCCAACCATAAGTCCTGCCCAGTAATATGCAAGGAGTTTAGTCCTCATCTCGCCGTCAAAATTAAATCCGAGCTGGGCTGAATAGTCTGCAAAAAAGCTTGGAATCCCGATCTCAACGCCCATATAGAAAAATATTGCCAGGGAACCCAGCCACAGGTGAGTATACTTGTATGCACTGTCCTTGTATTTCCTGCCTGTGCCTTCAGCAGCTTCCCCTTCCTTTATCTCAGGGAGATGAAGGAAAAACATAATTACTACGATTACCAGAGTAACAATGCCTATTCCTGCAAAAGGTCCCTGTACTGCTTTTGGATCCGATGCTCCACCCTCATTGGATGAAACTATAAGCATCGAAACAAAAATAGGAGCAATAACGGTCGCGAGCGAATTAAGGGCGTTTGTCAGCGTAAGACGGCTGGCTGCAGTCTCGGGACTTCCGAGAGCGTTAACATAAGGGTTGGCAGCTACCTGAAGCAGGACAACACCGATGGCGAACACAGATACTGCACTCAGGAAACCATAGTATCCTGCGCCCACTCCGGGGATACACAGGAAAAAGCCAAGGCTCACAAGACCGAGTCCGGCCAGGACACCCATTTTGTATCCGATCCTGTTAAGAAGATACCCTACAGGTATTGAAAGGATATAGGCGCCGTAAAAGAATGTGTTTGGCAGTTGCTTCTGAACTTCATTCAGGTTAAAAGCAGTTTTAAGATAATCGATAAGGGAATTGTTCATCGTGGTTATAAAGCCGAAAAGGAAGAAAAGAGAGGCCATCACGATGAGCGGGAACGTGTAGTTGGTTTTTTCGTTTTGCATTTCAGTTGGTTTTATGGGTTGAGTAGTTTATTTGTTGCATGTTGCATGTTGCTGGTTAAAATTGTTATTCAATTGACAATCAGCGGGTGCTGAATTTATAGATACAGCTGTGCCTGTATTCTTCTCCCGGATTAAGTATGACAGAAGGAAAATGAGGTTTGTTGACGGCATCGGCAAAATGCTGTGTTTCGAGACAGAATGCCCATCGCCGGCCATATCTCTTGCCCCCCTTGCCCTTTTCATTATCGATCCAGTTTGCAGTATACAGCTGAAGTCCGGGCTGTGTTGTATAAACCTCCAGCACTCTTCCTGAGGAAGGATCGAAGGCTGATGCTGCAAGCCCCGTAACTCCGGCAGGGTGATCAAGGACAAAATTATGATCATAACCTGCCCCAAAGCGTATCTGTTCAAAGTCACTGTCGATCTCAGCTCCTATCTTTTTCGGAGATGTAAAATCCATGGGCGTATTTCTGACGCCAAGTATTTCACCCGTTGGCACTGATGTATCATCGACAGGAGTATAATAGCGTGCATTTATCATCAGTTCCTGGTCGTATATGCTGCCCGATCCCTCGCCTGCAAGATTAAAGTAGGAATGCCCTGCAAGGTTGACCACGGTGGATTTATCTGTCACGGCCCTGTAAATGATCTTCAGTTCATTATTTCCGGTCAGTATGTAAGTCACTGAAACCCTCAGATTGCCTGGATAATTCTCCTCGCCGTCTTTTGAAACGTATTCGAGCCGAACCTGCGATGAACTTGCATCAAGAACATCCCAAACAACCTTGCTGAAGCCCACAATGCCCCCGTGAAGATGATTGGGTCCGTTGTTGACTGCAAGCGAATAATGTTTCCCCATGAGTTCAAACCTGCCGCCTGCAATCCGGTTTGCGCAACGTCCGCATATTGCACCCATGTAGGGGCTGTTACCTTCGATATATTCCTTTATTGTATCATATCCCTGGACTATATCTGCAAATTTTCCGTTCCGGTCGGGAACAATAATGCCGACCATTATGGCGCCATAGTTTGTGATACGAACCGCCATACCATTTTCATTTTTCAGGGTATAGAGACCGGTTGGTTTACCATTGTGAATGCTTTTAAATGATTCTTCCACCATGATATTGATTTAAATGATTTATAAAAACAAATATGGACTGTCAGATAGCTACTTTTCCTGCACCCTGAGGCCGTATGAACAGTTTATGGCATGATCCCTTCCCGAAAACATGTTCGAGAGTCCCCGTATATTTATCAAGAAGAGGTGCTGGCACGAAGGCCTGAATGGTTCCGGCAAACCCTCCGCCGTGGACCCTCCATGCACCCTGGCCTTTAAGGACAAGTTCACTTAATGCAAGGGCAAGTGAAATATTCTGTTCGCGTGCATTTGTTACAGGGTAGATATTCTGGTTATACATATAGGAACTGTATCCCGATTCGACAACCATGCGTAGAAATGCATCGAAATCATTGCGCTCGAGAGCTGCCACCTGGTCAACCACCCTCTGGTTATCGCCCTGGAAATGAATGGCCCTCAGTATGGCACGGTCGCCGACTTTTTCACGGATCTTCGGGATTATGTCAATTACCTGTTCAAGTGTCACCTGTCTGAGCACCTTTGCCCCAAGCTCGGCCGCAACTGCTTTCATATCGGTTGGAAGTGATGCATATTCATCATTCAGATCGGCATGGCTGCCTCCGGTATCTGTAATTACCAGTGAATAACCAGTAGCCACAAAATCAAAATTCACCCTTTTAACCACAGGTTTCGAAGGATCCTTGAAATCGATTGTGATAAGGCCTCCCATTGCGCAGGCTGTCTGATCCATAAGTCCGCACGGCTTACCGAAATAGTTGTTCTCAGAATACTGTCCAACTATTGCATTTTCGATCGGGTCGATATTCCCGTTATTAAACAGTTCGCTTAGTATTGCACCAATAAGCACTTCGAAAGATGCCGAAGAACTCAAACCAGAGCCCTTGGGAACACCGCCGTCGATACAGGCGTCAAATCCCCCGGTCTCATGACCGAGTTCCTTAAAACGCGCGCAAATGCCTCTAACAAGGGCAGCTGAACTATATTTCTCCGATTTTATGGGTTTAAGTTCACTGATGTCGACATCAAACTGCGGGTAGCCCTCCGAGATGATCCTGATCACGTTTGTGCCGTTTGGTCCGGCAATACAGACGTTGTCGAGGTTGACAGCCCCTGCAAGGACCCTTCCGTAATTATGATCGGTATGATTTCCACCGATCTCGGTACGTCCGGGTGAAGTAAAAAAGTCAACATCCTTTTTACCGAATGCGGCTTCGAATTTTTTTATAAGTCCGGCATATCTCATTCCGTTCCTCTTAAGCTCAGACGGATCGGTACCATAAAGTTCACGAAATGCCTTGTTATCCCCGTTGTTGATTTTGAGGATCAGATTATCTGTTGTCATGGATATAAGGTTTAATTATTGACGATTGACTGTAAATATAGCAATTGTAGGGAGAAATAAAACGAAGCCGCCCCAAACAATTTGGAACGGCTCCGGTGTAAATTATTATTAAAGGATAAAGAGTAACTATCTCCGTTTGCTTCCAACGAGTGCGAAGAAAACAATGTACAGGTAGCAGAGGATAGGCAGTATGAATGCGAACCTGACTCCCATGCTGTCGGCGATAAGGCCCATAAGGACAGGGATCACTGCTCCGCCAACAATTAGAGTGTTTATGAGTCCCGATGCCATGCTGAGTTCACCTTTGTCGAGGCCTTCAACACCGAGGGTGAAGATATTGGGGAACATAATTGAGTTGAAGAAGCCAACCGAAAGTCCCAGCCAGAGGATGACAGGACCTCCTGCAAACATAACCACAACAAGGAGAAGTGCTGCTATCATTCCGAATACTGCAAGCGATCTGCTGGCGTTGCCTTTTCCAAGTCGCATTGCGAGGTAATTTACGAATGCTATGCCGGCGAAGATAAGTCCGTCGGTGATCTCCTTGCGAACGAACCATCCGACAAAAAGAGCGAGTAGAAGAACCAGTACGGTGTAGATGTATTTCTTTGATTCCTTAACATCGGAGAGCATGAATGAACCATAGAAACGTCCTACCATTGCGCCTCCCCAGTACAGGGCTATCATCATGGCAGCCTGTGTGCTGGCTATTCCGAGCGCTTCCTGGAAATATCTCTGCAACATTGCAGCTGTACCAACTTCAGCGCCGACATAAAAGAAAATCCCGAATGCACCGAGAACGACGTGCGGGTATTTCCATACGCTTTTTTTCTGAACGCCCTGGGTTGAAATTTCAGGAAGTTTAAGAAAATAAATTGCGATCGCAATAATGATTACCACCGTACCAATAACGAGGAATGGAGCTGTGGGAACGTTTTCGGCAGTATTGAGGGCTGCTTCGGCTGCTGATTTGAATATGAACAATCCGGCGACCAGGGGAGCGATATAGGTTGCTATCGAGTTAAGCGCCTGGGTAAGGTTAAGACGTCCGGATGCAGATTCCGACGGCCCGAGAGCTGTAACATAAGGGTTTGCAGCTGTCTGAAGGAATACAACACCGCCTGCCATAATGAAGATGGCAAAAAGGAAGAACGGGAAAGAAAGCATTTTGGCAGCCGGGAAGAACAGAAAGCTTCCAACGGCAACCAGGAGTAATCCAAGAATTACGCCTCCCTTGTAGCCAATTTTTTTAATGATCCCCCCTGCAGTAAATGCCAATAGAAAATAAGTGAAAAAGAAAGCTCCGTTTACCAGCTGAGCCTGAAAGTTCGAAAGCTCGAATACTGCTTTGAACTTGTCGGCCAGAGTAATGTTAAAGGTAGTAACGAAACCGAACAGGAAAAAGATCATTCCCATGAATGCCATACCTGCCGTTTGTGTATTTTTCTGTTCTGTCATAGTGTGAGATTTAGGTTATTAATAGCATCTGATTTTTTCAGTGGAAGTAAAATTACATTTAAAGATCGATTTTCCTACAACCCGTCAATTTTTTTTTAATCCGGGGCCGGAAACATGAATTAATATTTGAATACATATCTTTGCATAAAAATCCGGGATTGGCAAGATACTTCATATTCATCTCATTCAAAGGCACTTCATATCACGGCTGGCAGTTGCAGCCACGCGCTCTGACAGTTCAGGAGGTTCTCGATGAAGCCCTTTCCCTGATCCTTTCGGAGAAAATATGTACAACCGGAGCAGGAAGGACAGATGCAGGTGTTCATGCATCATTCTTCTGTGCCCATTTTGACAGTTCATTTCCCGATCTCGACAACAAGAGAAATTTCGTTTTCAAGCTTAACCGGTTTCTTCCCGACGACATTTCGGTAAAAGAGATAAGGAAGGTAATACCCGATGCTAATGCCAGATTTAGTGCGGTTTCGAGAACATACAAATATTTTATCTCAAGGACGAAGGATCCGTTCACATATGATTCAAGCTGGTTTATCCATGGTCCGCTTGATGTTGAAAATATGAATAAAGTTTCGGCGCTGCTTATGAATTATTCCGACTTTACAAGTTTCAGCAGGCTTCATTCAGGAAACCTTACAAACATATGCAGGGTTTACAATGCATTCTGGACAAATGAGGAAAAAAGCCTCATATTCACGATCAGGGCCGACAGGTTCCTCAGGAACATGGTAAGGGCTTTAACCGGCACAATTGTTAATGTCGGCAAAGGGAAAATAAGTGCCGGGGAATTTGAAATGATAATACAGGCAAAGGACAGGGGCCGGGCAGCAATGTCGGCGCCTGCAAAGGGCCTGTTCCTTACGGATATCGAGTATCGGCAGGAGATATTTGTATGAAAAGAAATAATTAAACTCTTTAATCGTTGTATTTAAATTATTAAGTAACTATCCAAAAACACAAAAATGATAATGATCACTGCATTTATTGAGCCTTCGGCAGCTGTACCCTACTCGGATCAGGCAACCACTATCCTCGACCTGATGATGAAGGGAGGAATCATTATGATCCCTATCGTGCTTTTGTCGCTTGTCACCTTTTACATTTTCATCGAGAGAATGGCATATATAAGACGAACAACAGCCATTGAGAAAGGACTTATCCCATCGGTTATGGGTGATATCAGGGACGGAAACCGGAATAATGCCATCCTGCGGGCCAGGAACAATCAGGCTGCAGTGGGCAGGATCCTCGAAAGCGGTCTGGAGAAAACAGGAAAATCCCAGGAAGAAATAGAAAAGAATCTTGAGACAATTACAAACCTGGAAATAACCAAGATGGAAAAGAATACAGGATATCTGGGGATTATAGCAGGGGTTGCACCGATGTTGGGATTTATCGGGACAATTTCGGGGGTTATCAAAATCTTCTATAATATTTCCCTTGCCGACAATATCAGCATAGGTATCATTGCCGGCGGTCTTTACCAGAAGATGATCTGCAGTGGTGCCGGACTAATTGTTGGAGTACTTGCCTATGCAGCTTACCACTATATCCAGATGAGAATTGACAGGTACACCATAAGGCTTCAGGAATCGTTGATACAATTTTTAAAGGCTTTCTGAAATGAACATACGGAGAAGCAAGCATTTCAAGCCTGAGGTAAGCACATCCTCGCTGAACGACATAATGTTCTTCCTGCTTCTGTTTTTCCTCATAGTATCGACTCTTGCGAATCCAAACGTCATAAAGGTACTTCTGCCAAAATCAAAAACGGCTCAGGAAATCGACAAACAGCAGGTCAATCTCACAGTTACCGAAGACAGAAGATATTTCATCGACCAGAAGGAAGTTCTTCTTTCCGAGCTTGAGCCGAAACTACAGGAACATGTCAGAGGCATTGAAAACCCGACTGTGGTTCTGAGGTTTGCAAAAAGTCTTAATATACAGGATCTTGTCGACGTCCTTGAAGTCGGTGTCAGGCTAAATATAAAAATGGTGATGGCTACCGACAAGTCGAATGCGCCTCTCTGAGAGGCAACTTCCATCCTATAGGTCAGGATCGTTCCATATCTGCCACGATCTCTCAGCCTGTGAATAAAGCATTTTAAGACCTGTCAGAACTGTACATCCTCTCTTTCTGCCTTCGTTCAGAAAAGCTGTAATTTCGGGATTGTAAACGAGGTCGAACAGAACCTGCCTGCCGGTAAGCAGATCATAATCTAAAGGAGGCTTCGATCCGGTGTTGGGATACATTCCCAACGGCGTGGTATTTATGATAAGTCCGGTTTCCTGAAGTAAACTGCCGGTTAAATCATTATATGAAAGATAATGGTCTCCGGGTTTCCTCGACACCACTGAATATCCGAATCCCATCTTTCTGAGCACATGGCATACAGCCCTTGACCCGCCTCCCGTTCCCAGAACAAGTGCAGATTTCGGAATTAAGCCCGAAAAAGGTATAAGAGTGTCAAGTATTCCTGTGATATCGCTGTTATAGCCGGATAAAAACGGCCTCTCCCCTTCCCTTCTTATCTTTATAACATTCACTGCACCTATCATTGCAGCTTCAGGATCAATTCTGTCGAGAAACCTGATTACTGCCGATTTGTAGGGTATCGTAACATTCAGGCCGTCGGGCTTTTCGGTGTTTATTAGTGAGGGAAGCTTATCAATGGAGTCGATCTGATAGTTCTCATAAATGCAATCATCTATCCCTGAATTAAGAAATTTCTCAGTGAAATACTTTTTGGAGAAAGAATGTCCGAGAGGATAGCCTATCAGCCCGAATTTCCTCATAATATGAAGTTACTCTTTCAGATTGTCGGGAAGGAACTGAAAGAAAGTGTCGCCTCTGAGTCCGAGCCTGAGGGTTTCAAGGGCGATTATTTCATTCGGGGCGATGTTGCCAAGGTTCACATGAGGTCCGAAATGTTTAATGAACCAGGCCTGCTGAGGCTTCAGCGGTGCTTCCCATATCACATTCTCAAGTTTTACATGTTCCGAAATACTCTTGATGAGCAACATATTGACTGAACCGTCGTCGTTGTATATCCCGATTGTCCCCGATTCACGTGCTTCGGCTATCACCTTTGCCGAACCGGCTTCAAGTTCCGATTTCATCATCGAAACCCACTGGTCGGGAGTATAAATGACGTCCTTTTTCTTTGAACCTACTTCAGAAATTACTGTTCCCCTGCGGGCCAGTGTATTTATGTATTCAAGTTTACGGTCATGATCAAATTCATACGATCCGTCAGAAATTTCCACCATATCAATACTGTACTTATCAAGGAAATCAACGAATTCCCTGAACATATTTCTGATAATGAAGGCTTCGAAAAGAGTGCCGCCGAAATAGGGAGTACATCCGGCATCCTTGTAAATCCTGATCTTTGTTTCAAGTTGAGGAGTAATAACAGAAGTTCCGAAACCAAGCTTGACAAAGTCGGTATATTCGCTTCCTACCGACATAAAATCTTCGGCTTCGCGAATGCTGAGCCCCTTATCCATTACCATTGTAAGACTTTCTGTCCTTGGCTTTGCAGGACGTTCGGGTATGAAAGGAAGAATTGTATTCATGAAATATCAGGTTAGTGAAAAGGATTTAGAAATCGCAATTTATTTATAATCAACGGACATTGTAGGTTTCGAGCAGCTTTTTTATCCTTCTGTTGCTTATATTCCGGGGGAATATATCGTGAAATTCACTGAACATATCCTTATCTGCTTCAAGAGCCAGGGCAAGATGTTTCAGAGCCTTATCCATTAAGGCTGAGTGGAGGTAACATGATGCGAGAAGATAGTTCAGACCCGGAACATCACCTATTATTTTGTATGCTTTTTCAAGATATGGCAGCGCCTTTGAAATATATCCGTCAAACAGGATTATCCTTCCTATATCAGTCCAGACTTCATTGTAATAGATATCGAGCTTCAGCGCTTCCCTGAAGCATCTCAGTGAAGCCTTCTTTTCCCCTTTTGAATAATGGGCCTTACCAAGCATGTACCATATTTCGGGGTTCTCATCGTCGAGCCTGACTGCCTTTCTCAGGAAGATCATGCTTTCATCGGGCATACCTGTTTCAAGGGCAATTATACCAAGCCCGAACCATGGATCTGCAAATTCAGGTGCGAGGTCAATGGCCTCATGATAATATTTTTTTGCAAGAACATAATCCCTTGTCTTCTCGTAGCATTCTGCAAGATATGTGAGGGCCTCAAAGCTGTCAGGTTCATTTTCAAGATATTCGTGATAAACCGGGATGGCCTCGGCATATTTTTCGAGGTTGCACAGGATATTTCCCTTGTTGAAAATCGCAAATGTGTTCTGTGAGTTTATAGCAAGCGCAAAATCGTAGGCCTCAAGAGCTTTTTCGAATTCATCAAGCTTATTGTATATGATGCCAAGATTATACCAGGCGCTGTCGGAGAAAGGTTCGTTCTCGAGATATTTAAGGTAGAAATCGATTGCGCTGCTAAAATCCCCTGTCTTGTCGTAGGCATATGCCAGGTCATAGAGATGAGCGTTAAATTCAGGCTCAATTTCTATGAGGCGCTTCATATAGGGGATCATATATTCGTAATAATTCAGGTTCTGAAGGACCGATGTTATTGAAAACAGTATGTTCCCCGGATCATCTGAATCGAGGGTAAGGGCATAATCGAACATTTTTTTTGCCCCCTGAATGTCGCCCAGAATACCCATGGCAGTTCCCTTTGCAACATATATCTCATGATTTCCCGGCTCGATGTTTTCGAGCTTTTTAAGGATCTTAAGCGCATCAACAGCCCTGCCCCTGTCGAGGAGGACCCTGGCCTTCCGGAGCTGTATGGAAACTGAATTGGGGTGTTGCTCAGAAGCGAGCGTTGCAGCCTCGAATGCTTTTATCGAATTGTTGCTCTCGATATAGTAATCGATAATATTTTCAAATTCAATCACATCGAAGAAATAATTCTCATTATTCTTCCTCATGCGCTCAAATTTCTGAACCGCCTCCTTCAATTCATCCTCGTATGAATAACTGGCTTTATCCTCTTCCATCCCCTCAAAAATAGTGATTACAAAATTAACAACATTTTCAACATTGTATTTTTGGCCATTCCTATATTATCAACATTTTAACGTTTTTTTAAACACCTGAATTTCAGGACAATATAATTTTTAAGATATTTTTTTTGTTTTTTTTCAGTTAACGACGCAACCAAAGGCTTCAGTTTTTCATCTATGCCTTAGAAACAAAACTTAAAACCTCATACACCTGATTTACCCTAGAATTAACCTAAATTCTACCTTCGAAGAACCGGGCATAAACCCGGTTTTTCATTTAATATGAAGTTTTCGTTAATAATTTATGTTTTTAAAAACCGTTAAGAAAGTATAACACACATATATTAAAACATGAAAAAGATCGGCAGAAACCTGTTTCATTCAATTTTACTGGCACTTATTGTGGCAGGCGCAGCATCGTGCGTCAAGGGCGAAAACCCCATAGTCTTCAAGGATGGTGTATTCCCTGATACTGTTGTTGCCCTTTCTGGGATCAACTCGGAATATGACGATTACAATGCCGACCTGAATAAGCTAAGCAGTCTTGTACCCCTTATTTTCTCAAGCAACAGGGGCAGTTCAGGAGGACAATTTGATTTTGTACAGGCCGGACTGTTATATACTTTCAACCAGACTACCGGGGAATTCTTTCTTCAGTTTGAAATGACTGAGGATCCTTTTCTCCTGCAGCTTCTTACAAAAACTAATACGGCGGGCAACGACTTCGGTCCCTACCGCCTTTACAGCTCCATCGACGGATATGAGTACATGATAACATCATCTGTAAATGACCAGGGAAATCTTGATTTCAGGTATGCAAAGAACCTTCCGTATTTCGGGACTTCAATTCCTGAGGTCACCGGTCCTTTCCCTGCTGTAAAACTGAATTCGTCTTCCGATGATGCCTATTTTTGTTTTAACACAAGGCAGGATACTGCATATTTTACCTCTGATGCAGGAGGCGATTTTGACATATGCATGCTTAAGAAGGATGCCTCCACTCCTGTCGACCAATGGCTTAATTCAGCCTATGAAACGCCATTATTAGTCGACATACTCAATACTGAAAACAACGACAAATGTCCCTATATTTATAAGAAATACATGGTTTTCACATCCGATCGTCCCGGAGGTTTCGGAGGATTTGACCTTTACTATTCAAAATTCAGTAACGGAAGCTGGAGCGCTCCTGTAAACATGGGACCAATCATTAATTCCTCTTCCGACGAATACCGTCCTGTTTTATCTGGCGATGAGAATTTCATCAACATGTATATGCTGTTCTCGTCAAACAGGCCCGGCGGAAAGGGAGGATTCGATCTTTACTATGCAGGAATAAACCTTAATTAGACCAACCAGCAACTTGCAACATGCAACCTGCCCTCACCTGTTCCTTACAGCCATAAGGGTATTCCTCAGCAGGGCTACCCTGGTCATAGGGCCCACTCCTCCTGGGACTGGTGTAATATATGAGCATCGGGGAGCCACGCTGTCAAAATCAACATCGCCGGCAAGCTTCCAACCCGAACGGGTATCAGGCGCCGGCAGCCTTGTAGTTCCGACGTCGATGACCACTGCACCTTCCTTTATCATATCGGCTGTCACGAAGCGTGGCGAGCCCATTGCAGCTACAACGATATCTGCTCTCAACACATGCTTCCTGATATCTGTGGTCCTGCTGTGCACTACTGTTACCGTGGCATCCATTCCCTTCTGCGACAGCAATATGCTAAGTGGTCTTCCCACAATGTTACTCCGGCCTATTATAACGCATTCGCGGCCTGATGTTGCTATATCATATCTTTTAAGTAGCTCAACTATGCCAAAAGGTGTTGCGGGAAGGAAGCTTTCGATACCTGTCACCATCCTTCCTATGTTAACGGGATGAAAGCCATCAGCGTCTTTTTCAGGATCGATGGCTTCGATAATCCTGGTTTCGCAAATATGTTTCGGAAGCGGCAGCTGAACGATAAAACCGTCGACATCGGGGTTTTCATTAAGAAATCTTATTTTGCCAAGGAGTTCAGATTCGGTTGTTTCGGCTTTTAGTCTGATAAGCGTCGATTTGAATCCGACCTCGGCGCAGTCCTTTACCTTATTGTTAACATAGGTTTCACTCGACCCATTGTCGCCTACCAGTATTGCAGCGAGATGGGGAATTTTCAGTCCCGCTGCGGCCCTTTCCCTTACCTGGCCGGCTATTTCCTCTTTAATAAGAGATGCAGTCTTTTTCCCGTCGATGAGTGTATACATTTCATTTATCATCTGTGGCCCATCATACGGGCAGCATTTTTATTCTTTGTCATCATTTTCATCATCCTTCTTGTCTCATCAAACTGTTTCAGGAGTTTGTTCACTTCCTGCACCGAAGTACCACTTCCAATGGCGATCCTCTTGCGCCTGCTTCCGTTAAGTACAACCGGGTTAGTACGTTCCTCGGGCGTCATGCTCCTGATTATGGCTTCAATGCTTTTAAAGGCATTATCGTCAATATCGAGGTCCTTTACAGCTTTACCGACTCCGGGTATCATTGCCATAAGGTCTTTTACATTACCCATTTTCTTGATCTGCTGTATCTGTGCAATAAAATCGTTGAAATCGAACTGGTCTTTGGCGATTTTCTTCTGAAGCTTCCTTGCCTCCTCCGAATCAAATTGCTCCTGGGCTTTCTCAACAAGCGATACGATGTCGCCCATCCCCAGTATCCTGTCGGCCATACGGGCAGGATAGAAGATGTCGATGGCATCCATTTTCTCGCCCGAGCTAACAAATTTTATAGGCTTGTTCACTACCGATTTGATCGATAATGCTGCTCCCCCCCTTGTATCACCGTCGAGTTTTGTAAGCACCACGCCATCGAAATCGAGCCTGTCGTTGAATTCCTTTGCGGTGTTAACTGCATCCTGGCCTGTCATCGAGTCAACTACGAAAAGTATTTCGTGTGGATTGACAGCTTCCTTAATGGCGGCAATTTCATTCATCATCTCCTCATCGACAGCAAGACGGCCTGCGGTGTCGATTATCACAACATCGTGATTATTGAGCTTAGCCTCCCTGATGGAATTTTTCACAATCTGGACAGGATTTCTGTTCCCGTCTTCAGTATAAACAGGCACCTCTATCTGTGAGCCTATAACTTTTAACTGTTCAATTGCAGCCGGACGGTAAATGTCGCCGGCAACCAGCATGGGATTTTTTCCTCTTTTGCTCTTTACCCATTTTGCAAGTTTTCCGCTGAATGTCGTCTTTCCTGAACCCTGAAGGCCTGCAATAAGGATCACCGAAGGATTTATCTTAATGTTAATATCCGACTTATCTCCTCCCATGAGGGTTACAAGCTCATCATGGACGATCTTGACCATCATCTGGGACGGATTGACAGATTTTATTACCTCCTGTCCCAGTGCAATATTCTTAACGTTATCAGTGAACTGTTTTGCGATCCTGAAGTTGACATCGGCATCGAGAAGGGCCCTTCTTACTTCTTTAAGGGTTTCGGCTATATTGATTTCCGAAATCCTCCCCTGCCCCTTTAAAATCCTGAACGATTTCTCCAGCCTGTCGCTTAAATTCTCAAACATATATTGTATTAAATTGATTTATAATTACATTCTTTCCGGCATTTCTATACCAAGGAGCCACATCCCGGAGTTCAGCACATCTCCTGTCATCTTTGAAAGGTAAAGCCTGAAATTACGCAGGGTAGCATCTTCCTCGCCCAGTATTGAAAAATCGTGGTAAAACTGATTATATTCCTTTGCCAGATCGTAACAATAATTTGCTATCAGTGAAGGGCTGTAAACAGCTCCGGCTTCTGAAACAATATCTGAGTATTTCCTGAGCAATCTGATAAGGGCTATTTCCTTGATCCCCGGAAAGGCTTTCACTATAAGGCTGTTATCCGGAACAATTCCGAGTTGTTCAGCCTTCCGGAATACAGATTTTATCCTTGCGTATGTATATTGTATGAATGGTCCGGTATTCCCATTAAAATCTATCGATTCAGCGGGGTTGAATGTCATATTCTTGTGCGGGTCGACCTTAAGAATGAAGTATTTAAGGGCGCCAAGTCCAATCTTCCTGAAGATTTCTTCCTTTTCCTCCCCGTTGAAATCGCCAAGCTTGCCGAGTTCCATCGACACGCTTCTTGCGGTTTCCTTCATCTCCCTGATAAGGTCATCGGCATCCACAACTGTCCCTTCACGCGATTTCATTCTCCCTTCCGGCAGTTCGACCATCCCATATGAGAAATGGATGAGTCCGTCGGCCCAGAGGTATCCCATTTTCTTCATCAGGGCACGAAGCACCTGGAAATGGTAATTCTGTTCATTCCCTACTACATAGAGTGTCTTGTCGAAATTATAATCATTCTGACGGGCAACAGCTGTGCCGAGGTCCTGTGTCATGTACACTGCAGTACCGTCGGAACGCAGAAGCAGCTTATGGTCAAGACCCTGGGAGGTAAGATCGACCCAAATCGAATTATCATTATGACGGTAGAGAATATTTTCGTTCAGTCCTTTAAGTACTATTTCCCTGCCTGTGATATATGTTTCCGACTCATAATAGATCTTGTCGAAATCGACTCCGAGCATCCTGTATGTCTCCTCAAATCCCTCATATACCCATGAGTTCATTTTTCTCCAGAGATCAACAACAGCGGTATCCCCGTTTTCCCATTTTATGAGCATTTCCCTAGCCTCAAGCATAAGCGGGGCCGAATTTCGTGAATCGGCTTCGGCCATTCCTCCTGAAACAAGTTCTTCGATCTGGGCTTTGTATTCCTGTTCGAACCTTACATAGTATTTTCCGACAAGGTGATCTCCTTTCATTCCCGACGATTCGGGTGTTTCCCCGTTTCCGTATTTAAGCCAGGCAAGCATCGATTTGCAGATATGAATCCCCCTGTCGTTAACTATATTTGTTTTGATTACCCTGTGCCCGCATGCAGAGAGTATTCTGAAAAGGGAGAATCCAAGTAGATTGTTTCTTATATGGCCGAGATGAAGCGGCTTGTTGGTATTGGGAGATGAATATTCAACAAGGATAGTTTCGGGGTTCTGAACTCTGCAGTTTGTAAAAAGTTCCTTGCCTGCTGCCATGCCGGCAAAATATTCGACCCACCATTTGTCGGAGATCTCAAGATTAAGAAAACCTTTAATTACGTTGAATCCGCTGACAGAAGGGAAAGATGTCAGAAGATATGTGCCGATACTCTCGCCTGTCTTTTCAGGTGTATTTTTGGAGTACCTGAGAAGAGGGAATACCACCATTGTAAAATCGCCCCTGAACTCCTTCCGTGTTTCCTGAAGCTGGATGAGGTCATCGGGCACATCACAGTTGTAAATAACCCTTACAGCTTCTTTAATCTTTTCCTTTAAAATAATCTCCATCTATTCGTAAAAATTCTGCCTGCAAATATACTATTTAAATAATATTGGCGTATAAAACAACAACAGTGTAACTATCATTGTAAAGTTTATTGTGTCGGGTTTACGTTTTTCTTCTAATAAACATTTTTATTTGACTACCGACCAATTCTTTTTGATGAATATTATTATTTCAAATGAAAAGAAGTTTTACTTTTGAATATGTTTTTTAACAAATGAGGTATAAAAACTGAGCCTGTTATGAAGGAGCTGAAAAATATGTATCTTGAACAAACTGATAAGACACCGCTTGTTGACCTTAATTTTATGAGCGGTGAGCTTATTATTTCCGGAAGATCCATCCCTATAAATGCTCCGAGAATTTTTGAACCCATTCTCGACTGGATTAACGAATATTTACGGAATCCCAGGCAAACAACAAACCTAAGGCTTAATCTCGAGTATTTCAATACTGCCTCTTCAATCTGGCTCGCTAAAATTGTCAAAGCTCTTGCCGGAATAAATAAACCCGACAGCCTTCTCATTCTTCATATTTATTTCCCGGTTGAAGATTTCGATGATATAGACGATATAAAAGACGACCTCAGTCCGGTAATAGATGTAATAAGCAGTGCAACTGTCAGCGTCGGCCTTAAGATTTACGGCACCGATGAGACGGGGAAGATACTAAAGGAATCCATGATCTTCATCTGATTTTCTCCAAGCAATATTCCAATCCCTGGTAACTTTTATTGATTTTTTGACCTAACTTTATTACGGTAATTTAATTGCATTACATCATGCGGAAGGTATGCTTTGTTCTGCTTTCAATCATTATCGCTATGGAGACATTTTCCCAATCCGGATCAACCGACAGAATGCCGGTGGCAGCAGGAAGGTTCTATTCTGCCGACAAGGAAACACTTTTTAAAGACATTTCAGGCCTTTTTGAAGGTTGTGTCAAAACCCCTGCCGGCACGGAGGTCAGAGCCATTATCAGTCCGCATGCAGGTTATATATATTCAGGAAAGGTTGCGGCTTCGGCATTCTCGGTTATCGACAGGAACGCCGGGTACAGGAATGTTTTTATAATAGGATCGAGCCATGTGATGGCGTTTGAAGGCGCTTCGGTATATAATACCGGAGATTTCATCACCCCGCTTGGAAAACTAATTGTGAACAGGGAAATTGCCGAAAAGCTGAAAAAGGAAAAACTATTCGGTTTTCCTGTAAATGCACATTTGCAGGAACACAGCCTGGAGGTTCAGATGCCACTGATCCAGTATTGGTTCACGAAAACACCTATGATAGTTCCGATAGTGCTGGGTACAAACAATATAAAAAATATTCAGAAGATCGCCGAAATACTGCGACCATGGTTCACTCCTGAAAATCTCTTTCTGATAAGCAGCGATTTCTCTCATTATCCGTCATACCAGACTGCCAATCAGGTCGACAGGGCTACAGCTGATGCTATAGTCACAGGCGATCCGGCGCAGTTCCTGACAGTCCTTGAAAAGAATTCCCATTCAAAGGATCCGGGATTAGCCACAAGCATGTGCGGCTGGACATCAGGCCTTTTGCTTTTATATCTTTCACAGGGCAATAATGATATCGAATACAGGAAAATAGACTATTGCAACTCGGGCGATTCGCGGTATGGATCAAAGGATGAGGTTGTTGGTTATAATGCCATTGCACTCACTGCGAAAAAACGGGCCGCCAGTGAAAAAGGAAGCATCACTGAAGAGATAAAATTCACGGAAAAGGAAAGGAACCAGCTTATCGGAATGGCCCGTGACAATATCAAATCGTATCTATACGACAGGAAAAAGATAAGTGTTGATGAGAGATCTCTCCCCGAAGTCTTTAAAAAGGATCTTGGCGCGTTCGTCACATTAAAGATAAATGGCAACCTGAGAGGCTGTATCGGAAGGTTCATGTCATCAGAACCACTGTATCAGGTAGTTCTTGAATCATCAAGATCCTCGGCATTTGAGGATCCCAGGTTTATGCCTCTTACAAAGGAGGAGCTTCAGAAGACTGAAATAGAAATCACTGTACTGGGTCCGCTTAAGAAAATAAACAACATTAATGAAATTATCCTGGGCAGGCATGGCATTTATATAAAGAAAGATTTCAGGTCGGGAACCATGCTCCCCCAGGTAGCCACAGAAAATCACTGGACAGTCGGAGAATTCCTCGGATATACTTCGCGCGACAAGGCAGGCTTGGGCTGGGACGGATGGAAAGATGCTGATATCTACATTTACGAAGGAATCGTGCTTGAGGAATCCAAAAGATAACCATGTATCATGCAGCAGGAACAGGATTAACAATATTAGTCCTTTACACTTTAAGCTATATCTTTTACAGGAGCGGTTTCTATACCCTTCAATACCACAGAAGACTGTGGAATGTTTTGCTTGCCGTCACATTCGTTGTCACGGCACTCGCAGGTTTACTGCTTGCTCTTCAGATCACATACAAGTGGAACATTCCCTTTATCAAAGCCATTCTGAAATGGCATGTGGAGATAGGTACAGGCCTGGCAGTGACAGGCTTTCTTCACCTGATATGGCATTTCAGGTATTTCACAGGCATATTCAAAAAGACAGCTCCAGGGGATGCTGAACTTCCTCCGGTAAAAAGCACAGGAAATTATGAGCTTTCTGTAAATCTGTTTGTTGTCGGACTTGTAAGTTCATCCGTCCAGCTTCTTTTGCTGAAGGAGATCATGAACATTGCAGGGGGATATGAACTTATAACGGGAACTTTCCTGTGTTCCTGGCTTTTAGGTTCCGCAGCCGGATCAGCTCTTGCCCGGAACCAGCCGGCGATTGGTTTGAAAAGGATAAATCTGTGGTTTTCAGCCGGGCCTCTTATATCTTTATTCCTGATGCTCTTTCTGTCGGGTATTTTCCTTAAGACAGGCGAAACGCCGTCATTCCTTGCCGGAGCCGTCTTTACGTTTATTGTATTGCTTCCATTCTGCCTGATCTCAGGATTTGCCTTCATCAGGCTTGTTTCGGAAGGAGCGGCATCGGGAAGCCAGCCAGGGAAATCGTTCTCAGTAGAGACTGCCGGCGGCATTACAGCAGGCATTCTGGTATCTGTACTCAGCAGCGGGATGCTCAATACCTATCAGAGTCTTTTGCTTATAATGGTATTGGGGTTCGCCTATACAATGCTCACTTACTATGTGACCGGGAAACGTGGTAAAATTATTTTCAAGGCAGCGGTATTGCTTACCATCCTTCCCATTTTTATTTTTTCTCCCGACATACTTTTCAGGCAGTTTCTGATTAGCGGTATAAATGTTACAGAATCTGCCGACACACCTTATGGCAACATCACCAGAGGCACTTACAATGATGAACCGGGCATATATTACAACCAGAGGCTCCTGTCGTACAGCAACGATGCTGTTGAGAGTGAAGAAGATATTCATTATGCGATGCTTCAGGCCGATGATCCCGAAAATGTGCTGCTGATCTCGGGAAGCTACGGTTCACAGCTTGACGAGATTGAAAAGTATAAAGTAAAAAAGACTGTCTGCGTTGAAAGGGATCCTGCCCTCTCAGGGATCTATGAGCGCAAAAGACCTCTATCAGGAACTCTTTTCGTTGAAAATTCAGATGCCATCACTTACATAAGGCGCACCGACGACATGTTTGACGTTGTTCTCCTGTTGCTCCCCCCTCCTTCCTCTCTCTCCCTTAACCGCTATTATACCACAGAATTTTTCTCCATGGCAAGGGAAAAGATGAACAAGGATGGCGTGTTTTCCTGTTCGCCCGGTATAAATCCAAACTATTTCAATGAGGAAGCAGTTAACCTCTACTCTTCAATATATAATAGCCTTAAATCGGTTTTCAGAAATGTCGTTCCGATAGCCGGTAATAAGATCTATTTCATTGCTTCGGATAAAGAACTTTCGTCTTCGATATGCCGTCTTTCGGAAGAGAAAAATATAAAAAATGCATATGTAAGTCCCGATTATCTTTCCGATGACCTTATTCAACTTAAAACTGAAGAAGTTCAGTCTGTTCTCGACAAATCGGCGCCGGCCAATACATACGACCGTCCCATAGCCTGTTTTTATTATCAGAATTTCAGTCTAAGCAGGAATTATGGCGTAAAGCTGCCGGCTGTCGTACTCCTGCTGATAGTTTTCGCCGCTTCGCTGACGAGCGTCAGGAAGAACAACGGCTTAATGTATTTCAGCGCTTTAGCTCTTGCCGGATATGAGATTATTCTGCTTCTCATCCTTCAGCTTGCCGTGGGAAATATGTACCAGGTAACAGGATTGGTTCTTGCAGGGTTAATGGCAGGCCTTGCAGCAGGTTCAGGTATCAACATCCCTTTTTTCAGCAGGCGCGGTACCAGCTTGAAAGCCATAATCCTGATATTTCTGTATATTATTGCAGCCGTGTCTTTAAAGTGGATAATGAGATCAGGCGATCATATCACTGCTGTCTTCCTGATTGTCGTGGCAGGATTTCTGCCTGCTATGGTCACAGGAGGCATTTTCAGAGATCTTACAAAGGGGACATCCTCTTCAGTCACTGTTTCAGAGGTATACAGCGCCGACCTTTCCGGATCAGCGCTGGGATTCCTTGTTTTTGCCGGGCTTGCGGTACCTGTCGCCGGGATAGGAACATCGCTCATGTTCTTGCCGGCGCTGGCAGGTACAGGTTTTCTCCTGCTGTCGATAAGGAAATAGCCGGGGTTTTTGTAATTTTAGCCATCTTCATCTCATAAATGGATAAGCGGAAAAAAGATATAAGCAAGAGGGAGTTCATAAAGACATGCGCCGCCTTTTCGGCCGGTATTGTCTGTATTCCCGCGACTATCAGCGGCCATGAAGCAAAGCCTGAGGATCAGGCTTCAGGGCGAAAGGAAGCGATGTTCCAGGAGGAGACTGCAAGGGGTATCATGTGCAGAATATGCCCTAACGAATGTGTATTGAAGGAAGGAGAACTGAGCAAATGCAACAACAGGAAGGTGATCAGGTCGAAGCTCTACACACTGGCCTATGGTAATCCGTGCTCTGTAAATGTAGATCCTATTGAAAAAAAACCACTCTATCATTTCCTCCCGGGATCAAGGGCTTACTCCATCGCCACCGCCGGATGCAACCTTGTCTGCCTGAACTGCCAGAACTGGACAATATCGCAGACAAGTCCCGACAAGACAAGGAATTTCAGTCTTCCTCCGGCATCGGTGGTTTCGGAAGCCGGATCAAAGATGTGCAGGTCGATTGCATATACATATTCAGAGCCTGTTACTTTCTATGAGTATGCCTTCGATACGGCAACTCTTGCAAAAAGAGAAGGCATAAAGAACATCTTCAAATCGAACGGGTATATTTACCCTGAACCCTTAAAAAAGCTGTGCACTGTGATTGATGCCGCGAATATTGATCTGAAGGCATTCAATGAAAGCACATACCTGAAGCTTTCCGGAGCCAAGCTTCAGCCTGTCCTTGATGCCCTGAAGATATATCTCGATTCAGGAGTCTGGCTTGAGATAACAAATCTGGTGGTCCCTTCGTGGACGGATAAACCGGATGATATTTATAAAATGTGCAAATGGCTTGGCGAAAACGGATTCAGAAATGTTCCGGTTCATTTCAGCAGGTTCTACCCGACATATAAGCTTGAACAACTTCCGCCCACACCTGTTGAAATCCTGAATAAGGCTGCACAGATTGCTTCATCAGAAGGATTGAACTATGTTTATACAGGAAATGTCCCGGGCAGTGAGATATCCGACACGGTATGCCCTAAATGCAAAACCACCCTCATTTTCCGCCAGGGATTCAGGGTAGCGGAAAACAGGCTGAAAAACGGCCGTTGTCAGAACTGCGGGACATCAATCGATGGTGTATGGAACTAGGTTAAGGCAAGGATATTTATTCCAGGATAATTTCAACTCATAATGAACAACTCAGAAACCAGGGAGCGCATCGAAAAGCTGCGCAGGGAGATAGAAGAACATAACAGGAGATATTACATTTTAAATCAGCCTGTAATATCAGATTTTGAGTATGATCTGCTGTTAAATGAACTTTCAACCCTTGAAAAGAGATTTCCTGAATTTATCACTGAAGACTCGCCTACACGTCATGTCGGAAGTGATCTGACCCGCGAATTCCGACAGTACGATCATAGTTACCCGATGCTTTCGCTCGGAAACACCTACAGCTTTGAGGAACTTGATGATTTTGACCAGAGGATCAGGAAATTAACCGCAGCTCCTGTTGAATATGTCTGCGAGCTCAAGTTCGACGGAGCATCAATAAGCATTACATATACAGGGGGGATAATGACCAGGGCGCTGACGAGAGGAGACGGCACCAGGGGCGATGATGTTATTGACAATATACGAACCATAAAAAATATTCCTTATAAAGTAAGCAAGCAGTTAGTTCCTGATGAATTCATAGTGAGGGGTGAGATCCTTATGCCCAGGGATGTATTTAAAAGTCTTAATGAACAAAGGGAAAAGGAAGGTCTGAATCTGTTTGCAAATCCGCGAAACGCAGCCTCGGGTACTTTAAAAACCCTCGACCCTTCTGTCGTTGCCTCCAGGAGACTTGTTTGCATGTTCTATTTCCTTCTTGGTGAAGACCTTCCATATGACACACATTTTGCAAACCTCATGAAAGCAAAGGAATGGGGATTCACTGTGGCCGAAAGCATAAAGGTTTGTCATAATATTGAAGAAGTAAAGGAGTATATCGATTCATGGGAGAATAAGAGGGATGAGCTTCCATATGATACTGACGGAGTGGTAATAAAGGTAAATTCGATTGCACAGCAGCAGGAACTTGGCTTTACAGCCAAGTCGCCCCGTTGGGCAATTGCATATAAATACAAGGCTGAACAGGCCCTTACACGGCTTAATTCAGTCTCATTCCAGGTGGGCCGCACAGGAAATGTGACTCCTGTTGCAAATCTTCAGCCCGTATTCCTTGCCGGGACCACCGTCAAAAGAGCATCGCTTCATAATGCCGATCAGATCTTCCTTCTCGACCTTCATCTTCATGATATGGTCTATGTTGAGAAGGGCGGTGAAATAATACCGAAGATCGTTGGCGTTGATATTTCCTCAAGAACCGGGAAGAGCGAGGCTGTTAAATTCATTGAAAACTGCCCTGAATGCGGTACACCACTTGTAAGAAACGAAGGCGAAGCAAATCATTTCTGTCCGAATTATCTTCACTGCCCTCCCCAGATAAAGGGAAGGATAGAGCATTTCATCAGCCGTAAGGCCATGAATATAGAAGGACTTGGCGAAGAGACCACCGATCTTCTTTTCAGCAAGGGGCTGATAAGGAATATTGCAGACCTTTACGACCTGAGTGTTGAACAGCTGGTACCACTGGAAAGGATGGGCGAGAAATCGGCAGGAAATATTATAAGGAGCATCAGGGATTCTGTGAATGTACCGTATCACAGGGTATTGTATGCACTCGGCATCAGGCACGTGGGCGAGACAGTCGCAAAAACCCTGGCTTCGCGTTTTCTCTCCATCGATGATCTTGTCTCTTCACCGGAGGAAGAGCTGACTATGGTCAGGGAGATAGGTCCGAAAATAGCTGCAAGTATTGTAAATTACTTCAGCGACAGTGAGAACATTGAGATAATAAGGCGTCTCAGGGAAGCAGGTGTTAGGCTTTCAGGATCTTCATTTAAGGAGAAGGTATCAGGGAACAGTCTTGAAGGCAGGATAATAGTTATTTCAGGTGTATTCAGCAGGCATACGCGGGATGAATACAAAGAGATCATCGAAAGAAACGGAGGAAGGAATTCCTCTTCAATCTCCGGAAATACCTCTTTTATACTTGCAGGCGAGAATATAGGTCCTTCAAAAAGGGAGAAAGCTGCAGAATTGGGGATACCATTGATGAGCGAGGGCGATTTTCTCAAAATAATAGGTGAAGAATAATTGTTATTTTATTTTGTTTATGCAAAAAACTGTTAGGTTTGCACCATGGAATTATTCAGGAATCTGAGGATCAGGGCCGGAAGGTCAATGCTTGGAAGCAAACTTTCCAGGAATACGCGTAAACCGCATTATAACAGTTTTTACAATATCAGAACCATTGGAATAGTTTGGGATGCATCAAAACCTGAGGATTTCACGGCTCTCGCGAAATTCTCCCAGAGAATGACCGAGCTTGGAAAGCAGGTAAGGATCTTTGGTTATTATCCCGGGAAATTGTTACCTGATCAGTTCATTGCAAACAGGACAATAACCTGTCTGAAAAGGACCGAAGTGGATTTTTTCTACCGGCCCTCCACACCCGAAGCTCACGCATTCATTAAGGAGAAGCACGACGTGCTAATTGATATCAACTTCGGCAGGCAGTTTACGCTTGAATACATCACCGCTTTATCACAGGCTTCCCTGAAAGTAGGGCTGGCCGGAGCCGATCCGGCATCGGCTCCTTTCGATCTGATGATATCCGTAAGAAATCCGGAAAGTGTTGAAAAATTTCTTGAGCAGGTTCTTTATTACCTTGAGATGATTAACTCAGAACCAATAAAAAAAGCAGTATAAACATAAAAAGATGAAGAGATTCAAAGGGTCGGGTGTGGCCATTGTAACCCCTTTCAAAAATGATTCAAGCATTGATTTTTCGGCGCTTGGCCGTGTTGTTGAACATATAATTCAGGGTGGTATTAATTATATAGTTGTCCTGGGCACCACCGGCGAATCAGCTACTCTTACCAAAGATGAGAAAAAGGCTGTTGTTTCGTATGTTATTGAAGCTGTCAACGGAAGGATACCCATTGTTGCGGGGATAGGCGGCAATAATACCCAGGAAGTCATAAATACAATACGCCACACCGATTTTACCGGCGTCGAGGGTATATTATCGGTAGCGCCATATTACAACAAACCGACCCAGAGGGGCTTGTTCCAGCATTTCAAATCGATAGCTAATTGCAGCCCTGTACCGGTAATAATGTACAATGTACCTGGCCGTACGGGATGCAATCTGAATGCAGATACCTGTCTCGAACTTGCAAAAGAATGCGACAATATTGCCGGGGTGAAGGAAGCTTCGGGAGATCTCACCCAGATAATGAAGATCATCAGGGGAAAGCCCGAAAGTTTCAACGTCATTTCGGGGGATGATATGCTTACATTGCCCGTTATTGCTGCCGGAGGCGCCGGTGTAATATCTGTCCTGGCCAATGCTTTTCCGGCCGCGACGGCAGAGCTTGTAAGCAATGCCCTTAAAAGCAATTACAAGACAGCAAGGGAAATCCAGTTTAAATATCTCGAAATAACCGAGTTGCTTTTTACCGAGGGTAATCCTGCCGGTGTAAAGGCAATGCTTGGCATTCTGAATAAATGCCAGAATACGCTGAGGCTTCCGCTTGTTCCTGTCAGCAGGTCGACGCTTACAAGGATTCAGAAAGCAGTAGAGGAAGTCACAAAAGGCTGATACTTACGCACCAGGTCCGGCGCTTGCTCCGGGCTGGCTCATTCCGTGGCAATTCTTATATTTTTTCCCGCTTCCGCAGGGGCATGGATCATTACGGCCAACTTTCTTATCGACTCTTACAGGTTCTGCCTTCTGGTTCTTTTCGGAACCTCCGCCGCCTCCTGTTGAGCTGTATTGCGAAAAATCGCTTTTTGATGTACGGTACCTGCTCATATCCACCTGACGTCTTCTCTGTGCTTCTTTTACCTGTTCCGGATCCTGGGTCGGGATATGCCCTTTCATAAGGGTGCTGACAACATCCTTATTAACCTTCGTTATCATTGTTTTGAAAAGCTCAAACGACTCGAACTTGTAAATAAGCAGGGGATCCTTCTGTTCATATGTTGCGTTCTGTACCGATTGTTTAAGCTCGTCCATCTCCCTGAGATGCTCTTTCCACGATTCATCGATTGTAGCAAGGACCACAGTTTTTTCGTACGATTTTGCAAGCTCCTTACCTTCCGATTCAGCAGTAGCCTTAAGATTTGTAATTACCTGGAATACCCTGACACCATCTGATATAGGAACAACGACATTTTCATATACATGCGACATCCTTTCATAAACATCCTTAAGAACGGGATATGCCTGAGCCGAGATTGCCTCGACCTTTCTTTTATATGTATCGAGGACCTTTGAATAAACACCATCAATAACCTCCTGGGAGTTAAGTTTCAGGAAGTCGTTCCGGGGAACTGGCGAATCCATTGAGAAAGAGCGGATAAGATCAAAATCGAAGTTCTCAAAGTCGCCGTCCTTATGGTAATTGTTAACAAGGGTTTCGGTCACATCGAACATCATGTTGGCGACATCAACGGAGAGGCGTTCTCCAAGCAGTGCATGTCTTCTTTTCTTATAGATGACCTCTCTCTGTGAATTCATTACGTCGTCATATTCAAGGAGTCTCTTACGGATGCCGAAGTTATTCTCCTCCACTTTCTTCTGGGCCCGTTCGATGGATTTTGTTATCATAGGATGCTGGATCATTTCCCCATCCTTAAGCCCCAGCTTATCCATTATCCCTGCAATCCTTTCCGAACCGAAAAGCCTCATCAGCTCATCTTCGAGTGATACGAAGAACTGGGAAGATCCGGGATCGCCCTGACGACCCGAACGGCCTCTGAGCTGACGGTCGACTCGCCTTGATTCATGCCGTTCAGTGCCGATTATTGCAAGACCACCCGCTGCACGCACCTCAGGGGTAAGCTTTATGTCGGTTCCCCTTCCCGCCATGTTCGTTGCGATAGTGATAGTACCCGATTTTCCGGCTTCAGCCACGATTTCGGCTTCACGCTGATGTAGTTTTGCATTAAGTACATTATGCCGGAGGCCTTTCATCTTGAGCATCCTGCTGAGGAGCTCCGAGATTTCAACCGAAGTGGTACCTACAAGAACCGGGCGGCCATTTTTATTAAGCTGAACAATCTCATCGATAACGGCATTGTATTTTTCCCTTTTGGTTTTGTAAACAAGGTCCTCTCTGTCGGTTCTTATTATGGGCCGGTTTGTCGGGATTACAACAACATCGAGCTTATAGATGTTCCAGAACTCTCCTGCCTCAGTCTCGGCAGTACCGGTCATACCTGCAAGCTTATGGTACATCCTGAAATAGTTCTGAAGCGTTATGGTAGCGTAAGTCTGGGTTGCCTCTTCCACCTTGACGTTTTCCTTTGCTTCGATAGCCTGATGAAGCCCGTCGGAGTAGCGCCGTCCCTCAAGTATACGCCCTGTCTGTTCATCGACGATCTTTACCTTGTTGTCGATCACGACATATTCAACATCCTTGTCAAAAAGTGTCCATGCTTTAAGGAGCTGGGTCATTGTGTGGACACGTTCCGATTTTACTGCATAGTCCTGAAGCAGCTCATCCTTCTTTTTCAGTTTTTCCCTTTCGTCGAGGCCTGCTCTTTCGAGATCGGCAATCTTTGATCCGACATCAGGAAGGACGAAGAAGCTGGCATCTTCAACTG
The DNA here is from genome assembly GCA_964633505.1 of uncultured Rikenellaceae bacterium. GTDB lineage: Bacteria > Bacteroidota > Bacteroidia > Bacteroidales > VadinHA17 > LD21. The sequence goes on along the minus strand of CAZWHC010000007.1, from coordinate 100,109 downwards.
AAGTGGAAATCAGGTCGAGACCTTTTTCGGTAAGCTCTATTGTATTTGCCTTTTCGTCGATAATGAAATAAAGCTCATCAGTTACCTTGGGCATCTCTTTGCTGTTATTCTGCATGTAGAAGTTCTCGGTCTTCTGGAGAAGGGTTCTGTTACCCTCTTCGCTAAGGTACTTGATCAGTGCGCTGTTTTTCGGAAGGCCTTTGAATGCCCTTAACAGAAGCTTTCCCCCCTCTTCGTTCTTATCCTCTGCTATCAGCCGCTTTGAATCTGCAAGTATCTGGGTAACCAGCTTTTTCTGGGCGCTGACTAGTTTATCTACTTTCGGTTTAAGCTCATCGAACTGTTGTGTATCGCTTTTAGCTGTAGGCCCCGATATGATAAGAGGTGTGCGTGCATCATCGATAAGGACAGAGTCGACCTCGTCGACAATGGCATAATGATGTTTACGCTGGACAAGATCTTCGGGGTTGATGGCCATATTGTCGCGCAGGTAGTCAAACCCGAATTCATTGTTTGTTCCGAAGGTGATATCAGCATTATAAGCCTTTCGTCTGTCGGCCGAGTTAGGCTGGTGTTTATCGATGCAATCGACAGTAAGCCCGTGGAATTCATAAATCGGCCCCATCCATTCAGAGTCGCGCTTCGACAGGTAGTCGTTGACAGTCACTATATGAACACCCTTGCCTGCCAATGCATTAAGGAATACAGGCAGCGTTGCGACTACCGTTTTGCCTTCACCGGTGGCCATTTCAGCGATCTTCCCCTTGTGAAGGGCGACACCGCCAATAAGCTGGACATCATAATGGACCATATCCCACAAAATCTCATTTCCGCCTGCTATCCACCTGTTTTTCCAGATGGCCTTGTCGCCTTTGACAACAATGCTTTCACGGGTTGCGGCAAGATCCCTGTCGTACTGCATGGCTGTCACTTCGAGTTCATCATTCTCCTTGAACCGCCTTGCTGTTTCCTTTACAACGGCAAAAGCACGCGGCAGGAGTCTGTCGAGGACCTTTTCCAGTTTTTCGTCAATAAGTTTTTCCTCCTTGTCGATCTGGTTGTAGTATTCTTCCTTTTTAATTACATCTTCCTCAAGCTCTGCTTTTTCCTTAATCTGTTTTATTGCGTTTTCGTCAGGCTCAATTTCTTCGCGTATTTCTTTCCTGAGCTGTGCCGACAGGGCCCTTAATTCATCATTCGATATATCCTTTAGCTTCTCATATTCCACAAGAGTCGACTGAACATATGGAGTAATTTCTTTTATATCACGTTCATATTTATTTCCAAGGAATAATCCAAGTACCTTATTTACAATATCCATTTAATGCTGTTTTTACAGTTTTAAAATTCCCCGCAAAATTAGTGTTTTTTCAGAATGAATATTACTGAAACCCTGTTTAGGTTGTTATTTCACGAGATTATACTTTATTGAACCTGTCTTCCCCCTGTGATCAACCAGTATAAGATAAATACCCGAAGGATAGGCCGTTAGATCAGGGGTAAACGGATCGGCGGAGGAAACAACTTCGTCGAGGATACATGAACCATAAAGATTAAAAATTCTGATCCTGACAGGCTCGCCGTTGTAGCTGCCGCCAAAATTCATTTTCAGCCTGCCATTTCCGGGATTGGGGTAAAGCGTCAGACCCGAAAGAGGTGTAACTTCAACCTCATCAACAAGAGGTGAAATCTTAAGATCTTCAACAGCCCATCCCCATCCGTTTGCATAAGGGTCGGAGAATAGCCTGAAACGGATAAGCAATGAATCCCCTGGGCTGATCTTATCTGAGATACGGGGATAGAAGGCATGTTCAACCATCATCGATTCAGTTCCCTGAAATGTTGAATTCTGACCGTCTATTGCGCTGTTAAAGGAAGTCTCCCACGAGGGTATGTACCTGCTGTCGTATCCGTCGGCAAGGCTGAACCATGTCTTGCCGTAATCCTTTGATGCCTCAAGTATTACAAAATCATAAAAATCCGAAAATCCGAATACTGATCCTTCAGCTCCCGGTTCAACAAGAACAACCTCCCTGAATGTAATTATCATCCCCGACTGGTCAAATACAACAGGATGACGGAGGACCGAACTGAACTCAAGACTTTTATAGTCTTCATCAGGGCTCCTGTAGGGATGTTCGGAATGAAGGCCGTAATTAGAAAATCCTGAAGGCCGGGATATTTCAAAGCCTGAATTGAAGAATTCGGAGGCTGCGTCAGCAAAATCTGTTGAGTAGTTTGTAACGACAGGCAACAGTTTTTCAATCTTTATCTCTTTAAAACCGGCTGAAGGATACCTGCGGATATTTGATGCCGATGCCCCGTCGATGGCAATGATCCTGTAGTTTAATATGTCGCCGCCTGAAGGTTGCTCGTTTTTCAGGACGACACTTGCCGTATATTCATCAGAACTTCCTGCTTTCATGCCAATGAACTTCGACGGACCCGAATTTATCCTGTATTCGATGTATACGGTATCGACCGCGAGATTGTCAGTAACATTGGCGCTGAAATGGACAGTATCTATCTTCTCAAAGAAATATTCAGGAGGGCTGTGGGTTATAACAGGCTTCACAGTATCGATGCCTATAAAGAAAGTATATGGCGATTTTTCAGCCCTTGACGGAGATTTGAAGTTCCTCGAAAAATCGTCGGTGACCGAAAAGTAATAATCCATCTTCGAATTGTACGAAGGTATCTGAATGATACCTGTGTATGTATCAGGTTCAGAAGAGGGAGACATCTCAATGAAGCCTGATGTGGAAAAACCGTTGAAGGAATAATAGAGCCTGACGCTGTTCCTGTCGTATGTGGTGTCAGATTCAATTAAGGTTCTTATTACAATGTGGTCAATATTGTCTTCAGTATCCTTAAGTTCAGTGTGAACTATCCTTGTATTTATCCATCCGACATCGCCAAGGATTGACAGAGTCAGCCGGCCCGGGTCATGGATAGCTTCTCCGAAATCGATATATGGCGTCATAAGTCCGTCGGCAGCGACAGTCCTGAGTTCATCAAGATGGGAGACGCTTGATCCGGGGTCCCATGTTGAAGGAGCGTAAAGGCGGGCTCTTCCTCCGTTCAGGGATCTGCGTGTAAGCGGACCGTCAAAATAGAGCTGGCCGCCTGTTAGGGCATCATAGAGCTTTTTGGATCCCTGCGGGTATACTGTGGTATCAGTTAGCATATTACCCGACAGATCCGAAACAAAGGTATCGTAAATAACAGGCATAGAGCCCAGTCCATATGTTCCTTCGGAATTTTCAGCGTCCATGCTGTCGAAGAAACCCAGACCGTGGCACAATTCATGAATGACAACAGTTACAAGATCATATTTAGTAACCGGAGTATTTCCGTCAGTCGCGAGATACCATTTTGCATTGCTGTTGAGAACAAGTTCCACGTCGGCTTCATAATCCTCATTAAGGCTTTTCCCTGCAATTTTCTCTGCAACGGTTACCGGGTAATATGACATAGGCTTGAAGGCATCAATTCCCCAGCCTGCCGCGAAACCCGTTATCGATGAATTTCCAAGTACCCCTGAAGAGGAAATTCTTGTCCATGAAGCTTTTATATTTACTTCGACACCTTCAGGAAGTATTGATTCAAGGATGTTAACAGCATATTCAACTGCGGCTCTTGCTTCGGATGAAAAGCCTGTATACGAAACGTTTATATTTCCTCCTCCCTTTGAACCCATTCTTTGCTTGGCGATCGCGGGAGGAGGAATAAATATTTTGTTCACTTTTGTTCCGGCATAACAAACCCCTGTGACTGATCTGTTTGGGATCAGCCCCTGAGAATGTAGTCCGTATTCCGGAACTGCAAAAATCAACAATAACCCAAGTAACAGTGTTTTGCTCATGTAGTTGCCTTTGCAGCGGCCGGAGGTGTTCTGAGACTCAAAATATCCCTGTCGAACTGATACAAATTGTTTTTGCCCACAAGTTTCACCTTGTCGAGAATTGCCTTTACAGAAGCTTCCTCCTCGACCTGTTCGCTGACAAACCACTGCAGGAAGTTATAAGTATTGAAATCCTTCTCGTCGAGAGTAAGGGCTACTATCTCATTGATGCTTGCAGTTATAAATTCCTCGTGCTTCAATACTTCCCTGAACATTTCCTCAACACCCTTGAATTCCTGGGCAGGTTTTTTAAGGGCAGGAATAATTGCCGATCCTCCCCTTTCATTAACATACTTAATGAACTTCAGCATATGGAGTCTTTCTTCATCTGCCTGGGCATAAAGCCATGCAGCAACGCCGCCGAAACCGTTTGTCTCGGCCCATGATGCCATAGCAAGGTACAGATTTGATGAGTAACCTTCTCTTTCTATCTGCCTGTTGCAGATATCTTCAATTTTTTTCGTAAGCATATTTATCAGAATTTAAGTAAATCAGTCATATAACACTTTTAACATTTCATTGTTCAACTTTAAGAAGTTCATCAATTTTGTCAGTGAGGTCAGAGAGGGAGAAAGGCTTTGAAAACACCTCATCGGCGCCAAGAGCCCTGGCAAGGTCAAGGTAGCTTCCCGGACCTCCGCTGCCACCACCTGAGATTGCAATAACCTTTATATCGCCCCTGATCTCACGTATCTTCATAATGACCTTAAGACCATCTTCCTCGGGCATAAGAAGGTCGGTAATTATAAGATCAGTAACCCCGGGTTTGAAATGAATAAGCGCCTCCCTGCCGTTTTCGGCTTCGAGCACAACATGATCCTTCCTGTGAAGGGCCGACTTCAGCATGTCGCGCAAATCCTTATCATCCTCGATAATCAGTATTACAGACATTTTGAGAACTTTTAGCAGGCTAATTTAGTAAATCTTCGGGCAATTTCTGTTAAGAAATGAATAAGCATGTCAATTTTTTGACCGGAAAATGAGAAGAAGGAGTTGAATAGTTGAATAGTTGAATAGTTGAATGATTGAATAGTTGAATAGTTGAATGGTTGAATGGTTGAATGGTTGAATGGTTGAATGGTTGAATGGTTGAATGGTTGAAT
>CAZWHC010000007.1:0-95002 GCA_964633505.1 uncultured Rikenellaceae bacterium | reverse complement strand
GGTTGAGGATGAGGTATATTAACTGGTAACAGGGAGAAGGAGGCGGAACTCTGTACCTTCTCCGGGGTTGCTTACAACATTTATAATGCCGTTCATTTCACTTACAATATCTTTTACGACCGACAACCCCAGTCCTCTTCCCCCTGATGTATTACGTGTTGTAAAATAAGGATCATAGATCTTTTCAATAACTGACCTGTCAATTCCGGGGCCGGTATCCCTGAAATATATTACAACCTGTCCGGGAGAAGAAAGAAACAGGCATGCTGTGAGTTTTCCTCCTGTTTTCTCCATCGCCTGAATGGCATTTTTGATAATATTCATGAAAACCCTGAACAGTTTTCCAGGCACACAGCTTACAAAGGCACGGATATCAGGGACATCTGTTTCGATAAGAATATTCTCCGGCTTAATGGAAACAAGAAAATCAATACTCTCTCTTAGTAAACCTGCAACATCGGTTTCTTTTTTCCCCTGAACCTTATATTTGCCAAGGTTCAGAATTTCTTCAGTAAGGAGCCTTGCCCTTATTACCCCTGACAATATACGGTTTGTATCATTCCTCAACGGTGAGCCTGAAGGAAGATCATCCCGTATCATCTCGGCATAACCTGAAATCGTTGCAAGTACATTGTTAAGGTCATGTGCAAGCTGGGCTGCCTGGAGCGAAATATCATCGGGCCTGGAATACTCTCCTGGCTTATCTGTGATTTCATTGACGGAACCTTTTCTCTTTGATGATGAATTCCTGCTCACAATGAATTGATTTACTGGATATCAAGATTAAAGGACTTTTTAAATTCCTTAAGATCAGGATATTTATTCACAAGGTAGCTGTATTTCTGTTCATCCGAATATAAGACCTCATTATTTTCCGAAAGATCAACAACAGTCTCAATATCGACATCCTGCTGTTTGAACCGCGAATTCAGAAAAGCAATAAGCCGTTGTTTGTAGTTCAGGACAAAGATATCTTTCTGGGCTGCATTGCTCAGATGAAGGGTGATCCGGTCATTCTCCACCTCCGTGGTCACCGATTTGAACATGCTTAGTATCCGTGGTCCTTCGCTTTTCAGATTGTCGATGAAGTCGTTCCATGCAGGGCCGAATGACTGGCCGTTAAGCTCCTCCGAGGCAAGGGGCCTGTCATTTGCCGGAGGCTGTGGTTCATCAGCCCTGTCGGGTTCTGTATTCTTTTTTTCATCTGATATTATATCCTTTATCGAGAACGACTTCGGATGTTTTTCTATGACGGGGGTATGCCTCCCCGGGTGGTCTTCCGATAAAGGGCCCTGATGTGCGGGTGTCCCGGCGTTTTCACGGATTATTTCCGATTTCGACGGAAGAGGAATGTCACCGGCCATTCTATCCTTTACTGCAGGCTCAGGCTTTTTTTTTTCGCTGTCAGTGAGAACAGAGTCTTCAGATATCCGGCAAAGGCGGATCAGGAATAATTCAACATTGAGCCTCTGGTTCTTGCTGGTCTTGTAACTTACATCGCAGTTGTTTCCATGCTCAAGAGCTTTAAAGATGAAATCTCCGGTACAGTTCCTTGTCTGCTGGAGATATCTCTGTTTCACCGAGGGAGTAGCCTCAAGTAGTTTCAGGGTTATTTCATCCTTCGCTACGAGAAGATCGCGGAGATGGCTGCAGAGGCCTGAGACAAAGTTATGGCCGTCGAATCCTTTTTCGAGTATCTCATTGAAAGTCAGCAATACAGACGAAACATCACCTTTCAACGCCCCATCGACTGTACGGAAATAGTATTCAAAATCGAGTACATTGAGATTTTCAATAACATCCCTGTATGTGATTTTCTTACCGCTGAGGCTTACTATCTGGTCGAATATCGACAATGCATCCCTCATTGCCCCGTCGGCTTTCTGGGCAATAATGTGGAGGGCTTCCTCCTCAGCCGTAACGCCCTCTTTACCTGCGACATACAATAACCTGCGGACGATATCCTCAATTCTTATCCTGTTAAAGTCGAATATCTGGCATCTCGAAAGGATAGTAGGTATGATCTTGTGTTTCTCGGTAGTTGCAAGAATGAAGATAGCATGTGAAGGAGGCTCCTCGAGAGTTTTGAGAAAGGCATTGAAGGCTGATGAAGTAAGCATATGTACCTCATCTATTATATATATGCTGTATTTCCCGACCTGGGGAGGTATTCTTACCTGGTCGGTAAGGTTTCGGATGTCGTCGACCTTGTTGTTTGAAGCAGCGTCTAGTTCATGAATATTGAACGACCTCAGGGTGCTGAATGAAAGGCATGATTCGCATTCGTTGCAGGCCTCACCGTTCTCCCCGATGTTGCTGCAGTTAATTGTTTTGGCAAATATCCTCGCGCAGGTAGTTTTTCCTACACCACGTGGTCCGCAGAACAGGTATGCCTGTGTAAGATGCCTGTTTTTTATTGCGGCTTTCAGTGTATTTGTTATCGAGTCCTGGCCAACAACCATGTCGAATGTAGCCGGGCGGTATTTTCTTGCCGATACGATGAAGTTCTCCATAAAATAATCCGACTTGCTTCCGGTGATAAATGCCGGAGTACAAATATAGTTAAAAACCTATGGTATCAAATACCCGGAAATAAACACCGGAATATTGCTGAGGTTCAACCATGTCAGTTGCATCAGCATAAGCTTTTAATTTTTCATGATTTGTTTTTCTTTAATAAAAATTGTTGTACTTTTGCGAGCCGAAATCATTAAATATTATTAACAGGTAATTATTATGTTAAATCACTACGAAACCGTTTTCATTGCAACTCCCGTTTTGTCTGAGAACCAGATGAAGGAAGCGGTACAAAAATTCAAGAAGGTCATCACCGAGAATGAAGGTGAGATCGTTCATGAGGAGAACTGGGGCCTGAAAAAGCTGGCCTATCCTATTCAGAAGAAGTCGACAGGCTTCTATTATCTGGTGGAATTCAAAGGAGCAGGTGATCTCATCGAAAAGCTGGAACTCCAGTACAGAAGGGATGAAAGGATCATCAGATTCCTGACTTTCAGGATGGAAAAACATGCCGTCGAATATGCGGAAAAGAAAAGAAAACAAAAAGAATCAGGTAAATCGAAGGAGGAATAAGACATGGCACAGAACGAATCAGAAATCAGATACTTGACTCCGCCGACCGTAGAGGTCAAGAAAAAGAAATACTGCAGGTTTAAGAAAAACAGGATCAAGTATATTGACTACAAAGATCCTGAGTTCCTGAAGAAATTCCTGAACGATCAGGGAAAGATTCTTCCCCGCAGACTCACAGGAACATCGCTGAAATATCAGAGGAAGGTGGCAAAAGCAGTTAAAAGGGCCCGCCATATTGCTCTTCTTCCTTATGTAACTGACCTATTAAAATAAGGAGGATAGACTATGGAAATCATATTATTACAGGACGTTAACAAGCTGGGACAGAAAGACGACATAGTCCATGTCAAAAACGGATACGGCACCAATTTTCTTATTCCCAAGGGTTATGCAATAGCTGCTTCCCAGTCAGCAAAGAAAATGCATGCAGAGAACCTGAAACAGAGGGCTCACAAGGAACAGAAGATCAAGATTGATGCACAGGAAATAGCTTCAAAACTTGAAGGTGTATCGCTGGTTGTTGGTGCAAAAACAAGTTCTTCAGGCAAAATCTTCGGATCAGTAAATACTATTCAGATTGCTGAGGCACTTAAGGAAAAAGGATTTGACATCGACCGCAAGAGCATTACACTGCCTGAGGACCAGATCAAGGAAGTCGGCAAATACAAGGCTGTTATTAAACTGCACAGGGAAGTTAAAGTCGAAGTTGGCTTTGAAATAGTTGCAGAATAATTATTTATAATATACTGGTTAAAAAAAGTGTCCCTCAAGGACACTTTTTTTTTTATCAGTACTGATCGTGGTAATCCTTGCGGCGTTCATATTTCAGGTCGGAAAGAACAGCCGCTTTAACACGAATTGTAAAATTCCACATCTTCATAGTCCCGTTGGGTATCCAGTTTAAGCTCATATCCCAGCAATGCAGGTCGCGGGATATCCCGATCTGAGTCATCGTAATCTCATGCCTGGAAAAATCATAGCCGCTTGTATAGGTTATTCCCATTTTCTTTGTAAGGGTAACATTGCCTGTTACGGATAATGTCTGGGTAAGATTTGAAGTAAAAGCCTGTTTTGAATAGTTGAAATTATAACTGACCCTCATTGTCCATGGCACGTCGAACCTGTAATATCCGTATTCATCGAACATTGAATTTGCCGGATTAAGCTCCGAAGTCTCGGTGAATCCTGAAGGCTGGTTCCGTGCCGATGCAGGCTGCATTCCGGGCGACGGCAATGAACCGGTTTCCGGATTATCCTTGCCTCCTCCCAGAAGCTGACCGAGGTCGAAATCGAGGCTGACCGAAAAGTTTGTCAGTCTCATAAGCTTATGATCCTGCTTAAAGGCAAATGTATTGATCTCCCTCCCCTTCTTGTCGAGGCCGTAGAGTGAAAAGCTGCTTCCTGCAGAAATACCCAAATTATTGAACAGCGTGGTTCGAAGTCCCATTGTAACAGGGGCCCATTTGAGAGAGTCCTTGAAAATATTATACGATGTTGATATCCCAAGGTTATCAATAATTTTAACTTTTTTTGGTTTGGTGGCAGTATCGTTTTTTGCAAATACTTTTGCCTCAAGGATGTTTGTTATATTAAACGAGACTGTACTGCTTCTTTTGCCAAGGGAGGGAGTTCCATAAACGCTTCCCTCGAATATTGAATATTCCCTTGTATGTCCAAGTGTATCACTCTGAACTGTCCTGTAAAAGTCGGTGCTCAGGCCTGAGAGTGATGGTATATAGCTGAAGCTGACAGATGGTTTTATCACATGCCTTATTGCCTGTACCCTTGATTCGGGTTTGAAATTAAAGATCCCGTATATCTGTGGGTTGAAGCTTGCATTTAGGGAAGGATTGAAAGCCTGTCCGTAAAAAGTGCCGGGGATGGTATCTGTAACCTCTTTTTGAACTATCTGGTTCTTTTCCTCATCGAAATATGCAGGATCCCATCTCTTTTGATATTTTTCAGTATAGAGCACCCCGTTGTAGGTAAGCTGCGGCGAAACTGAAAAATTCCTGAATGGCCTGAACTGAATACTCACTGGTATCTCATGCATGAATCCGTTACGCATGCTGTTAAATATCTTCCTTGTAAAAAGGAGGCTGTCATAAGTGTTAATCTGGTTATCGAGCTTAGCCGAATACTGGAACTGCAGGTCCTGGTACCATTTTGCCTTTCCTGTGCTGTTTTTGCTTTTGAAAGGATAGATCCTGCTCACGTTGAAGGCGACTTTCGGAAGATTGAGGGCCACAGTCTTGTTTTTGACATTCTGGCTATGGTTCATGCTTGCTGAAAGGTTAAAGGGAGTACCTTCCCATGTTCTTGAATAGCTTACGCTCGACTGTCTCTGTGTGGTGACATGCTCGGCCACATTATAGCTGTTTGTCTTGTCATAACCGCTTGAGCTCATGTTCACATTCGCTGAAAACCTTGAACCCGGACGGGCCTTTGCATTCTGATTATATGTCCAGCCGATTTTGTAGTTTGTCGACTTGCCGTAATCCTGAAGCCCCTTATGGCCCGAAATGTTGTTGGCATAGCTGAACAGGAACTGCCCGTCGTATTTATATCTTTTCGAATAATTCGACTGTGCCGTCAGCATCCATGTTCCGTTTGTATATATGTTTCCACGCACGGCCAGGTCAAAATTATCGCTTATTGCAAAATAATAACCTCCGTCGGTGAGGCTGTATCCCCTCTGTTGTTCCTGGCCAATCCTTGGTATTAGAATTCCTGATGCCGCTCTTTTTGTCTGTATCGGGAAAAACCCAAAAGGAAGGGCTATGGGAAGGGGTATTCCTTCGAGGACAAGGTTACCTGGACCTGAAATTATCTTTTTACCTGGGTAAATTTTGGCTTTTGGCAGGTTAATATAAAAATGAGGGTGTTCTGCATCACAGGTCGAATATGTGCTTTTAGAAATGTTTGATGTCCCGTCTTCGAGCAATTTTGTAAGATTGCTGCGGAGCAGTCCATCCTCCTGTTTGGTGACTATTTTATAAGCAATTGCCTTTCGTGTGACAAAATTGTAAAAAAGCGAATCAGCTTCTATTTCCTGTGATCCCTGTTTAAATACGGGAGTACCTTTTATCTTTCCTGTCGAATCGGGTCGTCCGGTGGCGAACACAGTATTTGCCATCATATTGAACACGATAGAATCGGCCTTTATCTGCATATCACCGTAAGTAACCTCTGCCTCATCGACAAGAATCGATTTTTTATTTGCAAGGTCATTAATTTTTTTACCCTTCGACCTGTAAGTCACCTGCTTGTCGATGGCATCTGGTGATATCTTTTTTAAAGTTGTTGAAAGAGTGTCGATACTGAGTGTGTCGCGTATTATTATATTAGTATCGGAAATCTGTTTGTTTTCCTGTGAAAACAGTGAAAGACACTGGACCATCACAAGGAACACTACGAGTAACCGCTTATAATTAAAAAAATACAACTTTAATATTATTTTTGTACAGTTTTTGTGTGACGTCCGGTTGTCTGGCGCAAAACTAATTAAAAAAGGTGAACTGAAACATGGGTTCAGATATTAAAAACGGCAAAGAACGTACCAATTATATATATGCAATAAAATTGCTGATTGTTCTTTTCACTGTTCTTGTTTTTAACTGCCTTGAGGCTGCACCGGGACAGGAAAAGACATGGGTAGTTGTAATTGATGCAGGTCATGGCGGAAAAGATCCGGGCGCTCTTGGCTCTTTAAGCAGGGAAAAAAACATTAACCTGGCAATTGCCTTAAAAACCGGTGAATACATAAAAAAGAACCTTGAAAACGTAAAAGTCCTTTACACAAGAGAAAATGATGTTTTCCCCGGACTTAAGGAAAGGGCTGATTTCGCAAACAAAAACAAAGCCGACCTGTTTATTTCCATACATGCCAACTGGGCTGCTTCGGCGTCAATTAAAGGCACCGAGACTTTCATAATGGGTCTTTCGAAAGATGAGCAAAACCTTGAGGTTGCAATGAAGGAGAATGAGGTTATCCAGCTGGAGGATGATTTTTCTGCAAAGTACGAGGGATTTGACCCGAAATCGCCCGAATCATATATAATGTTCACACTGATGCAGAATATATACAAGGAGCAGAGCACACAACTTGCTTCAGGTGTTCAGAATCAGTTCAGGACAAGGGCAGGGAGAGTCGACAGAGGCGTCAAACAGGCCGGATTGCTGGTGTTGTATATGACCTCCATGCCGAGTATCCTTATCGAGACAGGTTTTATAACAAATCCTGATGAGGAAAAATACCTGATGTCAAAGGAGGGCCAGGATTATATAGCTTCGGCAATTTTCAGGGCTACAAGGGATTACATAGCCGAGATCGGTAAGAAAAGCGTTATCAGTTCATCTGCCGGTCAGGGACCTCATGCGGCGGAAGATTCAGCATCAGGAAGCGAACCTATAACTGCACCGGAAATGAGATTCATGGTTCAGATAACATCTTCGGCCGACAGGAAAGAGATTAAAACTGAAAACTTCAAGGGGATCAGCAATGTGACAGAGATCAGTTCAGACGACAGGTTCAGATATGCAACAGGGAATTTCATAAGTTATGATGATGCCCTGGAATACCGTAACCAGATACTTGGTTTATATCCCGATGCGTTTATAATTGCAGTAAGGGACAATAAGATAATGCCTCTTCAGGAGGCCCTGAATTCAACTAAAGTAAAATAACACAATAAAAGATGAAAAAAATCTCGCATGAAGTTAAGATCGGGATCACTGTTTTAATAACATTAATAGTATTTATCTGGCTTTTCAATTTTCTGAGAGGCAAGAATCTGTTCAGCAGCACTTCAAACTATTACGTGGTTTATGACAAGGTTAACGGGCTTGCTGAATCAAGTCCCGTTGAAGTCAATGGGTATAAAGTTGGTGTTGTACAGTCGATAAAGTTTCTCGATCCGAAAAGCGGAAGACTCCTGGTTACACTAAATGTAAGAAAGGATTTCAGGCTGCCTGAAAAAACTGTTGCCGAGATAACCACAGCCACCCTTATTGCCGGTATGAAAGTTCAGTTCGTTTACGGTGACGGAGCCGGGTTTTATTCGAGCGGGGATACCATACCCGGAAGACTGGCCGAGTCGATGATCTCAAAGATTGAGAATGAGCTCATTCCGCTGAAAGATAAGATATCAGGAGTACTGACCACCCTCGATTCCGTTATTCTCTCCATCAACGACATTATGGATCCACAATTCAGAAAGGATCTGAAGTCGGGGGTTTCCAGCCTTAGCAATACAGCAAAAAGCATTAGTGAATCGGAGCTTAAGGAGACACTCCTTAATATAAACAAGTTCACGGGCATGCTCGCCGATAATTCAGGAAAGCTGACTTCTGCATTCAGCAGTCTTGAAAGTGTTGCCGATACACTTGCTGCCGCTGATATTTACAATTCCATCAACAGCCTTAAATCAAGCCTTGAAAAGACCTCTCTCCTTCTCGATAATATTAATGAAGGCAGGGGAACGGCCGGACAACTTATAACGAATGATTCACTTTACCATAATCTGTCGAACAGTCTTGAAAGTCTCAACATGCTTCTTGTCGATCTCAGGGCGAATCCCAAAAGGTATGTCCATTTTTCCGTTTTCGGCAGAAAAAATATCCCGGAACAATAGGTTTTCTATAAAAATCAGATTATCTTGATCTTGAAAAGGGCTTAAAAAACGATGGCAAAATAGTCATAGTTTTTAGCCTGTGAATGTCAAAAAGGATTAATAAGCTGTAATAAATTGCAGCACACTGACAAACTCTGTTTTATGCATCTAATCACTTGATAAACAATATGATATAAACTTAAAAAATATTTTATCCTATAAGTAACTGATGTTTAAAACCATATACTTTTTTTGAGAAAACCAAGCGAAAAAAATTTTTTTTATAACCTTTTTTTTTACAAATATTGCTTCGTGAATCAGCTTGAAAGAAAACCTTAGAACCACTAACAAGAATACTTCATGAACAAATCTCACATTGACGTCTGGAACGGTTGTCTTCAAATAATAAAGGACATTATTCCATCCGTCAGTTTTAAAACATGGTTTGAACCTATTATACCTCTGAAACTTGAAAATAATATTCTTACAATTCAGGTTCCGAGCCCTTTTTTCTATGAATACCTGGAAGAACAATATATAGATATACTCAGGAAGACCCTGCGCCGTGAGATTGGTACTGATGCTAAGCTTGAATACAATGTAGTTCTTGAAAACTCAAATTATTCCGACGGGAAACCGTATACTGTAAGATATCCTTCAAGAAACAAGACTGATCTTAACAATAAACCTCTTCAGGTTCCATTTGACGTAACACAGCCTTCGATAAAAAATCCTTTTGTGATCCCCGGGATCAAGAAGGTACATTTTGATCCGAAGCTTAATCCTGATTACAACTTCAACAATTACGTAGAGGGGGAATGCAACAGGCTTGCCAGGTCGGCAGGTATCGCCGTAGGAAACAATCCGGGGGGCACTGCATTCAATCCCCTTATGATATATGGTGATTCAGGTCTTGGCAAAACCCATCTCGCCCAGGCTATTGGCATCCTTGTAAAGGAAAAGCATCCCGACAAGGTTGTTCTTTATGTAAATGCGAATAAATTTCAGACTCAATTCGTCGAATCGGTTCGGAATAACAACAAGAATGACTTTCTGCATTTTTACCAGATGATAGATGTCCTGATACTTGACGACGTACATGAATTTGCAGGAAAGGAAAAGACTCAGGATACTTTTTTCCATATCTTCAACCATATCCATCAATCGGGCAAGCAGCTTATCCTTACCTGCGACAGGCCTCCCGTCGAACTTCAGGGGATGGAACAAAGGCTTCTTTCAAGGTTTAAATGGGGGCTACAGGCCGATCTTCAGCGTCCCGACTACGAAACACGTCTTGCCATACTCAAGAAGAAAGCATACAACGATGGAATTGAACTGGCTGATGAGATATTCGAATATCTGGCTGCCAACATCTCGAACAATATAAGGGAACTGGAAGCTGTTCTCATATCACTTTATGCCCAGTCGACCCTGAACAGGAAGGAGATCACGCTCGAGCTGGCGCGGCAGATGGTTGAGAAGCTTGTCACTACCACAAGGCGCGAGATTACAATCGAATATATTCAGAAGATCGTTTGTGATTATTACAAGATCCCAATCGAACAGATACAGGGAAAGACAAGAAAAAGGGAAATTGTACAGGCGCGCCAGGTATCGATGTACTTCTCAAAAAACCTTACAAAAGCCTCTCTTGCAAGCATAGGATCGCATATCGGAGGAAAGGATCATGCAACAGTGCTTCATGCCTGCAAGACCGTCAACAACCTTATCGACACCGACAAACATTTCAGGAACCAGATAAATGAGATAGAGAAGAAACTCAAGGTGTGACTTCCTTCCAGGCTAATTATCCCTGGTGATCTGTAAAATCCATTGTGATATATTGTAAAACCGGCAGGCAGCTTATTTTTTACTCCTGAATGCCGTGCTTTCGATGTCCCTGACGCATCTGAAGCCTACTGTGGCATTACGGTCGAAACCTGATGAAACAAGCAGCATCATCTGTGTCTTATCGAGAGGCTGAGGGCCACCCTGTACATACCACCAGCTTGAATCGGGCCTGTAAAAGCTTCCGCCCCTTATCATTATGAAATAGTTGGATCCGTTGAAATACATATCATTAGTCATCTGCCAGACATTTCCCACCATATCGAGCGCCCCGTATGGGCTTGCACCTTTGGGGAAGGCATCCACCGGAGTGGGTTTTTCGAAGGCATTATTGCAGAGAGTTCCATGGAATTCATTTCCCCAGGGCCATTTCCTCTTATCTGTTCCCTGGGCTGCAAGCTGCCATTCAGCCTGGCCGGGTAGTCTCTTACCTGCCCATTTGGCATAGGCCTTTGCATCCTCATAGCTTATATAAACAACAGGATAACGTTCCTGTCCCTGTCTGTAAATACCTCTTTCCCAATGCCTCAGGTACCTTGTTGTATCGGCCGGCATGTATCCCGAGCTCTGAAGGAATTCATAATACTGGGCATTTGTCACTGGATATTTATCAATAAGAAAACTGTCGACCCTTAAACTTATATTACTGACACCAGGATATGTTATAAACTCGTCGGAGGCCGAGACCTCGTACGAAAAATCAGATCCGGGCACAAGCACCATATCAGGAGCTATGCCAGTAGCCCTTACAGTTCGGGTAAGTCTGCTTACAAGCCATGGAGTGCCTGCTTTAAAGTCGAGGATGTTCTCATCAAGCAGATGTTTGTTGTCAATGAGCTGAACGACAATCCTTCCCTCATAATATCCAAACAGATCCCTTATCCTTACAACAGTATCCTTAACAGGTTTAAATTCCTTATATTCACCTTTATAAGAAGGAGTTCCCTTCCAAACAAGCAGCTTCTTTGCCAGAGGCGTCTTTATGAAAAGAGAATCACCTACTATTTTCGTATCCAGAATTACCGGAAGACCGGCTATGCATCCTACCGATCCTTCCCTCCTGGTACCGTTCCATGAGGAAGGCCATCCGGGGGCATTCACGCTAATATATTCCGATCCGTTCTCCTTTTCGGGAATCACATTTTCATGATCCCACAATGATACATAGTGCAGACCCGTGTCGGGTTCGATCCTGAACAGCTTTCCTTCGATTCCTCCTGGCCTCATATTCAGAACTGTGTAGATTGTCTTCCTGCCGGCCTTCCACCTGTTAACATAGACTTTATCCAAAGTTGTCTCAACAAGGGGAGTCCAGTGAGGATCGAGGAAGGCTTCATTATTCTGGCGAAGAATGAATGTAGTACGGGCGAGAAAATCCATATCGTTGCGATAATTGTCATCCCTGCCGCCAGGGCGGAACATATTAAGTTCGGTGCCGTAACCGTTAAAAAATGAGACAGCAATTTCGCGATGAATGAGATCTTCCCCTACATCACAAACCCTGAAAATCGAAAAATCGGGTTTTATAAGCTTGTTCAGGTTAAGTTCGGGGCTCAGGAATATTGCATTATGTACTCTTCCTGAGATAATGCCGGGCATATCTTTAGTAACAGCCATTCCCTCGGAGAACATCACAACTCCTTTTCTGACGCTGTCGGCAGCCGCCTGAAGCTCATAGCTGGAGCTTCCCCGGGTATCAAGTATCACACCGTCGGCCTCGGTTTCCTGAATAAGGCGGGCCATACCTTTATAATGATCTTCTTTTCTTGTGCTGTTATCCCATGGATTGTATGCGATAAAAAATCTGGTATTTGTCTGTTTCGACAGTCTGCTGAAATTCCGGAGCTGGGCGGTTCCGCCCGGAAGGTCCCTGTACATATCCCACTGGTTGCGCTGATCGAGTCCAAGGCGCGGCCATGTTGGCCAGATACCGTATACATCGATGTGTCCGAACTGGCTGATTCCCCGTTTCAGCAGGTCGGGGAAGGTGTATTTCCCGGTAGCCCGGTCATAAAACTCCCTGTCCCATGCCATCTGTAGTATAATTAGGTAGCTTTCCCTTATCCATGCAAGGTCGGGACGTTCATAAAGGGTGTTATCGAACCTGTCGAGGTCAAAAAGGTATTTATCCCTGAACATAAGGCGGAGGCCGGCCTGCCATTCACCAATGAATACAGAAGTATTTACAGAGTAAGTGACTCTCGATTTTGGGGGAAGAACAGTCTGATACCTCTGGCGGATGGCGCCCTCAATAGTCCGGCGCCGTGCAACCGAGCACAGGGAATACCTGCTGTCGGTTTCAAAGGAAGAGTAGCCCATCTCCCAGGCATTATCGGGAAGGATGACCCTGACCGGTCCATATCCCGGACGAAACAGCCAGGCTCTTGCCAGATCGGAAGGCCCCTTTCCCGTGATGCTCACAGTTTCAATATCCTGCACGAACGGTACGACATTGCTTATCGATACCGTATCGGTGGAAATATTTTCAAACTCGGCGGTATATTCATCTCCGGCTGCAAACGGAGGAAGTATATTTTTTATGACAAGGCTTACCCTGTCGTCGAATACCATTCTGCAGGCATCTCCCGTTAATGTCGCCCTTACATCACCTGTTGTATGTAATTTTTCGTCGAGTAAAAAACTTAAAAGCGGTTTTTCACGTTTTAAAACTATAACAGTATTGTCGGACAGATATACGCTGTCGGTAAGCAGTCCGTTTGAACCCGACAGAAATATACCTGCAAGTGACTGGGAATATGAGTTATACGAAAATGATGATAATAAAACCGGCAGGATTATCCTGATAATACTTTTAAAATTTACCATTTATTACAGGTAATAAGGACCTAAAAATACTTGGAATTTAAGACTTAAGGAAGATTCAAAGAACGAATTTTATGCATTGCAGGAAAATAAACGGGATCAGGTCTTACCTGAAGATAATACCAGGGCTTGGCTTTTTGCTTCTGCTGGCATTGGCTTTATCCTCGGGGTGTTCGGGTATAAGGAAGAATCCGTACTACCAGAAAAGGATACAGGCGTCAAAGAGTAACACAAAGCAGCTTGGAAGAAATAAATATTATTTCTCCAACACATATCAAAAAAAGCTTGCAAAAAGCTATAAGAGGAAATAGGTCTGTTTTGCTTCAGTCATCACATGTGATGGTAAGACCGTCAAATGCAAGTGCAACCGGTTGCGGCAGCTCCGCCGTAACATCTTTATGGAGTCCCATCTGGTGGCTGATATGAGTGATAAAGGCTTTCCTTGGAGAAATTTCCCTAACAAGATCGACAGCTTCACGGAGACAAAAATGTGAAATATGTTTTTCTTTTCGTAATGCATTAATTACAAAATACTTCACCCCTGCAAGTAAGTCCTTTGTCTCCTCGGGAACATAGTTGGCATCGGTGATATATGCAAAATCTCCAATTCTGAATCCATAAACAGGCAGCCGGTAGTGAAAGGCCCTGAGGGGAGTTATTGTTAATCCCTTAACAGTAAAAGGGTAGTCGGTAATGGTATTGAGCCGCATTTTCGGAATGCCCGGATACTGATATTCAGCAAAAACATAGGAGTATTCTCTTTTTATTGCTTTCTGAACCCTTTCCTCGGCATAAATATCTATTGCATCCTGGCTTTTATAGTTGAATGCCCTCACATCGTCCATTCCGGCTATGTGGTCCTTATGCTCATGGGTAAGTATTATACCATCGAGTTTTCTGACGGAAGCCCTGAGCATCTGCTGCCGGAAATCAGGTCCTGCATCAATGACTATTGTTGTATCGCCTCTCTCGACAAGAACAGAGGTCCTCAGTCTCTTATCATGCTCATCACCGGAAAGGCAGGTTCGGCACTCACATGCAATTACCGGCACACCCTGTGAGGTTCCGGTTCCAAGAAAGGTAATCTTCACCGCATAATATTTTCATGGCAAACCTAATTTAAAATTCGTTAACTGACAATATGGTAATGTCATTTTGAGACTTTATAACAGGGGAATTATTAAATTTGCCCGCTGTCGTTTATTATGGAACCAGGTAAAATATATCTTATTCCGGTTACCCTCGGCAATGAGGATTTTAATCAGGTGATACCCGGTCACGTATTGTCGGTGACAAGATCGTTAAGGGTGTTTGCAGTGGAAGAGCTGCGCAGTGCAAGAAGGTATCTGAGGCTTATCGACAGGAACTTTCCTGTTGATGACTCTGTTTTTCTCGAACTTAATGAGCATACACCCGATGAGGATATTACCGGTTATCTCGATTATGTCGTGAAGGGAATGGATATGGGCATCATGAGTGAGGCAGGCCTGCCCGGGCTTGCTGATCCCGGGGCCTTGCTTGTTGCAGCCGCCCACAGGAAAAAGCTGAAGATTATTCCCCTTACCGGACCGTCATCGATAGTAATGGCGCTTATCGCCTCGGGACTGAATGGGCAGAATTTCACTTTCAACGGTTACCTTCCGGTTAAACCTGCAGAAAGGACAGCCAGGCTCCGTGAACTTGAAAGAAAGGCCCGCGAAGGATATGCGCAGATATTCATGGAAACTCCCTATCGTAATCAGAAGATGCTTGAGTCGGTCATTCAGACATGCAGCAATGAAACGCGGCTTTGCATCGCGGCGGATATAACACTTCCAGGCGAAAGCATCAGGACAATGCCAATATCGGAGTGGAAAAAAGACATCCCTGTCATTAACGACCGTCTTGTAGTATTTATCCTTCAATAGGTTATCTGGCTGATGAATACTGGTCGATCTTTAAAAGATCAACTTCAAACAGGATGGGTGTAAACCCGGCGATAGTCACAACTCCCTGAAATCCGGTATATGTCGCACCTGACGAACCAAACGCCAGACCTGAGGGAATAAGGAACAACGACTTTCCGCCTTCCTTCATATAAAGAAGTCCTTCATGGAAACCGGGCACGGAGTAATATTCATTTACTATATATTGAAGAGTATCGATCCCGACGCATGTATCGAATTTAGCATCGTTGAGGAATCGTCCGGTATATACAAGGCTGAGAGTGTCATACAGATCGACCTCGGGACCTGTTCCGGGAATAAGTTCGGCATAATACAATCCGCTGTTCTTCACCTCAAAGTCGATAGTATCGTGATCAGCAATGTAGGATTGAATAATTTGTCTTTCCTCCTCAGCATATTCATCAGTTTTCGTTGAGAGTTTGCATGATGACATCATTACTGCAACGCCAAGTGAAAAAAGAACAAGAGTGAAAGGTTTCTTCATTGATAAGTTTCTGTTCATTTCAGTAGTTTTTTCTGATAACATAGGTTAAAGTACGGTACTTTTTTCCTGCAATAATCATTCCAAATGTTTCTCAGGTGATATCCTGACATTATAAACTATCGTTGAACGCGGAGGTATCTTCTTTCCGTCGCCCACCAGACCGTATGCAAGGAAGGGAGGAAGAATAAATATAGCTTCAGCCCCGCGCCTGAGAAGTTTCAACCCTTCATTCATTCCGGGTTCTATGTCTGCTCTTCCGATAATAATATCCTTCGGACCCTGTTCAGTTGAAGAATAGCAAAGTGTTCCGTCGAGGAGGAAACATTCATAATCCATAATAATATGGTCATTGTCTTTAAGAAAATCGCCTGTGCCCGGCTCTTTTACCATATACCAGAGGCCTGCCGGTGACTCGGTCATCTTCAGGTTTTTACGTTCAATATAGTTAAGTATTACTTCCCTGTCCTTTCTGACAAGATATCTGTTCACCTCTTCCATATCCTCCTTTCCGGGTTTCGAAGGCAGCCTGGCTTCACTCCCGCTTCGCCGGCACGACAACGAAAGTAATAAGGCAGAAAAAATGACCAGATAGTAACTTTTTAACATTTGGGAGTTCATCTTACTATTTAGGGCTGTTTTCTTCAAGCACTTTAAGGAAGTATTTTATTGTATTATCGAGTGTATCATAGAACTCCCCTCCTGAAGCGTTCATATGTCCTCCTCCCGAGAAATACCTTGATGCGAACTGGTTTACAGCAAAACTGCCTTTTGACCTGAAGGAAAGTTTCACAAAGTTGTCTTTTTCGATAAACAACACTGAGAAGTTTACACCTTTTATTGACAGGGGCATATTGACAAATCCTTCAGTATCGCCTTTAACATGGTTGAAATCGGCCAGATCCTGCTTTGTCAGATAAATATAGGCTGTATTGTAATCACTTAGAATTGTCATGCGCTGGTTAAGGGCAAGTCCGAGAAGACGCATCCTGTCGGCCGAGAAATTATTATATACAACATTTAGTATTCGTTCCTTCTCGATCCCCGAATCAATAAGGTCGGCAACTATTCTCATTGTACTGCCCCTATAGGAACCATGCTCGAAATTGCCTGTATCTGTAATTATCCCCACATAAACAGATTCCGAAAAGGCCCGGTTAATGAATGGCGCTCCTTCAATTACTGAAACGATCTCAAAAACCAGTTCGGCAGTCGAGCACATCGACGGATCGGAAATGAGAAGGTCAGCAAAGTGATGAGGTTCAAGATGGTGATCAATTATCACTTTTACCGCCGACGACGAAACCACTGCTTTCTCGGCCTCTCCCAGCCTGCCGGGCTGATTGAAATCGACCATTATTATCAGCTTTGCAGCCTCGATAAGCTTCATGCATCTTTTCCTGTGACGGATAAAAACATTAATAGCTTCCGAACCATCCATCCATTTCAGGAACTCCTGAAGGTTGTTCGGACACATCATCGAAACTGACTTTTCCTTTGACCGGAGGTAATGGTACAGAGCAAGCTGGGAGCCTATAGCATCGCCGTCGGGATTGATATGGCTGATGAGCAATATATTATCAGATGATTCTAAAAGTTCCGATAATTCTTTTGTATATTTGACAAGATCAAACACTTTTACTACTATTAAATCAAGTGGTTAAAGATAGAAAAAAACCTGAAAAGCAGGATTTTATTGTTTTATATCATAAAAACCTCAATAGGGATGAATGCAGACTTCACATTTTCAATAATAAAGCCAAATGCAGTCAGAACAGGCAAAACAGGGCCGATACTTGCAATGATAAATGAAGGCGGCTTCAGGATCTCGGCACTGAAAATGGTACAGCTCACAATGCAGCAGGCCGAAATGTTTTACGGGATTCACAAAGGCAAGCCATTTTATGATGATCTTGTTGAATTCATGACAAGCGGACCGGTAGTAGTGATGATACTCAGGCATGAAAATGCAGTTGAGGAATACCGCAGGCTTATGGGTTCGACAGATCCTGAAAAAGCAGATCAGGGAACTATCAGGAAAACGTTCGGAGTCTCTGTAAAGATGAATGCCGTTCATGGCTCCGACAGTGATGATAATGCTGTCAGGGAAGCCGGTTTCTTTTTCTCTGAAATTGAAAGGTCCTGAATATCAACACAATTCCATTGTTATCATATTCTGAAGTTATGTTGGTACACCCGGTGGGTTCATGGAACATTAATATTATTAAATTTGCGGAATTTTAGCAAAGAGAATGGATCCTGAACTTCACATTGATTTTTCCGATAAGAAAAGCCTTGAGAAATATTCATCGGCATTTACCCTGTCGGATATGGAAATATTCATATTTCCCGAACTCTTTTATCCTTTGGTTCTTGCCAATATAATGTCGCCAATAATATGGAGCTGGAGAGACGATCCCTGGTTCGCCGATATAGATAAAAAGGGATTTACATATAAGGCAAACAGGATCAAGCAGTTCATTATCCAGAATTATGTTTTTAATCTTGATCTTGCCACATGGGGGCTGACAACAAAATGCCGTGAAATTGACAGGTTCAATGACTTCTTTGATATTGAGATGCTCAGGCAGTCAAATGCCCTGTTCGGATATGAAGGCGACAAATATTATTTCGACATAGATATAAGGAAGCACTTTGGCCTCGACAAGTTCACAAGCGATGTGATCCCATATTGGAAAACTGAGACTGTGGAGGCGATGACGGCATTCAGGCATAAGGAAAATTTCACGACAGGCGCAGGGGAATGCGTCTCTTTATCGGCGCTTTATGCTGCAGCTATGTTTGTTATCGGAAAAATACCCCTCGAAAAGATCTTTCTTATTGCCACTCCCCTCCATTCCCAGAATTTCATTCTGGAAAAAGACGGTCTTATCACGAACAACAGAAGGATCGTAACCAAAAACATGTGGTTTAACGGAACATCGCTTTCTGAAAAGGCAAGGCGTGCGCTTGAGAATGAACGGGTCACTATTGTATCCCATATTTCGGGATATATCCATACTCTTTATGAAGATGCTACAATAGATAAAGGTGCTTATGACCATTTCTCATCGAAGCTTAAAGAGTTCCTTGTCACAGACCTTACAGATCTGATTTTCATCAATTTCCTCAGGTTCAAGTCGAAGTACAAATCGCTTTTCCAGTACAGGTGTGAGTGCTCGGGGAAACAGAGGTTCATAACCCTCGAAAAGATGTTCGAATATGAACATACAAGCAAGTACAATGTTTCGGAAGAGACAAGGGCATTGCTTGTTAATGAAATAGAAGGCGATGAGTTTCACCTGAGCCCCCTTCCGGGCAAGATACTGCTTAATGATGTCGAGAACATATTTACCGGCAGGAAAGGAAGACACTTCAATGAATTCAGGGAGGAATTCCTTAAAATTCAGGGAGAAACTGAAGGAAGCGTGACAGAGGAAATGTTCAGGGAACTTTACACCTTTATCCATACTGAACCCAGGCTGCCATCCGATAATAAAAATTACAGGTCGGAAATAATTCCCGGAATTTCTGCCGGACAGTCACGTGATGAGATCATGGAAACGATCAGGTCATTTTCAGGAAGGGCTGAGAGCGCAAAACTTGCCCTTTACATTTACCGTGATATGAAAAGGATTAGCTGGATCCCTTTTATAAAGGCTGCAATTGAGAGGAACCCGGTTTGCTTTACCGACCTCAATGGCAGGCCTGTGAAAGAAGTGTATGACCTTCTCCTCGCGCTGCCTGATGAATCAATTTATGATTCGGGACGCCTTGCTCTGCCCGATGAGGTATGGAATTTCGGGAGGGGCGACGGAATTGAAAAAGCATTGCTGCTGGCAGATGTTATGGTCAGGAAGAATCCCGGCTCCGAAATAACTATCGAAATTGACAACGACAGGGTAAGGATGGAAAGCGAAGGTGAGATTTACTCTTTCACATCTTCGAAATCGCTCAGGACACTATTAAAGATCTCACCTGAAGGATACGAATCGAGTGATCTAGCGTAAGATTATTTCTTTTATCACCTCCTGTCCCGCCTTCTGATTAAGCTTTTCCCTGAGAGCCTCCCGAAGCATAAAAAGTTCATTCCTGGCCACTGATGAACTTAACTTTACATACAGCACCCTGTCTTTTATATAAACTTTTGATGTCCTTGACGAAATAGCTTTCCCAACTACTTCCTCCCAGGAGTTCAATATATTTACCTCGAGAAGTTTTCCCTCAAGGTTCATCTCCTTTATATAATCCTTCATCGCCTCGGCAAGCGATATTGTTTTACTTCTTCTCATTTTTGGAGTTGCCGTTTTGTATTATCTCTCCGACACCGGTATCCGCTATTTTGAAGAGCCTGTAATCAGTATCGATGGTTTCGAGGATTTCCTGTAATCTTTCCTTGTGAGTATCCGTAATAAAAATCTGGCCAAACCTGTGGTTTCCAACCAGCCTTATTATCTGTGCCACCCTTTCGGCGTCGAACTTGTCGAAAATATCATCAAGAAGCAATATCGGAGAGAATCCTGCTTTACGTTTTATATAGTCGAATTTTGCTAGCTTGAGCGCCACAAGATATGATTTCTGCTGTCCCTGAGATCCCAGCGACCTTACAGAATGACCATTCATCTCAAAGATAAGGTCATCTTTATGAATCCCAACGGTAGTATACTCAAGCGATCTGTCCTTTTCGACTGAAACCTTAATCTGTTCCTCGAAATCGCCGTCATTAAGATGCGACCTGTAATTTAGCTTCACTCTTTCCTTCTCGCTGGAAACCAGCGAATAGTATTCCTGGAATACAGGAATCAGTTCATTAATAAGGATTTCGCGCTCATGGTGCACATGACATCCGTATTTAACAAGCTGTGCATCCCATACAGAAAGCATCTCGGGATCGAAACTTCCTGATGCCCTGAAATCCCTGAGCAGCCTGTTGCGCTGCTGGAGAGCCCTGTTGTAATTAAGGGCTGCATCGAGATAACCGGCATCGTACTGGCTGATTATCTTGTTCATGAATTTCCTGCGCTCCTCACTGCCTTCGGTAATCAATGCACTGTCGGCAGGAGAGATCATCACAACAGGATATTTCCCCACATGTTCTGATAACCTGTCGTATATCTTGCCGTTTCTTTTCAGTACTTTCTGCTTCTGTCTGTGAAATGAACAGAAGATGTTATCCTCATCAGCACCGTCGGAAAATATACCCTGAATAATAAAGAAATCCTCATCATGCCTTATGTTGACACTGTCGATGGTGTTGAAAAAACTCTTTGTAAGCGAAAGATAATGAATGGCATCAAGGATATTTGTTTTGCCGACGCCGTTATTTCCCACTATGCAGTTTATCCTTGGTGAGAATTCCATATCGGCCTGGCTGTAGTTCTTGAAATTTGTGAGTGAGATCTTTTTGAGGTACATCAGTTGCTTTGGTGTTGAAGATTGAGGTCGTAACGGCGTCTTGCTGTATGAGAGGCAAAATTACAAAAAAGAGACGTTTATTGAAATAAATAGTTTATATTATTATATTACAGCATGTTACATTTATTTTTCATGGTTTCCATTTTTTTAACCAATTGTTTCAAATTTATTTTAAAAGAACTACTTTTGCGAAGTTAATTTTTAAGTGTTTTAACCAGAAACCGTTATGGCAAAAGATAAGAAAGAAGAAAATCCGCAGGGACTTAAAAATGTCGAGGAAACATTAACCAGGACTGAACAATTACTTGAAGAAAACTACAAACCTTTGCTGATCGGTCTGG
Source organism: uncultured Rikenellaceae bacterium (assembly GCA_964633505.1). Classification (GTDB taxonomy): domain Bacteria; phylum Bacteroidota; class Bacteroidia; order Bacteroidales; family VadinHA17; genus LD21. Next base: position 73,446 of record CAZWHC010000007.1, on the reverse strand, counting down.
CAGTTCTGGTAATACTGGTTGGAGGCGCATGGCTTGGAAGGATGTATCTGACAAAGAAGAATGAAGAAGCTCAGTCGCAGATGTTTCAGGCACAGAAATACCTCGAAATGGACTCGCTCAACCTTGCGCTTAACGGCGATGGAAATTATCTTGGCTTTGCCGATATTGCAAGTGAATACAAATTCACGAAGGCAGGGAACCTTGCAAGATACAGTGCAGGTATCTGCAACCTTCATCTGGGGAATTATGATGAAGCCATCAAATATCTTGAAAAATATTCAAAAAAGGACAAGGTACTGGGTTCAATTGCCATCGGTGCAACCGGCGATGCTTATGTGGAACTTGGCAATACAGAAAAGGCAATTACAAAATATCTCGAAGCTGCTGATTTCGCAGATAATCAGTTCAACACTCCGCTTTACCTCATGAAAGCCGGGGAACTATATGAGATGTCGGGGAAATACACCGAAGCACTTGGCCTTTATCAGAGGATAAAAGACAAATACCCTTCAAGCACCGAAGGAGTAACCATTGATAAATACATTTCAAGAGCCTCACTCCTTTCAAAATAAATGAGTACCGCTGATCTTTCGGAATATGATCCCTCCTCAGTTCCTGATGCAGGAAAGATGAGGTTCGGCATTGTTGTCTCCGACTGGAACCGTCAGGTTACCGGCTCGCTGCTCACAGGCGCCGTAAATACCCTCAAAAAGCATGGTGCGGCCGACAATAATATTGTTGTCAAACATGTTCCCGGAAGTTTCGAGCTTACACTCGGAGCACAATTTCTTGCCGAATATGATGACCTCGATGCCATAATCTGCCTTGGTTGTGTTATACAGGGAGAGACTCCTCATTTTACATATATATGCCAGGGAGTAACTCAGGGCATCACCCAGCTCAACCTTGAATATAATATTCCTTTCATTTTCGGTGTACTTACAACGCTGACCCTGGAACAGGCCCTTGACCGGTCGGGCGGAAAGCACGGCAACAAGGGTGACGAAGCGGCTGTTACGGCTATTAAAATGGCTGTACTGCAGCGTGAAATGGAATAATTACCGTTTATCTCCGGCACAAACCTCTGTAAGGACAATAATTGCATTTCGACTGGTTCTCAGTCATCCTGAATGGTTCTTCAGGGCTGAAGATTATTCTGGCTGTATTTATGAGACCATCAAGAAACTCATTCCTGATAGTTCTGTAATCAGAAAGGGCAGTTTCGACATTCCTGCCGGATTTTATTTTCAGAACATCCGAAAAATTATCAGCCGAAAGCTCCTTTACATTGTATATTGACGGCCTTACTGTCGCACCCGGGTTTTCCGATAAAAATGCCTCACAATAGATCAGAGTCTGAAGCCATCCGTCGGGTTCCTTCCTGCGGTCATCCTCAAAAAGGGCATCTACTGATGCGATCTTATCGGTAGTGATCCCGGTCTTGTAATCAACAATTCTTGTCGTTCCATCCCTGGTGTCGATCCTGTCGATATTTCCTCCTGTTCTCAGTGTGACTGATCCATCGCCCGCATTGAAGGAGAGCCTGAAGAAAGCAGTTTGTTCAAGTCCTTCAATCCTGAACGGGGCCTGACCGCGATCTGTCTTTAATATCCTTATCAGATATGTAAGCAGGATATCCCTCATTATTACATTCTGTCCTTCTTCTTCATGCGAATTACCGGGATCACTGTTACCGCTGACCGCAATTTTCACCATACTCACAAGCCTGCTTTCATCCCTGAGGATGACATCGATGTCGTCCGGTGTTATCTCCCTGCCCAGGAAACCTGAATAGACCTGTTTCATGACATTATGAAGTACCTCACCAAAAACGGCATGATCAGGCTCCTCCCTGATGATCTCAGGTTCTTTCAGCCTGTTCACATACCTGTAATAAAATCTCATTCTGCAATTAAGCCAGGTATTAATGGCAGTAGGTGAAAGGATGACTCCGTTATCGCCTCCTGAATACATAGAGGCAAGCCGTTTCATGTGAGTCTCGCTTTTTTCAAGTACAGGCCTGATCGAAGCTGGCGTCCGGATATCAAAGGAGAGGCTCAGGTTTGCGGGTTTAAGATCCTGCTCATATTTCATCTGTATCAGAAAACGGCTCATTTCACCCGTTCGCAGCCCTGTGGAATCGGAATTATAAACGAAAGTAACATTTTCAGCCCTGTGGAGGAGCCTGTAGAAATGATATGCAAATATTGATTCCTGGTGGTTTATTACAGGAAGTCCGAATGCTTCCCTCAGGCTGAAAGGTATGAACGACGATCCCGTTGCAGCCGACGGAAGAATGCCTTCATTTACTGAAAGCATTATGATATTCCTGAAATCAAGCGACCGTGTTTCGAGAAAACCCATGATCTGGATTCCTGAGAGAGGTTCGCCGGAGAATGGCACCGAACGTGTCCTTAATATTTTATCGAGGATGCGGATATAAATCTCATTGCTGAATCTTACATCCTGGGACTTTACTATCTTGTCAAGCCTGTTAATGGCAAGCATTACAGTATAAACAAATTCGTTCCGGAGCTTAACCTGCATATTGTCAGGCATCTCCCCTATCATTCCGTCCGCTGCCGATACCATCATCATGATTTTTCTCAGGTAATCCGAAAATTCTGCAGGATCAGAAGGTCTGCCGAACAGGGCTGCACTGTTCTCCGATTTGCAAAGGGATGCTGAAGTAACATGTATCTGCTTTCTTTTCAATATATCATCCTGAAGGCTTTTTTCTTCTTCTGTTAATATATTAACAATAAGTTGATGCCTCAGGATTTCAAGCACGGCCCGGTAGTCATACATCACTTCACCCTTAGCTGCAAAGGAGCTTCTCTGCAGTTCCATCAGAAGTTTCATAAGACCATAAACGCCAGTCATTGCAAGCGGATAGCCCATTGTTACATTTATGTCTCCGATTCCTTCCGGGAGGCTTGACAGTATCGGAACAATGAGGTCTTCGTCGGCAAGGATGACGGCAGTATGATGTGCGTCTTCGGGAGACAGTTCCCCGATGTTTCCGATAAGCCGGGGAATGAGTTTCACCTGGGAAATACCGGAAGTTGTTTCGATGATGTTCCATTTCACAACACTACCCGGAGCCGACAGGTTTGTATCATAATTCCAGTCTCCGGGCATGTCATTTCCGAATATGTCGAGGTTCTTTCGAAGGAAATAGCCTGCTGAATTCAGTCTGCTACCTGTTACATACGAATTGTCATAGTCCCAGTAGAATTTAGCCGCACCAGTCCCCGCAAAATACTTCATCAGGGCAAGCTCGCAATTGTTAAGTGCATTGAATCCGACAAAATGAATATGTTTCCACTTTGTTCCGGGCATTTTTCCGGCAATTGCATCTTCAGCCACATCGCGGTAAAGCATTCCCTCATATGCAATATCAGAACTGCGAAGAGACTGCCTGAACTGTGAATACAGATCGGGCAGAACAGACCAGATTGACCTGAAGCCCTCCTTTTCCTTCGAATATTTATCTGGTTCAAAGTTGATCCAGAACCTTTTTATTATTTCCGCCTGTTCGGGGGTAATATCCCCGAACTGCATGTCGATATCCTTGAAATCCCTGACATTAAGGAACAAAGCCCTGGCGTTAGCCATATATTTGTCGACATCATCGAAATCATTTATAAGCATATCTCCCCAGAAATAGAAATCGTCAAAACTTTCAGCCGAGGGATTAAGCTTCCTGTATACTTTATAAAGTTCAAACAGAAGTATCTCATTGTCGGCAACAGCCAGTCGGGAAAATGAGGAGAAAAATTCGCCGATAGTCATTATAGACGGAGTCCATGCAGGCTTATCGAGGAGAGCTGCATAATATTTCAGGAAATAAAGACCGGCGCGCCGGCTGGGAAATACAAGACAATGTCCTCTCAGGTCGCTGCCCGATTGTTCATATAGAAGCCTGGCTATCCTTTCAAGAAAAAATATCATATCCTTTTCATTTTTTATAATGCCTTCCCTGCCAGGTATCGAGTTCTTCAAGCCGGTCCTCAATAAGACCTACGATCTGATCTGTCCTTTTTTTACCCCAGACAGTCCTTTCGAGGAACCGTGGGGGAGCCTCACCCGTAAATCGTTCGACAACGATATCAGGATTCAGTAATTCGAGGAAACTGATAATAAAATCGAGATATCGCTCCCATGTAAAGGTCTCAAAGTCTGATGGATTGTTTTTATACTCTTCTTCCATTAAAGTTCCCTTAATAATCTGAAGCTGGTGGAATTTGACACTTTTCAGAGGCAGCCTTGAGATTATATCTGCCTCTGCAAGCATTTCTTCAACAGATTCGCCGGGAAGGCCGAAGATAAAATGTGCTCCTGTGCTTATTCCCTTTGATGAAAGGGCGTCCAGGGCAACTACTGCATCATTGAAAGTGTGTTGCCTGTTTATCCGGGCAAGAGTTTTATCGTAGCACGATTCTATTCCCAGCTCGACAGTCAGAATGCATTTCCCCGATAAATCCGCAAGAAGGTTGAGTATGGCATTATCAATGCAGTCGGGCCGTGTTCCTATTACGAGTCCCTTTACATCTTGGTGTGCCAGAGCCTCTCCGTAAAGGGCGGCCAGTTTATCAGGAGAAGCATATGTATTTGAATAGGCCTGAAAATACGCGAGGTACGATCCGGCTTTCCTGTATCGTCTGCGATGAAATTCAATACCCTCATCTATCTGTTGAGTGACAGATTTTGAAGGGAGGCAGTACGACGGATTGAATGCCTTGTTGTTGCAGTAGGTGCAGCCCCCGGTTCCTTTAGTGCCGTCGCGGTTGGGGCACGTAAATCCGGCATCAACCGATACTTTCTGCATCCTCATCCCGTAAGCAGCGCGGAAATAATCGGGGAATGCATTGAACCGCCGGTTATGACCCCAGGGGAAGTCTCTTTTTATGATATTATCATCCATTCAGACATTGATTATTTTACCTGCATCGACATACCACAGACAGGCTTTTTCCACAGGGTAACCCATTTTTTCAAGGATTGAAACGTACTGCTTTATCTGCCTGATATGGCTGCTGCTTTCTGCCCCGAATTTAAAATCAATTATCGTTGCCCTGCCATCCTTTATAATAATCCTGTCGGGGCGTTTCAGCTGCGAATCAGGCATCAGAAAAGAAGTTTCATTATATACTTCAAGCCCTTTTTCAAACCAGAGCCGGGCTTCGGTATCCATAAGGAGGTTCTCAATCCTTTCTTTCAGAGCAGTTTCATCGGATCCGGGTATCCTGCCCTCCAGTACTTTCTTTCTCACTGAAGCAGCAGCATCCTCCGCAGTTAATATTTCACTGAATATTTCGTGCATAACCTTTCCATAGCTGATCTTCAATCGTTTTTCCGACACTGAGGTCTCAAAATAATCCTCCCAATGAAGTCTGAGTCGCAGGGATGCCGAATTATCGCTCACCAGATAATTTCCGGTCAAAAGCGTTGACGAAACGCCGGCTTCGCCACATGGCTGAGGAATTGATCCGAATTCAAAAACACCTGTCTGTTTGTCGAAGAATTCCTGAAGAAAAGGATCATGAAGTACACCGGGGCTGCCTGAAAAGGATAAAGCCTCTTTAAGAATGCCTGCCATGCGCGATGAAGTACCTGACTTCGCAGGAGCGAATCCTGCAAGAATATTTACAGCTCTTGTAAAGGCTACATACAGAAGGTTGATATTGTCGGTATATGCCGAATATTTCTCCCTGAAATAGCTGTCTTCAAATATTGAATTACCGAGGTCACTTTTATACCTCACAGGGACTATCCCAAGGTTGCTGAACGGATGAACCTGCGGAGTCACCCACATAATATTTGTATGGAATGGTTTATGGTCGAGGTTCCAGGAGATGAAAGGCGTTATAACTGCTTTGAATTCGAGTCCTTTTGATTTGTGTATTGTAAGCACCTTTATCGCATCCTGGTTTTCGGGAAGAAGAATTGACTTTTTAACGCCCTCGGTATCCCACCAGTCAAGAAAAGATGCGATGCCCGGGTTACCCGACAGATTATGGTTTACGACAAGATCCTGAAAACTGTTCAGATACGGAACATTGAATGAAAAGCTGCCAAGGCCGAAGAAACTGATCGCATTTTCGGTGATATCCCAGAGAGTGTGGTATCTGACCGATTCAATGAAAACATCTGAGCCTTCGGGAAAAATCTGCAAACAGGTTCCTGCGAGGTTTCCCCTGTCAAGGTCAGTTTCTTCCACACCTGTCATGTGAGTGGCAAGCAGATAACTCCTGAGCATAACAGCCCTGCTTATCATATCATCACTGTTATCCAGAACCCTTAGAAACGCAATCAGAAAATTTACTACCGGCGAATTTGAAAGTAAGAGCGATTCGCCCGATACTATGTTATAATTATATTTTGCCCTCTTTTCTTCAGAACACTCCATGCTGTAGGATATCATCGACTTCAGTACCACTGCACCTTCTATGTTATCCCTGACGAGAATACCGATATCCGATGCCCTGTAACCATTGTCCTGGAACATCTCGATCAACGAGGGCAGCCGTTGAAGGACATTCTCTTTCCAATCTGTATCATCCTCATTTTCTATAAATTCAAGTCTGACATAACCGCCTGATTTCCTTCCGGGGTCTTTCTGCACAGCTTCTTTGTAAAGCTCGCTGAAGCTTGTCTCAGGACGGTGTTCAGATGCCTCTTCATCAAGAAGGCGTGGAATAACTGAAAAAAGAGAATTGTTGAATCTTATTATATTGGATGAGCTTCTGTAATTCGTATCGAGCGAAAGCGAAATGAACCTTCGGCCATCAGACGATTGTTTAAGGCTGCTCAGTGTCTGCCAGTCGCTGTTGCGCCACCTGTAAATCGATTGCTTGATATCTCCCACAACAAGGTTGTCGAATCCCTGCGCCATGCTGTTGCTTATAAGATGACTGAAGTTAAGCCACTGAATTACAGATGTATCCTGAAACTCATCTATCATGAAATTACTGAAGGTATTTCCTGTTCTTTCATAGATGAATGGCGTCTGATCCTGCGAAGTAATAAGGTAAATAAGCTCTCCGGCATCTGACAGAAGAAAAGTGTTTTCGTCCCTGGTGATGAGATGAACATGATTCAATATGTCGGAGAGGATCCCTAAAATATATATGTTTGACAGTACCTGTTCGGCAGAATTATAAAAGACAATATTATCGTCGTAAAATTTAAGTCCATCCCGTACTGCACTGTCGAGGCCGGCTTTCAGAGCTTCCCCCAGCGCCGGTGATTGCGAGCCGGATGGCCAATGCGGGGGATCCTCGTTAATTGCCCTGACGTAGTTGTTAGGTTGTTTAATCATACCGCTTGCAGCAGACCTAACAAACGAAGGTACTCCCCTTCCCTTTTGAAAAAACATATCATCCGAAAGACCGAACCTTTCGAAATAATTCATGCATTCCGATCCTATCGCTTTCATTTTCCTGCGGAATTCTGATCTTATTGCAGTTATTTCCCTGATATAGGAACCCAGAAATTCCTTATCGCCGATTTTATTCTTCTCTTCCTCCGAAAGAAGCCTGAATTTCTCATTGAATAATTCGCCTGAAAGCCCTGTTATGCTTTTTTTCAGATCCCAGCTCTTCCCCTCATCTATGTTTGTTCTTGCGAACGTTGTAAGCCAGTCTCTCACAAGCTTATCATTGTCTGCCGAATTTATTGTATTGCTGATTGCAGTCGACAATATTCTGGCGTGGTCAATTTCGACGCTGAATCCTGTATGAAGTCCTATGTCTCGTGCGAAAGCCCTTATAATCTTTTGATAGAAGCTGTCGATAGTGCTAACTGAAAACCTCGAATAATCGTGGAGTATCGAAAAAAGGATGTCGCGGGCTTCGGACCGTATAATGCTCTCGCTTTTTCCCGTAGCTCTGATCAGGTCATCGAGATATAAGGATCCGAGTCCTTCAGCGAGCCTGTTCAACTCATCGAGTATACGGCTTTTCATTTCCGCAGTCGCCTTATGGGTGAATGTAACTGCGAGAATCCTTCTGTAATTCAAACGCGACCTGAAAAGTCTTTCAAGATAGATCCCGGCAAGCTTATGGGTCTTGCCCGAACCTGCTGAAGCGCTGTAGATTGTCAATGTTCCTTCGCCCATAGGTGGGTAAAGTTAGCCATTTTAATTAACTTTGCGCCGTGAAAACTAAGGTAGTAATAGGGTTATCGGGAGGTGTCGACTCAAGTGTTGCGGCATGGCTGCTGAAGGAAAGCGGATACGAAGTGACAGGCCTTTTCATGAAGAACTGGCACGACACTACAGGTCTTCTTCAGAGCGAGTGTCACTGGGAGGACGATATCATGTTCGCGGAGATGGTGGCGAAAAAACTGCAGATCCCGTTTCATTCTGTCGATCTGAGCGGTCCGTACAGGGAAAGGGTTGTTGATTATATGTTCTCGGAATATGAAAAGGGCCGTACCCCAAATCCTGATGTTCTGTGCAACAGGGAGATCAAATTCGATTCATTCGCGGAAGAGGCCGGAAAGCTTGGCGCTGATTTCGTTGCCACGGGACATTACTGCCGGAAGGAAACGCTTTCGGCGGGAGATGATACTATTTACAGGCTTCTCGCCGGAAAAGACGAAAACAAGGACCAGAGTTATTTCCTTTGCCAGCTCAGTCAGAAACAGCTTTCCACTGCGCTTTTCCCTGTCGGAAACCTTACAAAGCCAGAGGTCCGCGCCATTGCCGGAAAGCTTGGTCTGGCAACCGCCAACAGGAAAGATTCGCAGGGCATATGCTTTGTCGGAAAAGTACATCTTCCGACTTTCCTGCAGCAGAAGTTGAAAGCAAAGAATGGTCCAGTGGTGGAGGTTCCGTTTTCTTTCGATCACCAGGTATGGCATTCGGGGTACAGGGATGGAAATGTTGAAGAAACAGAACTTATTGCTGCATCGCAGCCTTACGATTTCAGTAAATCTTCGGGCAGAATAATCGGTGAGCACAATGGAGCCCATTTTTATACTATGGGTCAGAGAAAAGGAATAAATATCGGGGGGTTCAGGGAACCATTGTTCGTCATCGGAGCCGATATGGAAAAGAATATCCTATATGTGGGTGAAGGACAATCACATCCCGGTTTGTACAGAAAAGGTCTTAAGATAAGGGAGGATGAGATCCACTGGGTAAGGAAAGATCTTGAAATGCAACCTGATGAAGTGCGCGATTATGATGTAAGGATAAGGTACCGGCAGCCGCTTCAGAAAGCAAGGCTTTACAGAAAGGCTGATGCAATGTACATTATCTTCAGCAAGCTCCAGCGAAGTATTGCACCCGGCCAGTTTGCTGCCTGGTACGACGGTGATGAACTGATCGGTTCGGGTGTTATTGACTGGTGAAAATGATATCAGGACAATCTGTCCTTATAATCTTCATAGCCGAATTCCTTAAGCAGCCTGAATTTATTGTCACGGGTCCAGATACCTATTGAAGGATGCTGAACACCGTTGAAAGTAGTTGTCTTCACCATTGTATAATGGATCATATCGAGGAATACTATCCTGTCGCCAGGTTTCAGATCCTTTCCGAACGACCATTCGCCCATAAAATCGCCTGAAAGGCACGAATTTCCTCCAAGGCGGTAGCCTGAACCTCCCTCTTCGGTATCCGAGGCTCCAATGATTTTCGGTTTATATGGCATTTCGAGGCAATCGGGCATATGTGCGGTGAATGATACATCAAGGATGGCTGTACGTATCCCCTTGTTCACTATTATATCTTCGACTGTGGCCACAAGCTCACCGGTTTCCCAGGCAAAGGCGCTGCCCGGTTCAAGGATCACCTGAAGCCCGCTTCTCTGCCTGAACGCCTTCAGTAACCTTATCAGATGGGCAGTATCATATCCCTTACGTGTCATCAGATGTCCGCCGCCCATATTAATCCATTTAAGCTTTGGAAAAAACCTTCCGAACTTCTCTTCGACAACAGTCAGTACCTTTTCAAGGGCATACGAATCGGATTCGAAAAGGACATGAAAATGCAGTCCCTCAATATCTTCCGGAATACCTTGTGATACAAGGTCATCTGCAGTAATTCCGAGTCGGGAGCCGGGTGAACATGGATTGTAGATATCGTGGCCTATTTCTGAAAACTCAGGATTTATTCTCAGTCCCATCGAGATTTTACGGGAACTATCATGTACAGTCTTCGAATATTTTTTATACTGAGCCAGTGAATTAAAGGTAATATGCGAGCTGAAATTCAGGATCTGAATGAATTCACTTTCCCTGTAAACCGGAGAATAAGTATGGGCGGGGCTGCCTATTTCCTCGAAACAGAGTCTTGCTTCGTTAAGTGAGCTTGCCGAAGCGTCGTTTATATATTCCCTGAGAATGGGAAAAACTCCCCACATTGCAAAACCCTTGAAAGCAAGGATTATTTCGGCGCCTGACTCTGACGACACCTGACGGATAAGCCCGAGGTTGGACCTGAACCTCTCTTCATCAATAACATAACAGGGAGAGGGAACCTGTTTATAATCTATTGGCATTTATTTATTCCTTGCAAATTATTAGAGTTCAAGATCGACATCATGAAGTTCGATCCAGGGCAGGCCAAGTTTGTTAAGCTGCTCCATGAAAGGATCGGGATCGAATTCCTCAACATTGAATACGCCCGGTTTTTTCCAGATTCCCTTAAGATAAAGCATGGCCCCTATTGCGGCGGGAACGCCGGTGGTATAGCTGACGCCCTGGGCTCCTGTCTCCTTATATGCGGCTTCGTGGCTGCAATTATTATAAATGTAATATGTCTTCTCCTTTCCATCCTTTATTCCCCTGATCCGGCAACCGATACTGGTCTGGCCTTTGTAGTTTTCGCCCAGTTCACCCGGATCCGGAAGAACGGCCTTCAGAAATTTAATCGGAACTATTTCCCGTCCTTCGAACATAACAGGCTCAATTCCTGCCATCCCGATATTCTGAATCACCCTCAGATGGGTAAGATACTCCTGTCCGAATGTCATCCAGAACCTGGCCCTCTTTATTGTCGGGTAATTTTTCACAAGCGATTCAAGCTCTTCGTGGTAGATCAGATACGATTCTTTCGGACCTATTTCAGGGTAGTTCAACGGCTTATGTATCTCGTGAGGCTGTGTAAATATCCATTCGCCGTTCTCCCAGTATTTCCCTTTTTGGGTTACCTCTCTTATGTTAATTTCGGGATTGAAATTCGTGGCAAAAGGTTTACCATGGTCTCCTGCATTACAGTCGACAATGTCGAGATAATGTATCTCATCGAAGTGATGCTTAGCCGCATAAGCAGTAAAGATAGACGTGACACCGGGGTCAAATCCGCATCCCAGGATAGCGGTGAGACCGGCATTCCTGTACTTATCCCTGTAGGCCCATTGCCAGCTGTATTCGAATTTTGCTTCCTCAGGCGGCTCATAATTGGCGGTATCGAGATATGATACACCTTCGGCCAGGCAGGCATCCATAATATGAAGATCCTGGTAAGGGAGTGCAGCATTGACAACCAGATCGGGTTTGTAACTATTGATAAGCTTCCGAAGTTCCGGGACATTATCAGCATCAATCTGTGCGGTAAGAATATTGTTTTTCCCTATCCTCGAGGCAATCGCATCACATTTTGATTTAGTGCGGCTAGCCAGAAGGATTTCAGTAAATACTTCAGGAAGGGAGGCCATTTTATGAACCACCACGGTGCTTACACCACCGGCTCCTATTACCAGTACTTTTCCCATATCAGCAAACGATTTTAGTATTTTCCAAATATAAGGCTTTTTTGAGGTCTCTGAAAACCGACAACTTTAACTTTCAGATTTAAAATAAGCATTCCTTAAATAATCCCGGGCTGATTCAAGCATTTCGGGAGTACCCATGTCGAACCAGTACCCTTCATCATATAGCCGGGTATAAATCCTGTGGCTGGCGGCAATGTCAAGGTATACCGAAGTCATTGAATAAATGCCATCGCTCATATAATTAAAAATCTCAGGTTCAATTATATGAATTCCTGAAAATGCCACCTCATAAAGATTGTTACCAGGTCTTTTGATTATTTCCTCTCCCGTGGCTTTGTTGCACCAGCCTGACAGTATACCGTCGCCGCCGGCAAGAAAATACCTGTTCCCTTTCCTGTGTCTTACGGCAAGTGTCGCAATTCCTTTTTTTTCATAATGATAATTCAGGAGTTGGTTAAGATCGAGGTCGGTAATGATATCGGCATTGTAAAGGAGGAATGGCTCGTTGTCAAAGAAGCGGCGGGCATTGTATAAACCTCCTCCCGTCTCGAGCAGCCTTTCCGATTCATCGGAAACTGCAAGTTTATAGCCAAGGCGTTTAAGTCTTTCTGTTTCAGCAATTACCTGACCGGCAAAATGATGAACATTGACTATGATCTCATCGAACCCGTGAAGGCTGCATTTTTCAACGGCACGTTCCAGAACGCTTTTACCATTGATATCCACCAGAACCTTCGGTAACGAGTCAGTTATCAAGCCAAGCCTTGTGCCCTTCCCGGCAGCCATTATCATTGCCTTCATAATTCCGGAATCAGGAACGTTTTTTCTTTGAAAGTTTCAGAAAAACAGTTGTTGATGAAATCGCCCTGACAGTTGCAAAAAGCTCGGTAAGACTGATATGATTTTGAGCCTGATCGACTATTTTATTAAGAACCGCCACACCGGGCACTATACTTTCGGTAAAGGTAGGCTTTTGTTCATAGAGACCCCTGAACCCGAATGCTCCCAGGGCCTGCATTACCCTTATCATACTGAACCCCGAGTAATACCCCCTGAATTTATTACGGTCCTCCCGGGTCACCGAGCAGAAACAATCAATGTAATGATCGAGAAGCGTCTCCCTGTCATTATCGTCCATCGGGATCTTGGCATCATAAAGCATCGAAGCCACATCATACTGAGGGGCTCCTTTTCTCCCGCCCTGGTAATCAATAAACCACGGATCATTGCCTATCACCATTACATTTGCTGTCTGAAAATCCCTGTACAGAAAATAATCCTGTCCGGTCTCAAGGAGATAGTCGGCAAGTGTATTGAAATCCTGCTCAAGGCGCCGCTCATTGAAAGGCACGGCAAGAAGTTTCAGAAGCATATATTTGAAGTAATTCATATCCCACATCATCGACTGCCTGTCGAAACTCCTGTGAGGATAGCAAAGGTCGAGATTCAGCCCCTCGATGCCTTTTGTCTGAAAAGCCACAAGAACCTCCAGGATTTTCCTGTATAGTTCCCTGCTTTCCATGTCGAAGGGTGATATTACTGTCTTTTTATGAAGCCAGGTATAAAGATTATCATCACCAAGGTCCTGAAGGTAATAAACCGATTTTTCAGGAAGATACCCGAATATCTCAGGCACAGGCAGCGATTTGCTCCTGAAATGTTTTGTGAATCCTATGAATGCCTCATTCTCCTCAAAATTATTGTTAAAGGCAGCAATTATGCTTTCCTTTCCATTTAGTATTCTGTAATATCTCCTGTCGGAACCCGACCGCGGTAATGGAGCTATATCAATATCTTTGTTCCCGAAAAGTTCCCTGTAGCCTGATGATAAAAGCTTTATTATCTGAGAGTCGTTCATGGTGTTAGTCGCTTGTTGCTTGTTGCTGGTTGCTGGTTCAAAGTTCAAGGTTCCTGATACCTCAAACTATATTTTTTTACCAACTGCCAACTGCCAACTTTCTGGTTATTTGTTACTGTTTATAGTTTAATAAATACTTTCTTTCTGTACAAAATTAAAGCAATACTCCAGATTATTAGCATCTGGACTATGGCAAAGAGAAGACTTCCGTTCATATTTCCTGCAACTTTTGCAAAGAAATTTTCGTATAATAAAGAATACAGGCTTATTTTTTCGCCACCGGGTGATACTTTAATGAAAAGCAGCAGTTTTGTCCAGATTCCGGCCAGAAAAAATGAAAAAAGTGCATTGGTTCCGAAAATCATGAAGAAAGTACCCCAACGCTGAAATTTCACAACATCGGCAAGCCAGTATACAAACCCCAGACAAACCATTGCCAGTCCTGCTGAATATAGGACATAGGAACTTGTCCATAATGGCTTGTTCATGGGCAGAAATTTATTCCAGAGAAGTCCCAGACCGGTCAGTCCGGCTCCGATGACAAGTGTTTTGAATACTCCTTTTGTTCCTTTTCCCTTTCCGAGAATCTCACCGGTATAATAGCCTGTGATAACTGTACATATTGCCGGTAATGTACTGAGAAGACCTTCGGGATCGAAAGGTATTCCGAATCCGGTATAGAGGTGTTTTTTGCCAAGGATCGCCTGGTCGACTTTTAATGCCAGATTACCTTCGAGACTGTATGGATCGCTTCCTCCTCCTAAGGCAAGGGCTCCCCAGTAAAGGAGCAGGATTGCTGCAGTCACTACCCACAGATAACTCCTGTCGATAGTTGTGCAGATCAGCGCCGCAATGCCATAAGCCAGGGCTATCCTCTGCAGAACACCCATAATCCTGAGTGTTGAATAATCCCTGTCGAAATAAGGGAATATATTCAGGAAAAGGCCGAGGGCAAAAATGGCCAGGACCCTCCTTGCAATTCTCACGAATGAACTGCCGTTGAGTTCATGTCCGTATTTTTTTAAAGAGAACCACATTGAAACTCCCACGATAAAGAGGAAGAACGGGAATACCAGGTCAGTCGGAGAGCAACCGTGCCATTTAGCATGACGCAGGGGAGCATACACATATTGCCAGCTGCCGGGAGTGTTGACTATTATCATAAAGGCTACTGTCATACCCCTGAATATGTCGAGTGAGACCAGCCTTCCGTTTTTTGCCATTGGAAATTAAATGAGTCCGTAAAAATAGCAAATATTTCCTCCCTCCTGCCTGACGGTTGATGATGGAAACCTGCGGATGAAAATTTTATTACTTTTGATAGCGGCACCAATCGCAACGATATCGTTAAAACTTAAAAGATTTTTCCAATGAAATCACCCCTGAGATCAATAACCATTTTAATCATCACATTTATTCTTTCAGGCTTCAAACCTGGATTTTCGCAGATTGCCGATCCGCCTTTCATAAAATATATTAACCATCCATGGGTCGACTCGGTTATGAAATCCCTGAGCCAGGAACAGCGTATTGCTCAATGTATGTGGATAGCTGCTTACTCGAACAGGGATGTTTCACATGAGGTGGAAATATCAGACTTGATCAGGAGGTACACTCCGGGAGGACTTATTTTCTTCCAGGGTACGCCTGAAAAACAGGCAGAGCTTACAAATTATTATCAGCATATATCGCGGGTTCCGCTGCTTATCTCGATGGATGCCGAATGGGGGTTGGGAATGAGGCTTCAGAATGTTGAAAAGTTTCCTTATCAGATGACTCTTGGCGCCATTCAGGATGATTCACTTATTTACAGGATGGGGAAAGCCATTGCAGATCAATGCAGGAGGCTTGGTGTGCAGGTTAATTTTGCACCGGTGGCCGACATTAATAATAATGCCTCAAATCCGGTCATAAACTACAGGTCGTTTGGTGAAAACAGGGAAAGGGTAACAAGAGGGGCAATGATGTACATGAAAGGAATGCAGGATAACAGAGTTCTTGCAACACTCAAACATTTCCCGGGACATGGCGATACAAACACCGATTCGCATCTCGATCTTCCGGTGATTACCCACAACCGGGCAAGGCTCGACAGTATGGAGCTTTTCCCCTTTCTGAACCTGATCAATGAGGGCGCCGGTGCAGTAATGACCGCCCATCTCAACCTGCCTTCGCTCGATCCTGTCGCAAACCGCCCTTCAACATTATCACCCTCAATAATTACCGGGCTTCTGAAAAATGAGATGGGATTTAAAGGTCTCATCATAACTGATGCCATGAATATGAAGGGTGTTACAAAATATTTTAATCCTGGTGAGGCGGAGGCGGAAGCTCTCATGGCCGGCAATGATGTAGCTGAATTTGTCACTAACATCGATGCAGCGGTAAAAGCTGTAAAAAAACTGGTGGCCGAAAAGAAGCTTACTGATGCGGAAATCGATATGAAATGCCGCAAGATTCTGGCGCTCAAATACTGGTCGGGGCTTAATGAAGTCAGACCTGTTATCACCGGCAGGATCGCCGAAGATCTTTCCTCATCAGGAAATAAAGCCCTTATCCGCGACCTTTATGCCAATGCGCTGACAGTCGTTTCAAACCACGATGAGATAATACCTGTAAAAAACCTGAAGGATGTTAAAATTGCAGCTGTCGCAATAAACAGAAACATATCATCCGGATATCTGGACAGGATCCTTGATTATCATCCTGCTGATACTTTCTGTATCGACCCAGGTGATGCAAAGCTTAGCGGGGAACTGATTGAAAAGCTTAAGGATTATGATCTTGTGATAGCAGGTATCTTCAATACCGACCAGCGGCCGGGGATGAATTACGGGATAAAACCTGCGCTCACGGGGTTCCTTGATAAACTTACCTCATCAAAAACGACAATAATAACATATTTCGGCAATCCGTATGCTCTGGGCAGGATTGACGCCCTGAGGAAGGCCGGAGGGCTCATACTTGCGTACCAGGAAAATGACTATACTGAAGATCTTGCGGCCCAGCTTATTTTCGGAGGCATAGCAGGCAGGGGCAAACTTCCGGTAACGATCAGCAAGGAATGGCCGTCGGGATACGGAATCGAAACACGGGGAAATATAAGAATAAGCTATGGCCTTCCGGAAAACGCAGGAATGTCATCAGATTATTTAACCAATAAAATAGATTCCATTGCAGAAGCGGGCAGAAAGGCAAAAGCATATCCCGGGTGCGAAGTAATGGTGGCACGGAAAGGCATCGTGGTTTTTCATAAATCGTACGGATTCCATACATATGAAAACAGAAGCGCTGTCAGGAATGATGACCTGTTCGACCTTGCATCCGTTACAAAAGTCTCATCGACACTTGCAGGGCTTATGCTTCTCGATTCTCAGGAAAAGTTCACGCCTGAAAAGAAGCTTGGCGATTATCTTCCTGAGTTCAGGCATACAAACAAGGAAAACCTCCTTCTGAAGGATATGCTCACTCATCAGTCGGGGCTCAAGGACTGGATCCCGTTCTGGAAAGAAACAGTAAAAGCGGATTCAACCTTCAAAAGGAATATTTTCAGACATGAATATTCTGTTAAATATCCTTTGCTCGTTGCGAATAACCTTTATATAAACAGGAACTACAGGAAGGAGATCTTCAGGGAAATTGCGAAAAGTCCGCTGGGCGAAAAAAAATATGTTTATTCTGACCTTACTTTCATAATAGCACCCGGCATAATTGAAAAGCTGACTGGTGAAAAATGGTACGACTTTGTAACTGAAAATATTTACCACAGGATCGGAGCATTCGACATCGGTTTTAATCCTTATAAAAAATACTCTGCCGAAAGGATAATACCTACTGAATATGACTCACTTTTCAGGCGTCAGCTTCTTCACGGCACTGTTCATGACGAAGGAGCTGCAATGCTTGGAGGAATCTCGGGTCATGCAGGTCTGTTTGCCACTGCCAACGATCTTATGAAACTGATGGAACTTTACAGGAGAATGGGGGAATACGGGGGTGAACAGCTTATTGACAGATCGGTACTTGAAAGATATTCAAGGGTGCAATTCCCTGAAAACAATAACCGCAGGGGACTCGGGTTCGATAAACCATACATCAACAACAAGGAACTAAGCCAGGATAAGTCATATCCCACACACAGCGCCACACCTGAAAGCTTCGGCCATTCGGGGTATACGGGAACCTTTGTATGGGTCGACCCTGTTTATGAGATAAGCTATGTATTCTTTTCAAACAGGGTTTATCCGACGCGTAATAACAATCTGCTTTCGGAGCTTAATATCAGGACTGAGATATTGCAGGCTGTTTATGATTCAATAGAAAATAACTAAATGATTATCCTTTACCAGCGTCCATTATGGAGTCGTTTTGTGACTTTTTTCAAAATACATGGTCAGCAACTTGAATTGTTCTTTATATCCCGGAGGGAATGAATGTGAATAACCGTGGGTGCAACCCGCGGTTATAACTCCCCTTCTTCTTTCAACCCTGAAGGTGGTTGAATGTCTTACATATGATAATGGTAAGTTAATATCCGGCTTAATGTAACCATTTTTTAGGGTACAAGTGTATCATAATGTAACATAATGAAACACTTTTCAACTATTAACCTAAATAATCCATCTGATTATCTGATATATACGAAAATGGCATAACTATTGCTTTCATTAAGATCGAATTCAGAAAGTAGTATATGGATCGTCCGGTTTCAAAAGATTACAAACGAAAAATTGCCTTAAGGCAGGGATCTCTGATTGTATTTGCTGCTGTCTTTCTTGCCCTAGTTGTCATATTTCTGAAAACAGTATTCCTTCCGGGAGTAAACCTTTCAAGAGTAACAGTCTCTCAAGTTGAAGCCGGGAACATCCAGACATCTGTACAGGGTTCCGGTACCGTCGTTCCTTATTATGAAGAAATAATTTCAGCGCCTTTCAGGAGCAGCATTATAAAAATTGTCAGGAAACCAGGAGACAAGGTCAATCAGGACGATACACTCCTGATTCTAAATAACAAGCTTGCAATAAATGATCTTGATATGCTGAGAAATGAATATGACCTTCAGAATATAAGGATTGAAAAACTCAGGATAGAATTACAGAGGCTCAAAGATGATTATGATTTTAATAAAAAAATAAAGGATATAAGAGTTGAAAATGCCAGGCTGGCCTATGAAGCAGAGGCGGCTCTCCTTAAAATCGGCGGAACACCTTTGTACAATGTGAAAAAAGCAAAGACGGAATGGGATATTGAACAGCTTGAGCTGCAACAGGAACAATTCACTTTTAACAACCAGGTAAACGAAAGAAAAAACGGAATACACGAAATAGAAACGGAGATAAATATCCAGAAGAACAAGATAATCAGGGCCAGGGATATTGTTGACAAAGGTTACGTCAGGGCCCCGTTCAAAGGAGATATAAGCTGGATCATCGACCAGCCGGGAGCATCAGTATCAGAGGGGCAGCAGATTGCCAGGCTTGCCGATTTTTCAACTTATAAGCTGAAAGGTACAATAAGCAATGCCTGGTCGGGAAGGATCATAGCCGGGCAGGATGTGGAGATAAGGAATCAGGGTGAAATCCTTTCAGGAAAAATCGAAAATATCCTGCCGGCGGTAAGCCAGGGAATGATGGAATGTACGATTAAGATCGAATCCGGGAATATTTCAGCCCTCAGGCCGTCACAACAGCTTGAGATAAGAGTAATAATGTCGTTAAAGGAAAATGTTCTCAGAATTCCAAACGGCCCTTACTATAAAGACCGGGGATTCAAGAAGATGTATGTGATCAGGGGGAAAAGAGCATACAAAACCAATGTATTATTGGGCGATGCAAATTTCGATCACGTTGAGGTAGTTGAAGGATTGAAAGCAGGAGATAAAATCATTATCACTGACATAGCGGAAAAATATACCCGCGATAAGATCAGGATCAGGAAATAGATAAAATCAGGTAAATCACATCAAAATCATATACACGTTCATGATAAAACTTGAAAACATCAGTAAGATCTACAGGACAAAAGAGATTGAGACCCTTGCCCTGGACAGGATTGATTTCAGTGTAAAAGAAGGGGAATATGTTTCAATAATGGGACCCTCGGGTTGCGGGAAAAGTACTCTTCTCAATATCATCGGCCTGCTTGATGAGCCCGATAACGGGCATGTCGAACTGGATAACCAGCTTATAATGTCGTATGATGACAAGAAGACGGCAAGAATGAGAAATCAGATGGTGGGATTTATCTTTCAGAGCTTTCACCTTATCAAGGAACTCAATGTCTATGATAATGTTGAGTTACCACTCATCTACCGCAAAACTCAGGCATCTGAAAGGAAAAAGCTGGTAATGGAGTCACTGGAAAAAGTCGGACTCGCCAACAGAATTAATCATTATCCGTCCCAACTATCGGGAGGCCAGTCGCAGAGAGCTGCAATTGCCAGGGCTATCGCGGGTAATCCCAGGATAATACTTGCCGATGAGCCGACAGGTAATCTCGATTCAAAGATAGGACAGGAAGTGGTTGATATACTTACCTTTCTTAATAACTCCGGTACTACCATAGTGATGGTAACCCACGATGAACACCTTGCAAAAACGACCCACAGGATTGTAAGGCTGTTTGACGGCAGGATAGTCGGCTAAAAATTTAAAAATTCTGACCATGCTAAAAAACTATTTTAAAATATACCTGAAGATAGCTTCCACCAGTAGGCTTTACACGTTTCTGAGCCTATTCGGTATCAGTATTACAATCGCATTCATTATGATATTCAGTATGGCCATTGCGAAAATAACCGGAGGTTCGGGCCCAGAAAAAAACCTAAAGAACATATCATTTTGCTACAGGGTAAAAACGGTTCCCACAAAAAATGGGATCAGGACAAGTGGTTATAGTATATCATCATGTGGCAGATGGCTCGCCGAAACTCATTTTAAGAGGATTAAGAGCGCTGATCTCGTTTCAATGTATACCGGGTCGAATCTATGGGAATACATACATAACGGCAAATACCAGAAGAATTACCAGAACCAGACCGACGCTGAGTACTGGAAAATCTTCGATTACAGTTTTATTGAAGGAAGACCCTATACAAATGAGGAGGTAGACAAGGGAGCAAACCTTGCAGTTATTACAAGATCACTTAAGGAGATCCTTTTTGGCCGGGATCAGAGTGTACTTGGAAAGACAATTCATTATACATCAATAGATCTGACTGTAATAGGTGTCGTTGAAGATCCTCCTCCCACTGTGCAGAATACATCCGGAGACCTGTATTTTCCATATACAGTGCTTAAGAGTACCGAGGATCCGGAAAACTACTTCGGAGGATTCAAAACTGCGTTCAGTTCAAGCTCACCTGGGCAGGCAAGGGAGATCAGGAATGAAGTTCAGTCTGTTATCTCACGGCTTGATGCTGCCGATACTACCAAAGCGATCTTTGTACCCGGACCAGATTCCCAGCTTGTGAAAATGATGACCGGCTATGGTGATCCTGAGGACTTCTCGATGGGATCCGGAGTTTTGAAGTATTTGCTTTATTCTCTTGCTTTCCTTCTGCTTCCTGCAATTAATCTGATGGCTCTCAACTTCGCCAGGATCCATGAAAGAGGAGAAGAGATTGCAGTAAGAAAATCATTCGGCGCCACCAGCTCTGCTCTAAGAAGCCAGTTTCTTTTTGAGAATATTCTTCTTACACTAACCGGCGGTATTATCGGGATAATCCTGTCGTATCTTATCGTCGCCTGGCTTGGAAGCACCCTGACAATACCTGTGAATTTCTTCACAAACATTCCCCTGACATTCTCCTTTGATTATAAGGTGTTTACGGCAGCCCTGATAGCCTGCCTGATCTTCGGATTGTTATCCGGGGTACTTCCGGCAGTAAGATTATCAAAAATGAAACCCGCAGTTTACCTGAAAGGAGGTGAGCAATGACCAGACAGTTTTTTAAAATATTATGGAATAACAGGCGGCGGAATATCCTGGTATTCATTGAACTATTCATGATCTCCCTGGTACTGGCCAATATTACCGTATATCTGGTGAACATGCTTACAGTTTACGGGATAAAGAACTGTTATGATACCAGCAATGTAGTTCTTCTGCAAATAAACAAGAAGAGTGATGAAAACAAAGACCTGGCGGAGCAGGCTTTTATCAGGCTCAAAACAACTCTGGCCTCGAATCCTATTGTTGAGTCAGTTTCTTATTCGGACAATGCTGTCCCCTATGTTTACAACTCTTGGATTGATGAGTTCAGGCACGACAGCACAAGGTTTTACCTCGGGATCCGCAGTGTGGATATCGATTACGCCAAAGTAATGGATATTAAACCCTTGAAAGGAAGATGGTTCGATGAAACCGATTATGGTAAAGAAGTAAAACCTATTCTGATATCGGTTGACTCGGATATTGAAGATTTTGATGGCAAGGCTTTGGGACAGAGAGTAATTTTCGGAGAAAAGGAATGGGAAATAATCGGAGTTACGGAGAGATTTAAACGAAGTGATATAGAAGCGCCTCAGAAATTTGCTTTTATATTCAAGGACAGTATAAAAGCTGTCGAAAGCTGGGGAACCTGCTTTCTTATAAAAACAAAGGAAAACCACACTGCCGACCTTCTTGCCGTAGCAGAAAACCAGGTCTATTCAACTCTGAATCCCGACAGCTGGACAATTTCATCGCTTAATTCCCTGGAAAATATGAGATCCGGACAGAATAGTGAAAGCAACCAGCGGAATTACCTTACTGTTGTTTTAGCCTTATTTATAATCTTAAACATATTCCTTGGAACCATTGGAATACTCTGGTATAATACAAATCTCCGCATCCATGAAATTGGTGTAAGAAGGGCTGTCGGAGCAACCGGAAAAAAGATCAGGTACCAGCTTATAGCTGAAAGTATGGTAATCGCACTGACGAGCCTTAGCATTGTAATAGCTATCCTGGTCCAGACACCGGTTATCTTCGGTAACGGGGAGACCGAACCAGGAGTTATTAGTAAGTCGATTCTAATAAGCTCATTAGCTATGATACTCCTTGTACTTCTCAGTACATGGCTGCCTGCAAAACTTGCTTCCAGAATTAAGCCTGCATCAGCCCTGAAAACAGAATAGTTTAGTAATTTAGCATCTATGAATTCCGGCAGACGTATACTGATATGCGATGATGACGATGCTGTAAGGAGCTCTCTCGGATTCCTTCTTACCCGGAATGGCTATTCGGCAAATTTTGCATCACATGCTGATTCTATATTGAATTATGTAAAGTCAACCGGCTTCGATCTTGTACTTCTTGATATGAATTTTTCAGCCCTGACATCAGGTGAGGAAGGACTGAATATCCTGAAGGAAATAAAAACATTAAAACCAAAGTTGCCGGTTGTACTTATAACTGCCTGGGGATCAGTAGAACTAGCCGTCAGGGGTATAAAAACCGGCGCCTCCGATTTTATTCTTAAACCATGGAATAACTCAGAACTTCTTAAGATTATTGAAACCTCCATCTCATTATCGGAGAAAAAAGCACCTGAAGGATCAGGAATGAAGGAAAGAAAGGACAATGAATTTGCTTCCATCATTGGAAATGATCCCAGGCTGATCGAAATTCTTGATGTAATAAGGAGGGTTGCTCCCACACATGCACCTGTACTTATAACAGGCGAAAGCGGTACCGGAAAAGAACTTATTGCTTCAGCCATTCATGAATACAGTAAAAGAAGCACAAAACCATTTGTCAAGGTAAATCTTGGCGGCATTCCGTCAGCATTATTCGAATCAGAGATGTTCGGACATAAAAAGGGGGCCTTCACTGATGCAAAAACCGATCATGAGGGTAGATTCGAAAGAGCCGATAAAGGAAGTATCTTTCTGGATGAGATCGGAGATCTGGATCTTTCATCACAGGTTAAATTACTGAGAGTGCTTCAGGATCAGACATTTGAAAAAGTAGGATCATCGGAAAGTATTACGGTTGATGTCAGGATAATCTCAGCAACAAATCATGATCTTTATGACAAGGTCTCGAATGGTTCTTTCAGGGAGGATCTGCTTTACAGGATCAACCTGGTCCAGATTGAGGTCCCTCCACTGAGGAAAAGAAAAACTGACATCCCGGTTCTGGCAGAATATTTCGCTGCAAGGGCAGCCTCCTCCTACTCGGTTAACCGGAAATCAATCTCCCCTTCTGCCTGCAACTGGCTATGCGAACAAGCCTGGCCGGGTAATGTAAGGGAGCTTAAAAACATGATAGAAAGAACTATGCTCCTGTCATCAGGAGATCAGATCTTACCGGAAGATTTTCAGGCTGTACAACGGTCAGGGAGCAAGCAGCAAAGCAATTCAATCAGATCATTGTCAACTCTTGATGACATGGAGAAAAGCATGATTATAAAGACGCTTGAAGAAACCGGGAATAATATAGCCCGGTCCTCGGACAGGCTGGGTATAAGCAGAGCTACATTGTACAGGAAAATGGAGAAACACGGAATTCATCCCGGAAGGAATGAGTAGGAAACTTACAATAATCTGGCTCACAATAATATTCTCATTATTCCTGTGTACGGCAATAATAGCCTTCTACGAGTCAGACAAACTCCTTCTTATTATTTCAGAGATCACAATCCCACTGCTTTATATAGTAACCATCAGGATCATTTACAGATTATTAAGGCCTGTTTCCATCATGGCCAGAAGTCTGAATATGCTCAGGGAAGCCGATTTCAGTTCCACGCTTGTAAAGACAGGAAATAAAGATGTTGATTCCCTTGTGGATGTCTATAATTCCATGATTTTAAGATTAAGAGAAGAAAGACTATCAATCAGGGAAAAAAATCATTTCCTCGATCTGCTCATCGAATCATCTCCTCTGGGGATCATAGTACCTGATCAGGATGAAAAGATTGCTGAAGTTAATAAATCAGCTTGCAGGAGTCTGGGTATCAGACAGGAAGAGGCAAAAGGTCTTCTTCTGTCCACACTCGATGGTCCTCTGGCTAAGACTATCAGTTCAACAGCTTATGACGAAAAGAAGCCTGTAATACTGGCTGACGGGAAGAAATATCTGTGTCAGAAGCTTTTCTTCATGGATCATGGGTTCAAACATCCGTTCTATTTAATTGAAGAGCTGACGGATGAATTAAGAAATGCTGAAAAGGAAGCATATGGGAAGCTGATCAGGATGATGGCACACGAGGTAAATAATACTATTGGTTCTGTAAACTCAATAATGTCGAGTCTCTCAGCCAGTCCGGATTCATTCCGTCAGGATGACAGGGATGAGCTGCTTGCGCTGCTGGGAGTAGCTATTCAGCGGAATTACCAGATGAACAAGTTTATGCAGAATTTTTCCAATGTTGTGAAATTACCTGGTCCGGAGAAGGAAAGGATGAGCCTTAACAAATCGGCTAAGATAGTAGCCGATTCTTTCTCACCGGCCATGAAAGAAAAGGAGGCTATTCTGCATATCAGTCTCGACCAGTCAGACCCGGAGATCTATGCTGACAGGAGCCAGATCGAGCAGGTATTTTCCAACATAATGAAGAACTCATTTGAAGCTATCGGGAACCATAGCAGCATATCTGTAATAACTACATCAAGACCTAAAGCTATCATATTTGAAGATGATGGACCAGGACTTGATGAGAAGGCTATGGAAAAGCTCTTCACTCCGTTTTTCTCGACCAAGCCTGGTGGTCAGGGTATAGGACTTACCTTAACGCGTGAAATCCTCTTTAATCATGGCTTTACGTTTTCATTTACAAACAGAAGCAATGGAGGAACATGTTTTATGATAAAGTTCTGAAAGTCATTAACAGACGGGAATAAAAAATACAAAGCGGTAAGTCACATGCCCAAGGCAAAGAGTAGAGGGCAGAGGGGAAAAGGTAATCGGCCACAGAGTGAGCGACCTGGCGATTTTGCGACTGCAATGACTGAAAGATGTGAGACGTGAAACGTGAGATATGAGATTTGAGTAGTGAGGAAAGAAGAAGGGGGAGTCAGGTGTGGCAGGTGTCAGGAATGTGAACTTTAAACCTTGAACTTTGGACCTAAATAACCAGCAACCGGGCAGAGCGTTAAAGGGCCGACCGTTAAGAAATTGTCCGGTGGACAATTTTAGGGAGGAGCCAGCCAGCAGGGTAAGCAACCAGCACCCAGTTTTACCAGCCGTAGCTTTCTCTGAACACCGTAGCTTCAGCGAAGGTGTTAGTGAAGGCTGGCACCCAGCACCCAGCAACCAGCACCAAAAAACTATTAATGCCCGGGAATAAACCAATACTATATATTGTCTAATAAAATTAACTTTAAAACAAACCCAAAAATATGAATCAGGAAAGCCTTAACAAAAAGGACTCTAAGAACAAAAAGCTCTCAAGGAGGAGTTTTTTGGGCACAACAGCAACAGCGGCAGCTGCATTCACGATTATCCCGCGGTCGGTAATGGGCGGAAAGGGATACACGGCCCCCAGTGATCTTATAAACGTGGCAGGCATTGGCGTAGGGAGCCAGGGCGGTGGCGACATACAGCAGATATGTTCCCCCGATGTCCCAATAGTCCGTCCCCAGAGGAACTCGAACGGCACCCTGCTGACAAAGGAGCAGATCGCAGAAAGGCAGGCCAGAATGGCAGCCATGATGAAACAGAGAGGTGAACAGGGCGGCGCTCCGGGTCAGGGAGCTCCGGGTGGTCAGCGTCCTGCGGGAGCAGGAAGACAGCCCGATACGAATGCTGTTGTTCAGATGGGTGATGCCGGTTCAAGGACAATCAAGCTGGCAAATATCTATGCAATATGCGATGTGGACCATGAATATGCAGGACATATAATCAAAGGCTATCCCAAAGCAAAATTATATACCGACTGGCGTGAGATGCTCGACAAGGAAAAATCGATAGATGCAGTTGTGATTGGCACGCCCGACCACAACCATGCTCCCATTGCAGCAGCATTCATGAGAGCAAAGAAACATGTATATCTTGAAAAACCGATGGCCAAGACAATAGTCGAATGCAGGAAACTTGCCCAGCTTGCTGCTGAAACAGGCGTCGTGACACAAATGGGAAACCAGGGACATGCAACCGAAGGGACAAGAAAGACAGTCGAATGGATACAATCGGGTGTTATCGGACTTGTAAGGGAAGTTCAGCTTTCAACAAACCGTCCGATGGGTTTCTGGCCGCAGGGCGACATGAAACGTCCGGCCGGAGTAACCCCTCCGAAACAGCTGAATTATGATGTATGGCTCGGTCCGGCCGCAAATAAACCCTACAATCCCGACACACTTCATTTCTACTGGAGAGGATTGTGGGATTACGGTACAGGAGCAATGGGTGACATGGGCGCTCATATTTTCGACGCTCCTATCTGGGCTCTCAACCTTGGAATGCCAACAAAGATACAGGCAACAAGCTCGCCCTTCAGCACCGATTACATGCCTCTTTGCGAAATGGTAACATACGATTTCCCGGCCCGCGGTTACATGCCTCCCGTAAGGGTAACATGGTGCGACGGCGGTCTGAGGCCTCCGCGTCCCGAACAGCTTGAAGCAGGCAGGGCAATGAAAGATGCAACATATTTCGGCGACAAGGGCATTATAACACATGCAAGCCATGGAGCAATACCCGAACTTATACCTGCAAACAACGACTTCAAGGGACCTGATCCATGGATTCCGAGGACAGGCAATATCTTCGAGGACTTCGTCGATGCAATTAAGAACGGAAAGAAATCATGCAACGATTTCTCAATTTCATCAAAACTGACTGAGATAATGCTTTTAACAAATATTGCAGTGCTTCATCAGAGAGCCAATATAACTCTCGAATATGATCCTGTGAATATGAAGATCACAAATCTTCCTGAGGCAAACGATAAGTTCCACTACGAATACAGAAGCGGCTGGAGCCTGTAGTGTCAGAGAATTTTTAACCGCAAAGAGCGCTGAGATATTGCAAAGATCTCAAAGATGTTGTCAAATAATCTTTTGCGAACTTTGCTAAAACTCAGTGTCCTTTGCGGTTAATTTTGATACACCCTCTTTTTTTTACCCCTAAATCCCCTAAAGGGGACTTAATATCAAACAATTTTAAGTTCCTGTTATTTGATATTTATTCCGCTACTTTTTACCCCTAAATCCCCTAAAGGGGACTTAAAATAAACAATTTTGAGTTCCTGTTATTTGATATTCACCCCGCTTACCTTAAGCTTCATTGAGGTGCTTTCGAGATCGGAAAGATAACAATACCCGCTGACCGATCTCTTTTCCCCCGGAAGAAGTGAAAAATAGTTATCGTCGAGGTATACCGGCGCAATAAAATTGCCCGATCCGGCATCGAGAATCATGAGCTCGACCGACAAAGCCAGGTTCCCTGAAGGATTTTCTACTTCCATTGTCAGTTCCATCTTTTCACCCACCGGTACACATTTAAGATCCGAAACCAGCTTCACATCCGGCAGTTCGTTGATCTGACGCAGGTTCTGATGCTTCTTCGTGGGTGTATGAACAAAGTAGGTTCTATCCCAGTCGAATTCATGCTTTGTTGTTGTAAGCAGGTACTGATTTACTGCAAGTGTTTCATTTACTCCCGAAAAGATCCTCAGATCGAGGAAATAAGTAGGATTAAGACCATTGAGATTGTCAGGGAGCTTAAATACAACCTTTCTGTCATCCATCTTAAGTCCAAATGTAACTTCCTCTTTCAGAAGCACCTTCATATCAAGATTGAATAACCTTATTCCAAGCGTCAGTCCGTCAAAGCTTAATAGTGAAGAGTTTGACACAACAATCTCATTCGTACCATAGTCATAAATAGCCTGCAGGGGCGCCAGCGCTTTTTTTGTGCCGTAAAAGGCGCCGTTAGGAAGCAGGTCAAAACCATAAAGCTGCCAGATAAGCTTGGGCCATGAAGAATTAAGCATCCATTGTATTATACCTGTTGCCTCATACCGGTTTGACTGGAAGGCCTCGAACATCGGCCGTATTGATTCGTAGTTCAGAAGCTGGGCCTTTGTGCAGTATTCATCGAGGGATGCCGGTTTGCCAAACCTTTCATTCATAGCCGTGTTGTAACGGTTGAGTGTCTGGAATTCATGTCGTCCGCAGTGGTATTCCCAGGTATCGTTTATCGGCCACAGGGATTCAGCAGGTATCATCTCGCGTATCGATTCAACGGGAGGGACCTGTGCCCCGGGACCGGTTTCCGTATTGAAACCGTAGGCTCCGCCAAAGATAGTATCTGTATACCAGTATATTGGCGGAACATATTCATACGGACCTTCCATTTTCATCCCCGACCATCCCGAAATAGTACTTTTCTTCATTGCCGCAGAGGTTATCATGGGTCGTGTAGGATCGTCGGCGGCAAGGATATCAATATATTTTCTTTCAAGATCGGGAAGAGGAAGCATGTCGCTTCCCGTCATCCACATGAATATGGAAGGATGGTTTCTCAGCCATTTAATCATATCTTTCCATGACCGGGCAACCAGTTCCACTTCTTCAGGCG
The DNA here is from genome assembly GCA_964633505.1 of uncultured Rikenellaceae bacterium. GTDB lineage: Bacteria > Bacteroidota > Bacteroidia > Bacteroidales > VadinHA17 > LD21. Next base: position 44,355 of record CAZWHC010000007.1, on the reverse strand, counting down.
TCTGGACGCAGCCATAAAGATCGTCACATTCCTTTTTCCCGCAGTACTCGGGCCACTCCCACTGGCAGCTCCAGCCTGTCATTATAAGGACTCCTTCCCTGTCGCAGATATCATACATGTCGTGATTGTTCCCCCAGAAACCCTCGGGCCGTATTGTATTAAGATTCATATGTTTAACATATTCAGTCTGCCGTTCGAGCTTTATAGAGTCGGGCATAAGAAAAAGCTGGTCGACCCATCCCCCGCCTTTTACGAGGATCTTCTTTCCGTTAAGTTTAAATCCCTTGTGTTCCCTGCCGTACTTTTTATATGTATATGTTGAAATATCACGTACGCCGAACTTTGTCGCAACCCTGTCGCTTACACCTTCAGAATTGACAAATGCAATTTTCAAATCATATAATTCAGGCCGGCCAAGGTCGTATGTCCACCAGATCCTTGGGTTTTCGATATTCAGTTCAGGGTTATCCGAAGAGGTGAATTTGATCAGTTTTCTTTCGCCGGGAGCCAGAGTGATTTTCTTTTTCAATGAGACCAGGCTATCGATATTCACATCAAGATAGCCCGAAATTTTACTGCCGCTATTGTTAATTGCTTCACAGCTGACTGTAAGTGAGGCTTTTTTCAGTGATGCCGTGTCAAGCAAGGTCACTACAAAGGGATATCTCAGAGATACCTCCCCCGATGAGCGGAGCCTGACCTCCCTCCATATCCCCATTCCGCGGTCGGGGGCTTCGGGGTTCCAGTCGACAAATCCGACAGTAAGGTCGCCTGCCAGGGGTGGAAAAACCTCTACGGCAAGCACATTTTCGCCATCTTTCCTGATGATATCGCTTACATTTATTGAAAACTGTCTGAAAGTTCCCTTTAAGGTATCGGCCGATGCGATCTGCCTTCCGTTCAGCCAGATATTGGCGCTAAAGATGATCCCGTCAAAATCGAGATAATAAGCCGTGCTCTCATTATTGGCTGTGGAAAAACTCTTCCTGTACCACCAGGAAGACTGAAAATCAGAGGGATTGACCTTTTCAAGGTTCTTACCAAAGAGGACATCGCTGTAAACTCCATATTTTGCAAGGCAGCCGAATACGCTTGAAGGTACTTCGGCGGAATACCATCCGTTGATATTATCGGAGGTCATTGACAGTTCCTCTCCTTTCATGGATGTCTTTTGTGAAGACTGGATCATCCATCCTTTATCAAGAAGAACGACAGATGATAATTCTTTCTTCCCGGAGCATGACATAAGGGTCATGAAGACAATAAAAAACGATGCCAGTCTGAAAACACAGGGTGCAAGGACAGGTTTCATGGTTATGGGTTTTAAATTATTGCTTCAGTTTCAATAAGCTTATAAATTTATTAAAAAATGAAGTGTTTTCATCTATTCCGCCGAATACTTCTGCACCCGGGCCGTAAGCAAAAACAGGTACCATTAATCCAGTGTGTCCCGATGTTGAGAAGCGTCCTGTTATTTTCCCTGTTGAAAGATCGCCGTCGACCAGGGTAAGGCCGCCTGTTTCGTGGTCGGCTGTCACAACAACAAGTGTTTTCCCGTCTTTAGCTGCAAATTCGAGGGCCTTACCCACAGCGCGGTCAAAATCGAGCATTTCCTCAACTGTATAGGCTATGTCGTTGCTATGGCCTCCCCCGTCGATTTCGGAACCTTCGACCATGAGGAAAAAGCCTTTCTTATGATCATCGAGTATATCGAGAGCCACTTCGGTTGTCACAGGAAGCTGGTCGCCCCGTTTGCTTACCCTGTTCTCAGTTAAGAGGCCGGCCAGTTTTCCGCTTCTGATCTTTACTAGTTCGGTAATTGTATCGCAGACCGTATAACCTTTTGCGGTGAGTTCTGAAAGAAGGTTACGTCCGTCTTTCCCGGTCTTAAAATATTCCTTGCCCCCGCCGATGAATACATCGGGACCTGTTTCTGTAAAATCGACGGCAATGTCGGCCATCATGCTTCTGTTGGGAACATGGGCTACAAAGGCAGCGGGTGTTGCATCGAGAATATTTGTTGTTACAACGATGCCGGTTGCAAGTCCGTTAGCCTGTGCGATCTCAAGAATGGAAGGCACAGATTTTTTTGAACTGTCGACACCGATTGCCGAGTTGTTGGTTTTATGTCCGGTTGCGATTGCTGTTCCGCCTGCTCCCGAGTCGGTGACATAACGGTTTGCTGAATAAGTTTTTGAAAACCCGACATGTTTGAAATTATTCAGGTTAAGATTGCCCTTGTTGGCGGTCATCCCTGCATAGATCTGCGGGATGCTCATTCCGTCGCCAATCAGAAGGATCACGTTTTTTGGTTTTTTACGTGAGAATTTCCTGTTTACTTGGCTGATGTTATAGAATGATGTGTTCTGATAAGTTGATTCTTTGGTTTGGGGTCCGCGTTCCTGTGCTGAAACCGGGAACATCCAGACAGCTAAAATGACTGTCAGGATATAAGAAATTTTTCTCATGAGTAAATATGGATATTTGTTAAACTTTTAATTATTAATCTTACTACCTGCTATATTATTACAAATAATTGCCGGATCCGGTAGACTTTAACATTTTTTAATAAAAACCCACCTCCCGGGAAAGAAACCGGAGAGGTGGGTGATAAATCACTTTACAGAAAGTTCTGCTAGTCTTCTCTTATCTATTTTATTACCAAGGATCAATTATAACCTGGGTTTTGAGGCATTTCGCCGGTCAGGTTAGCATCTATCACTTCCTGAGGGATTGGATAGAGCTGATCCCTTTCGGTAATAAACTGACCTCCGTTGAAATTATAAAGCTTTGCTCTCTCAATCAGCTTACCACATCTTATCAGAGTGTACCGGCGATGTTCTTCAACAACCAATTCTCTTGATCTTTCATCAAGAATAAAATCAATATCAACATCAGCAGCAGTTATTTCGGTGGCATGAGATCTGCGTCTTATAATATTTATCGTTTCAGCAGCTTCATCTAATTTTCCCAACCGGTATTCAGCTTCAGCTTTAAGCAGATAGGTTTCTGCAAGCCTTAAATATGGCTGGTCATTGTATTGGCCTCCGTCAGAATCCACATTATCAGGATCACATCCTTCAGCTTTTCTCATAAATGGTCTCTTCACGTTTATTCTATTTGCTGAAGTAATTTCATTTACGCCAACAGGTCCCCAGTCACACCATATTGTATCACCATAATGATACCCGGAAGGAAGCCGGTCAGCAGCATAAGGTGCATTGGCTGCGGCATCATTCAGAATAAAGTATTTTCTCATTGCATATTGCGAAGCCCTGTCGTCCTGAGGCTCATAAATACTTATTGCCCAGTTTGTCAGTGACATTCTTGTAGCTCCTCTTCCACCTCTTTCATAAGTATTTCGAAGAGGCCTTACTCCATTAACTACCATATCGGCATATCTGCTGCAGTGTATTCTTCTCCATCCACCGCTGCTGTTACCACCGCCCAGCGCATCCTTCTGAAACTGAAATACCCACAGAGCTTCTGTATTACCCTGATCCCTGTTCTCATTCCCTTCGTACCACATATCCTGAACAGCTACTCCCGGCTGATTCTTTCTCACACCATATCTTTCTGTTATAAGTTTATAATTAGGATTATTTATAACCTTATCTGCCCAGTAAAGAGCACTGTCAGGTTTGTCGAAATAGAAATACATTTCGGAGATATAATGCTGAACAGCACCTTTTGTGATACTGCCGCTCATTGTTGGCTCGACCGGAATGTGCTTTTCTGCAAACAGAAGATCCGAAAGAATCTGGCGCCTTACCTCTGCAACAGGAGTCCTGACCCAGTCAGTTCGTATCGTAGAACCTTTTGATTCTTCAAGATTCAAAGGTACGTCACCCCATGATCCTGAGAGATGTCTGTAGGCCCATGCTCTCAAAGCCCTTGCTTCTCCTAAAATTCTGTTTTTATTTTCTTCAGTAGTACCCCCGGGTCCATTCCAGTTGACATCTTCCCTTGTTTGAGCCTGGCTGATAATAGTATTGGCAGCATTTACAACAGAATAAAGCCAGCGAAAGTGGTTTCTTACTGCTACATCCTGAGCATTCAGCCTGTCGCCCCAGAATCTAGGTATTTCTCCCCAGTTTCCAAGGTCCTTAGAATCAGAATTCGGAGTCAGATTATCCGTACCATTCATGAATATCTCCATTCTGCATCCATTTCCACCTTCCCTTTCCATTCTGACAAGATTATATACACCATTCAGTCCGGCTTCAAATCCAGCCATGCTTGTATATAATGTTTCAGTGGATATGAGATGAGGAGGATCCTCTTCTAGAAAATCCTTTGAGCATGAAAATGTAATTAACAAAAAAACGCCCAAAATTATAAGTGTTTTAAATATCTTATTTTTCATAGTCTTATTATTTTGTATTTACAAATTATCAGAATGCAACACTGAGTCCGAAAACGTATTCCTTTTGCAACGGAATTGCTTCCTGGTCGCTAAGTTCCGGATCAAGTCCCCTCCATTTGGTAAACGTCATAAGGTTTCTTCCTGTAAGGTAGATCCTCAGTCGGGATATACCAGCTTTTTCAATTAATTCTCTGTTAAACTCATATGACAATGATATGTCCTTAATCCTGATAAAGCTCGCCGGATCATAGACATAACCTCTTATTCCTGACATGTATTCCGCCTGAAGATGATTCTTGACAAAGTCATTTGTCGGGTTCTCAGGGGTCCACCAATTCTTTTTGGTGGTATTCCTCCTGATAACAGAAAAAGTTTCAAGATCAGTCATTAAAGGAAAGAGGTTCTTGGTTACACCATGAACACCATGTATGAATATATCAAGCTTGAAATTCTTATAGGAAAATGAATTTGTCAAGCCCCACAGTAATTTAGGATCCTGTTGTCCAATTATCTGCTTGTCATCTGCTGTAAGCTTACCATCTCTGTTTACATCACGTAACTTAACAAAACCGGGCTGAGAACCCCATGATGTAGCTTCAGCAGCCTCATCAAGCTGCCATGTCCCGTCCCAGACAAAATCGTAAATTACCCGTATTGGTTTACCAATGAACCAGCTATTGACTACGTCATCAACTTCGTTTCCGTTTTCATCTTTTATGCCGTAGAGTGAGACTATTTTGTTCTTTTCGTAGGCCATGTTTCCAGAAAGAGTCCACTGGAAATTGCCTTTCTCTATTATTCTTGAGTTCAAAGAAAATTCAATACCATTATTCTGAGTTTCACCAATATTCTGTGTAATTGAGTTAATTCCATGAACAGGTGAGATAGTCCTGTTAAGCAGGAGGTCAGTTGTATTGGTTTTATAGGCATTCAATTCCCCAGAGATCCTGTCGTTGAAAATCCCAAAATCGATTCCAAAGTTTAAAGTACTTGAGGTTTCCCATCCAAGTTTGTCCTGTCCCAGAACACTTGGTGTATATCCCGCAACTGTCGATTGTCCGTTTATATAATCGGATGAACCTAATCTCGATATTGATTCATATGCCCCAACTGCCTGGTTACCGTTTAGTCCCCATGATGCTCTTACTTTGAATCTGTTGAATAAATCCTTGAATGGAAAGAATTCTTCATCCTGGGCATTCCATCCAAGTGCAACAGATGGAAACACTCCATATTTTTTTTGTGAACCAAATCCTGAGTATCCATCTCTTCTGCCTGTAAGAGTAAGAAGATAACGGTTATTGTAAGAGTAATTGACTCTCACCATCTGTGAAACAAGTTTAGTGTCATTATATGTATATCCAGGCTGAATTGATCCTGCCTGTGCAGCAGAATAGAAACTCAGAAAATCATGTGGAAAATTTGATGCTGCCAAAGTATTGGTTCCGCTGTTGTTTCTTTCATAGCTATATACCGCTGTAGCAAAGAAATTGTGCTTACCAAAATCCCTTGAAAATGAAAGGATATTTTCTATTACTGTGTTATCATATTCTCCGCGTTCAGTATTGGCACTACCCAACGAACCCAGTCCGGAAGCTGTATTTCTTCCACGATAGGTGCTTGAATTGGTAAATCTCATTCTTAACCCTGTGTTAATACGGTAGCTTAGTCCTTTTAAGAAAGGGAAATCGATAATTGCGAAGTTATTTGTCACAATCTGATTCGATTTATTGGTATTCAGGTAAAGAATTGGTGATAACGGATTGCTTACAGTGAGGTCTTCAGGCCATGGATAAATAGTTAAGTCGCCATTTTCATCATAGGGAGTACTCAGAGGATTTGTCCATAAGAGACCTGACATGCTTGGACCTTCACCGCTCCTGTCATCCATGCTATACTGGGTTCTTGTACCCAGGCTCAACCAGTCAGAAATTTTAGTATCAACATTTATTCGAGTCGTAATTCTCTGATAGTCATCATTTATGGCAATCCCTTTAACATCAAGCAGGCTTCCGGCAATGTAAAATTTGGTATTTTGAAAACCACCGCTTGCTGATAAATTATGTTGCTGACTGTTCCCTTTTCTTAATCCCAGGTCAAGCCAATCAACCCAGTTGTGATTGTCATATACTTCCTGCTCTGAAAGGGTTATCTGATTTGCAAATCTTTCCTGCTTAAAATTATAAAACTCCTCACCTGTCATAATATCAGGCAATGCAGCAAATTTCTGTACTGAATAGTAACCATCATAGGTTAAAGTTGTCTTATTGACAGATCCGCTCTTCGTAGTTATAAGAATAACTCCGTTTGAACCTCTTGAGCCATAAATGGCGGCAGCAGAAGCATCTTTCAGAATCTCGATTGATTGAACATCATTAGGACTTATATCTCTGATCTGACCGCCATATGGAATCCCGTCGACTACAATCAATGGACTGTTATCAGCTAGAATTGAGTTTCTTCCCCTGATCATAATAACCTCGCTGGGAGCTGCTCCGGCAGAAGATTGCTGTATCATAATCCCAGGTACTGAGCCCTGTATAGCCTGAGCTACGTTAATGTTCGGAGCATTTTCAAGTCTTTCTTTAGGAAGTGAGGTTACTGTACCTGTTATATCACTTTTCTTCTGGGTACCGTAACCAACAACAACAACCTCCTCTAACGCCGTTACATCAACAGCGAGGCTGACATTTATTTGTATCCTGCCCGCAACAGGTACATCCTGTTGTATATACCCGATAAAAGAAAATGTAAGTATTGCATCCGGGGTTGTAACTGCAATTGAATAGTTACCATTTATATCGGTATTTACCCCGACAGCAGTTCCCCTGATCACTATGCTCACACCAGGTAGTCCTTCTCCGGTTGAGGCATCTGTCACTTTTCCGGTAACTATGTTTTGCGGGACTTCATTCCTGGGAGTAACAACAATCAGATTATTATCCAATACCTTGTATCCCAGACCTGTAGACTCAAAGAGTTTGTCAAGTATCTGTTCAATATTCTGGTCTGATACGTCCATATCGACGGTCTTATCTACAGATATCAGATCGTCATTGAAAAAGAATCTGTAATTTGTTTCTTTTTCCAGGATCCCAAAAACATCCCTGATCGACTTATTTTTAGCCTCAAATGAGATCTGCCCGAATCCGGTCGCCGAAAGATTCAAGGTAAATACAAGCATCAGAATTATTGTCAGTTTCATATATAGGAGCGTTTTGTGAAATCTTCGTAACGAAGAATAGTAAATCAAAAATTTGTTCATAATTTTGACATGTATTAAGTTAAACATGAGTGGCCATCAAACAGTTTGTGGCCATAATTGTATTCAACATCGACTTGATACCCGGGAAAAACAGCCGCGAACTGTTTTTCCCTTTTTTATATTTCAGGATTTACCATAGGCAGATGGTTTAGGTTTGTCAATAGGGTTATTTCATTTTATATATTTTGAAAAATCATCAAGGGAATGCGGATCTGAACTCAGGTATACAGTTTTGCCCTCAAGAGAATAGCTTATTGGTGCCGTCAGCTTTATTACATTCAACACCTGTTCGAGTGTTTCATCAAGAAGAACGCCAGTAAATCTGAATTTCTTTATTTCCTCTTCCCTGAAAACAATAGAAACATCGTATTTCCTTTCAAGTTCCACACATATTCTGTCAAGATTTTCCCCCCTGAGAATAAGCTTACCTTCGGTCCATGCAACTACCTGATCGACGTTAACTTTAGGGGCAATAAGGATATCTGACATTATTGTCTTCACCGGTTCTATTTTGTCTTCCTCCGAGTCCTTTACATTTTCAAGAAGAAAGCCCTCCTCATTCCTGATAAAAATCGCTTTCTGGTTAGGAATCAGGTCAACAACCTGGGAATCTTTGTCCGGTCCTTCACGGGTGATTTCCACCTTGCCCGTAACGAGAGTTGTTTCGATCGCAATTTCATCATCATATGCCTTGACATTAAATTCTGTCCCAAGCGCTGTGATGTTAAGGGGACCGGCATTTACGATGAAAGGTATATATTCATTCCTTGCGACCTTGAAATATGCCTCTCCCTTAAGGGTTACATTCCTGTTGGAATTATTGTAGTCGTTACTATAGCTTAAAAAGCTTCCTGCGTTCAGGATCACTGTTGTTCCGTCGGGAAGCCCTATCTCCGACCTTGAACCAAAGGGAGCCTTTACCTCATACATTGAAATAGAAGTATTATTCTTTGCCGCCTCATTCCGCGCTGAGAGTCTTCCTGTAATGAAAGCAACGACAAAAACAGATGCTGCTGCAGCAATGTAAATTACAAGACGCCTGTATATTGATTTTCTTCTGAAGGACCTGAGCTGTGTCTCTTCAGAATCCCTGCGATCGATCTCCTGAGTTATCCTGCCGTAGATTTTTGAGAAATCCGGATCCCTCCCTGTTCCATTATCTGTCACAGGAGAAGAATAGATGTTTTTCATCAGGAGGTCTCTGAAAACAGATTCATTGGCGCTGTCGGCAAGAAGATCAAAAAACTGGTTTTTCTCTTCAGGACTAAGGCGGCCTTCGATATAGCCCGCCAGCAATGATTCAATGAGACTGCTTTTTGACATCAGTTTTGTGAGTTCATTTATTCCAAATACACCTCATGGATAGAAAATACTCACATGAAAAACAAAAAAAAGCTTGGGGCCTTAAAATAAGGGAGGTTATGATTTCACTTCAGAACGAAAAATATCCTTAAGAAGCTTTGTAGCCCTGTAAATCTGATTTTCAACTGTGCGGACGGAGATATTGAGCTTCAGTGCAATCTCTTCTGATGACAGACCTTCGAGACGTCTGTAATTTAAAATCTTTTGCTGCTGAGGAGGCAACAAACCAATAATGTTATCCAGTTTATCCCTCAGATCATTATCAAATATCTGAACATAAGGATCAGAAGAGCCTTCAGGTTTTGAAATTTCCTTTATCATATAAGCCCTTCTGACAGCCCGCTTTTTAAGAGAATTATAAATAGCGTTAACCACTGATCTGTAGAGGTAGTTTTTCAGTGATTTCTTTTTGTCAATAAGACTGCGGTGCTCCCAGATACTAACGAATACAGACTGTACCAGTTCTTCAGATTCATCAGGGTCGCCAAGATATTTCAATGAATAATAGTAGACTACCCTCCTGTATTTATTAAAAAACAGTGCAAAAGCCTCGCGGTCGCCTTTCCGGATCCCCGAGGCAAGCGTATCATCATCAGGCAGGTTTATTTTCTCGCCCATAAACTTAAGTCCATTAATCCTTTCGGAATGGATAATATTGCCATTATTTAATCTTTCCGGATTTCCCCGGTGACAGGTTCATTTTTGTGAAATTAAAAAAACGAAACAAGAGATCTTGAAAATATGATTTATGTCATACATCAGAATCCGGGTTTATAGTGTGTGGACCACAAAAAACAGAATACCCTGTCACACAGATGAGATAAAGGACTAAAGTCCGGATTATATGCGCTTTGCCTGCCGTTGGCTGAAGCCAACGGCAGGGCCATCGGCAATTGACTTAAGCCTGATCCGGCTGATGAATTCGGGCGTATGCTTTTAAACACAGATCAAATCAGGATTAAAGTGAATATCTTTGTTCACATTCATTCCAAAAATCCCCGGTTATGACATATGATGAATTTAAACTTCAGGGACTTGAAGAATTCGCTGAATTCAGCTACTTCAAAGGTGAAGCCGATTGTCCTTTTCAGACACATACACCTGAATCACATTGGTGGTCATTCGAAAAGAACTACTATGACAACTATAAAAAATCAGGGCAATGGAAAGCATTCTCTGAATTCCTTGATTTTTGGATCAAAGAAATTGCCGCGCCTGGCAGTGGTTATGATCTGTCAGAAGGTAACTGGTGGAAAAAGGAATATGAAGAAAATAAGCCTTACGTTGTCCGGAATAAGGGGGCTAAAATTGGTATAAAACCCAATTCTAAGCACATGCGCGATAGAATTTCACTCTAATGTTACCTCATGACTAAGCCGGACCTTACAGGCCTCACAGGAGAACAGCTATTTGATTATTACACTTCGATTTATGGAGAGTATGAGCAAACGCTGTTTACTGCACATTCAGTTATCGGGGACCGGCTGTTTAAACTACTTGAGAAAGCAGAAAAGCAGGGTAAAAAGATTGTCCTGATCGAAAAAATGAAAAATGTCTACGACCCGCCGATTTCAGTAATAATCAAATGACAGTCAATAAAGGTTATACTTATAAATGAATGGATAGCCGTATCATTGACGGCCCATATGCACTTCATAAACAGACCTTCGTAGAAGGTCCCATTTTTGTAGAAACAAATCAACCCTTGAACCAGACCCTCGTAGAGGGTCGAATTAAAATCATATTACGCCGGACTTAGAGATTTGAATTCGGTTTCCTCAATCCTATTTAAGTCAATGCATACCCATTGTCCAATATTGAATACGTTTGTATTCCTCTTTACCAGATCAGCTTTTATGAAGGATTTGATAATCTCAGTTTTATTTGGGAGTAATTTGTTTACAAATGATCCTAAGGCACTATTCCTATCGTCAATACAATCATCATCGAATTGATCGTTCGCTGGAAGAATTACCAGACAATCTTTGTCGTATTCCTTAAAATCATCTAGTAATCCATAATGTATATTTACTACATGCTCTCCGTTCTGCGTTAATGATATTCGATAATGATCAGGCGAGATTTTTTTGAATTTGCTGCTTCCAAAAACTAACACAAATGGTACTATGCTTGGTAAACTTGTCCAGATAATACCAATAAGAATAAAAGTCGAACCAACAATAATTATAGGTATATTGAATTGATTCAATATAGAGAAGATCCCATCCTTATATTGAAAAAAGCTAAGCGCTATAAAGAAGATTCCTGCAATAATCAATATTGTCTCTGCTTTTTTACTGAAGATCTCTTTAAACATGTCAATTGATTTTTATTAGGTTAGGTAAATCTACGGTCCAGTGATAAATTTTGCATAACTGTTTATTAATGCATCTAATATACTCATAATCATTATACACGACATGTGATTGTGGACTCTAAAATTACATTATTGGTATTATACTATCAAGGAAATTTAACGCCAGATTGGAACCATAAGGTAGAATGTTTCAATAGGAATCCGTTGCGCAATTAATAGTAAGCTGACTGTAACTCTTCAATGGGATTATAAAAAGAAAGCGCTTAAATATCTCTATTCAAGCGCTTAATGATTTTGACTTTTTTGGTGCCCAGAACAAGACTCGAACTTGCACACCGTAACCGGCACCAGCCCCTCAAGCTGGCGTGTCTACCAATTTCACCATCTGGGCAGAGCTGCAAAGATAAGTAAAAAGTAAAAAGTAAAAAGTTGAAAGTGATAAAAAAAGTCCTTCTGTTCAGTTTTTGCCTTTTACCTTTTACCTTTTTCCTTTTAACTTATTTTCTGTGCCCAGAACAGGACTCGAACCTGCACATCATTGCTGACACTAGTCCCTGAAACTAGCGCGTCTACCAATTTCGCCATCTGGGCTTCTCGTAAGGCTCAGGGCACTGGGCTTTCCTGCTCTGCGCTCTGCGCTCTTTGCTCTGCGCTTTACTTTTGCGGGCACAAACATAAGAAAAAAATTAATAATAAATATCCGTGTTTTAATTAAAAGTATATTTTTGCTCCCTGATATCTTAAAAAGAAAATGACAATTAATAAGCACATAAAACATTCAAGGCATCCCGAAACCAGGTCTGTCTGAACTTTTGTGCGAAATTATAAATGAAGATAAATAACAGACCTGCAAAAAAATGCAGGTTTTTTTGTATAATAAAACCAAAAGTCTGACAAAATGAAAATAATGAAATTCGGCGGAACCTCTGTCGGCAATCCCGACAGGATGAGATCAATAATACCGCTGATAAACGGTGAGGAAAAAGTGATTGTCGTTCTCTCCGCCCTCTCAGGCACTACCAACAGCCTTGTCGAGATCTCCGACCTGCTGAATGCAGGCAATACAGGCGAGGCATCAAGGAAAAATGAAGCCCTGAGGGAAAAATATTACAATGTCGTAGAGGATCTCTACCCTACTCCTGAATTTAAGAAGAAAGGCCATGAGCTAATAAACTCGCATTTCGACTATATAAACGATGTTATCAACCATGCATTCACAAAACAGCACGAAAAGGCAATAGTAGCCCAGGGTGAGCTTATCTCAACCGCACTGTTCCATAATCTTCTGTCGGCAAATCAGATACCATCAGTTCTCCTTCCTGCCCTTAACTTTATGAGAATAGACAAAGAAGGAGAACCCGATTCATTCTATATAGAGGAGAACTTCAAAAGGGAACTATCAGCTCATCCCGATGAAAAAATTATAATAACCCAGGGCTTCATCTGTCGTAATGCCTACGGTGAAATAGATAACCTGAAACGCGGCGGAAGCGATTTTACTGCATCTCTCCTGGGAGCGGCGATAAACGCCTCCGAAATCGAAATCTGGACAGATATTAACGGGTTCCACAACAACGATCCGAGGTTTGTCGAAAAAACCACTGTCATCCGCGAGCTTTCATTTGATGAAGCGGCCGAACTTGCATATTTCGGCGCCAAGATCCTCCACCCTTCCAGCGTTAATCCGGCGAGGGAAAAGAATATCCCCGTAAGGCTGAAAAACACTATGGATCCTTCTGATGAAGGCACTCTCATAACTTCAAGCTTTATCCTCCAGGATTATAAGGCTGTTGCCGCGAAGGACGGCATCTCGGTGTTCAGGATCAAATCGGCCAGGATGCTTATGGCATACGGGTTCCTCAGGAAAGTGTTCGAGATCTTCGAAGCATACAAGACTCCTATCGATATGATAACAACATCTGAGGTTTCAGTATCGATAACAATTGACAATCCGTCTTATATTGAGCAGATAGCTCACGATCTCAGAGAGCTTGGAACTGTGGAGGTTGAGCAGAACCAGACAATAATATGCATAGTAGGCGACTTCAGGACTGAAAGGACGGGATCAGCCCCCGAGATATTCGAAGCCCTGAACACTATCCCGCTGAAAATGATATCATATGGCGGAAGTCCATACAGCATCTCCCTTCTGATCGACACAAAAGACAAGATTGAATCATTGAAACTTCTTAACAAATTCCTATTCAACCTGTAAAATGATAACAAAAGAAACCGCCGGAAAATTCAGGGACCTTCCCACTCCATTCTATTATTATGATCTCGATAACCTGCATTCTGTTTGCCATACCGTTAAGGAAGGCTCCGAAAAGACCGGAATAAGGGTCCATTATGCAATAAAAGCGAATGCAAATCCAAGGTTGCTCAACATTATAGCCTCATACGGCTTTGGAGCCGACTGTGTCAGCTTCAATGAGATCAGATGTGCCGTTACGGCAGGTTTTAAAGCATCGGAGGTTGTCTTTGCAGGAGTGGGAAAAAGTGACAGGGATATTTCTGATGCACTTGATACGGAAATTCTCTGTTTCAACAGCGAATCTATCCAGGAGATTGAGGTTATCGACCTGATAGCCGGCCAGAAGGGCAAAATTGCAAACATTGCCCTCAGGATCAATCCTTATGTTGAAGCTCATACACATAAATACATTACAACAGCGGTACCTGAGAGTAAGTTCGGATTAAACACATGGGAGCTCAGCGAAGTTCTCGACAGGATGATGTCGCTTAAAAATGTCAGGCTCACTGGCATCCATTTTCATATAGGATCCCAGATCACGAAAATGACTGTTTTTCAAAGCCTGTGCGCAAGGATAAATGAGCTGCAGGAGTGGTTTGCCTCCAGGAATGTGAATCTCGAAATAATAAATGTGGGCGGTGGACTGGGTATCGATTATACGGATCCAGAGAAACCTGCAAATTTCAATGAATATTTTGCACTCATCAGGGAGTTCGTAAAGCTTCGTCCCGGCCAGCAGCTTCATACTGAACCCGGACGATCGCTTATAGGCCAGTGCGGATCGCTTATCTCAAAAGTTCTGTTTATCAAGAAAGGCAGCAATACCACCTTTGCAATTATTGATGCAGGCATGAACGATCTCATCAGGCCTGCGCTTTACCAGGCCTATCACAAGATAGAAAACCTCACTTCAAACGGTCCGAAAGGAAAATATGATGTTGTTGGTCCGGTATGCGAATCGGCCGACTCATTCGGAAAGCTTATTGAGCTGCCGGAGACGCGGAGAGGTGATATTATTGCGATCAGATCAGCCGGGGCTTATGGCGAAGCCATGGCCTCGAGATATAATATGAGGGATCTTCCGCGGGCAGTCTTTTCGGATGAGATATAAGGTAGCGGTAAAGACCTTTTATTTCTGTTCTCCGTTCCTGGCCTTGCTGTGTTTAACTCCGTAGAAGAAATAGATACAGAATCCTATTGCCATCCAGATTACAAGCCTTAACCATGTATCGAGTGGAAGGGCGATCATCTGCAACAGGCATATCCCGGCTCCGAGTATCGGAACAATCGGAACCCACGGTGTCTTAAACGGCCTGTTTATATCGGGTTTTGATTTTCTAAGAACCAGCACGCTTATACAGACAATAATGAAAGCAAGAAGCGTTCCTATTGAAACAAGTTCGCCTAGTATGCTTATTGGAAGTATTCCGGCAATAATCATTGCAACAGAACCTGTTATTATCGTACTTACATAAGGTGTTTTGAAACGGGGATGAACTTTTGAGAAAACAGATGGAAGGAGCCCGTCTTTCGACATAGTAAAGAAAATCCTCGGTTGTCCCATAAGCATCACCAGAATAACGGAACTAAGGCCCGCAATAGCAGCAATCTTTACAATAGGTCTGAGCCAGAACATTCCCTTGCCCATGGCGTCGACACCCACGGCAACAGGATCCGGAACATTGAGAGTTGTATAACTTACAATACCTGTAAGCACGATTGCCACAAGGATATAAAGTACGGTTGAGATACCAAGCGATCCGAGTATTCCCATTGGCATATCCTTCTGAGGATTTTTGGCTTCCTGGGCAGCGGTTGAAACGGCGTCAAAACCTATATAGGCAAAGAATATTACGCCGGCACCCCTGAATATACCGCTAATACCATATTTTCCGAATTCAGAACTATATGCTCTCAGCCATTCCCAGAAAGATCCATATGCAGAAATTGGTGTGTTTTCTACCTTGTTTGGAGGAATAAAAGGATGCCAGTTTGAAGCCTTGACGAACATGAAACCTATTGCAATAAATAGGATTATCACCGTTACCTTGGTGATTACCATCAGGTTGTTAAAGTTGGCCGATTCCCTGATACCAATGACGAGAAGGGTTGTAAGAAGTGCAACAATGAACATTGCCGGCAGGTTCAGAACACATGTAACATGCTGCAGGGACTCGACATTTATTCCCGAAGCTGCAAGAGTACCTGCAAACGCCTCGGTAAGAGGCTTCCATCCCATTTCAGGAACATTTATAAGAACAGATCCGCTGGCTCCGGTGAACTGGGCCGGGATATTGATGTTTAAATCCCTGAGGAAACTGACCACATATCCCGACCAGCCGACAGAAACCGTGGATGCGGCAAAAAGATACTCAAGTATGAGATCCCACCCTATTATCCATGCAAAGAACTCTCCAAGAGTAGCGTAGGAATATGTATAAGCGCTTCCCGCGATTGGTATCATTGATGCGAACTCAGCATAGCATAACCCGGCAAATCCGCAGGCAAGGCCCGACACAATAAAGGAAAGAACTATGGCGGGACCGGCATACTGGGCCGCAGCCTGACCGGTAAGGACAAATATTCCAGCCCCTATTATGGCTCCTATCCCGAGCGTTGTAAGATTGAGTGCAGTCAAAGATCTTTTCAAACCACCTGTTTCTGTTGATTCCTTCATCAACTGGGCGAGCGGTTTGGTTACGAGAAGTTTATTTTTAAGCATTGGGTCCCTATTACCTGAGTGAAAAAAAATGATGAATACAAACCTAACTTTTTTTTTGTAAAATAAAATATCTTAATGTCATTGAATGATAATCTTTAATGCAACATGCTGTTTTATTATATATTTTTAACAAAATACAACTAACTTTAGAAAATCAAAACCATTACGACATGTGCCGCAAATATTTAATAATAATACTCTTAGCCCTTTCCTCCTGTGTTCCGCTAAGTAAATACAGGGCCCTTCCGGAGGTAAAAGCATGGGAAAATGATA
The DNA here is from genome assembly GCA_964633505.1 of uncultured Rikenellaceae bacterium. Classification (GTDB taxonomy): domain Bacteria; phylum Bacteroidota; class Bacteroidia; order Bacteroidales; family VadinHA17; genus LD21. Next base: position 27,796 of record CAZWHC010000007.1, on the reverse strand, counting down.
TTGCCGGATTTGAAAAACTGGATATTGAAAAATCATATCCTTCCGATGCGATACTTTTTGCAGGAAGCTCGAGCATAAGGCTCTGGACAACGATTGGCAGGGACATGCTGCCATATAATGTAATACAGAGAGGTTACGGCGGGGCGAAACTGAGCGATTTCGCAGTATATGCCGACAGGATTATCTATCCCCACGATTGCAGGGCGATAGTAATTTTCATTGCAAATGATATTACAGGAAGCGATAATGACAAGAGTCCGCTCGAGGTATCACAGCTTTTCAAAAAGACATTGTATATTATAAGGAGGAAGTTTCCCGAAACGCCGGTTTTCTGGATAAGCGTCACTCCAACACCTTCGAGATGGCACGTATGGCCTGAAATAAAGGAGGCCGGCGATATGATAAGGAATATCTGCAATAAGCACAGGAATACATATTATATAGATACGGAAAAGTACTTCCTGAGCTCCAGCGGGCTGCCCAAAAAGGAACTATTCGTTTCCGACCAGCTTCACCTTAATGACGACGGCTATAAAATATGGACAGGGATAATTAAAAATGAACTAAATTCCGTCATTGGAAAATAGTTCCGGATCGTTAAATCTTAATCGTTTATTATGAAGAAGTTATATTTTATTATCACATTATTTTTCATATCGTTGATCTCCTTTGCACAGGTAGAGATAATCGGACACAGGGGCGAATCGTATCTTGCTCCCGAGAATACCCTTGCTTCGTCGAAGCTTGCCTGGTCGGTCGGCGCCGATGCTGTTGAAACCGACATTTACCTTACTAAAGATAACAGGATAATCTGCAGTCATGATGCTAATACTAAACGCACTACGGGAGTCAGCCTGGCAATAAAGGAAACCTCGTCGAAGGAACTCCGGAAGCTTGATGCAGGATCGTTTAAGGATAAAAAATACAAGGGAGAAAAGCTACCCTTCCTGAGCGAACTTATTAAGGCGGTCCCGGAAGGCAAGGAACTTGTGGTTGAAATAAAATGCGGCAGCGAGGTGCTTCCCTATCTTAAGAAGGATATCGGCAGATATGGAAAGAACAGGTCGTTCGTATTCATTGCCTTCGATTTCAAAACAATTTCAGATGCAAAAAAGGTCTTCCCGGGCAACAAATGTTACTGGCTTTGCAGCAACCCCGCACTTTTTGAAAAGACTCTTCCACAGGTTCCTGGCGCCGGACTCGACGGTGTGAGCCTGAGTTTCGGCATAATAAATGAAAAAGTGGCCGCAGATGTAAGAAATCTCAACCTCGAACTCTTTACCTGGACTGTAGATGATCCGGCCGAGGCCTTAAGACTTATGGATCTTGGTGTAAAAGGAATAACCACAAACCGTCCGGGTTGGCTCAGGGAGCAGCTCTCATTATGAAATAAACTCTGATGTGAAATAATTAACAATTGAAATGATGAAAAAATCGCTTACACGCCGCAGTTTCTTTTTCCGTTCGCTTGGCGCCGGAGCCGGTGTTCTTTTGTTTCCGCAGGTTTCAGCCGGCATTGGTCAGAAAATAACAAAGGGGATCACGCCACTTATTATAACCAGTCATTCAAATGAAACCGGCCGCAACGCCATGGAAGCCGGATGGGAGATCCTTAAATCGGGCGGATCGGCTGTGGATGCGGTTGAAAAGGCTGCCAATGTGATTGAAGTGGATCCCGAGGACACAAGTGTAGGCTATGGCGGCCTCCCGAACGAACGCGGAGTAGTTCAGCTCGACAGTTCTTTTATGGACGGGAAGACCTATTCTGCCGGAGCTGTAGCCTGCCTCGAGAACATAAAAACACCTTCATCGGTAGCCAGGCTTGTAATGCAGCGTACCGACCATGTACTGCTTGTCGGGACCGGCGCGCTTGAATTTGCAAAGGCATGGGGATTCAAAGAAGAAGATCTTCTCACTGAAAAAGCCCGTAAGATATGGCTGAGATGGAAGGAGGAACTCAGTCCTTCCGACGACTGGGGGGCTCCGGAGCATCTTCAGAATATCCAGAAAAAAGAGGCATACTGGAAAGATTTCCCCGAAATAGAGCATCACTACGGCACAACCAATGTCCTCGCCATCGACAGTAACGGGGATATTGCAGGATGTACGACGACAAGCGGACTCAGCTTCAAGCTGAACGGACGAGTGGGTGATTCGCCAATTATTGGTGCGGGCCTGTATGTCGACAATGAAGTCGGAGCGGCAGGAGCCACAGGACGAGGTGAGGATGTAATAAAATCGTGCGCATCCTATTATATGGTGATGAGAATGAGAGAAGGAAGAACCCCGCAGGAGGCCTGTGAGGATGCTCTGAAGATGATAACCGGAAGATATCTTAAGGTAAACCCAGGATTCTTCCCGTCAGAGAAATTTGTTGCAATAAACAAATGGGGTGAGATCGGCTGTGCCACAATGAAGGGAAATTCGAACCCGAAGATGTCAGTAAGAACTGAAAAAGGGTTTAACCTTCAGGAAGGAACAATTGCATACCCCGGGAAATAATGATTCTGAAATTACGTTTATTCTTTATCATTATCCGGATTTGTCAATAATTTTGCACCGAAAACAAATAGTTACAGATTATTATACAAAATGGAATGCGGTTAATGTTTTCGGTGTTAATGCCAACGGTATGAAAAGACTTGCCTATATATCTTGCTTTTTATTCCTTGTGTCGTGCGCCACGACGAAAAAACCTGAAATACAGGAAGATTCGATGATCCTTACACGTAAGTATGTAGGGAATTTCATAGAATACCGTCAGCATATCCCTGAAAAATTCGGTCAGCCATACCTGATCTGGATAAAAACCACGATGGACAGCACTTACGGTAAGATATCGGCCTATGGCGAGAGATGTGATTTCAAAACCGGCGACAGGCTATATATACGCAGGATTCAGCTTTCACCCGGTCCTCTTTCGACATACTGGGAATACCAGATAGAATCGGAGGATAATCCTGTTGTTTATAAGCTAAGCGAGTTTCAGCACGATCGGAAAAATCTCATAAGTACCTGGTTTTAGGAATTTCGGATTTCGGATTTTGGAATTCGGAATTAGAGGATTTCGGAATTCGGAATTGGGATTTCGGAATTATGGGATTTCGGATTTCGGAATTGGGATTTCGGATTTCGGAATTGGGATTTCGGATTTATGAAGACGATTCCCTGCTCGTTATCCATAAATCCGAATTCAAAAATCCGAAATCCGAAATCCGAAATTACTTTATTGCCTTTCTATACAGCTCTTCCCATCCCGTTGTATCGGATGAAGCCCCGGGTTGTTTCATATCTGCAGATTTTCTGACTATCTTTTTTATGACAACTTCGTTGCTTCTTCTTCCGGATTTACCATGATCGACATAGTCGACATAGGCTATGAACCAGTTAATTTTATTGGGAATTATTTCGGGGGTGCGTATAAATCCCACATCCTCCAGTTTAAGTGAGTAATTATCGTGAGTTTCCTCCCATACATCAACATAATGAACCATTTTTTCGAGATCTGCGAATACCACCTTCCCGTCAGCATCGGTGAAGCCTTCGCTTATACTGTTGGTTTCCTTCTCCCAGTCATTAAGTGAGGGATAAAGGATCACACTTGCGTTTTCGACAGGATATTTTTCATAATACTCGAGAACCTCGATCTCGAGAAGTGTAGGGATCTTAACATCGATTGTAAGTGATGCCTCGTCGGTTTCACCTGTTGATGACCAGACCTTCAGAACCACGGTAAAAGTTCCTGATGAATTGAATTTATGGATAGGATCAAGCTCATCTGAGATATATCCGTCGCCGAAATCCCATTCAAAGTCGGAAGCATTTTCTGATTCATTTGTGAACCATACCTCCTCTCCCACCACGGGATCGCCCGGACTGGCCGAGAAATATGCCCGGGGTCTGGATTCACACGAAACGAGTATCAAAGGGAGGATAAGCGCTGTATAAAATAATTTTTTCATGACGATGATTGTTATTGTACAATAATTAAGATTCAAATTTGGTGCCAACGATATAAAGTCTTGTTTTCTTTTAAAACGCTGCATCAAAGTTCGGTAAATCCTGTAAAACCTTCCTTAAATGCCGGAATCATTGAATGATAATTTCATTATCTTTGCACCTCAATAAAAAGAAACAAAAAAATGATCAGGATAACTTTTCCTGATGGCTCTGTAAAAGAATACAACAGTGGCATCAGCAGTATTGAAATAGCTGAACAGATCAGTCCGAGGCTCGCAAAGGAAGTATATGCAGCATCTGTTAACGGCCAGGTCGTCGACCTTGCCAGACCCATAAATTCGGACGCAACCCTGGTACTTCACAAATGGGAAGATGAGGAAGGCAAACATGCCTTCTGGCACTCGTCTGCCCATCTCATGGCGGGAGCTCTTGAAGAACTTTATCCGGGGATTAAATTCGGCATCGGACCAGCCATTGAAAACGGATTTTACTATGATGTTGATCCGGGCGACGGCAAGGCGATATCTGAAGCTGATCTTCCTGCAATAGAGGCAAAAATGAAAGAACTTGCTTCGCTTAATCTTGTATTTTCAAGAAAAGAAGTGAGCAAAAAGGAGGCTCTTGACCTGTTCACAAAAAAAGGAGACCAGTATAAGGTGGAACTTATTGGTGAACTTGAAGACGGCACGATATCTCTTTATACCCAGGGCAGTTTCACCGATCTTTGCCGTGGTCCGCATCTTCCTTCAACGGAACCAATAAGGGCAATCAAGCTTCTTAGCGTTGCCGGCGCCTACTGGAGGGGCAACGAGAAAAACAGGATGCTTACAAGAATATATGGCATAACATATCCGAAGCAGAAAATGCTCGACGAATACCTTGTCTTTCTTGAGGAAGCAAAGAAAAGAGATCACCGGAAGATAGGAAAGGAACTTGAGCTTTTCACCTTCTCACCTAAGGTGGGAATGGGCCTTCCACTGTGGATGCCCAAAGGTGCAGAGCTGAGGCAGAACCTTATAAGCTTCATGACAAAGGTCCTGAAACTTAGAGGTTACAAAATCGTTGCAACACCTCATATCGGGAATGTTGATCTTTACAAGACATCGGGGCATTATGAGAAGTATGGCAAGGATTCGTTCCAGCCCATGCTTACACCTCAGGAGGGTGAACAGTTCATGCTTAAGCCAATGAACTGCCCGCATCATTGCGAAATATTCAATGCCACACCGCATTCATACAAGGACCTACCATACCGTATGGCAGAATTCGGTACCGTGTACAGGTACGAACAGAGCGGGGAACTTCACGGCCTTACAAGGGTAAGAAGCTTTACACAGGATGATGCACACCATTTCTGCAGGCCCGATCAGCTAAAGGATGAATTCAAAAGCATCATCGACCTTGTTCAGTTCATTTTCAGGGCTGTAAATTTTGAGGAGTTTACAGCGCAGATCTCCCTTCGCGATCCCGACAATAAAGAAAAATATATAGGATCGGACGAGAACTGGGAGAAAGCCGAAAGAGCGATAATCGAAGCTGCTCAGGAAAAGAACCTCGATACAACGGTTGTACCGGGCGAAGCTGCATTTTATGGTCCGAAACTCGACTTTATGGTAAAAGATGCAATCGGGAGAAAATGGCAGCTGGGAACCATACAGGTCGATTACAACCTTCCGGAAAGGTTTGACCTTACATACAACGGAAGCGACAATCAGAAACACAGGCCTGTGATGATACACAGGGCGATCTTCGGATCGATGGAACGTTTCATCGCCGTTCTTATTGAAAATACTGCCGGTAAATTCCCGTTATGGCTTGCCCCCGAAAAGGCAGTCATTCTGACCATCAGTGAAAAATTTAATGAATATGCAGGAAATGTTTTGGATTTTCTAAATAATTCCGATATTTGCACACTAATTGACGACAGGAACGAAAAGATAGGTAAGAAGATCAGGGATAATGAATTAAAGAGGATTCCCTACCTGCTTATCATAGGAGAAAAAGAGCTGGAAAGCGGAACAGTTTCTGTCAGAAAGCAGGGAGAAGGCGATAAAGGAAGCATGAAAATTGAAGAATTTGCCGAATTTATCCGCAGGGAGATCAAAAAGGAAGTTGCATATTAAATGCGATTAAAGAATTAAAATTAGTATTAACAAAAATTAGGAGGAAAGAGCTATTCCAGTACCAATTAGGCGAAGCCCAGCAAGAGTCGTTCAGCCGCTTCACAAGATTAACAACAGGATCACGGCCCGGGTGGTCAGAGTTGTCGGTGATGAAATAGAAACAGAAGTAATGAGTATCCAGGATGCCCTCAGGCTGGCAGACCAGATGGAACTCGACCTGGTGGAAATTTCCCCAAATGCTGATCCCCCTGTATGTAAAATAGTTGATTATCAGAAGTTTCTTTATCAGCAGAAAAAGAAACAGAAAGAGATCAAAGCCAAGACCACAAAGGTTGTGGTCAAGGAAATCAGATTCGGGCCGAACACTGATGATCACGATTACAATTTCAAGCTCAAGCATGCCATGAAATTCCTCGAAGAGGGTGCCAAGGTAAGGGCTTATGTGTTCTTTAAAGGAAGATCGATATTGTTCAAGGAGCAGGGTGAAGTCCTTCTTCTCCGTTTTGCCAACGACCTTGAAGAATATGGCAAGGTGGAACAGCTTCCGCGCCTGGAGGGAAAAAGGATGATAATCTCCTTCTCCCCTAAAAAGAAGAAATAGTTTGTTCTAATATATTTTGATTTAAGAAAAATGCCAAAGATGAAAACGAATTCCGGTGCAAAAAAGAGATTTACTCTTACCGGAACAGGAAAAATCAAACGTAAGCATGCTTTCAAAAGTCACATCCTGACAAAGAAAGCTACAAAACGCAAGAGAAACCTCTCCTATTTCGGTCAGGTTGACAAAGCTGACATCAAGAACGTAAAGCTTATGCTTGCAAGCAAATAATTGCTTCACGCTTTGATAAGTAAAATGAGTATTAACAGATCGTTCAGCAGGGAAGAGTCTGACCGCAAGCCGGCAGGCCGCTGACTTTCAAAAAATTGAGCTATGCCAAGATCAGTAAATGCAGTTGCTTCAAGGACCAGGAGAAAAAAGGTTCTTAAGCAGACAAAAGGGAACTTCGGTTCAAGGAAAAACGTCATCACAGTTGCAAAGAATACCCTCGACAAAGGTCTGGGGTATGCATACCGCGACAGGAAAGCAAAGAAAGGCGAATTCAGGGCGCTCTGGATCCAGAGGATAAACGCAGGTGTACGCCAGTACGGTATGAGCTATTCACAGTTCATAGGAAACCTCGAGAAGAAAGGGATCGAATTAAACAGGAAGACTCTTGCCGATCTCGCGATGAACCACCCCGAGGCTTTCAAAGCCATCGTCGAAAAGGTAAAATAGAAAAACCACCATAAAAAAAATAGGGACATGCCACGGCATGTCCCTATTTTTTTCCCCATATGTCCCTTTTTTTTTATGATAAGGTCATGCCATGGCATGACCCTGGGGACATGCCGTGGCAAAATGGGGAAATGCCATGGCATGTCCTTATTTTATGGATTTTCCTATCCTGTTAAAACGTATCTTTTTAAGGCCTGATGCTTCCTTGTCGACAGAAAGCCAGATGAACCTGGGTTTTCCCACGATATGATCCTGAGGTACAAAACCCCAGTACCTTGAGTCGGCCGAATTATGACGGTTGTCGCCCATCATAAAATAATAATCCATCTTAAATGTATAGGAGTCGGCAGGCTTATTGTTTATATAAATTTCGTTGCCGTCGACCCTCAGATCATTATCTTCATATACATCTATAATTCTTTCATAGAGGCATAGGTTTGAAGTATCAAGTTTTACAGTACTTCCTTTTGAAGGAATCCATAACGGTCCGTAGTTATCTTCATTCCAGCCGTAGGTCCTGCTAAACGGGAAAAAACGAGGATCATATTCACCCGGCCTGGAGAAAAGCGGCGCCACTTCCCTCACATTTGCAAATTTTCTTATAGATTCCGCATTGCTTTTTGTAAGCGGCAGAATATATGCAGAACCTGATACCATTGTCTGGTCAGATCTGTAGATACCAAGCTTTTCGAATACCTTCGGGTTTATTGTAGTGCCATTGGTTGCCACAACGTAATTCAGCTGCTGGGTTGCATTTTCAGGTACCGGCTTGCTGTCAATAAATACAGATCCTCCCCTGATGACAAGAGTATCACCAGGCAATCCGATGCACCGCTTTACATAATTATCCCTTCTGTCGACAGGCCTGTAAATTATCGTAAACCTGTCGCGAACCTCTTTCCTTGCAGCATCGAGGTAGTATGACGGAGGTTTCGGCAGTTGTCCGCCGAAGCTCTCCCTCTGCATCATATCGCGTGCTGTCCTTCTCACAATTTCATAATAACTGGTTACCTGTTCCTCAACGACCACAGTGTCTCCGGCAGGGAAATTAAATACTATTGCATCATTATGCTTTACATGACCCAGTCCGGCAAGGCGTTTATATGGCCAGTGGACCAGATCGGACCACGATTGGCTTTTTGTAATTGGCATAGTATGCTGAGTGAAAGGGAATGCAATCGGTGTGTTTGGCATTCTCGGGCCATATGCAAGCTTGCTCACAAAAAGATGATCACCGATAAGAAGTGACTTCTCCATCGATCCTGTAGGAATCCTGTAGTTCTGGAACAGGAAAATGTTTATAAGTGTTACGGCAATAACAGCAAATATCAGGGCGTCCAACCATTCGATAAATGAACTGTTTCTGGCGTTCCGTTTTTTCCAGAACGACCAGTTGACTTTTTTTGAAATATATGAGTCAAACACCACAGCCAGTCCGATCAGCAGCCAGAAGTTGCCGATCCAGACGACTACAAGTATGTATAACAAGGCTGCTATCCCAAAACGGATGTATGTTTTCTTTTCTTCGGTCATGTTATTTTTCGGATAAGAATCTGTAAAAGTAAAAATATTTATCAGAATCCCAGTACATCATCCAATGTGAAGACCCCTTTTCTTGAATGTATGTATTCGGCAGCAATGACCGATCCAAGGGCGAGACCCTTCCGGTTCTTTGCCTCGTGCCTGATAGTGATCCTGTCGACAGGTGAATCCCATTCAATTATATGGGTACCCGGTACCAGTCCTTCGCGTATTGCGTTGATCGGCACCATGTTTTCGATCTTATCATTATCGAAACACCAGCCTTTGTAAACCTGATTGCCGGAGCAGATCCCTTTGGCCAGGGAGATGGCTGTGCCGCTGGGGGCATCAAGTTTTTTTGTATGATGAATCTCTTCGATGAATGGCTTATATTCAGGATAGGCTGATACAAACCGCGCCAGCATTGTATTCAGTTTGAACAGAATGTTTACACCCGGACTGAAGTTTGACGAATGAATAAATGAACCTTCATTCGCGTTGCACAGGCTGACAGCTTTTTCATAGTCGGCCAGCCATCCTGTTGTTCCGCAAACAACCGGAATCCCGAGGCTGAAGCATTTTTTCAGGTTTTGAAAAGCGGTTTCCGGAGTTGTAAACTCGATTGCAACGTCTGTTCCGCGTGTATGCTCAAAGTCGAGGTCGGAAAGATTGTCTTTGTCGATGATCAGACTGATCCGATGGCCACGGCTTACAGCTGTGGATTCGATCTCGTGTCCCATCCGGCCGTAGCCAATAAGTGCAATGTTCATGAATTTGATTTTCTGCGAATTTATCTCTTTTAACATTTGTACTGTTATAAGAATCATTTAAAATTCTTAACAGGAAGTTAAAATTCATATATTTCGGATCAGAAAAACTTATTTCCATGAAGAAACAAGCATTTTTACTTATCCTGCTATTTATGTCAGCCACAATTTCCTGCACTGAAAAGAACAAAGCCGGTCTTGTTATTATCAACGGCAAGGTCCTGACTATTGACGAAAAAAATCCTATGGCCGAAGCAGTGGCGATAGACGACGGGAAAATAATCGCAGTGGGAAGCACAAAAAAGATATCCTCATATATTTCTGAAGGTATCACAAAGGTGATCGATGCTAAAGGACGCCTTGTAATCCCCGGATTCAATGATGCCCATGTCCATTTCGGACCTCTCGATCCCGATTTCATAGAGTTGCGCTATATAACCGACCCTTCGGTGATGACTCAAAAAGTGGCTGCACAGGTTGCAAAATCAAAACCCGGCGAGCTGATCAGGGGCGGGCACTGGGTACATGAGCTTTTCACCGACAAAAAATGGCCTGCAAAGGAACTTATAGACAAGGTTTCGCCCGATAATCCTGTAATACTCGACCGTGCCGACGGACATTCCACGCTCGTGAACAGCTATGTCCTGAGGATGTCGGGGATCACTAAGGACACAAAAGCTCCGTTCGGGGGTGAGATCCAGAAGGACCCTGTTACAGGCGAGCCGACAGGTATACTCAAGGATGCTGCCATGGATCTTATCCGAACAGGCAATTCGAAAGTCAGCAGAAGCGTGGTGGAAGAAAATGAAAGAAGATGGCAGGGATACCTGCTTGCAATGAAAGAAGCGCGGGAACTTGGAGTTACCAGTCTTCAGAATGCCGGAGCAGCAGATTTTCAGGCTTATGAAAAGCTGCAGAAGGAAGGAATGCTCACTTCGAGGATCGATATAGGAGAACCGCTTACTGCTGATACTGCAGTACTGCTTAAATACAGGGAAACGGAAAAGAAATATCCAAAAAGCGGCGACTGGATAAGATTCGGATACCTCAAGGCATTTGCCGACGGATCGATAGGTTCATCGACGGCTCTTATGTTCGAACCATATTCCGATAATCCATCAACTTCAGGATTAGCAATGTGGCCTTATGAAGAACTTGAGAAGATGGTTGTTACAGCAGATAAAATGGGATTCCAGATCGGTGTTCATGCCATTGGCGACAAGGCCAATAACTGGGTGCTTAACGCCTATGAAAAGGCAATCGTGACAAACGGCAGACGTAACAGCCGTCACCGCATCGAACATTCACAAACTGTGAGGATGGAAGATATCCCGCGTTTTGGAAAGCTGGGTGTAATCCCATCCATGCAGCCGACACATTGTATTTCTGACAAACTGTTCTATGAAAAAAGAGTCGGGTATGAAAGATGCAAAGGCACATATGCCTGGAGGAGTTTCATTGATTCAGGATCATCACTTGCCTTTGGTACCGATTACCAGGTTGAGCCTCTGAATCCCATGGAAGGCCTGTATGCAGCAGTCACGAGAAAGGACAGGCTCGGGGAAGAGGGCGAAGGATGGTTCCCTGAACAGAAGCTTTCGATGGAAGAGGCAATAAAATACTATACCCTCGGATCAGCATACGCGCAGTTCATGGACGACAGGAAAGGCATGATAAAGGCGGGATACCTGGCCGATATTGTGATCACCGACAAGGACCTTCTTACAATACCTGAAGACCAGATAATGAAAACAAAAATAGATTACACGATCGTCGGAGGCAAGGTGGTTTATTCAAAAGAATAATAGTTTTCTTCTTCTACCTACTTAGTGCATATAGTATGCTTAACGCTTCCTCCCTGTTGCTGCCGCAGAATTCCGGTTCAGGCTGAAAGCCTGAACAGACCTTTGGCCGGGTTGGGGAATCAAATATCGCACATCTGTAATCGTCAGTAAGATGAATACATCTGACCCCTGAGGGCTTGCCCCCGGGCATTCCTGGTATTGGTGAAGATATTGATGCCGCGATGCAACATGCACCGCATCCGGTCCTGCACTCCATCTGTTATTTTTTTTACAATATACTATTTTATCTGATACTGAATAAGCAGGATGAAATTATTGAATTTGAATTGGCTCATCTACTTCCCCTTTGGGGGAATCCCGAGCCTGTCGGGAGGGAAGGGGGTAATATATTGATAAATAGAGCTTTAATTTATTCTATGTATGTGTTTTTACCCCCTTTCCCGTTTCCCCCAGGGGGGAAAGGCTAAGTGCAGTTCACCATGCATTGGGAATGCCAGGTGGCCTGTATGATATTTAGACAATGTCTTGTCTATTATTTACACATTAGTAATACATCACATCTTGATATATCACTGTATTCCTGTTATTTACATGTATTGGCACAACTTTTGAATAAAAGATGTAAATTTTATAGATAAAATGAACAGGATAAGAAATCTATTGATATTGCTGCTTATAACGGGATTTACGGAATCATCTGCCCAGGAGTTAAAGAAATGGACACTGCAGGATTGTATCAACTATGCCGTTGAGAATAACCTTGGACTGCAGAGGCAAATGCTTCAGACAGAATCGGTACAGACCGATCTTCTGAAATCGAGGATGGATATGCTTCCATCCCTCAATTTTGGTTCGGATGCTCAAATGGGTTTCGGTAGATCGATCGACCCTGTTACAAACCTCATAACCTTTGAGCAGAACATCAGCAACTCATATTCAATAAACACCTCTTTCAGGTTGTTTACGGGTTTTGCATCGCTTAATACAATGGCGGCAAGCAAGTTCATGTTCAAGGCAGGGATTGAGACCGAGAAGGTATACAGGAACACTCTTGTAGTTAACATACTCGGAGCCTATTACCAGGTCCTTTATGCCTCAGGCCTTGAGGAAGCAGCGTTGCAGCAGTCAGAGCAGTCGGCCAGACAACTTTTCAGGATACAGAAGCTTGTTGAAGCAGGCAAGGAAGCCCTATCAAAGCAGTTTGAGATGGAGAGCAGGGCTTCGGAGGACAGGCTTTCGCTGACTATAGCCCGTAACACTGCAAACCAGGCGCTTACAGCACTAAGGCAGATGCTTCAGCTGGGACCGGATCCCGGTTTCGGGGTGATGATGCCCGACCTTTCAGAAATGCTTATTACTGATGATGATTTCAGTGTCGACAGCATATATGCAATTGCATCTCAGTCGCTGCCCAGGCTGAAGGCCATAAATTATGAACTGATGGCGGCGAAGCGACAGGTTGCTGCAGCAAAGGGAAGCATCTCGCCCAGGCTTACAGGAGGAGGCGCTGTTTATACTGGTTTTTATAAGATCACTAGCAAGGACGCTCCCCCACAGGATCCTTTTTCAACCCAGCTAAAGAACAACAACAGTCAGGCCATTTATCTCAGCCTCGATGTTCCTCTTTTCAATAATTACTCCACAGGGAGGAACATAAGGCTGGCAAAGCTCCGCAAAACGGATGCCGAGCTCAGGCTTGAACAGGAAAAGAACACCCTGTATTCGGATATTGAAAATGCATGTCTGAACTATAACCGTGGCAAAAGTGAATTTGCAGCTGCAGCCGCGAACCTCGAGTTCAACAGAAAATCGTTCGATGCAGTGGAAAAGAAATTTGAAGCCGGACTGACAGATGTAACCGACTATTCGGCTGCCAGAACTACCCTTTTCAGAGCTGAGACAGAAGCTCTGAGGACCAAACTTCAGCTTCTTATAAGAAAACTCACAATAGAATTTTATACAACAGGCGATTACGAACATCTGATTAATAACTAAATAAATATCAACTGCAATGGATACTCCCCTTGAAAAAATGGATAAGGTACTGCCAAAGAAAAAAGGTCTTCAGAAGAAACATATAGGCTATATAGTTTTTGGTATAATAATTCTCGTGCTTTTTTATATGGCATTTTTCTCCGACCGTACTTCCACATATAAGGTCGAGAAAGACAAACTAATAATTGAAACAATTACGGAAGGCCAGTTCAACGATTACATAACTGTGCCCGGGACTGTTGAACCGATAAGCACAATTTTTCTCGATGCCCAGGAAGGCGGCCGTGTTGAAGAGATACTTATTGAAGAGGGAGCCATGGTGAAAAAGGGAGATATAATTCTCAGGCTGAGCAACCCCGACCTCTATCTTAATATCCTCGACAGTGAGGCCCAGCTGGCGGAGAAGGAAAACTTCCTGAGAAACACTCAGGTTACCATGGAACAGGAAAGGATATCGATAAAGCGTGAACTTATCAGCCTAAAATATGACATCGAAAGGAAACAAAGGAATTTCGAGCAGAACTCAAGGCTTATAAAGGATAATCTTATTTCGAAGGAGGAATACCTGAGATCGAAGGAGGATCTCGACATGGCGATACAGTCGAGGGAACTTTTCGTTGAGAGGCAGAAACAGGATTCAATCTTCAGGTCAGTACAGGTTGAAACGCTTAAAGCCAATCTCGACAATATGAGAAAGAACCTGTCACTTGTTCGTCAGAGAGTTGAGAACCTCAATGTAAGGGCCACTGTCGACGGTCAGCTCGGCCTCCTTGTTCCCGAGATCGGGCAATCGATATCAAGGGGAGCCAATATGGGCCAGATAAACGTGCTTACATCATACAAAGTAACAGCCCAGATCGATGAGCATTATATCGACAGGGTAAGGACTCAGCTCACTGCAACCCTCGACAGGCAGGGACATGAGTATAACCTCGTGGTTAAAAGAGTTTATCCGGAGGTACGTGGCGGCACCTTCGAAATAGATATGGTGTTTGCCGACAGCATGCCTGACAATATAAGAACAGGTCAGACCTACTATACAAGCCTTCAACTGGGGCAGCCCAAAGTGTCGGTACTGGTACCGCTCGGAGGCTTCTTCCAGGAGACTGGCGGTCAGTGGATATTCGTTCTTGATCCATCTGAATCGTTTGCAACAAAACGGACAATTTCCCTTGGGAGGAAGAATCCCAAATACTATGAAGTACTTGAGGGGCTGACACCGGGAGAAAAGGTAATAGTCTCAGGATATGACACCTTCGGAAAAAATGAAAAACTTGCGTTTAAGAAATCAAAATAAAACACATCTGTAAATATCAATGCCATGATCAAAACCAACAATTTAACAAAAGTCTTCAGAACGGAGGAGGTAGAAACCACCGCTCTGAACAAAATCAATCTCAATGTAAAAGAGGGTGAATATGTTGCAGTTATGGGGCCTTCCGGATGCGGAAAATCGACCCTGCTGAATATTCTCGGGCTTCTCGACAATCCGACATCGGGGAGTTACCTCTTTAACGGAACAGAAGTTGCCAATCTGAGGGAACGCGACAGGACAGTTTTCCGCAAGGGAAACATAGGATTCGTGTTCCAGAGCTTCAATCTTATTGATGAGCTTAATGTATTTGAGAATGTTGAACTTCCGCTCATCTATCTGAAGATGAAGACAAGTGAAAGAAAAAAGAAAGTTGAGGAAGCGCTCGAAAGGATGAAGATCACACATCGTGCAAAACACTTCCCTCAACAGCTTTCAGGAGGTCAGCAGCAGAGGGTGGCAATAGCCAGGGCAGTTGTTGCCAATCCGAGGCTTATTCTGGCCGACGAACCAACAGGAAACCTCGATTCAAAAAATGGTATCGAGGTGATAAACCTGCTTTCAGACCTTAACAAGGAAGGAACAACGATAATCATGGTAACACACTCCGAGAGGGATGCCGGTTATGCGCACAGGATCGTAAACCTCTTCGACGGCCAAATCGTATAGAGACATGCCATGGCGAAATGGGGACATGCCATGCCATGTCCTTATATATTATATCTCCTAATTTTATTATATAGGGTCTGGCGTGTTATCCCAAGCTTCGATGCCGTAATGCTAAGGTTATTCCCGTTACGTCGCAGGCAGTCATGAATATATTTCGCCTCCATCTCGGCCAGCGTAAGCTCCTGGTGATGGAGGCTTTTTGATGCAGCAGGCCTGAATTCAAAGTCGGAAGGCAGAAGTACAGGAGATTCACTCATAATAACAGCCTTCTCGATTGCATGCTGAAGCTCCCTCACATTACCCGGCCATGTGTGGTTCGAGAGTTTTTCAAGCGTATGGGTATTAAGCCTTGCAGGATCTCTGTTATATTTTTCACAATATATCTTAAGAAAATGATTTGCAAGAATCGGGATATCGTCAACCCTGTCGCGCAGTGGAGGAACCTCAATCACTATCGTGTTTATCCTGTAAAGAAGATCCTCCCTGAATTTCCCTTCCGAAACCATGCGGCTGAGATCCCTGTTTGTCGCACATATGAGGCGGATATCGACAGGAATTTCACGGTTTGACCCGATCCGGGTTATAAGCCTGTTCTGCAGGGCGCTGAGCAGTTTCGCCTGGGAATGAAGAGGAAGATTGCCGATCTCATCCAGAAAAAGGGTACCACCGGAGGCAAGCTCGAATTTTCCCTTCCGGTCTTCCCGGGCGTCGGTAAACGAACCCTTGACATGACCGAACAGTTCGCTTTCAAACAGGGTTTCCGGGACAGATCCCATATCGACGCTGATCATCAGCTCCCCTGCCCTGCCCGACCTGTTATGGATTTCGGTTGCAAGAAGTTCTTTCCCGGTGCCGTTTTCCCCCGTAATCAAAATATTTGCATCTGTCGCAGCGACTTTCTGCACAATATTGAGAACGTTGATCATTGTCGGCGATGGGCCATATACAAGCTTCGGATGTTCTTTTACCATTTTCCTGAGAATCAATCTCAAAAATAATGATTTTTTGTCTAATTTTTTGACACTGGCAGAATTTTGGATTTTTTTTGCAACAATCAGTGAGACCGGACGTCTTTATATAAAAAGGTTAAGATGACAGTTAAACTCTATCCAAACGAAGTTGTCCTGAAAGCCGGAGATACAAACCAGGTAATTGACAACGCCACCGTTGACGGCAAGCTTATAGTCACCAACCAACGGATATATTTCAGACCAATAACGGACGAATCTGACAGGTTCAATCTTGAAATACTCTTTGAGAATATCCTGGAGGTCATATTTTACAACAGGGGATTTTTCCTTACAAAGGGACTTAATATTGTAACAAGGGATGGCAAAAGCTTTATGTTCCCGCTGAAAAAAAGGGATGAAATAGGACAGCTTATAAACAAAATGTACTAGAGCTAATTAAAAACCAGGTGCCGAGTCTGGTCAATCAACTCATGAAGTAAAATTGGGTTTAACCGCAAAGTAAACAGAGTTTTACGCAAAGATCGCAAAGAAATACTTTTCTTCACCACGGAGAACACGGGTTTGCACGGAAATGTAACTGTTACTATTCGTATTTGAGCGATTGTGCAGGATTACGCCGGGCTGCCCTTGTTATGATGACAGTGAGGGTAAGCGCTGTCGACACTGTGATGATTGCAACGGCAAGCATCAGGGTATGCGCCCTTACGGAAACGAAATAATCCCAGATACTGTCCATAAGCATTGTTGAAAGGTAATAGCCGCCAAGGCATCCCATAACTGAAGCGATCAGAAGCACTACAATAAATTTGCTGCTGAGAAGCAGAATGATCCTCATGACCGGGGCTCCCTGGATCTTCCTGATCCCAACTTCCTTTGTACGCTTTATAATATCGAGCGAAACCATATTGTACATTCCAATAAGCGACAGGATCATTGCAACTACAGCAAGAAAGATATTTATTTTCGTGATCCCGCTGTTTACATCCTTTTCTTCCTGCATAAGTTCCTCCTGAGGGCGGCCGCCGAAAATAAGGTTGGTGCCAAGTGTTTTCCACTTATTACGAATAAATTCAAGAACAGGCGGAATATCTTCAGCGTTGACTCTCACCACAAGGTTATAATACTGATCATTAGTCGATAATCTCAGCATAACCGGTTCAATTTCCTCCCAAAATCCCGACTGGTAAAAATCCTTGATAACGCCGACAACATTAAGCCGTGTTGTATCGTAAAGGGTAATAGTCTTTCCGATTCCGCTCTCCCAGCCGAAGTCCTTTGCCATCTTCTGATTGATAATAATAGAATTATTTGTACGGTCGGCCGAAGCCCTGTCAGTATCGAACAAACGTCCCTCGACAAGCCTTAATCCCATTGTCTGTGCATATTCGGGACCAATATCAAGGACCCCGACTTCCAGTTGTTTGTCGGCATCCTTTACCGGACGGTGGTAGCTACCCCAACCTATGTGGTTCATTGTGCCACCAGCCGAGATAACCTTAGGATCCGACAGAATCTCGTTCCTGAGCGAACTGTAGATTTCCCCTGTAACCGGAACCAGTATTACTTTATCGCGGTCATATCCAAGATCAAGTGTTCGCTGGTATACTGCATTCCTCGCGAAAGTGATTCCCATTACCAGAGAGGCTACTGAAATAGCAAACTGCAGGGTAAGCATGCTTATGGTTAGAATCCCTTTGCCGTGGAATACAGTTGTTCCCTTAATAATATTCACAGGGCTGTAGGAGCTTACATGAAGGGCAGGGTAAACACCCGCTGCAAATCCGGTTAATAACAGAAGAACGACAAGGAAGACCCAGAAGAGGGCATATCTGCTGTATGAAAGACTAATTGACATATATGACCACAGGTTGCTGTAGGCCGGGACCAGAATGGAGGCAAGAGCTATTCCTGCCAGCAGCGCCATGAAACAGATAATATATGTCTCAAGCATGAACTGCGATATAAGCTGGCGGCGTTGTCCTCCGAAGGTCCGTCGCAGACCTATCTCCTTCTGTCGTCTGCTGAATGTTGCAATTGAGGTTTTTGCAAAGTTCAGACATGCAATGATCAGAATAAATATTGCCATCACCGGAGGCGCTACCATCTGCGCAGGGTGAAGCGAGGGGAAAAGACCTGAACCCCATATGTTGCGCGAGTTGTCCCCCACTTCATCAAGCGGAACCAGGCTAAACCTGTTGATTTTAAAATCTTCCCTTGCCATGTTCTGAACAGGTATGTAATTGCGCAATCCTGATCCGACTGATGACAAAAGTGATTTTTCAGGTATCTGTACAAACAGGGCGGTAGTCATCAGTTTCCATCCGGCATCATTTTCATTCCACATCTGCAGGAAATTATCAAAATGTGAAAGAATATCAATCCTGAAGCTCGAATTTTCAGGAAGATCCTCAAAAACACCTGATACTGAAAATGTAAACTCCCTGTTCTTATCATTTACAATCGAAATCATCTTTCCCAGGGGATAATCTGTCCCAAAAAGCGTATGGGACATTTCCCTGCTGATAAGAACGTTTCCCTGGGATCCTATCGATTTTTTGTCACCGTAAACAAGAGGGAAAGTAAAGATATCCAGGAATTCAGGGTCAATATATGAAATCTGGGCAGGAAAAATATCATCGTCAACTTTGACTGGCGATCCGGTTCTCATTATCCTGGCTGACCGCTCAACTCCGGGTATGTCTTTTTTAATTTCCAGTCCGAGTGTTGCCGGGACAGATCCATACTCCTGTTCGCGGCCTTTCATGTCACGAAAATTATTTACGCGGTAGATTTCATCAAAGTTTTCATGTGTACGGTCGAATTCATAATTGAACATATGGTTGAACCAGGCAACGATGCACAATGATAATGCTATTCCCAGTCCTATAACGTTTATAAGCGTGAATAACTTGTTCTTCAGAAGGTTCCTGAATGTAACGAGGAGATAATTTCTGAACATACCTCTGCGGTTAATTATTCATATTTGAGTGACTGAGCCGGATTTACGGCTGCTGCCTTCAGTATCCTGTAGCTTATAGTTACTGTAGCCACCAAAAGTGCGATTCCAAGTCCGGCAACAAAACTAAAAGCTCCTGCATTTATCCTGTAATAAAAGTTCTCAAGCCATTTACCGGCAATAAAATAAATCAAGGGCCATGCTATCAAAGCAGAGATTGTTACCAGAACAATTATCTCCCTCGATATTACATAGTATATACCTGAAACTGACGATCCCATTGCCTTTCTCACTCCTATTTCCTTTGTGCGCTGCTCAACTGTAAAAGAAGTAAGACCGAATAATCCCAGGGCTGCTATAAGTATTGCCAGTGCAGAGAAGATTACTGCAAGCTGTGCATTCTGTTTCTCCTGAAGGTACATCTGTTCAAAGTCCTCATCGACGAAATAATACTGAAGTGGATCATTTGATGTGAATTCCTTCCATCTTTTCTCTATCTCCCCTATTGTCTGCTGGTAATTTTGTGCTGATAGTTTTATGGTAACATAACCCCAGTTGTTATGTTCTCCCTTTCGAAGTATCATATAAGGTTCGATAGGATTCCGCAAAGACTCAAAATGAAAATTCTTAACTATCCCGATTACTGTCAGATACTGGAATTTTCCGGAATCGAGAGGCAACATGAACCTTGTATTTGTTTTATCTGTGATACCAAAATTTTTTGCGGCGCTTTCATTTATTATACATGCATCCTTATCCGAAGCAAAGGTACGGTCAAAATTACGACCCGATACTATTTCCATTTTGTAAGTATCGATAAAATCTTCATCCGCCCAGCTGCTCTGAAGAAGGGCTGTTTCGTCCTTTTTCCCTTCAATGCCATAACCATTCAGGTTATTGTTTCTGCCGGGAACAGCTGTTGAACTGGCGATATTAATTATTCCGGGTATTTCCCTGACAGTCTCTTTGAATGCTTCAACCCGATTCTGTAGCGAATGCGCCATGTTTATTACAAGAAGTTGTTCCTTATTGAAACCCACATCTTTATTCAGCATGAAAAATATCTGGCGGTACATCACAAGGGTCCCGGTAATAAGAAGTATAGATACTGCAAACTGAAAAACCACAAGCACTCTTCGTATTCTTCCGTTTCTCAAGCTGCCTTTGACACTTCCCTTAAGGACTTCTGAAGGATTGAAGGACGACAGGAAAAAGGCAGGATAGCTTCCGGCAATTAAGCCGACAAAAAGAGTGAAGAGAAGAAGTACCGGAATTTTATACCATTTATCAAAAAGATCAAGAGATAAGTCTGAACCAAGAAGATTATTAAAATAAGGCAGAGAGATCCTTATGATTATCAGGGCAATAACAAGCGAAGCCAGAGAGAGTATGAATGATTCCGAAAGAAACTGGGAAACAAGCAATCCCCTTGTCGAACCTGCCACTTTCTTTATTCCAACCTCCTTTGCTCTTTTTGTTGCCTGTGCGGTAGCAAGATTCATGAAGTTAATAGCTGCAATCAATATTATAAGAATTGAAATACTTCCGAATATCCAGAGGTATTTCGGATCACTGGCGGCCTTGAATTCCTGTTGTATTGAAGGATCGAGATGAATGTCGGTGAGCTTCTGAAGAAAATAGTTGTATTTATTTCCCTGGCTCAAAAATTCATCAATCGAGATACCCATAAACCTTTGTACCTGGGGACCTGCATATTTTGCGAGGAGGCCTGGGATCTTGGCAGAAACGGCCTCGGCATCGGTATTTGGTTTGAGAAGCAGGTAGGTGCTGAAACTATTGCTCAGCCAGACCGGATCCTGCGATCGCGGATTAGTCATGAAAGAAGTCAGGATACTCGCATTGAAATGGGAGTTTGCCGGAACATCTTCCATAATGCCCGAAACAATGAATTTTACAGTATCGTCGCCTATTTTTATTGCTTTGTCGATAGGATCCCCATTACCGAATATCCGCTTTGCAGTCGATGCCGACAGAACCGCCCTCCTTGGCGCATTGAGCACATTTCCGGGATCTCCTTTAAGCAGAGGTATTGAGAAGAAATTGAAAAAAGCCGAATCGGATTCAAGGACATTGTCGTCGGTAAAGGAGAGGTCGTTATATTCCACTACCGTCGGCCCCCGGCCGGTAAGACGGAGATAATCCTCAATCTCCGGAAATTCCCTGAGCATCGTGGGTCCGATTGGTGAGCATGTATACGCCCCGATAAATTCCTGCCCACCCATTTTACCATTCAGAACAATCCTGAAAATCCTGTCTTTCTTCTCATTGAACCTGTCAAAGCTTGCCTCATTAATAACATAAATGGCAATTAGGAGACTGCAGGCAATGCCGACCGACAAGCCCAATATATTTATAATAAGGTAGGATCGCTGACGCTTTAAGGATCGCAGGCTGTGAGTAATCAGATTTCGAAGCATTGTGATGAATTTTGTTAGTTAGGTTTTATTCGTGTTTAATAAATGTTCCGGTATTCCGGAAATATTTTTTTAAAGACGATTTTGATATCAAAGTGTTGCATTTTTAAAAAAAATCAGTCTTTACCCATAGAAAATCGTTGGCCTGTGAGGAATGGCATTTAATGTTAATATACTGTTAATACATTAACATTGTTTAACTTCCATCGGATAAATAGTGTAGCTTTATATTTATTAACAATTTTTTACTTCTGTTATGTTTAAAAACCTTCTCAAAACCACTGTCAGGTATATCCGCAAACATGCAGGATACAGCCTGCTCAATGTACTTGGACTGACTCTTGGGATAACCAGCGCATTATTCCTTATTATTTATGTATCAGATGAATTAAGCTACGACAGATATCACGAAAAAGCTGATCGTATTTACAGAGTTTCGTCGAAAATAACAGAGACTGACGACCAGTTCACCTGGATAGTTGCCCAGATACCTTTCGGACCGCAGGCCGCGCAGGACTACCCCGAAATAGAGTCGTTCACCCGTTTTATTAACATGCCAAGGGCATTATATAAATATGAGGATAAAGAATATAATGAAGAGAATTTCTATTATGCCGATTCGACTGTATTCGACATTTTCACATTCAAGGTACTTAGCGGCGAAGTGAAGTCGGCCGTGAAGGATCCGAAAAAGATAGTTCTCACAAAGACTGCAGCGGCAAGATATTTCGGAAAATCGGATCCGATAGGAAAAACACTGACTGAGGGCACTAATGCATATGAAGTTACCGGAGTAATTGAAGATGTGCCATCCAATTCACATTTCCGCTTCGATGCCATTACAGCAAGAAACAATCTGCCAAAACAGATCGGAAGCTGGGGTAACTTCGGTGTGTTCACCTATCTCCTTCTTCCTCAGAACCTCGATGTGAAAGCTTTCGAAACAAAGATACAGGGTATGTACGATGCCTATATGAAACAGATTTTTGGCCCAATTAATATAAAAATTGAATACATCCTCGAGCCCATCAAGCGAATCCACCTTTACTCGACAAACGCAAATGAACCTGAACCCACAGGAAGCATCACCTATGTGTACATATTCGGGATTGTGGCGATATTCCTTATCCTTATAGCAGCAATGAATTATATGAACCTGGCCACGG
The DNA here is from genome assembly GCA_964633505.1 of uncultured Rikenellaceae bacterium. Taxonomy (GTDB): domain Bacteria; phylum Bacteroidota; class Bacteroidia; order Bacteroidales; family VadinHA17; genus LD21. The sequence goes on along the minus strand of CAZWHC010000007.1, from coordinate 4,840 downwards.
CACGATCGACACGAAGGGCACGTGAAGTAGGATTGAGAAAAGTTGTGGGTTCAAGGAGATCAGCTCTCGTAATGCAGTTCCTTGGCGAGTCTGTAGCCCTTACGCTTATTTCCCTGATCATAAGCATAATACTGATGATTGTACTGCTGCCAAAATTCAACCTTCTTGCCGGAAAATCTTTCAGTCCCGAAATATTGTACAGTCCGGTGGTGCTTATCTCATTACTAGGAATCGTACTCATTACAGGCATTTTTGGCGGCAGCTATCCCGCTCTGTTCCTTTCACGGTTCAGTCCGGTTACAGTACTCAAGGGAGAAATAACCCAGGGATCGGCAGGAAGTCTCTTCCGCAAAATACTCGTGGTGATTCAGTTCTCTATCTCGGTGGCAATGATAGTATGTACTCTTGTAGTATTCAGACAGTTGAATTATCTCAAGAACAAGGATCAGGGATTTGATCAGAAAAATGTGGTGAGCCTTCAGCTAAACAACCGGGAGATGATAAGGAAATATCCCCTCCTTAAACAATTGATGCTCGACAATGAGGATATCAAATATGTAACATCGACAAATACCCCAATGGGTGAGGGTTCCGGAAAACTTGTCTTTAATGTTGAAACAGATCAGGGTATGTCGCAAAGGGGGATCAACTTTACTGTTGTTGACCACGATTTTGTTGAAACGCTCGGCATCAGGATAGTCCAGGGCCGTGATTTCCAAAAGGATATGCCTTCAGACACACTGAACGGAGTACTGGTAAATGAGACATTCGTAAAACGTATGGGATGGAGCGATCCTATCGGAAAAAAGATTGAGGCAGGTGACGAAAATACTCTGAGGGCAAGGGTTGTCGGAGTTATAGCTGATTATCACCAGACCGGCATGTATAACGAAATCGAATCGTTGCTCCTTGCATACAGGGAGTTCAATAATATACTATACATCAAGCTGAGCGGCAATAATACCGAGCAGACCCTTTCATTTATTGAATCAAAATGGAAGGAAGTATTTCCCGATCAGCCGTTTGCATATACATATCTTTCAGAGAGGTTTAACAGACAGTTTGAGGCTGATGAAAAGAGAGGCCTTATTTTCACGATGTTTACAATTCTCGCCATCCTTATTGCCTGTCTGGGTTTATTCGGGCTTGCCTCTTACATGGTTGAGCAGAGGACCAGGGAAGTAGGAATCAGAAAGGTATTCGGGGCAAGCGAAGGAGTGGTTATAAGGCTGATTTCAAGAGAGTTCCTCATTCTTGTCACAATTTCAATAATTATCGCTGTCCCGGCTGCATATCTTATTATGTCGAACTGGCTTGAGAATTATATTTACCGGACATCGGTGGGGGTTCCTCTGCTTCTGCTTGCAGCGGGTCTTACTTTAGTTATAACATTCATTACAGTAGGTTACAAGGCATACCAGGCTTCAGTAATGAATCCGGCAAATGCAATAAGAACCGAATGATGTGCAGCAAAACAATTTTTATCCGGTCTTTTCACTGATTAAGCAAACAATCTGAAAAAGCTTACGATGCTAAAAAACTTCTTCATCAATGCTGCCCGGATCATGCGGAAACGCGGAGGGTATTACCTTCTGAACATCGGGGGACTGGCCATTGGCCTGATTAGTTTTATTTTCATAACTCTGTATGTCATTAACGAATTGAGTTATGACAGGTTTCATGATAATTATGAAAACATCTACAGGATAAAGGTCACCGGCCGGATGGCGGGAGGTGAGCTGAACCAGGCAGTGACAGCAGCGCCGATGGCGCAGGCGATCCTGAAGGATTATCCTGAAGTAACCAAGGTTGCAAGGGTCCGCCCTATGGGCGACTGGCTCATCAGGTTCGGGGATAAGAGATTCAATGAAGACGGTGTGTTATTTGCAGATTCCACTTTTTTTGATGTCTTTGATTTTAAAATTCTCAAAGGGGATCCGCTTACAGCATTAAACCGGCCCAATTCAATGGTGCTTACCGAGGAATTCGCATTCAAGTATTTCGGGAATCTCGACCCTATTGGCCAAAGGCTGAGGGTTGAATCCGACACAATTCTTTATACGGTTACTGCCGTAATGCAGAATGTCCCCGACAACTCGCACATCAAATTTGATATACTGGCATCATTGAGCACCTATCCCAGGCTGGCAAACGATCAGTTCTGGGTAAGCCATAGTTTTTACACATATTTTGTTGCAAAGGAAGGAACCAACAAGGACGAACTCGAAAAGAAGTTCCAGGATATGGTTGTCACCTATGTTGGTCCGCAATTAAAGGAGATACTTGGCCAGACCATAGAGGATTTCAAAAACGCAGGGAATTATTTTGGATACGTTCTTGAGCCTCTTAAAGATATTCATCTGAAAGGAGCCGTTCAATACAATCTGGAACCTCCGGGTTCTCTTTCAACAGTTTATATATTTGCAGTTATTGCCATACTAATACTTGTTGTTGCCATTATAAACTATGTCAACCTTGCCACCGCAAAATCAGCATCAAGGGCCAAAGAAGTAGGGGTCAGAAAGGTATCGGGGGCAAACAAATCGGGGCTGATAACACATTTCCTTACTGAATCCCTGATAATTGCGGCCATTTCAATGGGTATTGCGCTCCTGATAGTATTTCTGCTGATGCCGTCATTCAACCAGATGATAAATAAAAGCCTTTCTTTCGGGCAGATCAACAATCTTCCCGGTATTGCTTCAGTAATATTTCTTGTTGTTTTCATAGGAATAGCATCAGGATTTTATCCCGCTTTCGTACTGGCATCCTATAATCCTGTTGAGGTTCTCAAGGGTACGATGAATCCGGGATCAATGTCGAAAAGGCTAAGATGGATACTGGTGGTCTTCCAGTTTACTGTTTCAATAATTATAATAATCGGATCAATTATTGTCTATAACCAGCTTAACCTTCTTACAAGAAAGGATCTGGGATTCGACAAGGAGAATATGATAGTGGTAAGAAGGGTTGATGCATTCTGGCAGCAGGCTGATGCGTTCAGGACGCAGCTTCTTGAAATTCCGGGTGTTGAGAAAGTTGGTTTTTCAAGGTCGGTTCCGGGTACAGATTTCAATAACAATGCATTCTTTAAAGATGATGATCCCGAAAAGAATACCTATCTGATAAACCAGGCTGCCGTAAGCCTCGATTATCCTGAAGCCCTTGGTGTTCAGCTTGCTGACGGAAGATATTTTTCGCGGGAATTCGGGACAGACTCGCTTGCAATACTTATAAATGAAGCAGCTGTAAAATCGCTTGGTCTAGCCGATCCTCTCAACAGCTATATTAAGCAACCCGCAGGGCCCCAGGAATGGAGGAGATACAAGATAGTCGGTATCATGAAAGACTTCAATATCGAGTCGATGCACAAGGCCATTCCTCCGGTATGTTTCACAGTCGAGGGAGGAGGAGGAGGCGATCAGTTCGCGACAATCAGGTTATCAGGGAAGAATGTAAATGCCACAATAGCTGAAGTTGAAAAGCTATGGCAGAATTTCACGCCCGATATGCCCTTCCAGTATGACTTCTTCACCGACAGGTGGAATGAACTCTATTCCTCAGAAATGAAAACAGGGAAAATATTCCTCATATTTTCATTCCTTGCCATATTCATTGCCTGCATGGGCCTGATAGGGCTCATCACGTACATCACAAACAGACGGACAAGGGAAATAGGAATACGTAAAAGCTACGGAGCCTCAATACCAGTTATCCTTGGACTGCTTTCAAAGGAGATGATATATATAATCCTGATATCATCGCTCCTCGCCTATCCTGTAGCTTATTTCGGTTCACAATACTGGCTTGAGGGATTTGCAAGCAAAATCCCGATTAGTCCGGTAATATTTATTCTGGCCACCCTGATTGCCATGCTTGTCGGATGGTTATCAATAAGTTATCAGACAATTAAGGCAGCAAATTACAATCCGTCAAATGCACTCAGAATAGAATAGCTGTCCTTTTCGGGGCTTTTTATTTAATTTTGGGCAAAATAACGACAATGAGGATTGATATATTGACTGTACAGCCTGAACTTCTCGTCAGCCCTTTGAATTATTCGATAGTAAAACGTGCCCGCGACAAAGGGCTCGTGGAAATAAACATTGTCAATCTCCACGATTATGCAAAGGATAAATACAAAAGCGTCGATGACTATGCTTTTGGCGGCGGGGCAGGAATGGTGATGATGATTGAACCGGTTTACAAGGCTCTCGAAAAGCTGAAAAGTGAAAGGAATTATGATGAGATAATTTACACATCCCCCGATGGCGGCAGGTTCACACAGAAAATGGCAAATGAACTTTCGCTGAAAGAAAACATTATCATTCTCGCAGGCCATTATAAAGGGATTGACCAGAGGATAAGGGAGAACCTCATTACAAGGGAAATATCGATAGGCGATTATGTCCTTTCAGGGGGAGAGATCCCCGCCGCCGTAATTACTGATGCAATAGTAAGGCTGATCCCGGGAGCCATGTCGGATGAGCAGTCGGCCCTTTCCGACTCGTTCCAGGACGATCTCCTTGCCCCTCCTGTATATACCAGACCGGCCGATTTTATGGGATTGAAAGTCCCGGATGTCCTCCTTTCGGGGAATGCAGCAGAAATCGACAAATGGAGGCACGAGCAATCGGTCGAAAGGACCCTGAAGCTCAGGCCTGATCTATTAAAAGATTGATGGGAAGCAAAGGCAAAAAGAAGTTGGCAAAAAGGCAGTCGGCAGTTGGTAAAAAAGTAGTGAGTAGTGAGTAGTGAGTTGTGAGTCAAAAAAAACATTTAACTGCATAACTGCAAAACAGCATAACTGCATAACCGCATAACTGCAAAACAGCATAAC
>CAZWHC010000006.1:0-289503 GCA_964633505.1 uncultured Rikenellaceae bacterium | reverse complement strand
CTTCTCTTCTGATACAGCTGATTTATACTTCTTTGATATTGCGTTATTCGTTAAAGAGATGATCTTAGCTGACAAGCTCCGGCTTTAGCCAGATGAAGATACCCATTTGCCTGTCCGTTTCCCTTAGCATGTACTCACCCCCTGCCCCCTCTCTGCTGCCGCAACGAGGAGGCGGCCCTAAGTATGTATAAACCTAAAGATTGAACGAGAACTAACCCCCTCGTTACGAAGTAGAGATGGGCTGGAGGTGAGTACATGATTAAATCCTAAATCAAAAATCCGAAATCCGAAATTTCTTCCTAACTCCCATAACTTTGGTTTACTCGCCAACCACTCCTAAAGGTGGGCTAAAAGTTTCATAATGACATAACTCTGTGTCCTCGGTGTCTCCTCTGTGTCCCTCAGTGTAAGTTCTTCAACTTTTCCTCCTTTGCGAAAACTATGCGAACTGCGGTTAAAAAATCTTTATCATCAAATTTCCCTGGCTCAAATAACTTCCCTAAAGTATTGACATGAGCAGATTTATAGCATAAATTTGAAATAACCTCTAAATACCCATTATTCTTCCTGATCACAATCCCAATTACTTACATAACAAATTAACAAATGAAAACACTTGCCTTCATCGTACTGTCTTTAACGCTACTCCCCGGAAATGCCCGGCAGGAGAATGTACAAACGAAACCTCAGGATCAGGAGACTGTGAAGAAGGAGATCAGGGAGGCAGCCGCTGTGATCTTCCAGAACCTTGAAAAGATGGATGTTGAAGCTCTCTTTGGGTCTTATTCAAACTCCATGGATCTGATCTTTTTCACCACTGATGGATCGATAGCCAATTTACAGGAGGCCAAAAATCATCATGCAGCATGGTTCAGCTCGCTCACTTCTCTGAAAGTCACTCCTCTCAGGGACGATTTCAGATTCCTTCCGGGAGGGACTGTAATATGCAGCTGGATTGGCAAATTCGAGATGACAATGATGTCAGGCGATAAATATGTTATAAACCAGTTTGGGATTACTTTTATTTTCAGAAAGATCGACAATGCCTGGAAGGTTATTTACCAGCATTCATCTTCGTTGCCACCTGTTAAGTAGAATCCTGAACTCCGTTTAATGAGACTTCCTGCTGATTCACATATCTATTAATATGGGATGTTTCCTTCACATAATGATTAACAAGGCTGGCAAATTGCACCTTGATTATAGCTTTTTATTCCAACCAAAAAACCTGAATATTTTATGGTCTGATATCAAAAAACCTCACGCCGGTCACGGTTAAAACCATTGAAAGAAATGTAATTATCAGGAAAGCAATAACAGCTCTTTTAGTACTGAATATGCCACCCATCTGCTGCTTTTTCAGTTGAAGCCAGCCGGAAGCCATTGCACTTAAGAATGCAGTCAGCCAGGCGATCCCGATCTCAGGCTGGTTTTTTCCCAGGAAATACTCATTCAATGTCGGCAGGGTTTTTCTTATAAATACGTAAATAATAAGATCGAGTACCCAGCTGAAAATAATAAGGTAGATACCAAAATAAACTCCATCCCTTAAGGGTGTGGCTGATTTCACATACCGGAAATAGATGATGTTTGAAAAGAGCAGAATGCCAGTTACATCGTTGAAATTAATCACGGAGTAATATAAGATCAGGTCATTATTCCTCAGATATGTAACATTATTGATTGTGTCAACGGGGAAGGCAAACCACAGATAAAACCCAATTAAGCTTAAGATGCTGTAGACAACAAGTACAACAAATGTCATAAATACAAACTTTTTCAGAAAGCTGTCATTTATCGTGCCTTCAACATCTGGATCACCTTTACCCTCTGGAAAGAAATTTTTCACATTTGCGATCGTATCAACGTTAAGAATTATTCATCATTATAATGACTAAAAATGACCCTGATTGCTGCATTTCTTAATAAGGTTTTCGAAATTTTTAATTACAACACTTCATTAGCCACGATTGACACAAATTAATAAGAATAAAAGAGTTGAAAGGTTGAAGGGTTGAAAGGTTGAAAGGTTGAAAGGTTGAAGGGGAGATCCGTCTTTAATTTGTGCATCCGTGGCAAAAGGCAGTTGGCAGTTGGCAGTTGGCAAAAAAGTAGTGAATAGTGAGTAGTGAGTCAAAAGACCATTCAACTGCATAACCGCATAACAGCATAACAGCATAAAAGCATAACTGCATAACCGTATAACTGCAAAACACCTAACTGCAAAACAAACACCGTCAATCCAGCAGACCACCATTTCTCTGTGTCCTCAGTTTCTCCTCCGTGACCTCTGTGTAAGTTCCTCAACTTTTCCTCCTTTGCGAAAACTTGGCGAACTCTGTGGTTAAAAAGTAGTTTAAATTGATTACAGGATTTTTTGAATAAATCTTAATTTCCCATACCTTCACCGTAAAGAGATTGCAGGGCAATCACACCAGCCTTCAATTATTTCTTTTCTTACAATATATGAATCAGCGTCTTGGCTATATAACTGTCCTTGTCGATGATTATGACAAGGCGATTGACTTCTACGTAAACAAGCTGCATTTCACCCTTGTTGAGGATTCAGTGATCTCTGAAACCAAAAGGTGGGTACTTGTACGGCCGGCCTGTGAGAACAGTTGTTGTCTTCTTTTGGCAAAGGCAGCAAACGACCAGCAAAAAAGCATGATAGGCAATCAGACAGGAGGACGTGTTTTCCTTTTCCTTCTCACCGACGACTTTGAGAGGGATTACAGGAATTTAATCGATAACGGAATAGCCATAGAAAGAGAACCCAAAGTTGAAGCTTATGGCACTGTAGCGGTCTTCAGGGATATTTACGGAAATCTCTGGGACCTTATCGGGCCGACTGCCGTTTAAGATCTTAAAGCACCAGCCAGTCAGTATAGATTGAAGTAAATGTTCCCAGTTTATTTAACTCATCCATGAGCGGTTGCATCTTAACCGATACCTGATTATTCAATTCGTTGGGAGTACCATCGGCATTATAGTATTTATCCCTGTCTTTTTGCGATTTAATAACGTATAACATCAGATACTTGTCAGGCTTTTCACCCCGTATACCCTTCAGAAAATATACCTGCCAGTTTTCATAGAGTTTTTCAACTTCAGGTTTGATTTTGCTGTTGCAGAAATCCATGTATTTATCCATTGTAACCCCGGGAGCCAGGGTAACATTGAATTCATGAGTTCCGATCAGGTTCCCTTTCTGCAGGCTTTGTCCATAAGTCATCCCTGCTATAAGGATAATAGCTGAGAACAAAACTAATCTTTTCATAATCAGGAGATTTTGGTTTATTACAAGAAGTTGGTTATAAGATGTTCCTTATCAGGTTCTACCATACTGCCAGATTAAATTCTGATCAAAGTTCATCCATCAGCACTACAAAAACTACCTCTTATGTTACATAAAATGTTCTGTATGTTACATTTTCATCGCAAGCTGAACATGGCACCCTGGGTTCTCTTTTATAGCCAGGAATGAAAAAGGGTTGAGGGGGAGATGGGGTGAGGAGGAGATGGGGTGATCCGTCTTTAATTCGTGAATCCGTGGCAAAAGAAAGTTGGCAGTTGGCAGTTGGCAAAAAAGTAGTGAGTAGTAAGTAGTGAGTAAAGAACTTTTCAGCTTTGAACCTTGAACCTTGAACCTTGAACCTTGAACCTAAGTTTAACAACCAGCAACGGACAACCAGTAACCTGAACCACAAGACGCAAAACAGCATAACCGCATAACTGCAAAACAACCGCCGTCAGACCGGACGACCACCGTTACTAAGTATCAGCTCTGTAACCCTGTGGTAAAATTTTTCCTAACCACGGGGTAACACTGAGTTTAAACACGGAGGGACACTGTTTTGAAAAACTCCGTGAAACTCCGTGGTTAAATCTTTTTTCTTAACTCCGTGAAATCTGTGAGCTCTGTGTTAGTTCTTAAAAAATTCTGCGTAAGTTCTTCAACTTTCCCTCCTTTGCGAAAACTTCGCGAACTTTGCGGTTAAAACCCACGCCTCAAACAGCCGTCAGGCATCAAATCAGAGCACTCCTCCCCTTCCATTAATTCTTTACCCTGTCAAAAACCAGAGCCATCCCTTTCTCACCCTCTTCTGAACCGTCCTCCTGGGTGTGAAAGAAATTAATCCTCATCTGGTTCCCGTCCTCACTGAGCGAAAAAGTCTCGCGCTGGCTGTAATCCTCAAAAACCCCTATTTTACTTTTCATTACGTTAGTTACTGAAAAGGATTTCCCGTCAGGGGCTACAGTACAAATGACAGTCCGCTCGCTGTTATTAATTCCGGATGCATCTTTTACGTTGATTGTATTGAATCCAAAACTTGCTTTACCCTTAAACTCCTTCCCGTTCTCAAGTATCCTCGATTGGGTCATAAGAACAGAATCCGAATCATACTGGCTTATATCATAAATGATTTCAGTACTCCCGTAGGATGCACTGCTAAGTTCCTTGTTTATTTTCCATCTTCCCGAGAAATCGCGTTCAAGATTATTTTTAACCTCTATATTGAAATCCGGTTCGCTGTTCTCGTCAAGTGTTATCTTCAGATCCATCATGAAAACTGATCTGAAATATAACGGTTCACATCCTTCTGCCGATACCGTGACAACTGCATCCTTACTTACATCCTCCAATAGAAAACGTCCGTCCTTATCCGCAGTTGCAATTGAGGGATTCCCGGTAGAGCTTACCTTTGCCCCCGGAAAGGGATCTCCGTTTTTCCTGATAACCACTCCCCTTACCCTGTAATAATCCCTTGTCATAATGTCGATTGTCCGCCACCTCTTTATGCTGTCCTGATTAGGGAAAACCGGATAGGTCCACATGCTAAAGGAATACAGGTTCGATACAGGTATTGAAACCGTTTCCTTCGGCAACTTCATGTTCAATACCCATCTAGGTTTGAATAATAAAGAATCAGGAACAGATCTTTTACCTGCTCCATATGTTGATATTTCGACAGCTCCGTACTTTGCATCTCTTCCATACCTTCGCACAGCCTTTTTACCGGTCAGTATGCTGATGTTTTTAACCTGTACCGGATCAATCCTGACAGTATCGCCTGAAGTCAGCATCCACCCGTCGATAACAAAAGCAACTTTCTGCGGTCTGAAATCCTGATCCCTGAAAAATACCTCCTCTATGACAATGTCTTTTCCGTAAAGCGTCTTCTTCTTGCTCATGTCATCATATGTCACTGCCGGAGCCGGACGAAGACTGAGCAAAGTCATCAGTATGACAGACAACGACAATGCAGTTACGATCCTTACATTCCTTCCCTTGCGCGACGTATCCGTATTGAGCATCAGCAGGCGGTCTTTTATTACTGATGAACCCATTCCGCAGGCAAACGGTACAAGGGTCCGGTGGCGCACAAATTCAATAAGTTCGCCTGAGTAAGTTTCGATATCAGCTGTGTTTTTTACAACCGCTTCATCGGCAAGATATTCATGGTTGATCCTTGCAGCCTTTCCGAACATATAAACAACCGGATTGAACCAAAAGACAGTATTCAGGATCTCATAAAAAATGACATCATGCGAATGTGACTGACGCACATGCTCAAGTTCATGCTTAAGGACATTAACCGGGATTCTGTGACAGAGATAATCCTTTTTGTCGAGGAACACTGTTCGCAGGAAGCTGAAAGGGCTGGCAAGATTATCGAGCAAAGCGATTTTATACCAATTGAGATCAATTTTCTCCGACCGCCTCGACAATCTGTGCATCACGAGGATGTTCCTGAAGAACCTGGCAACCATAATCATAAGTCCGGCAAGATATATTATCAGCAGGATTTCGCTTTTATTGACAGAACCTGGTCTGCCGGCAACAGGACGGTTTTCCTGAACGGTTTGTGCCGTAACCGGCGCAGGCGACACCTGAGGGGTGACCGCTTCAGGTGACATTTCAGCGACCGGCAGCGTAAGATTGTCGAGAGCTGTCAATATCCCTACTGATGGATCTGAACTGCCGAATTCGATAGGTATCGCAACGAAAGGTATCGTAAGGGAAAAGATCACGGCAAAGATCAGGTAGTACCTGTTGAAGCGGAAGAGCTTTTCTTTTCCAAGGATCAGTCTGTACAGTCCGTAAAGCAGCACCATGCAGAGAGCTGATCTGATAATGTAGGCTGTCATTTTTTTGATCTTTTATGAGCAATTTTTTTCTCAACAATCTGTTTGAGTTCCTCGAGTTCCTCCTTCGTCATGTCTGTCTCATTTGCAAAGAATGAAGCAAACTGTGCCGTGGAGTCGTTGAAGAAATCCTTTATGATACCATTAAGTTCCCTTGAAAAGTAGTCGTGTTTACTTACAAGCGGATAATACTCCCGTGAGTTTCCGTATTGCCTGAAACTCACGAAATTCTTGTCCATCATCCTTTTCAGAAGGGTAAGAACCGTTGTCTGGGCAGGTTTCGGTTCAGGAATTTCGTTCATCAGGTCGCGGATGAAGGCTTTTTCGAGGTTCCATAGAACCTTCATAATCTGTTCTTCAGCGTTTGTGAGATACATAAATTCTACATTATTTGACATCTGTCTACAAATGTAGATTGGATTTTTGAATAAATCAAGGATTTTCTGAACTATTTTTTAAGGCATGTGTGACATAAGTCACAGAACAGGTATATCATCTACAACCAAAAGACAAAAGCGGACGGTTGAACGTTGATTGAACGCTGTAATAAACCTGAATCCTGAGCGTTTTATAATTGACAGCTTAATCAAAGGAGGAATTGTGAAAAAGACATTTAAAATTTCTTTGACAGGGACCTTCGTAATATTTCTGGTTTGTTCCTGTCTCATGCCTTGTCAGGAACTTGCAGCACAGACAGGGACTGCAAAGACAGTGAAGAAAACAACAACTCAGACCAAAACCGCTCCTGCACAGAAAAAGACTGTTCCTGCACAGAAAAAGACAACACAGCCGCAGAAGAAACCATCCGCCTCAGTTCCTGCGGCAAAACCTGCGGTGAAGGCTCCCGAAGCCGGGACCCTGAAGATAGGATCGCAGATATGGGCGGCAGCTAACCTCAACACTGTTACATTCAGGAATGGCGATACTATTCCCGAGGCAAGAACGAATGAAGAATGGGTTGCGGCAGGAAAAGCAGGAAAGCCCGCATGGTGCAATTATAACAATGATCCGAAGCACGGTCAGAAATACGGAAAGCTGTATAACTGGTACGCCGTGACTGATCCGCGTGGGCTGGCGCCGAAGGGATGGTCGTTGCCCAATGACGCCGACTGGAATCAGCTTGCAGGTCAGCTCGGAGGGGCAGGCAAGGCAGGGAACAAACTGAAAAGCAGCAGCGGATGGGCCGACGGGTTTATAGGCACAAACGAATCGGGATTCAACGGTCTGCCCGGAGGGTACAGGGTTGAGAACGGCACTTTCCTCAATCTCGGAAGCATTGCCACCTGGTGGACCACCGATGAAGGCAAACCGGGAACAGCTGTTGATCATTATCTTGGGCAGCGCGGATCGCTCGAAACCAGCAATAATCCAAAATCATCAGGCGAATCGGTAAGATGCATCAGGAAGAATTGACAGGGTGCTTATAAGGTGGAAGTTGCTGGTTGCTGGGTGCTGGTTGCTGGGTGCTGGTTGTGCAAACCAACCTCCTGAACAAGATACCTCACCCTTCCACAATAATATGTCCTTTGACAACAAATGTTCAGAAAGAATCTGAGATACTCAGAGTACACATTAAAAAGGGAACAGCAAACCTGAATGACGACTGTGATATAATGACAGACCAGGTACGGGCAATTGATAATAACCGGCTGATAAAAAAGATCGGTGAATTGCCGGAAAGTCTTGCCGCTAAAGTCACAGAAAACCTGGCTATCATCTTCGATATTAATTGAAAGCTCCCAGACCTTTATATTCATAGGCATGTTTTCAAAACAATATTCTCTTTGAAACTTGTCACCGGTTTTGTAATTTGTGCTCCGGTTCTGACAGGCTCATCTGAGTTGTGGCAGCCCTGCAACAACATTCTGCTTCACGACTGATAATGACAACAATAACTCGCCATACATATATTATGAACAAGGATAGAATAATAGTTAAAAACGCTCATGCCAACAATCTCAAAAACATCGATATTGAGATCCCCAAACATAAGCTGGTAGTATTCACAGGGGTCTCCGGCTCGGGAAAATCATCACTGCTTTTCGACACTATCTATACCGAAGCACAGAGGCAGCTGATTGAAACCTTCTCTACTTTTGCCCGTACCCGGATGCCCAAATTGTCGAGACCCGACGTTGACGATATCCTCAACCTGTCGACATCAATAGTTATTGATCAGAAACGGATGGGAAATAACCTTCGAAGCACGGTGGGTACGGCAACCGAGATCAACACCTATCTGCGGTTGCTCTTTTCAAGGGTTGGCAAACCATTCATCGGACCGTCGTTCTATTTCTCATTCAACCATCCCGAAGGAATGTGCCCGCATTGCAAGGGGCTGGGAATGAAGATCAGGATAGACACCGATATGTTCCTCGACAGGGAACTTTCGATCCGCCAGGGCGCTATTACCCACCCTCACTACAGAACCGGTGGTTTCCTTTGGAAAGAGCTTGTCAGCCTTGGAGTGACTGACGTTGACAAACCTATTAAGGAATATTCGAATGAGGAATTGAACCTTCTGCTTTATTCTGAACCATTCAGGATCAGAAAAAACGCTGATAAACTTACCTATAACAGGGTTTTTGAAGGCCTGATAAGGAAACTCGAAAATGCAGTTACCACAAGGGCCGACGCAGAATCAGCGGAAGAAGAGAAAAATTCCTATTCAAAGTATTTCAGCTATCAGGTTTGCGGACACTGCAACGGCACCCGTCTGAATGAACGGGCCTTAGGCGTGACTATCGACGGCCTGACAATCGCCGATGTGTGCAGGATGGAACTGATAGATGTTCTTCCCTTTTTACAGAATATAAATGATGAAATATCCCGGCCTGTTTTGAGAAAAGCTAAATTCCTGCTCCAACAACTCATCGAGATCGGCGTTGGCTATCTGTCGCTCGACCGGGCTGTGGGTACTCTCTCCGGCGGCGAATCGCAACGTGTAAAAATGTCAAAACAGATGGACTGCAATCTGGTTGACATGCTTTACGTGCTCGATGAACCTACAATCGGACTGCATCCGCGCGACACCGAAAACCTTATCAGTATACTGTTCCGTCTGAAAGACAGGGGTAATTCCGTGTTCGTGGTGGAACACGATGCTGACGTTATAAGGTCGGCAGAATGGATAGTGGACATTGGTCCCGGAGCAGGAAAATACGGCGGAAACATCGTTTATAACGGCGAACCTTCAGGTATTACATCTTCCGGAAGCATCACCGCAGAGTTTCTTAATAAAAAAGAAAAGCCGGCATTCTCCCGCAAACCGTTCGGATCGTTTTATGAAATCGAAAATGCTTCAGCCAACAACCTGAGAAATATCTCGGTGAAGATTCCAAAAGGAGTACTTACCTGCGTAACCGGCGTGGCAGGAAGCGGAAAGAGCAGCCTGATCCACGGGTGCTTTGCCCGGCAGCATCCCGAGGCCATTGTGATTGACCAGTCGCCCATTGGAAAATCCTCAAGGGCCAATGCCGCAACGTTTATCGGAGTTTTCGATCTGATAAGAAAAGAATTTGCCTCTGCAACCGGAACCGATCCTTCACTTTTCAGTTTTAATTCAAAGGGTGCCTGTCCGAAATGTAACGGTCAGGGAGTTCTCACATTTGAGCTTCATTTCCTCGATTCTGTAAAAACCGTTTGTGATGAGTGCGAAGGGAAAAGATATCATTCAGAAGTGCTCGATTTGAAAATTTCCGGGAAAAATATTGCGGATATTCTCGATATGACAGTTAATCAGTCGTACGAGTTTTTCAAGTCATCCAGGATTAAAAAGCACCTGCACCTTCTTCAGGAAGTCGGACTGGGCTACCTGAAACTGGGCCAGTCGCTCAGCACTCTGTCGGGAGGTGAATCACAGCGTCTGAAGATTGCAACCGAACTGACAAACGAAAGCAACATTTACATAATGGATGAACCCACCACCGGGCTGCATCTTTCGGATATCGATAATTTTTACAGGATAGTGAAATCGCTGGTAGCCAACGAAAACACGGTTGTAATAATCGAACACAACCTCGATATTATAAAATTTGCCGACTGGATAATCGATCTTGGCCCTGAAGGCGGTAAAAAGGGAGGAGAGCTGATATTCCAGGGATTACCCGAAGACATTGTAAATTGCACCCGGTCGCTTACGGGAAAGTATCTGAAAAACATGATCTGAGAAGCAGGAAAGATAAGGAGGATGAATCCCTTGCCCCGGAGCGCCATGAACTGAATGTGGCCGCCTGCCTGCTACTCCTTTTTAGTGTTCCTTACTCCCACCTCCCAAAAAGTTTTCCTGACAATTCTCCTGACTATAAATGCAAGTATGAAACTATATGAAATATATCATATATATCCCTGACAGTCAACGCTAAAGAACAATAAAATGTTGATAACTAATCCTTGAATCATAAAATCATATTGTCTAACTTCGGTTTGCTTTTATTTCTGTGAAAGTCAGACAGGGCGATTTATGGGTAGACTGGTGTTGCGGGGTGTTGCTTTTGTGACTGACGGGGCGGGGCATTGTAGCGTGGAACATTCGGCCTCACCCCCTCCTGTCCCCCTCTCCCAAGGGAGATAGGGAGACGGGGGGATGGGGTGATTCGTCTTTAATTCGTGCATCCGTGGCAAAAGAAAGCTGGCAGTTGTTAAAAAAGTAGTGAGTCGTGAGTAATGAGGGGGTGAGGAAAGAAGAATGAGGAATCAGGTGTCAGGTTAAAAAGAAAAAAGAATGAAATCCATTGAATTCACCTTCCTTCTTTAGAATTATTTTCATACTTTTTAAAAATGAAAAATGCTCTTAAGACTACCCTTTTGATAACGTTATTCGCAACAGGATGTACAACACAGCCAGCTTTTGATTAGCAAATTAATGATTTGTTGTCTGAAATTGAGTTAAGAAACAGGAACCTGGGTTCAGTCTCTTATTACTCATCATATGAACGAATAAATCCTTTTGCAATGGTCCCAGGTTATTCATGGTTGTGTGCTATTTTAGGAAAAACACGAATGAATAATTCAGCTAATGAAACTAGAAACAGAAAGACTGACAATAAGGCCCATGAAGCCTGAAGATAAAAACGAAGTATTTGAATATCGCTCCGACAGAGAGGTAAATAAATACCAGGGTTGGATCCCGGTGAATCTACCTGAGGTAGAAACGTTTATTGGAAAGTTGTCGGGACATATCAATGAACCCGGGACCTGGTTTCAATTTGTCATTATAGAGAATGAGATACAAAAAATAATTGGTGATTTAGGAATTCATTTTATTGATAAAGAAGGAAAACAAGCTGAAATAGGAATTACATTAAATAAAGATTTTCAAAATAAGGGTTACGCAACAGAATCCGTTAAAAAAGTAATTGACTATTTGTTTAAAGACCTGAATAAGCATCGGATAATTGCATCAGTAGACCCGGAGAATAAAAACTCCATACGACTGCTTGAAAGAATTGGATTTCGGAAAGAGGCCCACTTTGTAGAGAGTTTATTTATAAATGGAATGTGGGTCGATGATTTAATATACGCGATGCTTGAGAAGGACTGGGAAAAATTAATTCAGTGTAAATTCATCTGAGAGACGAATAAAAACAGCACACAACAAGCAGTGTAACGGAGGCCAGGGTTAAAGAAAATGACCGAAGACAGAAGACAGAAGACCGAAGTTGAAGAGCGAAGCGAGTCAATCCCGCACGGCGGAACTTACCGATTACCGATTACCGATTACTGATTACCGAATACACCAAGACAGCTACCACGGGAGTATTGAATCATCGGGTTTCGCTGTTGGAACCGACGTGGAGGAACTGTGGTAAGCTAATGTCAAAAAACACCCAATATTGACAATTGACGTAATATCTGTCAAATGCAACTAATTTAATAAGTGAATATCATAATGATTAAATAGAGATGGAAGAACTCGGAATCATGACATCTCAAAAGATAGGCAAGGAGATTATATTTCTAAATATTGATTTATTCAACCTGCTATCTGAAACCTGATCAGATTAAATTGACAACAACAGCACTGGCTCTAAGACAGACAGTGTTGTGTGAGCTATTTAAATTGAACATTAATCCTCCCGTTGTACTGATTACCGATTACCGAATACCGATTACTGAATACCGAATACTGATCACCAAAGTGCGTAAATTGACAAAATTTTACAGTTATGATTTTATTACCAGCTGACAGATATTATCTATTAGAGGAAATTGTTAAAACAGTGCAAATTAATAATCTGTTTGCCCGCTCTGTGATTGAAAAGCATGTAACAGGCAGGATTTATGTGGATAATATTACAGAACCCCGTACGGCTTATGTTATTCATCCCTATGGAATGGCACTACTCTTTGGTGATTATCAAAATGTTGATTTTAATTGTCGGTTTAAATCTTATGCATTGAATATTGATAATAGTCGTAATAAACACGAGTGGGTTCAGACTTATCCGCGGGAGTGGGATAATGTTCTGAAGGAACTATTTGGTAAACATATTATTAAATCATCTGAGAATACAGACAACAAAACATGTGGTGTTATTGAATTAAATACCCGCGTGAATTTCATTTTCAACAGGGAGAAGTACCTGCAGCCTGACAGGGCTGTTCTTTCAGGCAACGATATGATTGTGGAGACTAATGCTCTTTATTTTGAGCAAATGCAGGGAAGTGTAATTCCTCTTAGATTCTGGAATTCAGCAAGGGATTTCATCCAAAAAGGAAAAGGATTTACACTGCTGCATAACGGTGAGATTGCTTCGACTGCTTATTCTTCGTTTGTCCATGAGGAAATGTTTGAAATTGGAATTGAAACCGTGGAAAAGTACAGGGGTTTTGGATATGCAGAATTGACTTGCCGTAAGTTAATTGATTATTGTCTGGAAAGGAAATTAATACCAGTCTGGTCATGCCGGTATGAGAATAAAGCGTCGTATAATCTGGCACTGAAATTAGGATTTGAACCAATATTAATGATTCCGTTTTACCGGCTGAGTAATTAGAAAGTGGCAGCACTTAGCATGTTAAATCCAATAAGGATTTCCGAGGAATGCGACTGGAAAGTATCAAATAAAAAATAACAACATAGTAATTTCAATTTCCTATGAAGCATTACTTCGTCGCACAGATAAAGATCACAGATCCGTTAGAATATCAAAAATACCTTGACTCGGTCGATGAGGTCTTTTCAAAATATAAGGGAGAATATCTCGCAGTTGATGAGAATCCAACCATCCTGGAAGGCCGGTGGGATTATACAAAATCAGTTATCATCAGCTTCGGTTCAAAGAAAGACTTCGAAGACTGGTATTACTCTGAAGATTATCAGAACATCCTGAAATTCAGGTTAAAAGGATCCCACTGTGATTCCATACTTGTATCCAGAGACTAAGTATCCCCTCCAGGAATAGTGCGAGTGTGAGAGTGAGAGAGGAGGAAGAAGTAAGATGCTGGCAAAAGGATCCCCTCCTGGGGGGCCGAGCGTAAAAAAATGATCCTGTGGATCATTTTAGCGAAGGAGCCAGACTGCAGGGGAGATTTGTGGTGGGGGCCGAGTGTAAAAAAATGATCCTGTGGATCATAAGAGCGCATCGCCTTCGGCAAGCCTACGGCGATCGAAGGAAGGAGCCAGACTGCAGGGGAGATTTGTGGTGGAGGGCAAGGGGTGGGTCAAAGCACAAGCCTCCTAAACCGTAGCCTTGGCATAGGTTTGGCGCAGGGCAGAGGGCACAGGGCAGAAAGCAAAGGGCAAAGGGCTGAATACGTGCAGAGGGATCCCCTCCTGGGAGAGCCTGCCACGCCCCAGCGTGGGGCAAGGGGTGGGTATAAAAGACCGATTAAGATTATGACATTTGTACAATATATTGACTGCGATTATTTTAAGTACAAATGTCGTGTAAATGTCGTGTTTATGTAGTTGGAAAGTTACCTTTATCAGGCCGACATTTGAATAAAAAATAAAAATGGAAACAGGTAAATTGATAAGAGATCTCAGGATAAAAAAGGGAATGACTCAGGAAGAGTTAGCTGAAAAAACAGAAGTAAGTACCAGAACGATCCAACGCATTGAAAATGGAGAAGTAGATCCAAGGGCTTATACTCTTCAGATGATTTCCAAAGCACTCGAAGTTGATTATAATATGTTTTTAGAGAATGAACCTGATGAAGAGCAAGAAATTCAACAGGTTAATACCAACAATTGGCTGGGACTTTTGCATATAAGCAGCTTTATTCCTCTTATTTTCCCAACAGTACTGATTTGGAATCTTAAAAAGGATAAAATAAAAGGAATGTCAAATCATTATCGGGATGTTATTAGTTTTCAATTACAAATCTGGGTAGCTATTCTTGCTACTTCATGGATTTACTGGAAAGCAGGACAACCGATCCCATTAATTTTAGTATTCCTTGTAAATGCCGTATTTTCAATATTTAATACCATTAATGTTGTATCAGGGAAACCGTATAAGCATTTTTCACCCTTTAAACACAATACGTCAAAACAAGATAATAAATAAATCAACTTTGCCTATCCTTCAGTCCGGGGTTCAGTGACGGTATCCGGCATGTGTAGTCACAGCCAGCCTAAAGGCAGGCATCATACCATTAAGATCAAGATCATATTATGAAGAAAAATGTAATCCTGTTAATAATCAGCTTCCTATCCGTATTGAATTGCAGAAGTCAGGATTTAAATGAAAACCTGAAAATCATACATGAAGTAGACAGTATCCGGCAACGATTTCATATTCCCGGACTGGTATTCGGAGTGGCAACCGTGGATAAAGTTTTAATATCCGGAGCATTGGGTGTAAGAGACATAAATACCAATGATCCTGTAGGAATAAATGATATGTTTCATATTGCATCGCTCGGGAAAGGGTTAACAGCATTTATAACCGGGAAACTCATTGATGAAAACAGGATTGCCTGGAATACACGTTTTTTCGATTTGTATCCTGAGATGAAACAAACCTCAAGACCTGAATATCTCGATCTGGAGCTGAAGGATTTATTGTCAATGCGAACCATGCTTCCTGAATTAAATGACTGGGAAGCAAAGAAGATAATCGACGGATATAATGAACAAAACAGAAATGACAGATTCAATGATTACAAATTCGCTCAGTATGCACTTGGTCTTGAACCTGTAGTACCTGATTCGGGACAGTTTTACAGGTATACCAGCATGGGGTACGTACTTGCTGCTTTAATGCTGGAAAAAGCAAGCGGACTGACCTATAAACAGCTTGTTGATAAAACCAACAAGGATCTGGGATTAAATTTCAGAATTGGCTGGCCTCAGGATTTTGGCAGGAACCAGCCAGCCGGCCATCTTATTCCCTCAGAATCAGGCTGGGATGAAAGCAACAAACTGGAAGTCCTGAATGGAGACAAATTTACGGACTGGGGAGAAGACTTTTTGCACTATCTGATACCTTCCGGGCATCATAGCGTTACGATTGGTGATTTCATCAGGTATCTTCAAATAAACCTTAATGGGATCAGTGGCCGGAACAACTATTTAAAAGCTTCAACCTATGATTTCATTTTTAACGGAGCAAAGGAATATTCAATGGGTTGGGGAAACGACATTGTAAATGGGAACCATTATTACAGTCATAGCGGGAGCGTAGGGAATTATTATGCAAATGCAATAATCATAAAAGAACCCGGAATTGTAATATCCGTGATGGCGAACGCCGGGAATGGTGAGACCAGATGGGGATTGTTGCAAATAATCAAATACCTTGAAAACCTATATGCCGGTTGACATAGGTTACTGGTTATGACCAGGTTTTAGGAATAGAAGCTGTATCAAAATCAGATAATTCTTTTTATTCACCCTTTGTGACCTTTGTGTAATCCTTTGTGTCACCTTTGTGGTTAAAAAAAAATCATTTAACCACGAAGGATCACCAAGGTCTGCACAAAGGTCACTAAGGACTTTTATAACAGCCTCACTGCCTCCCCCGCTGATGCTTACCCTAAAAGGATTTAATTCTCCCAATCAGGCAATGGGTAGATGGGTACCAATGCCCGGAGCCGGCTTTTAAATGCAAGTATGAAACTATATGAAACCTATCATTTATATCCCTCACATTCAATACTTAAGAACAATAAAATATTAATAACAATTCCTTGAATCATAAAATCATATTGTTTAACTTCGGTAATCTTTTTCTTTTTGTGAAAGTCAGACATTGCGCTTTATGGGTTTGATTGGTGTTGCGGGGTGTTGCTTTTGTGACTGACGGGGCAGGGCTGTGTGGTATGGAAACAGAAGATACTAGCACAAAGATCCCCTCCTGGGAGGGGTTGGGGGTGGGTTAAAGCACAGGCCTCGTAAACCGTAGCCTTGGCGTAGGTTTGGCTCAGAGCGAAGGGCTCAGGGCACAGGGCAAAAGATACTAGCAAGGATCCCCTCCCGGGAGAGCCTGCCACGCCCCAGCGTGGGGCAAGGGGTGGGTCAAAAAGTCCAACGACATATGATCTTTGTCTTCCCGTTTACGCAATCATCCATACAGGCAGACCACCAGACCAGCAGGCCATAACACTTAATTGCATTTAGCCAAAGAATGAATTAGAAATCGCCAGGGTTAGCGATCGGTAGTGACAATGCAGGTTTGTGAGGCAAGAAGATAGGGATGGTACAATTTAGTTAAATAAAAAGTAAAGGATAACTACGAAAAGATTAGTTTACAGGTAAATGTACACATATAAACGAGTTAGCGGTAAAATATTAAACTACTGCATATTACAAATTGGAAGTACTTGTAGACAAATATGAAATAAATGATCAAGATTTTCTCTGGAAGTATCTTGACTTTTATAAGTTTCTCTATCTTATTGAGGAAAACAAAATCTATTTCAGCAGAATAGACCAATTCGATGATCCACTTGAAGGATTATCGGATAGGATAATTTTTGATTTATGGGTATGTAACCATACTCCTGATTTTGAAATAATGAATCCTGCAATCCCTCTAGATAAAAGACAACAAATAGCGGCTAATGCTAAACAAGGCCTAAAGAACATTAAAGAAGTAGCATCGATTACTCAACGCACTCAATTTTCTAGTTGTTGGTATCTTTCAAAAAGAGAATCGCGAGCTATGTGGGATTTGTATTCCGATCTTGGATCAGTGGCTATTAGATTTGGTGCAAAAGATCTTATAGAACTAATTAAAGATCAGGCAAAAAAGGAGACGGACGAAAATTTTAACCACATGACAATTGGTAATGTCTATTACCGTGATTTATATCCTCCTGAATTGGATCCTAATAGACCTTCAGAACTGCCAAATAGCTTCAGCATAAACAAGAAAGACTCAAGCTATTCTCACGAAAATGAATTTCGATTTGTAATAAACTTTGAGAAAGTAATTCCAGATATTTTTGGATTTGGATTAAGTTTCCCTCAATTATCATCATTGAATTTCAACATTATAACTCATCCTAAAACTGAAAAATGGAAATTCTTGGTTTTAAGAAAATTACTTTCAAATTACAACCTTGAATGTAAATTGTCAAAGTCAAATATCCCAACGGGAAAATTAACTTAATCTATTCGCAAGATTATAGTTAGCAGTCAAAGTAAGGAATTGAAAATTTTTATAACAACGCTATATGAAACTTATTCAAGCACTTAGAAACTTATCAGAAAAACTAAATGCCGAATTCGCCGACAGCAAATTATTTGAACATTCTGGTGAAAAAGGCGAATTTCGGGAGCAAATAATAACAGAGCTACTTAGGCCATTCTTACCTAATGCATATGGATTAGGTACCGGACAAATATTTGATCAATTTGATAATTCTAGCAACCAAATTGACATCGTTATCTATGATTCGATTTACTCGAATGTGCTTTTTAAAAATAGGAAAAATAACCTTTTCCCAGCTGAATCTGTTTACGGTGAGATTGAAATAAAATCTCACTTAAGTACCGATGAATTAAATTCAAGTATAGATAATATTGCGTCAATGAAAAAACTGAAAAGAGATGATTCAACTATGCTAGATATTACACCAACCTATAATCTCAAAATCGGGAATGGATTATCAGCCTCTGTTACAAAACTGAACCCATTTCTTGGAATAATATATGCATACGATGGATTGACAAAGGAAACATTTCTTGAAAAATACAATCAGAAAATTAGGACAATAGATAAAATTCATACACCTGATTTTATTTTTAACCATAAGCGAAAATATATGCTCTTAAAAGTAAAAAATGACACTGTTGTAGGTTTAGGTCGGGACTTTGACAAATATGCAGTTTTAGATACACATGAGGATACATTACCAATTATGTTCTTGACAATTAATGCCTGCTTAAATCAATTAAGACTCAAAGCACCTGATTATAATATATATTGGAGTGATTTAATGAAGCAATATTTATAAGTTAAAATGTAGTAACTAAGACTTTGTCTGACAATTTGGGTAAAAGTTTAACCATTCACCGGCTTCACTAAGTTACATACCTTTCCGACATTTTCAAGGCTAAAATGAACGGAAGCCTTTTCGCTCAAAACCTGCGCCATTTCCGGCCTTGCAAATGTCTGCAAGGTATTGTTGCTGGTCGCTACGCCGGATGAATGGTTATCGATGTTCAAGGGATCATAGAGTTTGTCGAGTTGTTTTTCTTTAGCAAGATGAATGCTGTCACGGAAAGTTTGCATAGGAGTTTTTCCGAAGCAATACTTGCCGGAATGCGGTCTTTCCTCATTGTAATATTGCAGCCAATTATCGAGGTCTGTCTGTAATTCCTCCAGAGTGTTATAGATCTTCTTCCGGAATGCAATAGCGTAAAACTCGTCCTGGATAGTTTTATGGAACCTTTCGCAAATGCCGTTTGTTTGAGGATGACGGGCTTTGGTCCGTGAGTGATCAATATCCTCAAGAGCAAGATAAAGCTGATATTCATGGTTTTCCCGGGCCCCACAGAACTCGGTTCCCCGGTCTGTCAGTATGCGGAGCAGGGGGATATCCTGCCCTTCATAGAATGGAACGACCCTGTCATTAAGCATATCTGCAGCGACAAGAGCATTTTTGCGATCATACAATTTAGCCTGTGCAGTCTTGGCATAAGTATCGATGAATGTTTGTTGATAGATTCTACCCACTCCTTTTATAGTTCCTACATAATAAGTATCCTGAGCTCCAAGGTAACCAGGATGGTAAGTCTCTATTTCGCCATTGGCTTTTTCTTCCTCTTTTTTTCGCTCCAGGGCGGCGATTTGGGACTCGGTGAGGATTATCCCATCCTGTGCCACCATTGCCTCCAAAGCCTTTAAACGCTTTTTAAATGTCTCCATATCGTGACGAAGCCAAACACAGCGAACTCCTGCAGGGGATATGACAATGGCTTGTTTGCGGAGTTCGTTGGCAACACGAACCTGAACGAAGGCTGGATTATCAGTTGCTATCTTAACCACAGCTGCTTCAACTTCGGGAGCAACCCTGTTCATTACAATTGGTTTTCTTCTGCTGATCTCATGGAGCGCAAGATCTCCTCCAGTATCGTATAGATCCTTCAGTCTGTAAAAAGTATCACGACTATATCCCATAATTTTACATGCATGGGAGACATTGCCAAGTTCTTCGGCCAGTTTTAATAAACCTACTTTGTTTTTGATTAATTTCACTTCGGTATTCATGTCTGATAGTTTTGGGGTTAATAATGTTTTTTCACACTTCTAATTTAACCCCAAACTGTCAGATTAAATCGTAGCTACTTCAGTTAAGTAATATTCTTCCCCTGTAAACTTCTTCAAAAATCCTATAAAATCACACTTCGAACCCTGTCTCGCAATGGCGGGATGTGGTCAGTTTAATTCAACTGCCGCAATCACTTGTCATTTTTTAAAGTAAGGGTATACGACAACTGGCGGACTATGGTTTGTAATCATTCATTTACCTGCAGTGTTTTAAATTATCCACCGACCTCAAAAAGGATATGAGGATGCTTTCTTCCCTGTTTAGGTGCCAGTATGACCTCCTTTGGGTCATTTTAAAGCTTTACAAAGGATTATGTGATGTAATTCCGGATATAAGATTGCGGAAATCAACCTGAGGCTTAAACCTGCTTAGAAAAGGTAAGGTTCCATGGAATAACTGAGGTTGTTAGACAAATTCCCGTTATTGGGCATTGTACCTACCGATTTAGCATCCTAGTAGAAACTTCAATATGGTATTTTTTTCTACTAAGCAACCAATATTTTAATAATAGTCGATCCTAATCGATAAATTTTAATATCAATACCTAATTACAAAAATTAAACCTTACTTCGGAATATGTATTTAATGTATGTCGATGAAAGTGGAGACATTGGCAAAGTAGCAAGCCCCACAAGATACTTTCTATTAACTGGCATGATTATTCATGAACTTCGCTGGAAAAATATTCTTGACGGATTAGTCCAATTAAGAACACATTTTAAAACAACAAAAGGACTTAAACTCAATGAAGAAATTCATGCGACCGAATTCTTACATACTAGGAAGAAATTAAAAAGTATTAAAAGAAATGATAGAATTGATATTCTTAAACAATGCATGGATTGGCTTGCAAATCAGCCTGATCTAGCCGTGATAAGCATTTGTGTTGATAAAACTAAATGTTCAAGGGATCCCTTTGAAGTTGCTTGGGAGGCATTAATTAATAGATTTGAAAACACTATTAGACATAAGAATTTTCCTGGACCAAGCAATCCAGATGATAAAGGACTCTTATTGCCTGACAACACTGATGGGAAAAAGCTGACCCAGTTACTTAGAAAAATGCGAAAATATAATATTGTCCCTAATAGGGCAGATCTTTATGGTGGTGGCTTTAGAAATTTCAAAATAGAGTACATAATTGAAGATCCGTTTCTAAAGGATTCTAGGACTTCATATTTCCATCAAATGACAGATGTTGTAGTTTATTCAGCTCGACAACTTTATGAGCCAAACAGATATTTGACTAAAAAAGGGGGCAAAAATTTTTATAAAAGGATTGAACCTATAATTGTAAAAGCAGCATCCAAAACTCATCCTCTTGGTATAGTTGAGTTATAAAACAGAAAGAGGTAGTTACCTACCTCCTCCGGAGGAATCCTACTAGAGAGTCTAGCTCTTTTTCAGATTCATATGCAAGTTATACTGTATTTTATTAACCGCCAAACATTTTCAGTCTTTTTTTATTAATCAAATGTTAAAATATAACGCCCTATAACACGGATGGTGCTATGTTTAATAGGCTTGTCACGGTTTTTGCTTAGCTCCTGCCCTCAAGACAAATTTGTAATGGTTCATGTACCCGGACACGCGTATCTGCCCGAAATTTAAATCCTGCATCGTGACAGTTTTCTGGCTACGGTCATACTTGTACCGCGACACTGCACCAGTGCCCGCAACCAACTTTGTAATCGGTGATAAATTCGCGGCTCAGATAAAAATTGTACCGCTACACGCGTAATGCTCAATAAAATTACCCGGACGGCAAAAAGTGCGCCATACCCTCTTGCACTGTGACAGCTTTCCGGCCTCGCTGGCGAGGGGTACCAGAATCGTGGCTGGATGCTGTCGTCGGGTTAGGTTTATTCAACCCTATCACCTGGCCGTTTGCGGCAATATTCAGCCTACCTATCTGCCATCCAATCAAGCATATAAGATGCCGACTCATCAAACATAACCTTTAATCAATAAATGAACGCAAAAATTAACTAACCCTGATTAACTATGCAATATGAACTAAGACCTTTCTGGAATCGCTTATTCAAGTTTGACTGGAAATTCGGACTGTTTCTGATTCTTTTAGTCTGTATACCACGATTCATATTGGTACTTAATGCAAATGCTACTCAAAATTATGGCTATATAGCACTGATAATGGTCATTTCTGCTATCGTTCCATTTATTTTCCTGAGTAAAACCGGAGTAAAAAAAATTGGAATAACCAAACCCACACAATACAAATGGTTATTACCGGCCTTCATTTCAGGACTTCTATTCAGCATGTTACTCTATCTGCTTGGACAAGTCTTATATGGTAACTCTTTGGAAAACTGGTATGTCTATATCGGAAAATCTTACAATATACCTCAAGGAATAAATCAACACGATAAAACAATCCTGTTTATTATAACAGCCATAACCGGGATGATATTCAGCCCAATTGGAGAAGAATTCTTTTTCAGAGGAATTGTACACAAAAGTTTTGCTAATTCAACAGGCGAAAAAAAAGCGTCTCTGATTGATGGTTCTGCTTTTGCTTTGACACATATTTCTCATTTCGGCTTAGTCTTCATTAACAATCAATGGAAATTTTTAATAATACCTGCATTAATCTGGGTAATTTGTATGTTTTCCGTGAGTATCGTTTTCATCTTTTCAAAACAACGATCTGGTTCAATTTTAGGTGCAGTTATATGTCATGCTGCATTTAACCTGGGTATGATTTTTTGTATTTTCTATTTTCAGTAAAGACCTGGTAACCGCGACAAAACAAACAAATAAAGCTACTAACACGGCCGGTGCTGTGAAAGCCTGTCACGCACCGCGTGAGCAATCGGCAAACTCCCGTTAGAAACCAGTTTATACTGCAGTGGACGAGACACACTGAATAAATTTATAACCATAATAGAACACTATCCACATGAAAATTGCATGCGTAATACTCGGAACCAGGGGTGATGTTCAACCAATGGTCTCCTTAGCTGATGGACTTCTAAAAAGAGGCCATGAAGTTATAATATGTGCACCTCCTGAGAATGAAGAACTTATTTCCGGAATTAATTGCAGGTTCGTCCCTTTTGGTCCGAGTCCCAAAAAAGCTGCAAAAGAAAATCCCAAAAGACAAAAAGGAGGGCTTACTGCAAAAATATCACCAAAGGAGGGTAAAAAGGTAATCAGCGATCAAATCAATCTATTGCCAAAGATCCTTACCGGAACAGACCTGATTCTTGGTGTGGGAATTGTTATGGGAGTCCACACTGCGGCTGACATATTAAAGGTTCCATACCGGTTTGTGATTTATTATCCGATTATTCTTGGGACAACATCGGATGATCCGCTGAAAAACCGGATTATGTTTGGCTTTGGGAGAACGATGATCAACATGTTTATTAAAGGATTTATTAATAAACATCGTGCAAAATTCTCGCTTCCTCCAATTAAAGATGTCTGGTCAGACTGGATGGGCGACAGAGTTATTGTAGCCTGTGATCCGGAGTTAAATAAAGCCCGCGACGGCGTCTCTTTTCCTTTTATACAAACAGGATTTATGTTGTTACCCTCAAAAACAGAGTTACCAGACAATATATTAAATTTCTGTAATTCAGGGAAACCTCCTGTTTATATTGGATTTGGCAGTAATCCAATAGCAGATACTGAAAAATTCAAACAGATTTTTGAAAAAGTCAGGAACGACACGAATCAACGCCTTATCATCTCAAAAGGATGGGCAGATTTACCCGAAAACAATTCTCCGGATATATTATATGTGGATGAACTGCCTTTTGATCTGTTATTCCCCAAATTAGCCGCAGTTATCTATCATGGAGGGACTGGTACAATGGCAACGATTGCAAGGGTTGGAATACCACAGGCTGCATTCCCCTTTATAGCTGACCAGTTCGCAAATCGTGACAATATTGTTAAACTTGGATTAGGGCCCAGGACTTGTAATTTTAAAGAAATGACAGCCGGATCAATATCATCCGCCATTAATGAATGTATAGTAAACAACTTATATAAAAATAATGCCTCAGCACTTGCCGGCAAACTTAAAAATTCAAATGGAACTGAATTGACTATTAAACTTTTAGAGAGAGAATTCTTAAACAAAACCAGTTGCTGACACTGACAATGGGTCTTTTTAAAGCTCTACAAGGGATTATGTGATGTAATTCAGGATAAGACTGCGGAAATCAACCTGAGGTTTAAACCTACTTAAAAAAGGTAAGATTCCATGGAATAACTGAAGTTATCAGACGACCTGTCCCTCCCGGGCATTCGGGATCGGGAAACTCCCGTTATGTTTAACCCATCAGCCACCTGCTATCATGACAGATTCATTTGGATAATGGCTTAAAACATAATGGATTTGCAGAAAATTCTTAAAATAAATCAAATAAATTGTTCCCATTTTGGGAATTATTATATATATTTGCGACAGACAACAAATTAATGGAGCGGATTTTTGCAAAAAGTACTTTAAAACAGTTTTGGGAAAAACACTCTGATTCAGAACAGTACTTAAAAACGTGGTATGACACCGCGATGAGTTCAGACTGGAAAACACCGAACGATGTCAAAAAGACTTATGCAAATGCAAGTATTTTAAAAGACAGCAGGATTGTTTTCAACATTAAAGGTAATTCATACAGACTGGTGGCTAAGTTCAACTATGAAAAGCAATGGATCTTCATCCGATTTATTGGATCACATTCTGATTATGACAAGATTGATGCAAACACGATTTAAAACGAAAAACAATGAATATTAAACTGATAAAAACAGAAGCAGATTACCAGAAAGCTCTTAAAAGGCTTGAGGAAATCTTTGATGCAAAGTTCGGTACAGTTGAAAGTGACGAGGCTGATATTCTTGGATTAATGATTGATGATTACGAAAAGAAACATTATCATATTGATGCCCCTGATCCAATCGAGGCAATAAAGATCAGAATGGAAGAGATGCAGCTCAGACAGGTTGATCTTGCCGATGTCATGGGCGGGAAGAACAGGGTTTCCGAGGTTCTTAACCGCAAACGCAAGTTGACTGTCGAGATGATCCGAAACCTCACAAAAAGATTAAATCTTTCCCCTGGACTGTTAATCAAAGAATACAAACTTGCCGGATAATAATCTGTGCCCGTCCTGACAACCGACAAGGCCTAGACATACTGACTGGGATATAATTAATGGGTTTGCCACACTTTTTGCTCCGCCAGAGCGGGATTTTGTCGCAACGACCAAATAAATCTGACCTTTAGTAAAGTTCAAATCCTGCCCAAATGATAACCTCAGTGATTTAATCCCTTTGCAACTAAGATCGACCTTCACTTATTAAACCTGATACATTATGAAATACTATTCGCCTGGCTTGTCTGTAGTTTTATTCCTTTTCCTGATTGCAACAAGCTGTCAGGGCACAAACGAAAAAGAGGCCGGGAAAAAGATTAAAACATTTGATCTGAGTGTGCTCCCCAAAGCCGGTTCTGCCAAACTTTCTGATTTGGGATTTGTCGATATTGAATATATCCCACTGGAAACAAACGAACAAAGTTTGATTTCCGGCACAAACCATATATTTATGCCGGTTAAAATAAGTGCTGACGAAAATTCCTATCTGATACAACACTCTTCTACAATACTGAGATTTCATTCTGATGGATCATTTGCTGCCAGGATCGGAACTGTAGGAAGAGGACCAGATGAGTTTACCATCGCCAATGATGCAAAGATTTATGAAAAAAATCAGAACATCTATCTTCTTGCCCGCTGGCAGGAGAAATTCTTTGTTTATTCAGAAAACGGAGAATTAATCAGAACATTTAAGATTCCTTTTTCACCAAGTGAATTCAGCTTTTGCGGAGATGGAATTTTATGTTATGGCGAAAATCATATGGGCAATATTGAACTTAGCTATAATATGATTGATACAGGTGGCAGAATTATCAAAAGTTATATAAATAAATATCCTTTTAAAAACCACGATGCATATGGTATAGAAAATGAAAACCTCTTTTACAGATTTAATAACCAGCTTTTTAAAAAAGAGGTGTATTCAGATACAATATTTTTATGCGGGGAAGAGGATTTTAAAGCTCATCTGGTTATTCTGGCTGGCGACAGATTAATAACTCCAGAAGCACGTTCAGAATTTGAAGGGCCTTATCTTGCTAAAAATTATATAATCCCACTGAAATTGTTCGAATTCGGTGATTATGTTTATTACGAGTTTGTTTTCCAATATGAACTTCCGGATAATGTATTAGTTTATAGTTTCATTGGCTCAAAAAAGAATAATTATCAGGTATTGTTTGATAGAAGTCAGGGTCTTATCAACGATTTGGATGGCGGCCCTGAGATTCTCCCCAGAACAACAAAGGATGACAATACAATAATAGCATTGGTTGATGCTTTAGAACTTAAAACATATGTCGGATCTGATGCATTTAAAAATTCAAATCCAATATACCCCGACAAAAAAACTAAACTGGAAAACCTGGTAAAGAATCTAAAAGATACTGATAATCCCGTTCTGATTTTGGTAAAAATGAAACATTAGACTTAACTCAATTGTACTTAATTGATAAAAAAAATCAAAATAAAACGGTTTATTACAGTCCTGGATATTCGGGATACCCGGATGCTGCGCCGAGCAAAAACGTCCTCATATTAAAGTGCCGTTAGTACAAAAGCCGGACAATCTGATCACATTCCGCCGGAGTAAATTGACCACATCAGAGTTGGTCTTTAAAAAAGAGCTTTCTCACGGTAAAAAGTGGTTAAACAAATTTATTTATTTTAATTTATGATATACATTCATTATCAACATCAAATTCTATATCTATGGATCCCATTTTGTCTATGACTATTAGAGCAACAGGCATCCAATTTTTGGAGACATTGCATATTCTCGAGAATTCAAAAAACATTGAAACTATTCAAAGCAGAATCGAATTTCTGAAGGGGGCTCTTGAGACTTTAAGAAGTAATTCTATTCATCCTGATTTTGGTTACTTTGTTCAACTTGCTATTGATGATTATTCTGTAAGATATCCTAATCGACAAATTTTTGAAGCGGATGTAGATAGAATAAACAATCCAAATAATTTAGACATTGATGAATATTCTGCATCTGCAATAGTCAATGGTTTGGAAAGGTATTTTGATGATGAAATGATTGAGATTGGATATTTGAAAAGTTTTTCAGCAAGAGACAAGAGGATATCAAAGATCATTCATACAGTATTAACCACCAAAAACGCTTTCGAGTTAAATTATTCTAAATTCAATTTCTATCAGAGATGTTCTGTTGAAATAGATCAGTTGATGGTTAAAATCAAGCAGATTCATGAAAAAAATTTAAATGATCACCCAATTAATAATAATGGGCAATTAACGCCAACGAGTATGGAAGCTCCAATTGAAGATGAATTTATAGTTGATCTTACCTTTTCCCAAGTAATAAGTTTTTCAATCCAACAAAACCACATTCCGGTTATTAGAAAATTTACCATCACAAATAAAACCGGGAAAGACATACAAAATATATACATCAATATTTCCTTTGAAATTGAAGCCGCAATCCCAACCTCAACAAATATCTCTATTATCAAAAAAGGTGAAAGTTTTGATGTTAACAATTTTGATATCAACTTGTCAGCAAAGTTTCTTTCACAGTTGACAGAAAGGATTTCAAGCTCTTTTCAACTAACAATACAAAGTGGAAGCAATAGGCTGTATCAAAAGCAATTTCCAATTGAAATCTTAGCATATGACCAATGGCAGGGAGCTCTCGTATTGCCCGAGCTCGTTTCTTCCTTTGTTACTCCAAATAATCCATTGCTATCTAAGATTATTTCCAGGGCTTCGGCAATTTTAAATGAATGGACCAATAATCCTTCACTGGATGAATACCAAAGCAAAAATCCCGATAGAGTGAAAAAGCAATTGGCTGCTATTTTTGAATCCATTCGCGACTTAAAAATTGTTTATTGCACTCCTCCGGCAAGTTTTGAAGAATCAGGTCAAAGAATAAGAATGATTGATACAATTATGGATCAAAGATTAGCTACTTGTCTGGATCTTTCATTATTATATGCTTCCTGCCTTGAAGCAATTGGTATCAATTCAATTTTGATTTTCATAAAGGGGCATGCTTTAGTTGGTGCCTGGCTTATTGATGATACTTTCCCCGACACGGTTAATGACGATTATACTCTTTTAACAAAGAGAACTGCAGACGGTATAAATGAAATACTTCTGGTCGAATCTACTTGCATGAATCTTGGAAATAATGGTTCATTCGATGAAGCAGTTAAATCTGCAAATTACCACCTTGTTAAATCTGATGACTTTCTATTATTTATTGATGTTAAAAGGTCAAGATTTTCAGGAATAAGACCATTCCCTCAAAGGATTAAAACTCAGTCCGGATGGGAATTGTCTGAAGAAATTCAAAATAATCTTGACATCTCTGCTCCTGAAGAACTTAAGCAACAAACTAACGTGCCAGTTCAAATTGAACGAGAATTCACAAAACATCAGTTATGGGAAAGAAAGCTTCTTGATCTAAGCTTGCGAAATAACTTACTTAATACCCGTATTACAAAGAGCACCATTCAATTAATTTCAGTAGATCTCCATAAGTTGGAAGATGCTTTGTCTGCTGATGAAGAGTTCCAGTTGTTACCAAAACCTGGAGATTGGGATAATCCTTTAAGGATGGCAGGTGTATATCAATCAATTAACCAAACCGATCCTATCATTGACTTAGTAAGAAATGAACTAACCCAAAAGAGACTACGTGCATATCTCTCTGAAAATGATCTTATACAGGGCTTGTCAAATTTGTACCGTTCAGCCAGGTTATCATTGGAAGAAAATGGGGCAAATACTTTATATCTGTGTCTGGGATTGCTAAAATGGTACGAAACACGAGCCAGCGAGCAACCAAGATTTGCTCCAATATTATTATTACCAGTCGAAATAATCCGAAAATCTGCATTGAAAGGTTTTGTGTTGCGGAGCAGAGAAGAAGAAACAGTTTTGAATATAACTCTTCTCGAAATGCTTAGACAAGACTTTAAGATCAATATTTATGGTCTTGATCCATTGCCAAAAGATGAAAGCGGAGTGGATTTGAAAAGTGTATTTAACATTTTCAGGCAGGTAATTAAGGTACAAGATAGATGGGATGTAGAGGAACAAGCCATACTTGGAATCTTCTCTTTCAATAAATTCATTATGTGGAATGATATTCACAATAATGCAGAGAAGTTGATTCAGAATAAAATTGTTTCAAGTTTGATTTCTGGTCAGGCTAAATGGGATGTTGACGAAAACCAATTTTCTGATGAAGAGCTTGACAAAAAATATCACCCATCGGAACTAATCTTACCCATAAGTGCTGATTCTTCTCAACTTGAAGCTATTTGTGCAGCAAACAAGAATATAAATTTTGTATTACATGGGCCTCCGGGAACAGGAAAATCACAGACTATTACTAATATTATAGCCAACAGTCTCTATAACGGGAAAAAGGTTTTGTTCGTTGCTGAAAAGATGGCAGCTTTATCAGTGGTACAAAGGAGGCTTGAATCAATAGGTTTAGCTCCATTTTGTCTCGAGTTACATTCAAAAAAGACCAAACGATCTGCATTATTGGAGCAGCTAAAGCGAGCAACAGAGGTAAAAAGAAAAGTAAAGCAAGAAAATTACTTTTTAGAAGCTGAGAGAATTAAGAATGTTAGAGAGGAATTAAATGATTATGTCGAAGCGCTGCATAAAAAATATCATTTTGGTTTGTCTTTATTTGATGCATTTTCAAAAGTTGGAACACTCCCTGAATTCAAGCATAGCTTTCAATTTGATCAGGAAGACATCTCCAATCTGACAGAAGAAAAGATTAATAAATGGTCGGAATTAACTGGTGAATTAAGGGCAGCAGCTGAATTGTGCGGCCATCCACATGACCATCCTTTGAAATTGATAAGAACTCTGACCTACTCTGCAAATGTAAAAACAAATGCAGGTGTACTAATAGATAGATACACTGGAATTCTCAAGAAATTTAAAGATAGTCTTATAGAAATTAAGAGGATTCTTGGGATCGATATTCAGATTAGCAAGAGATCTCAGATTTCGACCATAGAAAAAATATGTAACCAAATCACTTCAGCAGTTGATTTGCCAGCTTCTCTTTTAAGCATTAATGATCTGGAATCTCTGAACTTAATTATAAGAATTTCTGAGAATGGAATTAAGAGGAATTCATATAGAGACTCTTTATTAAATCTCTTTGATAAGGGAATTTTAAGTATAGATGCCTACCGCTTAAAATCTGAATGGGAACAAACTTATCAAACCTGGTTTCTTCCGAAATTTCTTAAGCAAAAGAAAATAAGTAGACCAATAAAAAACCTTTCATTAAATAAAAAGTTTGACCAAAATAATATTGAAAAGACTTTTACAGATATAATTGAATATAATGAACAACAGTCAAAGATAAACCTTAAAAGTAGTTATTTAGCTCCAATTTTGGGTCATAGATGGAATGAAGGCGACGGTGATTGGAAAGAAATTAAAAAAATTACTGAGAGCATTATTAAACTAAATCAATTCCTCTTAGAATGCTTGTTAGATCCGGCTAAAGCTGAGGCATCAAAACACATATTGATTAACAACATGCAGCTTGGACTCAAAGTTTTTGTTTCTACTTATGGCCCGGTTATGCTGAATTTTTCAAAGATTTTAAATGAACTTATTTCACTGGAGTCTACGCTTAAAGATGTGCTTTCAATCGATGAAAACCTAGAAATGGTGCAGGCTGAATATATTGAAAATCTAATATACCACTCTGATCTCTGGAAGAACAATCTTGATTCCTTGCGTGATTGGATAACATGGAATCAGATAAAAGAAAAAGCTTTAAAGGAAGGGTTAAAACCACTAATTGAAAACATCGAAAACGGCAATATTGAAGTTAGCCATATAGAGGAGTTTTTTAGCAGGCAATTATATCAAAGCTGTGCAGAGTATATAATTGAACAAGATAAACGCCTTTCTTCTTTCAATGGTAAAATCTTTGAAGAGAAAATTCGAAAGTTTAGAGAACTAAGTAAAGCCTTTGAGAAACTTACAAAAGATGAATTATATGATAAACTGGCAGCGAAAATTCCATCTTTTACCAAAGAGGCTGCCCAAAGCTCTGAGATTGGAATATTACAGCGGAATTTAAGAAATGGTGGAAGAGCAATGAGCATTCGGAAGTTTTTTGATACCATTCCGTCTTTAATTACTAGGTTATGCCCATGTACACTCATAAAATGCTCATGAATATTTTTCCCCAAATCCTGAGCCCAACTTAGAAATTTCTATTTTCATAATACTAATCCTTTATACTCCTCGATGACATTTGACCAGGCTATCAACCAGATAAAAACACAATATGAAAGACTGGGCCACCAGCTCGGTTACAGGTTCCTTTTATCTTCAAAAGATACTTTCAATTCTGATGTGATATTTCTGAACCTTAATCCGGGTGGAGACAGAATTTACCCAGGCCAGCCGACAGCAAGCTGCGAAAACGGTCCGGCATATCTGACAGAAAGCTGGGGAAATAATTTGAAACCCGGTCATTCCCCGCTTCAGGTCCAGGTGCAGCATATGCTAGGGGAAATTTCAGTAAAAATGCCAGAAAAGCGTAACTTACTCTATGATTC
The DNA here is from genome assembly GCA_964633505.1 of uncultured Rikenellaceae bacterium. GTDB lineage: Bacteria > Bacteroidota > Bacteroidia > Bacteroidales > VadinHA17 > LD21. The sequence goes on along the minus strand of CAZWHC010000006.1, from coordinate 257,909 downwards.
AATGATTGCATACTTCATCCCATTCCGTTCACCGGATTACAAAAGCCTGCACGAAAAAAAAGAATCACTGGAATTTGCTAAGAGCTTGTGGACACAGATTCTGTCGGACAGGAAAACACGGTTGATTATTTGTCTTGGCAATGAGGTAAGGGACTTTTTATTAAGTATTTACACAACAAATTACAAATTTTTCCCCTCCCCGGTCGGATGGGGAAACGTAAAGGCCGAAATATTTATTCCTGACTCAGGACCCAGAATACTGAAACTCCCCCATCTTTCACGCTTCAGGATTTTTAACAGACCTGAGAGCAAACAGTATATTGATAAATTGATCTCAACACTAACCTACAATCTGTAGAAAACTCTTTTCTCCATACTCATTGTTATTATTCGGTTAACCGCTTGTTCTTCAGGAAACAGAAAAACTCAAGGATTTATGTGATGTAATTCCGGATAAGACTGTGGAAATTAACCTGAGGCTTAAATCCGCTTAGTAAAAGGCCAGATTCTGTGCCTTAGTTGAGGTTATTAGACAACCTCCCATTATGGTGCATTCAGTAATCGCTCCATAATTCCATAATCCCGAAAACGAACTCACCATAACGCAATAACTTATAGCATTTAACTACTCATTAACAGACATTTAACTCAAAATTAACGCCTTCATAGAATTAACTGGAATACTTTTACCTGATGACTACATCAAACCTTGCTTAATTATAATGTTCAAAAGGTTTAATCATCAGATTGAAAGTATTTACTCAAAAACCAAATTCTATGAAAAATCTAATCATCAGCTCTTTCTTTTGTGTACTCCTGTCAATCCCGCTGGTTTCGTTCTCTCAACCGCAATTGAAAATTGGCCACGTTAACTTTGAAGAAATAATGTTAGCTCTCCCGGAGAGCGATAGCGCAAAGGCGATCCTTGAAAAGGAGACAAAGGAATTGCAGTCGGCCTATCAGGAGTTGACAGTTGCATATAATCAGTTATATGATGAATACCAGAAGGGACTTGCATCATATTCTGCAATTGCAAAGAAAACCAAAGAGGATGAACTTCTGGATAAACAAAAAAGAATGTCAGATTTTGAACAGTATGCATCGACAACCATACAAAACAGGAACACAGAACTACTTAAGCCTATCGTTGAAAAAATCAATAAGGCAATTGATAAGGTCGCGACCGAAAACGGATTTACATATATATTGGATTTAAGCAAAGGATCTGTTGTGTTTACCTCAAAGGATAGCCAGAATATATCACCTCTTGTATTAAAAATAGTAAAACCTTAATCAGATATAAGATCCGGACTTTCAGGAATAATTAATAATAACGCACCATAACACAGTTGCTGCTCTGAAAGCCTGTCACGAACCAAATGAGCAACATCCCCGTGTTATCAGAAATTGTTAATATCTTCACCTGTGAACTTCCTCAAAAATCCGATACAATCGCTCTGCAAGAGGCTTCAGTTATAAATTGACAAGGAAAAGCAAGGCACATTAAATCCTCAATATGAAAACAAGACTATTTCTTCTTACATTTCTTATCTGTGACTCATTGTTCTCACAGGTAAATGCTCCTGACGATATGGTTCTGATCCCCGCCGGAGAATTCATAATGGGAAAGAACTCAGCCGGACCCACGGATTGGCAACCCGAACATAAAGTCACTCTTGACGCATTCTATATGGATAAATGCGAGGTTACCAACAAACAGTACTTTGAATTCTGTAAATCGACAGGTAATCCCTTACCTGAATTCTGGGGTTCGTCACAATTTAAATGCAGCCTTGAATATCCTGATCACCCTGTTACGGGAGTAAACTTCACAGACGCAATAAAATATGCTCATTGGGCCGGTAAAAGACTTCCGACTGAAGCGGAATGGGAGTATGCTGCAAGAGGCGGGCTGTCTGGCTACAATTATCCATGGGGAAACCAGATAGACTCAACTTTGGTAAACTATGGCAAAAAATACAAAACGACTTTAAAAGTGGGATCTTTTAAACCGAATGGATACGGATTATTTGATATGGGTGGTAATGTCTGGGAATGGACTATGGATAATTATGGATCAAACTATTACGCAATTTCCCCGGGTCTTAATCCCGGAGGACCTGACTCAGGCCGTTTTAAGGTAATCCGCGGTGGAAGCTGGCATTCCGGAGCAATGTGCATTCAAACTTACTATCGGAACGGACTGCCGGGATCGTGGGTTGATTTTGCAGTTGGATTCAGATGCGTAAAAAATGTAAAATGAAAAACCCGGATAAAAAACCGTTCTCCCTCCTATGGAAATCTTAAACTGAAAAAAACTAACAACGCCGGACAGATTAAACAATCAATATGGGCAAGTTGTGTTAAAGGAAAGGCTCTGGTTAAATAAAAATTGCAAGAGATTTTGCAACTTTATACATTTACAGAATAAGAGGAAGAAATAAAATGAGCAAAGCATCCGTATTTTCGATTTTTCTTTCAATAACTCTTTCTTTTCTGATGTCATGTTCCGGGTTGTTCCCGGAGATGCCGTCAGAAGATGAGATACTTGACGGACAAATTGAGGGATTAAGCTTTGAACAAAACAGGCAATTTCTTTCAGGTGACATTGCTTTCAATAATGATATCTTTTCACCTGAAAAAGGATTAGGACCGGTTTTTACATCAACCAGCTGTGGAGCATGTCATCCCGGGGATGGGAAAGGACATCCTTTTAATTCATTTTTTCGATTTGGACAAAAGGACAGCACCGGTAACCTTTTTCTTGACAAAGGAGGTCCCCAGCTTCAAGACAGGGCGATCCCGGGTTTTAAACCTGAGACCTTGCCGGCCGGAGCAACATTTTCAAAATTTATTGCACCAGCGAATACCGGACTCGGATTTCTGGATGCCGTCCCGGATACAGTATTAATTTCACTCTCTGATCCGGATGATACCGATGGCGATGGCATAAGCGGTGTCCCCAACTGGATTGACATTCCGGTTTATTCTGCATCCAGGCCAAATAGTATTGTCAGGAGCGATGGAAAATATATAGGACGTTTTGGTAAAAAAGCCTCGACCTATGATCTCCTTCAGCAAACTGTAACCGCTTATAACCAGGACATTGGCATAACTTCATCATTTGAACCTGTTGATACCTATAGCGGTAATCTTATTGAACCTGAGGTGGATGACAATACAATCCTTGATCTTGTTTTCTACCTGAAAACACTTAAAGCACCAATACAAAGGACACCAGAAGATCCCGATATTATTGAAGGCAAAAATCTGTTTGATATTGCTGGCTGTTCAAATTGTCATCTGCCGGAATTGGAGACAGGTTTTTCATCGATAGCTTCTCTTTCCTTTACAAAGTTCCACCCATATACTGATTTATTACTGCATGATATGGGGCAGGATCTGGATGACGGATATACTGAGGGAAATGCAAAAACCTCCGAATGGAGGACTCCTCCTTTATGGGGTCTGGGATTGTCAAAAAATTCCCAGGGGGGTCAATATTTCCTCTTGCATGATGGCAGGGCAGAAAGTATAGAGAAAGCGATACTGCTTCATGGTGGTGAAGGTAAAGAATCAAAAGAATTCTTTGAAGCGTTACCGGCTGATGATAAACAAAAGCTTATCAAATTCCTTGAGAGTCTGTAAACATTTCAGCAAATGGACAGAAGAAAATTTATCCAACATTCATGCATTTGCGGATTAACCGGCATATGCGCAGTTGAAATGTTGTCAGGATGTACCGCAGTAAAATATTCGTCAGGTACTATCAGGGGTAGTGACCTTTTTGTCCCAATAGAGGCTTTTATCGACAAGAATGGAGATAGTATACAATACAGGAAATATCTGATAACCGGTAATGAAATTCTCAAGTTTCCAATTTGTGTTTTCCGTTTCAGCGACTCAGATTATCAGGCGCTCTGGACTGAATGCACTCATCAGGGAAGTGAACTGCAGGTTTTCGGCGAAAAGCTTGTATGCCCGGCGCATGGAAGTGAATTCGATGCAAGGGGTCATGTATCGGAAGGTCCGGCTGATAAAAATCTGAGAAGTTTTTCTGTCAAAATTGATGGTGATTACCTGAAAATCTCACTAAAAAAATGAAGAAAATCTTACTGCTTTTATTTCTTTTTCAAATTACCCTTCCAATCTTTTCTCAAATTGATCCCGATCTGTTAAAACCAGGCTATAAAGATACTACTGTTTCAAAGCTTAGCATGGATGCAACATATGACCGTCCGATGCTAAGTTCAGGGAAGCTCCCTGTTACACTGGGCGGATACATGGAGGTAAACTGGCAAGAATCTTCTACCGACGGGATCAATGAGGGACACCAATTCCAGTTCAGAAGATTCACTATTTTCATTGCTTCAACAATAACCAGCCGTATTAAGTTTCTGAGCGAACTCGAATTTGAAGATGGAACTAAAGAGATTGCACTTGAGTTTGCTGCAGTGGACCTGGAATTGCATCCACTTTTAAATTTCCGCGGTGGGATAATTACTAATCCTATCGGGGCTTTTAACCAGAACCACGATGGCCCGAAGTGGGAGTTTACTGACCGGCCAATTTCCGCGGTCCAGCTTCTTCCGGTTACATACAGCAATGCCGGCTTCGGAGTATATGGTAAAAACTATCAGGGCGATTGGATGATTGGATACGAACTGTACCTTACAAATGGTATGAACAATTCTATCATTGAAAATGAAGAAAGTAAAACTTTCATGCCGGCAATTAAAGAGAATCCTTTCCGTTTCGAAGAATCTTTTAACGGATTTCCGATGCTGACTTCAAAATTGGCTGTGCGTAATGAAAAAACAGGGGAAATCGGTTTATCCTATATGGGAGGTGTTTATAACAAATATAAGGAAGAAGGATTAGTAATAGATGAGAAGAGACGTTGCAACGTTTTTGCCATTGATTACAACAATTTAATAAAGAAAACCAATACATCAATAATTGCAGAAGTCGTCTGGATATTTGTTGATGTCCCGCCTACTTATACCGAACAATATGGTGAAAAACAGATTGGAGGATTTATTGATATTGTTCAACCTGTTTTTAAGAGGAAAGTAATGTTATGGGATGACGCTGTTCTGAATCTTGCATTGAGACTGGAGTATGCAGACTGGAATAAAGGGCATTTTAGAAGCACTGGGAGAAATATAGGTGATGAAACATGGAGTATAATGCCATCTTTAAGTTTTCGTCCAACACCTCAGACAGTCATCCGGTTTAACTATAGATACCAGCAAACAACCGATATTCTGGGAAATCCTCCTGAGGTAACAGGTGCTTTAAGCCTGGGGATAAGTACCTACTTCTAGAATTTTGTCTTTTATATTCTGAAATTAAACCAGCCCATACTGACAATGCAACGAAAACCAATCGCCCCGGGTTAAATGAGTATTCAGACGACGACCTGTCCCTCCCGGGTATCCGGGATCTGGAGACTCCCCATAGGGTAATTATTGTATTTACTGGTCTTCAGAAAAAGCGAACAAAAATTTATAACAACCTAAAACGACCGGCCATGTTAAAAGAATTGAATCTCTTTCAAAAACCCTGGATAAATGAATCAGTTTATTTTGTTGTGTCCCTGGTATTCATTTTTGTGATAAATCAGAATGCGACTCTTGCACAGGAATTACATGCTTCCAATACAGGTCCTGCATATCCTGGCGGTAAAAATGCTCTGAAAGAATTTATAAATAAAAACCTTAAGTATCCAGATGAAGCCATAAAAATTGGATTATCAGGCGTTGTAGAGGTAAAATTCATGGTAGATTCAGAAGGGAAAGTGGGAAACATCGAAGTTATAAAAGGAATTAGTCCCGGGTGTGATGCTGAAGCTATCCGATTAACCGGTATGCTTAACGACTGGACTCCTGGTATCAGACAAGGGAAACCAATAAATACTTTTGTTTGTCTGCTTATTGAGTTTAAGGGTGACAAGAAATTACACCCACCTGTAATAACAGGCAAAATTGTTGAAAAAACCACTGGTCTGCCCCTTGATGGTATATTGGTTGTTGTCAGGGGGACTAACATCGGTACAGTTTCCGGACCTGACGGATCATACAGTCTGGAGGTCCCTTCTTCTGCTGATTACCTTGAGTACTTTGGAACAGGTTACTCTCTTAAAGAAGTGGAAATTGATTTTCATTCAACAATCAATATTGAGTTAGATCCGGAGTACATAATTATAGATCTCAAATAATGATTTCAGGTATTGAAAGAAAATAATATTCCCGACTGTTTGTTTGTAAAAATCTTCAGATGAAAGTCAGGGTTATTATAGCAAGTATTTTTTTGCTGATATTTAATCAAACTAAAGCACAAAAGATGAATATAGAGGCAGATCCGACAGCCAGCTGTTACTCAAAAGAGGAGATATTAATTAATTCTCCTATAGAGGTTGTATTTAAAATTATATCTGATATTAAAAACTGGCCTTCATGGCAAAGTAGTGTCACTCTTACTGAGATAACCGGACCCGTTCAGGTCGGGGCAGAATTCAAATGGAAGGCAGGTGGCCTGAACATTAATTCGAAATTACATACAGTCAACAAGAATTCTGAAATAGGATGGACCGGAAAGATCTGGTGGATCAAGGCTGTACATAACTGGTATTTGAGAAATGAAAACCAAAAAACCAAAGTTATTGTCGAGGAATCCTTAACCGGCCCCGGATCCTCCCTGATGCAGAAATCACTTACCGAGGGTATGAAAAAGAATCTCAGCGAACTAAAAGCCAAGGCTGAGAGCATTTAATACTTTTCAGTACTACCCCGAAATAAATCGGTAAAAAAAACTACTTTATTGCATATAATTAGCGGATTGCAGCCCGCTTCTGTTGTTTTGTAACCTGACAGGAATTCACCCGCAACCGGAAACATTTTATAACTCCGTTAGTTGGTATTTTTATTGTTCACAAGACTCAAGGATACTGGTACGAAATTTGCATCTAAAAGGTCAATAATCAACCTATGAGAAGACAATTACTAAAACTTGTGGCTTTCTCGCTTCTGTTAATTGGTTGTGAGAAAAACGATCTCTCCATTGATCCCGATTATCCGACTACATATTATAAACTCCCGGACGTACTTGTTTCACAGATGAGAACATCTCTCCTTAATGAATATAAGTACCTCCATTCAACATTAAATGAATTCGGATTTTGTTATCCGTCTGAAAATAATGAGGGAACCGAGCCTCCTCCTGCTGTGAATTATTTAACAGAATCTGAATCAATAGAATTTGTCAAAGAGTTTATTACGAAACGTCCTTCAGAGACCGGAGTTAATAACCCTGATGATTTTAATATCTCGGAAGTATATCCGTTATCCGGAGGCATTCATTGGGTCGTCGTTTCTTCAAATCAAAAAGTTAATACAATTGACGTCATTTACACAAATATCATTTTCAGATTTAAAAATGGGGAAATGGTAAACTGCGAAGGGAACTGGTACCCTGATATTTATATACCTGACAAATTTAATTTCAGTGCAGGTGATGCCAAAACACATATCATAGGGGAAAAGGTCTCTCACCTTGGTTTTGGCGGAGATCAATATTTTCAGACAATTTCAAAATCTTCAATTGAAAATAGTACTGCAGATTTAAAAATAGTGCCAGTCAGTTCACCTGACAAAATTGAATTAAGAGTTGCATGGATGATATATTTGCCGGAACTATCAAGTAAAGTTTATGTTGACGTGATGACCGGAAAAATCATCAGACAGGAATCAACAATTATATCATAAATAAATACAACTGAAAAACCGGATTATTGAAACCATATATTTTTTTTCTGCTCGCATTTGCTTTCTCCTTCTCTTCCTGCGGGGATAAGGAAAGTGATCCTTCCTTTCCATTTGAGGCTGAAGTTCTGGGTATAAATATGGATTGCGGCATACCTGCAGTGAGGTTTACTGGTAATATCGACAGGGTGAACGGGATTGCAGGGTATCAATCTTCTGGCTCAATATACATCGCAAAGAATCTGCCTGCAGAGCTTCAGACTGAAGGATTGTCGATTGTCATTAAAATAAGGAAAATACAGGACAGTGAACTGGGCGCCTGTACTGCAATGGGACCAGGCTATCCATGGATATATGTGGTGGAGGCCAGGGCAAAATGAAAAGAGCAGTTTTTATTGTTGTCATCCTGATTCTTCATTCTTTTATCCGGACAAATGCCCAGACAATCGAATCCTTAATCAAAGAACTGCCTCCTTATTTTTCTGTCCTCACAACATGGGGTGTAAGGCCGGAATGGGATGAAAAATCTGAAAATATTTACTTTTTAAATAAACTGGTAGGTGATGTATTCAAGATAAATATAGTTACCAGAGAAGTCTCACAGGTTACCTCAGGTTTTTATCATGGTGGCATTTATCGTGTGTTGTGTTTATCAAACGGGGATTTGCTTCTTGCAATGGGCTCAAATATTTTTGACGCAACCAATCCTGAAAAAGACAGACATGCGGGACTGGGATTATACATACTTAAAAAGGAAAACCTCAATAAACCATACCCGCTGAATGCTTTCTGTGACGAAGGTCCTGCCGTTTCAAAGAACAGTATGAGAATAGCCTGGACCTTAAAAGGACAGCGGGAAATACAGTCTGGCGAAATTTATTATGAAAACGGTATTCCTCAGTTAAAAGATGTACATACAGTTATATCCTATAATGACTCAAGCGACTATGTACGATTGGAAACGCAGGATTTCAGACCGGCTCAGGATGAAGAACTGATTTATACCCATTATTGGGGAGACGCTAATGATCAGTACCATCATTCACAAGTCTATGGTTTTAACTTGAAAACGAAAAAAATAACAAAATACACGGATTTGCCTGACAGCTATAATGAGGCAGAAGGCATTTTCCCTGATGGAAAGTACATTCTGATTGAAAGTGATCGTCATCAACCATTAGAAGAAAGAAACAAGTATAAACTTGATATTTATAAGCTGAAACTGGACGGTAGTGGAGAAGTGGAACGGCTTGCCGACTTTTCAACCAGATATTCTAATAAAATCAAGTCAGATAATCCCGTGGTAAATAAAAAGGGGAATATGATTGCCCATCAATTTGGTTTTCAAAAAGGAGCGGGAGACGGAAGAGGTATTTTTCTGTTTGATTTAGTTGCTTTTGAAGAATTTAAAAAGAATAAAAAACAATGAGCAACATTTCCATTCAGAGAACAAAATAAAGAAGAGCAGCTGACAACAACGGACGATATGTTTAAAAGGTTTGCCAAGTGTCAACACCCTCCGTGGCAGTCAGGCTCCGTCGTTGGATACCGTCTCAAAAGCAGGATTAATATTACCGCAAAGTGCTCCAAGAATAACGCAAGGACCGCAAAGCAATGGATATAAGTAATTTCCCTTGCGAACTTTGCGAAAACTTAGCGGCCTTTGTGGTAAAAATTCCGGCTGATTTTATACCAGGCTGTCCGGCTGAGTCAGCACGTACCCAACTCACTGAAAAACAATTAAATGAAATAATTTTCAAAAAATAATATATTCACAATTTATTGCAATTATATAATGAGTAAAGGATCCGGATCAGAAATCTATAACCGGTTGGTTAAAAAAGGAGTATTCCCGTATCAGATGGCATTTACATTGCTAATACCGGCAAGAAATCTGTTTTTATCTCCAAAACAACTTATTTCGAGACTTGATTTAAAGAATGACTTTAAAGTTCTTGAAGTTGGTCCGGGTCCCGGCTACTTCAGCACTCATATTGCAAAGACCCTGACCGAAGGAAGACTGGTACTGGCTGATATACAGCAGGAGATGCTTGAAAAAGCAAAAAAACGTATTCTGCGAAAGCTTATATCCAACGTTGAATTCTATTTATGCAACGGGGATAATTTCCTCCTACCAGATGAAAGTTTTGACGTTATTTTTCTTGTTACAGTAATTGGAGAAATTGAAAACAAAGGTGCATATATAAAAGAATTCCATCGTATGCTGAAAAGCGGAGGAATACTATCAATCTCCGAACTCAGGGGTGATCCCGATAAACTGACAATCGCTGAGGTTAAAGAACTATTAGCTGATTCAGGATTTGTATTTGATAAGCTCTTTGGAAATGAGAATAACTATACGATAAACTTTAAGAAAGAATAAAACAAAATTCTGTTGGCCTCGGATGCAATCTGGTTCTACCTGAATTTTGAAAAACTTCTTCCTGTAAATGTATGCATCGACACCACGGCATATGTCAGGGCAATGAAAAGAATGCCAGGCCCCTGTAACGCAATGTGACCAGGCTATCCATGGATATATGTGTTGGAGGCCAGGGTCAAAGAATGATTGAAGACCGGAGACCGGAGACCGAAGACGGAAGCAAAAACTGCAAAAATTTAATCTCACACGGGATTTAACTTTTCCCTGTCTGAATTTTAACCTGTCTTTAACTGTGCTCGTGAAACAGGATACTAATTTTGTATTGAGTAACCCATAAAACTAATTGATGAAAGAAGTAACAAAAATTATTCATGTATTGATTCTGATCTTAGCCTCCACTGGTTTATCCCTTGGCCAGGACAAAATAAGCCCAACAACGATCAGTACATTCTTTAAGGAAATTAAAGCAAATACAGACAGTTATAAAGATTTATGGAATATAGATTTATACGGCCCGATTCTTCTTGTGAATCCGGAAACAAGGATAGTCTGTTCAAATTTCCCTGATTCAACAGGAATATTAACACAGGATGGTGAAATTTATTCGGGCATCTTACCCAATAATATTAACATAGCAAATACGGCCATAAACTGGGGTGGCTTATCATGGGCAATGATAATGCTTCCACTTCCTGAAAATAAACAGGAGCGACTCGACCTGCTGTCACACGAGCTATTCCATCGTTCCCAGACTGTACTTGGTTTTAAAATGAATAATACCGCCAATAACCATCTGGATCAAAAAGAAGGAAGGGTGTATCTCAGATTGGAAATAGAAGCCTTACGGCAGGCTTTGGTTGCAAAATCCATCTCAGAGGTCAATCGGCATTTAACCAACGCTTTGTATTTTAGAAATCATCGATACTCTGTTTATCAGAATGCAAAAGCAAATGAAAACTCTCTTGAACTTAATGAGGGACTTGCAACATATACCGGTATTTTTATGAGCGGGCGTGATAACAAACAAATGGAAGATTATTTTAAAAATCAAATAATCGGGTTTCAGAATTATCCGACGTTCGTCAGGTCTTTTGCATATTTAACTATACCGCTTTATGGAATTATTTTAAGCAAATCTGATAAATATTGGAACAGGCAAACAGACAGTAATACCAATCTGACTGATTTCTTCATTAAATCCTTCAAACTACAGATTCCCGAAAATTTAGAAGTGGAGAGTCTGAATCAATATGGATTATCGAAAATAGATTCTGTCGAAACTAAACGGGAGGAAAAGATTAAACAACTTATAGCTGAATATAAAATAAAATTTATTGAACAACCCCATCTGGAGATAAGGTTTGAAAAAATGAGTATTTCGTTTAATCCAAGGAACATTATGCCTGTTGATGGATATGGTACTGTTTACCCGACATTAAGGGTATCTGATAATTGGGGAATCCTTACAGTATCGGATGGGGCTCTGCTCGGTACAAACTGGGATAAAATAACTGTCAGTGAACCAACCTCGATAAATACAGAAAGGGTTGTTGGTAATGGCTGGACAATTGACCTTGCCAAAGGATATTTTGTAGAAAAGAATAATTCTGACAATAACTATTCACTTAAGAAGCAATAAAGTCATTACCAGATAAATTACGCTTGCTGATACGGCCGGCGCCATGAAAGCCTGTCTCGCACCGCGTGAGCAATCGTCCCGGGTTAATGGCGTTAAAGAATACTCCTCCCCTGTAGACTTGTAAGGAGGCTCCTGTTAAGTGCGACTCCCATACGACCAAAAGGTAATGTAATATCTTAAAAATACTACCATGACAGAAATTAAGCAAAGCATCCTGATTAATGCACCAGTAAGCAAAGTATTTGAATTTGCTTCCAATTATTTGAGATGGCCTGATTTCTTTGAAGGAATCTCAGATATCAGGCCTATAACTGAAATAACAAATGATAACGGTGCGAGATTTCTTTATAAAGTCCAACTTATGGGACTTAAAATGACAGTAGGTACCGAGTTCCAGCAATTCAAAAAAAATGAGGGCTGGATTGGCAAATCATTCAAAGGTCTGGATGCCCAGATTCAGTGGTTATTTAAAGAGGTAGACGGGCTTACTGAGTTTACATATATCCAGAAATACAAATTACCTTTTTATATGGGCGGCGATTTCCTTGACAAGAAATTCATTATTCCTCAATGGATCAAAATTATAGATCGCTCGTTGCAAAATCTGAAAAGATTGAACGAATAGGTAAAGATTTCGCTGGCGAATTGTTAAAATTATAACACAAGAAATGTTGAGAGAATAGCTTGTGATGCCTGTTTCTCATTTTAGAGATTTCTGGCCTCTCCTGGTTCTTTTTAATGCTTTTTGGAAAGAAACCAATTAACTTTAGAATGTATTATAAACACCAACTTTCGAAAATATCAGATAAACTGCTGCTCACAAATTAAAAGGGAGGTCTTAATGAATAGTGCAGATTTCTTTAAAGACATTTATCAGATTGAGGTAATGTCTGGGTCCAATATAACCAAATATCCAATATTTTACAGGGATGTTACATACCTCAGTCTTTTTCTCCTCTCCCCTCTTGACAGGATCAGAGACATTCTTCCTTCAAAAAGAATGAACCCGTTTCGTCTTACACCCTGGCATAGCATGTTCACTATAACGGCAACTCAATACAAGGATTCAGATGTTGGACCATACAATCAGGTATCCATAGGGATTCCGTTTGTACTTGATAAACAGTCACCTCTTTTTACCGGTATCTTACACAAAGTTCCGGAAGTACCCCTCATCTATACACTGCACCTCGCTGTCACAACAGAGCGCTCTCGTGATTCCGGGATCGAAATGGCCAACTATCCTGAATTTATTGCCGACATAACTTTCGAAGAAGAAAACAACTGGATCAAATGCAAAGCTGATTCGGAGGGTCAGAACATATTGACCCTGTCGGGCAGGGATATTCCTGTTAAGCCATTTCCCAGGCAACGGGTATATTCAGTTACCCGGAAAAATGATCAGCTCTTACGATCAGAATTTAATTTCAGTGAAACCATGGCAGGGGTTTCAAAAAAACAATCAGATGTCAGGCTGCAATTTGGCGATCATCCTATCGGACGAAAAATAAAAGACCTGTATTCCGGCAAAGTTCTTCAATATCAATATTACCCGTCAGGACAGGCAATTCTTACGACACCTTTAGAAAGCTTCTCTGTAATTAAATAATGCCCAAAACTTAATTAATAAATCTAAACCTGACAAAAAGGGATCCAACATGAAAAACAGGTCATTCTGGATCGACAACCTGCGATCGTTTGTTATTCTTCTGGTAGTGGCACACCACGCCGCACTGGCATACCCGACATTTGCCAGGTTCGACAAAGCTGCCTACATTTTTTCATCGCATCCGATGGTCGATGCCCAGCGATGGATCGGAATGGACCGGTTCATCTATTTCAACGATATCTTTTTAATGGCCCTGATGTTCTTTATCAGTGGCTTATTTGTTATGAACAGCCTCCGGAAGAAAAGGCCCCGGACATTTCTGCGCGACAGGTTCAACCGGCTGTTTATCCCTTTTGCAGTCGGTGTAACAGTACTTATGCCGGTTGCCCACTACCCTTCCTTCCTGGTGGCACACGAAGATTACAGTATTAAGAACTATCTGATCGATTATTTTACCACTGAGTACTGGCCGGTTGGTCCTCCATGGTTTATCTGGGTGCTTTTTCTGTTCAACATGGTCTTTGTATGGATATACAGATACACAAAAACCAGGCTGGACAGGCTTAGCCGGACCTTTGTTTTCTTTAAAGACAAACCGTTTCTGTTGTTCCTTGCCTGGTTTGCGTTTACATGGATTTTGTATGTACCCATGCGACTGATTTTCGGACCTTACCAATGGACAGGGATAGGACCCTTTGATTTTCAGATAAGCACCTTTTTCATGTATTTTGGTTTTTTCCTTGCAGGGGTAGTCTTTGGCAATATTCCCCCCGAAAAAGGACTTTTCCCGGATACATTCACTCTCATGCGGAAATGGCCTTTGTGGATTATGCTGTGCCTGTTTTTATTTGCATTGCTGGTGTCAATTGATAATCCTTCCCTGGGTAATCCCTTACAAAAGCTTGTTGAATCGAATACGATCGGTGACGCAACTGCACAGATAATATATTGTTCATTGTATGTTGCCACCTGCATAACAGGCTGCATTGCCTATCTGACTCTTTTCAGGGCTCTGGCAGATTTCACAAACAAATTCTGGAATTCCCTGGCATCAAATTCCTTTTTTATTTATCTGATTCACTATGTGTTCATAATCTGGAGTCAATACCTGTTGCTGCAATCTACAATGTCGGCCATTCTGAAATTTTCCATAGTATTTATAGTCTCCCTCTCAGCAAGCTGGTTGCTGGGTCGGCTTATACACACTTATCGAAAGCTGAGCGTCTGGTTTTAATATCCGTGAGAGGTGAAAGGTGAAAGGTGAAAGGTGAGACGTGAGACATGATAAGAGTTATCCGTCTTTAATTCGTGCATCCGTGGCTAAATAAAAAGTTGAAAAGTTGAAGGGTTGAAAGGTTGAAGGGAAGATGGGGTGATGGGGTGATCCGTCTTTAATTCGTGCATCCGTGGCGAAATAAAAAGTTGAAAAGTTGAAGGGTTGAAAGGTTGAAGGGAAGATGGGGTGATGGGGTGATCCGTCTTTAATTCGTGCATCCGTGGCGAAAATAAGATGTGAGTAGTGAGTAGTGAGTTAACAAGATTATAACCAGACAATATGAAATTCAGTATAGCTATCTGCCTGTTTACATTTATTTGGAATTCTGCTTTCTGCCAGAATTCAGATACAATTTTTCTGCATTATGCATTATCAAGGGGCGATACAATTGTCTATAAAAGAATAGTTTCCTTCAATAGTAAGAATAAGATATATGATGTCAGAGATTTCTATAAGAACGGGCAAATTCAAATGAAAGCTGAATATCGTTCCCTTGATAAATCTGTCAAAGAGGATTACCAGTGTAATTTCAGATCAAATACCAAAGAAGGACATTATCAGGAGTGGTATGATAACGGGCAAATAAGGTACGATGGATATTTCAGGAAGGGTAAAAGAAACGGTATTTGTTCAGAATGGTACTTAAATGGACAGAAGCAAGCTGAGGAACAATGGAAAAACGGACAACTAAACGGAAAAACAAGATATTGGGCAGAAAACGGGAAATTACAATATGATTTAAGCTTTAATCATGGCGAAAATAAACATCAAAAAACAGTCAGTTACAATTATTTGACCTATCTGCCTGATAATTATAACCTTGACTCAGTAAAGCTCTGGCCATTGATAATTTACCTTCATGGTGGCTCAGACCGTGGAACCGATTTAAAAAAGTTATATTCTTCTGGCATCCCGGATCAGGTTTATAGAGGGCGTAATTTCCCGTTTATTGTAATATCCCCTCAATGTCCTTTAAACTTAAGATGGGAGACCGATAACTGGTTCGAACCTCTTTTTAAAGAAATTTCTGAAAAATACCGGATTGATACCAACAGAATCTATTTAACAGGTTATAGTCTTGGCGGGGCGGGGACCTGGTATCTTGCAACAAAATATCCCGGACGGTTTGCTGCAATTGCGCCAATAAGCGGATTCACAAGCCACAATGAATATATTTATAAAAATGTTGGTAGATTAAACGATATGCCTGTCTGGGCATATCACGGTAAAGCGGACCTGACAGTTCCTTATGAAGAGACTGAAAGAATAGTAAAAAAGCTACAGAAAAAGAATAAGCATTTAAAATTTACTTCTGAACCAAAAGTAGGCCATTGGATTCACTGGACCATTTATCCGGAACAGTACCTTTATGACTGGTTCCTGCAATATGACACCCGGAATCGCTGAGCCGCATCCTTCAAAACTTACAGGGTTTCCCGCCTGGATTGTTTTAATTTTAATTCCAGAAATGTCGAAGAAAAATCCTGATGAGTTATCAGACAACCTGTCTCTCCCGGATAATCATGATCGGGAGATTCCTGTTAAACCCATCTTTATGGAAAAATTAAAGCTTTTAGCAAGTTTGTATAGGACGAAAAATACCTGATCGATTACATTTGGTAAAAATATGAGAATCCTTAAATTAAAAAATTTACAATGTCAGTGGGTTATTTCGGAAATAAAAGAGATTATGCAAGATTCTTATATGAAAACAACAGATAAATTCCGCTCCTTCAGAGCTTATGATTCAGGGGTAATTGCCCCCATCCGGTTTCACCGGAGGTTATTAACATATCGCCACTTATGTGGCTTCCTTGTCAGAACCGCTCCGCGGTTTTAAGATGTGTACTAATAGGACTCCGGAAAGAGTATATTATAAATAAGTGTAATCGATATACAAACGATGTCTTGAGCAATTTCTTAACAATCAGCAAGTTAATCGATGGACTAAAACAGACGCAACTTAAACTGTAATAAATGATCAGAGCAAATTCTGATCAGGATTGTAAAACTTCATAGCTAAAACATAAAAAATCATAAAAAGGAATTCTGTCGTGGGGAAATAAGCATAGAATTTGTTCAACCAAATTACAATTTTTGAAAAACAAATTTTTATCTTTAAAGAGCAATTTAAATTACAGTGAAGCTTCTATTAATCGCCTTTAAAATTCAGAAATTATAGTTAATGTTTTTATGAAAGCTCAATTAACATTCGTTCTTGTGTTTTTCTTTATTCTGTTTTCAGACTTATACTGCTTTCCTCAGGTCAATAATTCAGATATGAATAATTCCTACAAAAATCTGATGCTACCAGAAGGCGAAAAGACCGAAAAACTGAAAGACGATCTCAAACGCAACCTAAATGGAATCAGAATTATTGACGAAAAACGTCAACTTGATGGCGAACCTGACGAAATTGATATTTATAATAACAGGATTGAATTTAAAATTCAAAATAAAATCACAGCCTTCTTCTTTTCAGATTTGCTTGATAATAAGTTAGACATCGTCGACCACGTAAAAGCGGACTTTTCTCTTAATTTTAAATTATATATTGAATTCGGAGATTTTTCCTTTTATACTCGTAACCCTGGGCGTTATAGTATTTCCAATCTGAGTGACGTTCTCAAAGACATTCAAAAAGAAATAACCCTTCAAAGGGATAAAATCATACTCGATTCTTTTATTCCTGTTGCCGAGAATTACAAAAAGCTGATTATCAAACCTGAAATGTCTGAAGAGCAAAGGAAGTTATTTGTCCAGGCAAATTCAGTGAATGAGAAGAAGATGTATGATGATGCAATAGAGTTGTACGAGAAAGCGATTGAACTTAATCAGACATCTTATCCTCCGGCTTATTACAACCTCGCATTGCTTTACGCTCAGGTAAAAAACTATTATAAAGCTATAGTGAATATGACAAAATATATTCTCCTTGTCCCTGATGCACCAGATGCCCGGTCATCACAGGATAAAATTTATGAATGGGAGTTATTAATAAAAGACTAAAAGCGATGAAAAAGACTTCAGTGATTCTAACCAATTTGCTATTGGTTTTCCTTATTGCATCCTCTTTACCTGTTGTTGCCCAAAAGGCTGTTTGCGTATATTGTGGTGTTGAGTTGCCTTATGGAACGCATAAACCCGGTTGTCCTTACTATAAAAAGCCCGTGGCTGCAAGCAGTGGAAAAAGCACGGGAGCTCAGTCAGATAATACTATTTCCATATTAAATGCGATTAATTTTTTTCTTGATGATATGTTAAGCGAAGAACCGGAAACTGATAAAGTCAGGGATGAAATTATTGCAGCAGAAAAGAAGCGGATTAATGACTCGATAAAGGAAGCAAATCATAATAAAATGATGTCATCATTTAAAAAGCTTGATGATGGGAAATCATCAGGGATGAAATCTATTGACGATTATTCTCCGGGTAAATTCAAAAAAGTGAATTTCAACTGTAAAATCACATCCTATAATGGTGTTGTTGAGATAAGAAGAAACGGGAAGATAATAGCATATTCAAAAGACATAGAAGGAGTTAACCTTCAGGTCGGTGATGTAATAAGAACGGGCACCATGGGATTAGTCAGGCTCCATTATGATTTCGAAAACGGGGGAAAAGATATTATCCTTGGGGGAAATACAGAAATGGAAATTGTTAAGAATGAATCCGGAAATAATATACCTTCACTGAAGAAAGGAAGATATTTTGCTGCTGGAGAAACTTTGGCTGAGAATGTATATAGGGATGCTCGAAGCTTATTTTTGCAATTCAAAAAAAGGATTCAGGTTCGTACACCTGCGGCTGTTGTTGCAGTAAGAGGAACTATGTTTACTATTGATCATAATGATAGTACCGGAAGCGAAATAAATGTTTTCGACGGGAGCATAATAGTTGCACCCATATCAGGAACAGATACTGTTATTGTGGAAAAAGGTTCAAAAGTAATTGTTCCTCCGTCAGGAGAAATTTCAAAAATTCTTCCGGCAGATTTAAAGCAACTGGAACATTGGCGGAATGAGATATCCAGGATTGAATGAGAGAATACGCTAATCCGGCAATGGCTTGTTAAATACCATTACATGTGCTAATGTGAACGGCAGCCTTTAAAAGCTCGTTGCGGTATCTAAATTTATCCCTTCCTTCCTGATTATCCCGGCTACGGACTTTACCCGGATACACCCAGCCGCTCACAATTTAATTCCCTTATAGCCGCAAACATACCGGAACAAACCCGGTTTCTGAAAATGATGAATTGAGGACGAGGAAAAATAGCTTAATTTCGTTTATGAAATAATTTGTTCTTAAAAACAGGATAAATACACAAAAAGAGATGACATATATTGAAAGGGAAAATGTAAAAATTGCATATAAAGAATCAGGGAATGGAGATACAACGCTGCTGTTTGTTCATGGGGCGTTTATTGACATGAATTACTGGTCTTCTCAGGTTGATTTCTTTATGCATCGGTATCATGTGGTTACAATTGATTTACCGGGGCATGGAGCTTCAGGTAAAAACAGGGCGAACTGGACAATACAGGAATATGGCAAAGATGTTTGTTACCTGATAAAAAAATTGAATTTAAAAAATGTAATACTGATCGGGCATTCAATGGGTGGGGATGTCATTCTGGAGGTAGCTGCAGAATTTCCTGATTCCGTCATCGGCTTTATTGCTGTTGATAATTTTAAAAATGCCGGAACTGAAATGCCCAAAGAGTTCCAAAGCCAGTCTGCCTATATTTTGGAAATGTTAAAAACCGATTTTGCAAATACATCTGAAAACTATGCAAAACTGGTACTGTTGACTGATTTGACAGATAAAGCAATATCCGGCAGAGTCGTATCAGACTACCGGAATATGGATAAAAGTATCGGATTTAGTCTGATTTCAGATGCGTTCTCGTATTATGGAAGAGAACGTGATTTAATGAAGCAATTAAAGCACAAAATGTATCTCATCAATGTTGACTATTATCCGACAAATGAAGAGCTGGTTAAAAAGTATGCCGCTTCCGGTTGTGAAATAATACAGATTAAAGGGACATGTCATTTCCCTATGATTGAAAATCCAAATGAATTTAACCTGTTACTCCAGGAAACTATAATAAAAAATGAATTCAAAGGATAAAAGCAGAGCTGAACAACAACCTGGAAATCACAAAAATATTTCAATAAATGCAAGTATGCACCTATATGGAACATGTCATGTATGCCATTGATAGTCAATATCTAAGGCGTAAATGTTTTTAAACATATCTTGACTCATTTAACCAGTTTGTTTAACTTGGGCTTTCTTTTTACTAATTGAAAGTCAGACAGGGCATAAAAGGGCTTGGATGGTGCTGCCGGGGTTTCGCGATTGGGACTGACAGGGCGGAAGCATGATTTTGAAGGAAGTTGGTATTAGGTGAGAAGTGAGTCAGTTTTCAATCTTGCCGCCAAATAAAAGCTGATGACCGGTGTCTGCTGGCAGAAATCAACATATCTGCTCAATTAAAAATATTATTCAAAAACAGATAATTATGACAAAACTCACAAAGACGGGAATAAGGGCATTTATTGCACCTGTCAATTGGATTATTGTAACTGGATTGGTATTCTTTCTGTCGTCAGGAAAGCTTAATTATCCAAGGGCCTGGATTTATATTGCCGTATATTTATGCGGGAGCCTGATTTTTAGTACTATCCTGTTAAAGAAATCACCGGAACTCTTAAATGCAAGAGGAAAAATCCAGGAGGGGACTAAAAAACCTGATAAGTATCTGATATTGACCTATTTTATATTTGCAATTATACTGACTCCTCTGGTTGCCGGACTGGATGTCAGATTCAGCCTTTGCTATATCTCCTTTCCTTACCTGTTTCTGGCAATACTGTTTTACATTCTTTCAGCTGCATTTTCACTCTGGCCAATGCTTCACAATCCTTTTTTTGAAGGGACAGTAAGAATACAGGATGACAGGAAACATGAAGTAATAAAATCAGGCCCTTATAAAATTGTCAGGCATCCCGGATATGTCGGGATGCTTTTTGGCTCATTTCCATTGCCTTTGGCATTTGGATCAGCATTAAGTTTCATACCGGTTTTCATTATGGTTATAATAATCTTTGTAAGAACATATTTTGAAGACCTAACGTTACAAAAAGAATTACCTGGTTATTCTGATTATTGCAAAGAAGTCAGATACAGGATAATTCCATTTATCTGGTAAATCCTTTTTGAAAATCAGAACTTCTGGCAGGTCTGGATAAAACAGGAAATACCTGATTGACTACATTTGGTAAAAATGCAAATGGCATATCAGAAACTTAAGATTTACTATTTCTCCGGTACGGGCAATTCAAAAAATGTTGCCACTTGGATGTCTCTGGCAGCAGTAAAAAACAAAGCAGAATGTTCTATAAATAATATTGCAGCCATTGACCGTGACCAGATAATATCAGAGCCTGCTGATACGCTTATTGTTTTTGTTTCGCCGGTACACGGATTTAATTATCCTCCCGTAATGCTTAAATTTATTACCCGTTTTCCGAAAGGAAGTAACCGGGTAGTATTGATGGATACAAGAGCCGGTATGTTAATCGGGAATTTTAACCTTCCGGGACTTTCAGGCGCTGCTTTTTTGTTTTCATCATTAATATTAAAGATCAAAGGATATTCAATTGCAGGGATCAAGCCGGTGGATTTGCCGTCAAACTGGATTTCCATTCATCCCGGACTGAATGAAAGGACTGTCATAAATCTTCATAAAAGGCATAAGGCAAAAGTTATTGATTTCGGAGAGGCTGTATTGTCGGGGAAAAGGGTATATATTTCTTTACCTGAATTTATAATTGATCTCATAATTGCACCTATATCAATCCTTTATTATCTGGCTGGCCGCTTCTTTTTTGCAAAAACCTTTTACGCATCCAGGGATTGTAACGATTGTGATATATGTGTAAACAACTGCCCTGTCAAAGCAATTATAAAAATTGACAACAGACCTTTCTGGACATTCAAATGCGAAAGTTGTATGCGCTGCATGAGCAACTGTCCCCAAAAAAGTATTGAAACAGCTCACGGGTTTATTATCTCATATTGTTTGTTTTCATCGGTTCTGACAGGTTTGTTCTTTTATTATTTCAATAATTTGCTGTTTGTCATTCCGGATGGCTTCATCAGATTTATTCTGGAAACTGCCTTGTTCCTGTTGTTTCTTGGAATTTTCCATTTCATAGTTCATTATCTGATCCGTTTCAGATTTTTCGAACGTTTAATTGTTTACACTTCCCTGACTAAATACAAATTCTGGGGAAAACGCTACAAGGCTTTAAATGAACCTATTTTATAATATGTAAATTATTGCCACAATCCGTGGCAAAAGAGAAAAAGACGTGAGAGATGAAAGGTGAGTAGTCAATGTTAGACATGATCAGAGTAATCCGTCTTTAATTCGTGCATCCGTGGCGAAATAAAAAGTTGAAAAGTTGAAGGGTTGAGTGGTTGAGGGGGAGATGGGGAGAATAGGTAATGGAGATATCCGTCTTTAATTCGTGCATCCGTGGCAAAAGAGAAAAAGACATGAGACATGAGAGGTGAATAAACTTTTCAACTTTATATATGGGACAGCTGCATCATGAAAATTAATATAAGCCCTGGCAAAACACAAACAATGAAATTCCTGATGAAATGAAGAATCTTATCTATCTCCTGGTCCTGGTAACATCAGTATTGGTATCTGCATGTTTGTCAGGCAATAAGCAGATTATAAACAACCCACTTGAGGAAACCACCATGTTGCTGCAAGCCAGATTGGATTCACTCACGGGCAATCGCATAATACCGGGCGCTACTCTTTCGGTCAGGTTCTGTGACGGGACAAATATTTCCCTTGCTTCAGGGCTGGCAGATGTTGAAAAGAAAATCCCGATGAAGCCTGACGACATCATGTTTTCAGGCAGTGTCGGGAAAACATATGTCGCTGCTGTTATTCTTAAACTATACGAACAGGGGCTCATCGATCTTAAGGAAAAAGTCATCTCCATTCTGCAGGATACGGACTGGTTTCTCCGTTTCCGGAATGCACCTGATATAACGGTTGAGATGCTTCTGAATCACACCGCCGGTATCCCCGAGTATGTTTACAGGGAAGAACTATGGGAGGCAATTAAGGAAAATCCGGATAAAGAGTGGAGCGTTGAAGAAAGACTATCCTATATCATTAATGAGCCTTCCACCAACCCTCCCGGTGAAGGATGGTCGTATGCTGACTCGCATTACCTGATCCTGGGTTTAATCATAGAAAAAGTAACCGGAAGGTCATACTACGAGGTGCTCGATGATCTGATCCTGGTTCCGTGCAACCTTAATAACACATTCCACTCAGACAGGAGATCAATCCAGGGTTTAATTCCGGGTTATACAAATCTAACTGAGGAATTCCAACTTCCCCATAAGGTACTAAATGATAACAGGTATGCCTTTAATCCTCAACTGGAGTGGACTGGCGGTGGTCTTGTGTCAACAGTTTCCGACCTTACTTTGTGGGCTTGTCAGTTGTATGGAGGAAGTGTCCTTAAACCGGAAACAAAAAAGCTGATGCTGACCCCTGCGCCTTACAAAACAACGTTGTTTGAAGATGCCGGTTACGGACTGGGGAGTTTCATTGCCAGAACGGATTCAGTCACCTGGTACGGTCATACCGGATTCGTCCCGGGTTACATAACCTATGTTCAGTATCTGCCGGATTATAATATTGCTTTTGCCTTACAGGTCAATGACGATTCTTCACATGATAACTTTTCTCTGAAAAGATACTTTAATACTATCAGGAAAGTTGTGTTGGACCATAATTATCATACATCAGGAATCGGTGGAGAGAATATTAATAAGAACAAGAAAAAAATAAGGCTCGGAACGTAGCAAATGAAATTTCCACAGGAGCAGGGAGCACAACATGTTTAAATGAATTATCAGACTAGCAGACTAGCTCCGGTTACGACCTGGAAAGCCAATTTATGTATTGATTATTATTTGAATAAAAATGAAAAAAGTATTGTTGCTGTTAGCAGACGGATTTGAGACCATCGAAGCAAGTGTCTTCATTGATGTTATTGGATGGAATCTTGCAGAAGGTGATAACTCAACAGTATTATTTACATGCGGATTAAGAAAAGAAATTAAAAGTTCATTTAATCAAAGGTTCGTCGTGGATTACCTTATTGATGAAATTGACATTAATTTATTTGATGCGTTGGCAATTCCAGGCGGATTTGAGATTTATGGATTTTACAATGATGCTTATAATGAAAAATTCTTAAATCTGATCAGGGCCTTTAGTTCAGATAATAAGATTATTGCATCAGTTTGTGTCGGAGCTTTGCCAGTCGGAAAGAGCGGCATCCTAAAAGATAAAAAAGGGACAGTTTATAATAGCCCTGTAAGAAGAGAAGCATTAAAAGGATTTGGCGTTAATGTAATTCATCAGCCAATAGTAATGGATGACAATATTATTACTTCATGGAATCCTTCAACAGCGATAGATGTTGCCTTTTTATTATTGGAGCATTTAACAACAAAGAATAATGCTGACAAAATCCGCCAGTTAATGGGATTTGATAATTGAAAAAGATCCCAAAACAGCCCTGAACAGGCTGGAAAAAAAGTACTTTTCTGATTTTTACAATAAATTTACAAACGCAACGTGAAAATCAAAGTCTGATGCAGAATCAAATAACCAGATACCAGGTTCAAAACGCTGTGCTGAAAAATTATATCAGGTTTTTCTGGATGCTTCGTATTGATAATGCTCAGCTTAACCACAGATTAATACCTCAGAGAAATATCAATCTGAGGATCAATCTGAGCGATACACCTCACTATGTTTCCCTTAATAACCAGGAAAACCGGCTTGAAGATGTCTATTTCCTGGGCTTGCAAACCAGTTTTACCAATTCTCATCTGAAATTAGACGGAAATGTCAATATCCTGGGTATATGTTTTAAAGAATACGGAGTCTATCCATTTCTTAAAACCCCTGTATCTGAATACAAAAACCTGATAGTGGGCGCTGATGAAATTGGATTCAAGGCAGCAAAAAAAATTAGTGAACGGCTTAAAGAAGCTTCTGATACAAAAAACAGGCTGGCAATTCTTGAAAGTGAGCTGTTATCACTGCTTGACGATTCTTATGTTGTGCCTGACAGCTTTCATTCGATATTTAATGCATTAAAACAGGAGAAGTCCCTTCAGCTTAATGAGTTTTGCGAGAAAAACAATATAAGCATACGCCAGCTTGAACGTTTTTATGTTAAATATGTTGGTCTGCCCGCTATTACTTACAATGCACTCAACAGGTTTCATATCAGCGTAAACCAACTGCTTAACACAAAATTTTCCAAATTCTCCGACCTGGCTTATGACAACGAATACTATGATCAGATGCATTTTATAAGAGAGTTCAAACGATTTACAGGATATACTCCCAGGATGTTCGTCAAAAAGAATAATTCAATATTACAGATTGGGAAAATGGTCTAGTTGTCGTTCCTGTACTATTTTCCCATAGTATAGCCGGATAACTTTGTCTGCATAATTTTTAAACCCATAAGTTATGAAGACAACAGTTATCACAGAGTTTGTAAAGATCGAAGCATTACAAACAACAACAAGCGAACAATTACTGGACAAAGCCAATGTCATAAACTCGTTTCTGAAAAATCAGGACGGTTTTATCGATGCAGAGCTTGTAAAAGCAATCGATGGGAATACCTGGTATTTTGTTTATCACATCGAGAACATGGAAAAGTTCAAAGCAATTGGCGAAAAACTGCGTGCCAGCAGGCTTTTTGGCGAGATCGCTCCCCTGATCGACCAGAAAGGACCAAGCGTTACATTTTTTGAGCAGGTTGAAAGGTGGTAAAATAAATCAGGGGAGGACTTCAAATGAACATTCAAAATGTAAAGCTGGTTTGTTTTTCACCTACCGGAACAACCAGAAAGGTTATTGAAAGCATAGCCCGGGGGCTGAAAGCCGATAATGTTGAACTTATTGATATTACCAGACCATTGACCCGTAAAGAGGTTTTACAAACTCTTGACAATGAACTGCTTATTATGGCAGTGCCGGTTTACATGGGCAGGGTCCCCGGTGTTCTTTCTGACTGGCTACATTCAATCAAAGCCCGGAATACACCAGCAGTATGTGTTGTTGTATACGGAAACCGGGCTTACGAAGACGCATTATTGGAACTGAAAGATATTCTGACCGAACGCGGGTGTAAGCCCGTTGCCGGTGCGGCATTTATCGGAGAACATTCCTTTTCAAGCACAGAACTTCCAAGTTCAGTGGGACGACCTGATTCAAACGACCTGCTGTACGCTGAAAAATTCGGGCAAGAAATCAGTAACCTTATGAATATGGTTTCATCTGCAAGTCAGCGGGGAGAATTACAAATTCCCGGAAGCAAACCCTACCGGGGAGTTACTGATCTCTGGCATGTCGACTTTATTGCAGTTGACAAACACTGTATTCAATGTGGTATTTGTGCCGAAGGTTGTCCAGTTGGTGCTATTAACAAGGCTGACAGCTCAATAATAGCCATAGATAAATGTACTCTTTGCTGTGCCTGCATTAAAAACTGTCCTCAAAACGCCAGATCAATGAAACCCGGAATGGTGAGAGATGCGGCAATTCGATGTACAAAGTTTATCGAACGCAGGGAACCTGAGTATTTCATAAATAGCTGGAATTAATTGTAAAAGGAAATGAAAGCGCTTTTAATAGTCGATATGCAAAATGGAAGCTTCCCGGCTGAAAGACCTGTTTTTAACAAAGAAGAGGTGATCATGAAGATTAACCAACTATCCCAATCTTTCAGAGATACCCGTAACAAGGTCATTTTTATCAGGCATGATGGCACAAAACAAAGTCAATATATACCTGAATCACATGACTGGCAAATAATTTCTTCACTAAAAATGGAGAAGGGTGATATAGTTTTAAGTAAAACTGTCAATGATGCTTTTTATCACTCGGAACTGAAATCATTCCTTGACAGCAATGAGATTGATACGCTCGTAATAACCGGATATGCATCAGATTTCTGTGTAGATACAACTATCCGATCGGCATTGAACAAAGATTATAAAGTGATAGTCGCCAGAGACGCACATACCACATTTGGCAGGTCTTTTATTTCAGCTGAAACAATAATCAGGCATCACAATATAGTATGGGAAAATCTGGCACCTGCAATGCATAAAATCGAAGTAAAAACCAGTGATCAGATAATGGGTGAAATTACAACAGACTCCCTGTGACAGCATGACTCGGTCGTTCAGGCTTCATTCATCACACACATTACCATGAACAACACTATCAATTTCGACCTTGTAGCTGACCTTTATGACAGCTATGTGACAGTAAATACTGATATCCCCTTCTTTATCGGAGAGGCTTCACAATTTGACGATGAGATCCTTGAACTGATGTGCGGCACAGGAAGGGTATCTGTTCCCCTACTGGAATCAGGACGAAAACTCTGCTGTGTCGACTACTCCGGAAAAATGCTTGAGGTCTTCAGAAATAAAATCCAGGGGAAAAATTATCCTGTCAACATCATTCAGATGGATGTTACCGCCCTTGACCTTAACAAGAAATTCGGCATGATCATTCTCCCATTTCACTCTTTATCCGAAATCCTGTCAACCGATCTCCAGTTTAAGGCACTGGAACGGATTTCAGAACATCTTAAACCCGACGGAGTTTTTATCTGCACTCTTCAAAACCCCGTAACAAGGCTTAAGACTGCTGACGGAATAACAAGAAAACTTGGAGAATTCAAATTGGATGAAGATAGAAAAATGACGGTTTCCTCTTCAAACAAATTCAATCCTGATACCGGAATAGTATCAGGATTCCAGTTTTACGAAATATATGATGCTTCAGGCACGCTGACAGAAAAACGGACCCTGGAAATAAACTTTAAACCTGTTTCTGATTCGCTATTCAGACAATTAATAAATCCACTTGGCATGGAGCTTTCCGCTATTTACGGGGACTATTCAAAGAATGAGTTTATTGAGCAGACCTCCGGCTTCATGATCT
The DNA here is from genome assembly GCA_964633505.1 of uncultured Rikenellaceae bacterium. Classification (GTDB taxonomy): domain Bacteria; phylum Bacteroidota; class Bacteroidia; order Bacteroidales; family VadinHA17; genus LD21. The sequence goes on along the minus strand of CAZWHC010000006.1, from coordinate 230,139 downwards.
ATAAATTAAGAAAGAAAGGTCCGAAAGCCTTACATGGGAGGTCTCATGTACATGCTCTTTTCGTTGGTCTATGGAATTGCAATTTATAAAAGACCTTCACTCCTGCCCTGGCTTGCAATCCTGCAGGTTCTGATTTACGTCCTGCCGATGACAATGCTGCTAGGTGTAAAATAGAAAACAGGCTCCGAGGCCTTCTTGCTTTTAACTCATGTCCTTATTACATCTACAACAGACGATATCTGTATTTTAATAACAGTAATTTCAATTATTAACCTTATTAATAATGTTCACAATGGCTGCACTGATTGTTCTTCTGGCTATTATTATTTTAGTCGGCGTTTATTTGATCATTATTCGCCCATGGCAGCTGAAATGGGGCGCCAGTGACAAGGAATTGAAAATGGACTATCCTGGTGATAGTATTGTTAAGAATCCTGATTTTCATGCGATCAGAGGGTTAACAATTAACGCTAAACCTGCAGATATCTGGAAATGGATTATTCAGATAGGTTCCCGGAGAGCAGGCTGGTACAGCATTGACTGGATGGATAATGCAGGCAAAAAGAGTTCTGAAGTAATCATTCCGGAATTTCAGAATATATCAGTCGGACAATTTATTCCTTTTACCCCCGATCAGAAGAACGGTATGTGGGTAAAGGAATTCGTCGAAAATAAATACATCCTCTGGATTGATGATAAAGGAATGGCTACTTGGACCTGGCACCTATCGCCTTTGAATCCGGATCAAACCCGTCTGAATACAGTGCTGAGAACCAAATATAACTGGAAGAGTATCTGGATACTATATTTTCTCATTTATGATATCGGTGACATTGTCATGATGTCAAGATGCATGAAAGGAATTAAAAAAAGAAGTGAAAAAACAACTGATACTGACAGACCTGACTTTGGGCAACCTGCCTTTTAATAAAATAAGCATGCCTGGAAACTTCTTACTGCTCCTCCGGTTCAACATGTTAATCGCAACTGTCTGCATATTGCCATCTATGTGTTTATCCTTTTTCTGCTATTCTGCTGGAATCTATAGTGTTCCCTGGTATCAGGGATTGCGGTCTTAAGATGTTTACAAAAAGTAGCTTCTATAAAGCTCAAGTAACTAAGCTTTTATTTTAGGATTTCAACATTAATTTCAGTATATTATGCTGCAATGAAGCTCCTGGTTTACATATTATCGGGCATCGGAATTATTTTATTAAGCTGTAATAAAACGGAAGGGAACCTTAAACTGGAAGGGAAAATATTCGATGAAGCCACACTGGCTAAAATTCCCGGCAGGGAAATTATAATTCAGGGATTATTTCCCGGCGATGAAACAGAAATTCCTGTTGATGCCGGTCAATTCTCAACCGACAGTTCAGGAACTTTCAAATACAAATTGAGAAAAATCGAAGATGTCCGGTACTACAATTTCTGTATTGTAGGCGACTCAGATTATGCATCTGTGGTAAATAAACTGAGTCTATTTCAGCTTAAAAAAAGCTCAAAGTATCTGTTCTTTTCTTTAAATAAATTAGCTGACCTTACAATCAATATCCGGAAAATCAATAAATCGGCTTCCTGTGACACTTTATATCTGAAATGGGAATCAAATAATGTCGATTTCAATACACTATATCCTTTTAAAGTCAATAACCCCGGTATAACTGACAACTCCTTTGCCCACTTGAATTTTTTCGGATTAAGATGGATTGGAGAGAACATCACTTCAACTGTTAAAACAAAAGTTTTTGCAGATAAATTAACATTAATTCATTGGGAATTGGTCAGCAAAAAAACAAGAAAAGAAATAACAGACACAATAGTGTGCAGAAGGGGCCTGGCACATATTGTTTCCTTTGAATACTGATAATACCGGAGAAAATAAAATATACAACACAGGAAACTCAGGTATATATATTCAACGTGGCTTGAACAAATTTCAGGCTGATATGTTATCAATCTAAACAATCAAGGGTCAAAACTGCCATAGTTCGGATGTACGTGATATAAACTAAAACAATTATCATGAAACCACTAAGAAGAACTTCGCTGATCTTTGGTCTTTTCTTCGCAGGCACTTTCATATTTTCTATTCCGGCTCTCTTCTTTTACAATAATGTTCTCCATGATCCTGATTACATCCTGGGCGGTGGGTTCGACAGAAGTATCTCAACGGGCGCCCTGTTCGAGATACTATTGGCGATTTGTAATATCGCAACTGCGATAGTTATCTTTCCCTTAGTCAAACGTGTTACTGAAACCGTCTCATTAGGCTATATCGCATCACGTATCGTGGAGTCGGTGCTCATTCTCTCGGGCGTCGTCAGCCTCATGGCTATCGTGACGTTGCGGGTAAATTACATACCGGGCGGCGACACTCTTTCCCTCACCATGGCAGGCAAGGGGCTTCTGGCTTTCCATGACTGGACCTTCCTGCTCGGGCCACAGTTTTGTTCCGGATTCGGTAACGGGATGCTTCTTGGTTACCTGATGTACAGGTCGGAACTCGTCCCGCGACGAATGGCTCTCCTTGGACTCATTGGCGGGCCGCTCGCTTTCCTTGGTGGAGTACTGGTTCTGTTTGATGTCCTTAAACCGATGAGCCCCGGATTATTTGCACTCACAATTCTCGAAATAGCCTGGGAGCTTTCAATTACTGTCTATGCCTTAGCCTGGGGATTCAGACAATCACCTTTACTTGAAAGCACCGGACATGGTCACACGGTAAAGACCGAATAGTTACACTCTCCGGATGACCGAAGTAAGTGAGATTTCATATTATATGTTCCAACCGTATTTTTTTAGTCATTTAAAATAACTCTTAAAATTCACTGCAATGAAAAAAACCTTAGTTCTTTTGACCGGATTAGCTCTGCTGCTTCAGGGCTGTGCTAAGATATTCTATACCCCTGATTCCCGGGCGTTGGCTCAAAACCAGAGGATAATCGCTATTGCTCCACCCAGGGTTTCAATAGCGGCAAGAAAAAACCTTGACGGAAATGCAATAATTGAACAACAGAAAACAGAATCAGTTAATTTCCAGCGGGAAATGTACGGTTGGATGTTAAAAAGAAAAATGCAGGGCTCTGTAACAGTGGATATACAGGATGTGGAGACAACAATTGCCCTTCTGAATAAGGCAGGGATAAATGAAGGGAAAACCCTGACTCCGGCGGAAATGTGCCAGATCTTAGGTGTCGACAGTTTAATGACTTCAAACTACTCACTCACCAAACCCATGTCTGAGGGCGCTGCGATAGCCATGGGAGTACTTGTCGGAATGTGGGGCCCCACAAATGAAGCAACAGTTTCTCTTTCAATTCATGATAATGGCACAAACAAGATGATCTGGAACTATGATCATAAAATGTCCTCATCGCTGGGAACCCCTGCAAAACTTGTTGATGCGCTGATGAGGCAGGCAAGCAGAAAAATGCCCTACTTTAATAAATCCTATTAAGCTACATCTGAATTATGATTGGCCATGCCTGATGTAAGCCATCACGTTTCTTCCGGGAAAAAGTGAACACTCATTAAAGCATTAGTTCCTTCCACCCTCAGACAGCAAAACAGATGGATGAAACAGACAAAATCTTAACGGAGCAGGTCTTATACAATAAGACGCCTTCTGTTCAATATTTCTATTTTGACCAGAACAGTATTATAAAGTCTTTCCGGATGGGTTTCGCTGACATTGTAAAAAATAAGGAGGTGGATCCGTCTGTTACATACAATGCTTATTCAGTAACCAAAACATATACAGCATTGGCAGTTTTACAACTGTTTGCGAAGGGAATAATAGAAATAAACAACCCCGTAATTCAGTATTTGCCTGAATTTGTATATGGACCAGAAATCACGGTAAAAGAACTTCTCAACCATACAGCCGGAATACCAAACCCCATCCCGCTGGACTGGATACATTCGGAAAGCGAACATAAAATATTCGACAGAAACACCTTCTTTAATACAATCTTCAAAAAAAACAGAAAGACAAAATCTGAACCCAACGAAAAATTTGAATACTCCAATCTGGGCTATGTGATTCTGGGACAACTGATTGAAAAAGTATCCGGGAAAAAATACGAAGAATATATTACTGAAAATATAATCCGGAAATTGCCAGTCAATCCTGACGAGCTGACTTTTGATATCAGAAGCGACGAAACTCACGCCACGGGTTATCACAAATTATGTTCATTCTCCTATCTTTTTTTAGGTTTATTCTTAGACAAGTCAAAGTTTATGGGAGAAGCAACAGGGAAATGGCGTTCGTTTAAGAAATTTTACGTAAACGGGGCATCATATGGAGGACTGATCGGAACTCCAAAGGCTTTTACAGCCTATATTCAGGAACTTCTTAAAACAGACAGCAGCCTGATTGCTGACGAGTACAGTCAGTTGCTTTTTCAGGAAAGCCTTACAAATAATGGCAAAAAAACAGGAATGTGCCTGTCATGGTTTTCCGGAGAGCTGGACGGTAACAGGTATTTCGCGCATGCAGGCGGCGGCGGTGGCTATTATTGTGAAATAAGACTTTACCCTGAAATAAAGAAAGGTAGTGTGGTGTTTTTCAACAGGACAGGAATGTCAGACAAGAGATTCCTCGATAGTACTGATAAATATTTAATTAACAATCCTTTCCCGACAGAAAAGTAGTGTTTAACGCTGACTCAGTCAAATTCCGGATGAGGCTATGATGTACGCCTCCATCAATACTTTTGTGAAACCGTCAGCCAGGGTGCAACTTTAGGGAATTATATACGTCTCTTTAGAGTTGTAACCCTTACTATAGCTAATCATGAATAGATTCAGGCTGGCAATCCGTCCCTTGTTCCGAAAGGGAGAATACACTGTAACACGTATAATTTCCCTGGCTGCAGGACTTGCTTTCGGGATCATTCTGCTGGCAGAAGTATTATATTATTACAGCTATGACAGTTTTTATCCTGATGCCGGGAGCATTTATGTCGTCCACGAAAACTTCAAGCCTGACAAGACATCGGAAAAGCTGGAGAGTTACCCTAGGGTCAGCGGTGCAATCGGCCCCGGACTGAAGGCAGAGGTGCCCGGGATTGAGAAAGCCTGCCGCCTGAATTCAATAGGTAAAAATGTCTTCTATACCGAAAACCTCGACAGCTACGAAGCTGAAGTCTCACTGGCCGATGAATTCCTTTTTGATGTTCTGCCCCGTCAGGTTGTAAGCGGAAATCCGGGGGAGATATTAAAAACACCCATGTCATGCATGATCTCGGATAAGATTGCTGAAGCCATTGGAGGAGAGGTCATAGGAAAGGTAATAACCCTGAAGAGATTCCCCGATAAGAAACTGACAATAGCAGGTGTGTTTGACGATCTGCCTGAGAATACAAATTACAATTATGATGTGCTGATCTCGATGGTTTCAACAAAACATTTCACATGGGACGGAACCTCAAACTGGCTGGGAAATGACCGGTACTACACCTGTGTAAAGCTGGAGCCGCGATTCACTCCCGAAAGCCTTGCTCCGGCAGTCAGAAAAATGCAGGAGGTGCATCAGGACATTGTGAAACTTGAAAAAGAGCAGGGAGGTATGATCCTGAAATATTCTTTTCTGCCCATCAGAAAGATAAAAGCCGATAATGCAAGAGACATGATCATCATCCTCAGTACCATAGCATTTGCAGTTCTCTTTGTTTCCCTGATGAACTATATACTTCTGACGCTTAGTGCGATGGTAAACCGGGCTAAATCATCTGCCATCCATAAAACTTTTGGCGCTCAGACATGGAGACTCCAGCAAATGATTTTCATAGAGACCCTGATAATTTTCTTCATTTCCGTGACCGCTGCTGTTCTCATCATAACAGCGCTGAAACCGGTTATTGAATCACAGCTCCGGCATAGCATCGTGGCTACCCTGAATCCTTACGTTTTATTGCCGTTGCTGTTGATTGTATCAGTACTTGTAGTTATTACCGGTTACCTTCCCGGAAGGTTTTTCTCGCGTATCCCGGTGGCAACCGTCTTCCGGTCGTACAAGCTTAAAAGCAACAGGTGGAAACTGGCACTGCTTGCCATCCAGTTCGCAGGTGCATCTTTTATCCTGACATTGATGATCATAGTCACGATGCAGTTCAGCAGGATGAAGAATGCAGATCACGGATACCGGACAGAGGGAGTCTATTACGGTTCAACCGTTGGCATGGAAAGCAACAGGATTTCTGCCGTACTGAATGAATTGCGGTCGATGCCTGAGGTGGAGAAGGTGGGTCTGGGTTATGGATTGCCTGTTGATGGCGCTTCGGGAAACAACGTGAGATCGCCGGATGGACAAAGGGATTTGTTCAATGTGGCTGATTTTTACGTTGCTGATGAAAATTACCTTTCAATACTTGGCATCAGGGTTTCAAAAGGATTGGATTTCTCCCCTGAAAATGCTGCCATCAACGATGTTATTATAAGCGAAAAGGGAGCAGAACTGCTGAAGATCAATAACGGTTGGAATGACGGGGTTGTCGGGAGGCAGCTTGAAATAACCGAACATGGCTCAACAACCGTATGCGGTGTCTTTCCTGATTTCACTATTAATTCAATGGCTGACCCCGACCTGCGGCCTTCGGTGTTTTTCTACCTTCCTGAAGAGAGGGTTCTGCAGACAAAAATTGACAATCCTGCATCACCATTCAAAATCCTGGTAAAGGTCAATGAGGGATCACAAGAAGGAATAAAAAAGAAGATAGCTGAAGTGATGAACCTGGGTATGCCTAACAGAGATGCCTCGGTTAGCAGTCTCGAGGAAGAGCTTCAGAACAATTACAGCTCGGAGAGGGGGTTTCGCAATGCTTTGATGGCCGGGAATGTGGTCATTCTGCTCATCACAATCATAGGGTTGCTGGGTTATACGACGAACGAGGCAACAAGACACCAGAAAGAGCTTGCCATACGTAAGATAAATGGCGCCACAATGCCGGATATCCTCATGGTTTTTATTCTCGGACTGGAGTATATTGCAATACCTTCCGTCGTGGCAGGCCTGACCGGAGTGTGGTTTACCGTTAATAAATGGATGCAGAACTTTGCAATAAAATTACCCCTCAGCTGGTGGCTTTTCGTTTTATGCAGCCTTGCAATACTGATTCTTGTTGCCATGGTTTCCGCTATAAATTATTACAGGATAGCCAACCGGAATCCGTCAGAGGCCTTAAGATATGAATAATGAGGAATTCATCCGGTGCGGCGTTATGCTCCCCATACAGGAACTGGAATTTTATCTTTTTTAAATCCTTTTTAAGCCTAAAAAAATCCCGATTTTAAAGAAATGGAAATCCTGTTAAGATCAATGACTGAAAATGACTGGCCCTCAGTGGCAGAAATTTACAGACAGGGCATTGAAACAGGCAATGCAACTTTTGAAACAGAAATCCCTGCCTGGGAAAAATGGAATACCGGACATCTCCAGTGTTGCAGAATTGTTGCAACAGTTGATGATTCGGTCGTTGCATGGGCAGCTATGAGTCCTGTTTCAGGAAGATGCGTCTATGCAGGTGTGGCAGAAGTGAGTGTTTATGTTTCCGGGAAGTTTCAGGGATTAAGAATCGGAACGCTTATCCTTGACAGACTGATATCCGAAAGTGAGAAAAGAGGTATCTGGACCCTGCAGGCAGGGATCTTCCCTGAAAATAAAGCAAGCATCAGGCTGCATGAGAATCTGGGGTTCAGGGTAGTCGGATTCAGGGAGCATATTGGTAAAATGAATGGGATCTGGAGGAACACCCTGTTGCTGGAAAGAAGAAGCAAAATCGCTGGTATATAGGTTCCCAAATCGACTCTCTAAAAGCAGGCGGAAAATAAAAGTCTGATAAAGCCTACGTAAAACCGAAGCTGGCTTAAGCAGCAGTTACCTTTGGCTTCGTTACCGTTGCTTCGTTACCTTTGCTTTTTATAACAAACCGCTTCCCGGGCTACCTGTTCCAAGCCTTTAATGCTGCACAGGTTTTTAATCCCATGCTCTTTATTACGACTAAAACCGGAACGATTTTTGCTGTTACAGAAATAACAACACCTGCATAACATTTTAATAATGAGGATTAAAATTATTCCGGTCCTGTTTTCGCTTTCACTGCTAATTGCATGCGATAAATACAATGATGAACCTGTGCCGGATGATAATCAGAATATTCCCCTGATCGGCAAAGAATATTATGGGGATGAATTAATTCACGAATATGTTTATAATGAGGATAATCTTCTTGTAGAAAGTAAAGGTAAATGGTCATACCTGTCATATTCGTATGACAGGTATCATAAACTATTGTCGTATGATATGTACTATGACCTGGGGATGGCAAGCAGTAACTGGGAAACTGCACAGCAATCAATGAACAGGACCGAGTGGGTCACCCCTGAAAATACTGAAATAAACGGGAGAGCCAATTACTTTTATAAAAACAACAGATTGTCAAAAATCGAAGTGACACGTCTGCCAGGCGGTTCGAAATCAACAACTGAATATGAATATGATGATAACGGGAGGATTTCGAAAAGGATTTTTTATTATGAAAATCAAATATCAGGCTTTTCGGAGTTCCATTACGAAAATGGCAATCTCGTTGCTGAAATAAAAAAAGAAATAATTGATGGTGTCCCGGTGATGATGGTTAGTACTGAATACGGATTTGATGACAAGAATAATCCTTATATCGCATTTCAAAGACTGCTTCAACCCGGAGAGAACACAAATAAAAACAATATCCTGAGAAGAGTCCAGACACTTCATTTTGATGCTCCGATGGCACAGAAAATCCAGGAGACAAAATATACCTATGAATATAACAGCGAAGGATATCCGGTAAAGAAGAACAACTCATATACCCTGGAGTACTTGCCGCAAAAATGACACAACCCGGATTAACAAGGGCCTTCACATACATAATCTGGCAGGAAAACACTGATAAACTGGTATAATATTTGCGCCTTTTCTTTAAAAATAATTATGAAAAAGACCTGCCTCCCAATATTATTTCTGATGATCGTGGTTGCCGGATGCTCTAAAGATGAAATTAAGATCGATCCCGATAACCTCCTTATAGGAGTCTGGAACTATTCTGAATACAGGGACAACTCATCAGTTTTTACAAGGAATGATCAGTTTATTGATAATCATTGTTATAAGTTTAACAGTGACGGAACCATGACAGAAAGACAAAATTCAGGTTTCTGCGGTACGCCACCTATATCCTATGCTGACTATTCAGGTTCCTGGACTATATTGAACGACACCCTGATCCAGATTACTGTCGGTTACTGGGGAGGTACAAAAAAATACAAGCTGGATATCGAACAAATAGATACGAAAACCCTCACAGCCTCATTTATTTATGAGGACAACTAATCTCCTGAAAAAAGAATGAAAGCAGTTGTATATAGCAAAAAAAGTCATCCCGACAGGCTTGTCTTTTGTGATGTTGACAAACCTGTTCCGAACGACAATGAGGTTCTGATAAAAGTGCATTCAGTATCCCTGAATGCCGCGGATTACCGTTCAATGAAAATGGGACTGATCCCGGAAAGAAAAATTTTCGGTGCAGATATTGCCGGCACAATCGAATCTGCAGGTAAAAATGTCACATTGTTCAAACCTGGTGATGATGTAATTGGCGATCTTGCAAGTTTCGGCTTTGGAGGTCTTGCTGAATATGTTACCGCACCTGAAAAAGCGCTGGTGCTCAAACCAAAGCAGGTCTCATTCGAGGAAGCAGCAACACTGCCGATGGCAGCCCTGACTGCCCTTCAGGCTTTACGGAATAAAGGAGGCATCAGGGAAGGACATAAAGTGCTAATAGTTGGCAGCGCCGGCGGTGTAGGAACCTATGCGGTACAGCTGGCAAAGCATTTCGGAGCAGATGTAACAGGAGTATGCAGTTCTGTAAATGTTAAACAGACATTATCCCTTGGCGCAGATCATGTTATTGATTATACAAAGGAACATTTTACCGGAAATGGGATGAAATACAATATCATCCTGGGGATTAACGGATCATACCCCCTCTCAGCCTACAGGAAAGCCCTGGTTGAAAACGGGACATATGTAATGGTTGGCGGATCATTATCACAGATTTTCAAATCACTTGTCTTTGGCAGACTGTTATCGTTTGGTTCGAGGAAAATGACTTCCCTTGCTGCAAAAGCAAACCAGAATGATCTTGAGCTGCTTGTACAACTTCTTGAGAAAGGCATCATAAAGCCTGTAATCGACAGGCGCTATACGCTCGACAGGGCAGCGGAAGCAATGAGCTATCTGAAACAGGGACACTCAAGGGGTAAAGTGGTTGTCAATATAGAATCAATATAAAAAACAGGGTGCTGGGTGCTGGGTGCTGGTTGCTGGGTGCAGGGTGCTGAGTGCTGGAATATTGAAGATGGCAAACGGCAGTTGGCAAAGGCAGGTGTCAGGTGTCAGGTGTCAGGAAGTCAGTGAGGAATGAGTGATGAGGGTTGAGGAGTTAGTTATGACTTCTCTGCGAAACTCTGCGAAAAAATCTGCGTAACTCTGCGAGAAATTTTTTGCTCCCTCCTATTTTTCACAAAAATCCCTATCGTCCGCATGCCGCACACAGCAATCCACAATCTTCAAAATATGTCCAAAACTAGAAATCTTTGTCTTCCCGGTTAATAATCCGGTCATTAGGCCAAATTGTATAATTTTGGGAAGCATGATTATTAAAATGAAAAATACAATATCCAAAATGTTACAGATCATTTCTTACATCCTGATCCTGCTTGTTATTTCAACTTTTATCTTTTTGCTGATTGTAAGCCCGGGAAAGCCAAAGCCCGTAACTGGCCCGGATGAGAAACCTGTTGAAGGAAGTTTTTCCGAAAAAGTATTTCTCACAATAGGCGGAGTCAGACAGGGAATGTTCATAAGGGGTAAAGATCCGGCTAATCCTGTTTTGCTTTATATCCACGGAGGACCATGCTTCTCAGAATTTTTTCTTGTTGAGAAATATCCCACGGGATTAGAGAATAACTTCACTGTCTGTTACTGGGAAGAAAGAGGCGGAGGTCTTTCATTCTCACCTCAGATTCCAAAGGAAAGCCTGACACTCGAACAGCTTGCCTCAGATGCGATTGAGGTCACAAATTATCTGCGCGACCGTTTTAAGAAAGAAAAGATCTTTGTAATGGCCCATTCAGGCGGTACTGCTTTTGCCATACAGGCAGTTGCGAAAAATCCAGGACTATTCCATGCATATATAGGAATATCGCAGATCACCACACAGGCTGAATCGGAAAGACTGGCTTACAAATATATGACTGACAAATATTCGGCTTCCGGGAACTCGAAGATGGTATCTGAATTTAAGAAATACCCTATAATTGACAACGATTCGTTTTTGCTTCCATATTTTAATTCAGTGCTCAGGGATAAGGCGATGCACGACCTGGGGATAGGCACAATGCGCAATATGAAATCAATTTTTACCGGGGTGTTTTTTCCTGTCTGGACCTGCAGGGCATATACCATAAGGGAAAAGTTCAATATCTGGCGCTCAAAGTTCTTTTTCATTAACAAATCGGTACTCCGGCAACAAATCATGGAATCTGATATAACCTCACAAGTCACCCGGCTTGAAATCCCTGTTTATTTCATAAGCGGAAAGTATGATCTTACAGTACATCATGATCTGTCAGAAAATTATCTTTTGAAGCTCGATGCCCCTTTAAAGCGTTTTTACACTTTCGAAAATTCTGCACACAGCCCCTTGTTTGAAGAGCCGGAAAGATTTCTGGAGATAGTCATCTCCGACATCCGTCATGAGAATATCGTCAACTCAGATTTAAACAGCAACAAATAACTCAGGTTGCAGGTTGCTGGGTGCCGGGTGCTGAGTAGCCTTACCTGGATACATCGATTTTTTGACAATTAGAATATGAAAGAGATCCTGAAGAAACTAGCACATAACAATTTGATATTATTCCTTGCTATTTTTACATCAGCCTGCGCTTTCTATCTGTTCAGGCTTGGATTAAGCGATATGTGGAGCGATGAGATTTATACAAAATCAATGCTGGATGGGTCCTTATCTGATTTTTATGCCGGGTTTAAAAACGATCTGCACCCGCCTTTATATTATCTGGGACTCAGAATTTTTACAGGTATATTCGGATCAGATGCAGTGACAATGAGGTTGTTTTCCGTTCTGGGGGTATTGTCAATAATCGTGCTTGGTTATTTTACCGGTCAACGTATTTTTGGCAAAAAGGGGGCACTCTATTTTTGCCTTATGCTGATCTCGGTTCCGATGCTGGCTGCATACTCGCACCAGGCCCGGATGTATACCTGGGCCGCATTTTCGGTGACAGGTGTATTTATTTATTCTTACCTGTTCCTGATGACTGGAAAAAAACGCGATTTGTACATTCTTTTTGTTTTCACTATAACAGCCATATATACCCACTATTATAGCATGGCTGCCGCTTTTGTGGCAAATACTTTTGTTTTTTTCTACCTCCTTCTTACAAAAAACAAGAAATGGCTGCCTCATATGCTTTCATTACTGCTGGCAATCGTGATATTCCTGCCATGGCTCTTCATGTTTATTGTCCAGATAAAAAAGGTACAACATTCCTTCTGGGCGCCGGAAGTGAGCTTCAACGCGATTTTTTCCTGTTTTACAATTCCATTCACCGAACAATTCTGGACAACAGGTTACTCAGTTGCACTGACTATTTTGATATACTGCCTGATTGTCATTACCATATTCATGAGTTTTACAAAATCATTGTCTGAATACCGTCTGGCTCTGTGGCTGTCACTTTCTGTGTTTCTGGGGACACTAATTGTTGTAACGGTTATCTCCCTATTTTCCCGGCCAATCCTGTCAACCAGGTATGTTATGACAATAGTCACGATGCTTGCCGTGGCACCAACCATATTCTTTATGAGGATGAAGATGGTATGGCTGAAGATTATTTTAATACCTGCTATCGGGTTGCTGAGCGTGTGGATTTCTGTTTCCAATTTCAGCTTTTCTTATGGCCCATATCAACAAACCATCGAATATATCTCAACAGCTTATCCCCAAATCAGGAAGATTCTACACCTTACTGAAGTTACAGCGGGTCCGCTGGCAGAATACAGCAGCGATTCACAGTTAAGTCATTATTTTCTTAAGGCAGACATGTCGAATGTTGATGCCTTCACAACTGTTCAGCAATATAGCCGGCCCGAAGAGTTTTTACAGCCCGGAGAAGAATTTTGTGCAGTCAGATTTCATAACCTTGAATTGAATATAAATAACCTGGACAGTGTTCTATCAGAGTCCGAACTAATTAAAAAAGATACAGTATTTGATGAAAAGTTTAAAAATGGGATCTTCATTCAACTGTACCTTTTACGATATAAAGGCAGTCTGACTAATTGACTGAATATATAGACTTTTCAACCTTTCAACTTTTCAACCCTTCAACTATTCAACTTTTCAACCTTTCAACCCTTATAAGGATCTGCCCGAACTCCACATACCGTTGCCATTGTATTTAAAACATTATTCCCGGTCATATGAATTAGCAAGCCACTTTTAAAACAAATCCCTATTTTTGATACAAACGGAAATTAAAATGAAAAAGACATATAAGAAAGTTGTTCTGGAAGCACTTCAAAGAACAAGTCATATTAAAAATGAAATCCTTACTGAAAAAGATCTTCAACACCTGCCTGCAATTGTTAGAAAATATATTCATTACTCCGGCTCGGTTGGAAAAGAAAAGGTGCTGAATTACAGAGTAGAATTTAAAGGGGGGATCAGAGCAAAATCAACCGAGGATTTTATGCCTCTTACATCTGTACAATATAATTTTACGGATCAGCCGACCCGGTTGTTTTACATTGTCGCAAAGAAAAAAGGAATTCCTGCCAAAGGCATTCACCTGTACAGAGACCGCACGGCTATTATGCTGATTAAAATACTGGGGTTGTTCACAGTTGTTAATGCCAGGGGCAAAGAAATGGATCAGGGTGAAACGGTTACGGTGTTCAACGATATGTGCTTTATGGCCCCGGCTTCCTTAATTGACAGGAATATTGAATGGAAAGAAATTGACGATCTTACCGTCGATGTAAAATTTACCAACGGCAATATTGCTATAACAGCAACATTGTATTTTAATGAAACCGGTGAACTGGTAAACTTCTTAAGCAACGACAGATATGAACTTACGGATGGTAAAACTTTCATAAATTTTCCCTGGCTTACACCTGTGACAGGATATACAAACATTAACGGATACCATCTTCCGGCAGGCGCAAAATTAATTTATAAACATCCCGATGAAGATCTTTGCTATGGAGAGTTCAATTTAGTATCTATAGATTACAACTGCAGGGATTTCAGTTAAATACTAGTGACCGATTTTCAAATTAACATCCAATGATCAGTAATTACAAAAAACCCGGACTTTTTTATCTGCTATCTACAATCCTGCCATGGACTTTCTGGTTCCTCGCCGGCTATATAAGCCACCGTCCTTCAAATGCGGAACAGAATATGAATATAGCAATAGGACTTGCGCTTGTCGGATTGGTGAGCCCAATGATAATTGCATTCCTGTTAATGAATCAAAACCCCGATTTGCGGAAGGACCTCTATCGCAGGTTTTTTAATTTCCGAAGCATTAAGCCCTTGTATATTTTCCTTACCTGCTTTATTATGCTTGCAAGTATTCTTGCAGCTATGGCGATTTCATTGCTTTTTGGATATAGTCCCGGTCAGTTTGTAATTACGGGTCATTTTACTTTTAGTTCCGGCGTACTTCCTGTCTGGTTTTTACTGATCATTGCTCCTGTATTTGAAGAACTTGCATGGCATTCCTATGGTACCGACTGTCTGAGAAACAAATTCAATCTCTTCTATACATCTCTGATTTTCGGCGCCTATTGGGCAATCTGGCACGCTCCCCTGTCGACTATCAGAGATTACTATCAGGCAAATCTGGTGGAATCGGGATGGATTTACAGTCTCAACTTTATGGTAAGCATCATCCCCTACGTTCTGATTATGAACTGGTTATATTATAAGACAAAAAGGAATATCATTCTTCCCATTGTTTTTCACATAACAGCTGTCTTCTTCAATGAGATCTTTGCGACCCATCCCGACAGCAAAATAATCCAGACAATTTTGCTTTTAATCCTCGCAGGTTTTCTGATTGTCAAAGAAAGGGAATTCTACTTTTCGAGGGACATTAAACTGGCTTACGATTAAGTAATACTCCAGTAGAAATAGGTTGCAGATGGAAGAAAGGCAGCTGGCAAGTCGATCCGTCTTTATTTCGTGAATCCGTGGCAAAAATAAGATGTGAGTAATGATTAGTGAGTAGTGAGGGAAGAAGAATGAGGAGTCAGGAGTCAGGTGTCAGGCAGTTAGTCAATTTTTGCATTTGGTAATCGATAAACCAACTATAACTATATGAAAAAAGCACTATTGCTCATTCTGGTAATTATGTTGATATCATGTAAATCGAACAAAAAAGGATTTACGATCACAGTATTTACTTCAAATCTGCCGGACAGTACAAAGGTTTACTTAAGGAACACCTCTTCATCTGTAGTTCTTGATTCAGCAATGATTTTCAACAATATTTTTCATTTTCAGGGAATTGTTGACTCATTGGAATCTTATACAATCCATACAATGAATTTTCAAGATTACAGATCGTTATGGATAGACAATTCAGATATTACGCTGGATGCGTCTGAGTCAAGTCTGAGAATGGGGAAAATATCGGGATCTGATTTCCAAAATCTGAACTCACAATACCTTGAACTTGATGGCCTCTTCAAAACTAAAATGGATAGTCTGAATTCCGAAATCAGAAATACAAAATACCCTGATTCGATCAAACGCATTGAATTGCAAAGGGAAAAGGATGCAATTGTACTTGATAGACAAGACGCAATACTTGGTTTTATACGAAATAACCCGGATTTTTACCTGAATCCTTACTACCTTGAATTTCTGATGTTCACTCAACCAAAACAGGTCACTGAGAATATGTATAATGCTATGTCGGTGAGTGCAAAGGAAAGCATCTGGGGTAAAGCAGTCTTAACTTTTCTTAACCGGTCTGCCGACCTTAAAACAGGAGATCGTGCCATCGATTTCAGCTTGCCCGACATTAAAGGGAACCTGATCAACCTGCAATCATTTAGAAACAAATATGTCCTTCTTGAGTTTTGGGCATCCTGGTGCGGCCCCTGCAGACAAGATAACCGGGATTTACTTAAGTTGTACAGAAAATATAGAAATGATGGATTTGAAATATTAGGTGTTACGCTGGATAAGCAAAAATCAGTTTGGGAATCGACAGTTCTATCAGATACTATGTTATGGACAACTGTATCTGATTTAAAAGGGGATTTTGGAGATGTGCCAATAATGTATCGGGTGTACGGACTCCCTTCCAACTACTTAATTGATCCTCAGGGAATAATTATAGACATAGACCTTAGAGGAACAGCACTGTCAGACAAACTGGAAACAATTTTCAAAAACTAATTAATGGAAATACCTGATAGCCTTAAAGTAACAAATGAGATCCTTTTGCGGGGCGCTTTGATCTTTGCCATTATGGATGTGGTTTTTGTTTCTATCCTTCATAAGCTTATTAAACAAGAGGACCTGATAAAAATGAAATGGAAACTGGTTATTGTCATGGCTTTATTTTTCACCATTCTACTGGGATCCATTATGAGCATTCTTTTCTGGGAGTCCGTCTATGGTTATGTTTTCCCATCCTGGGCCCGCTGGATCATACCTCCTTTCTATGGAATCCTTTTTTCATTAGCTGGATTGTTTTTCTGGTGGGTTTCTATCTGTGTACCAAAATTTTCAATTATAATTTTCTGCCTTTCCGGAGGACTCTGGGGAATTTTGACACATATCCTGGCTATTCACCGTGGTATATTGGATAAACCTCCCATGCTTATTGGTTCAAGCCCGGTTGCAGCCCTGACGATTGCGGCTTTTGAATTCATCTTTTATTGGTGCGTATGCCTTTCAATATCCAGAATATTAACATCTTTGAGTGAAAGAAAATTTAGGTGATCACGATTATGCAGGTTTTTACCAGCAACCGGTACCTCGTACCTCGAACCCCATACCACGAACCGAATAACTTCCATTTTTAATCAATGTGACCCTACAAACTTATCGGGGAATAATTTTATAAAATCCCATACAACATCTTTCCTTAAAATCAGTCTTTGTGATAAACGTTTAATATGAAAAAAATACTTTTTACAGCATTTATTATCGGAGCCATATGCAGGATGGCATTGGCGCAGGATTTTGACAAGGCCAGACTTGACAGCTACTTTAATGAACTTGATGCGAACAATAAGTTTATGGGGAGCGTGGCAGTGTCACAGAACGGGAAAATCATTTATTCAAGGTCAACAGGATTTTCTGACTTCGAGAATCAAATTAAGGCTGATGCTAATTCAAAATACAGAATAGGATCAATTTCAAAGACCTTTACAACCGTTCTGGTACTGAAAGCTGTTGAAGAGAAAAAATTAGAACTCAGCCAGACTATCGACAAATATTTCCCATCTATTAAAAATGCAGATAAAATAACTATTGAAAACCTTCTTCAACACAGGAGCGGGATACACAGCTTTACAAATGACAGGGATTATCTTACCTGGAATACGCGGGTCAGGACTGAAAAAGAAATGATTGACATTATTGCTAATGGAGGAAGCGATTTTGAACCCGGCAGCAAATCGGAATACAGTAATTCAAACTTTGTGCTTCTGACCTTCATTCTTGAAAAGACATTCAGACAACCTTATTCCGAATTGCTCAGGAAATATATTACCCAACCTGTGGATTTGGAAAATACATTCCTTGGAGGAAAGATAAACACTTCAAAGTATGAATGCAGGTCGTACAAATACATGGATACATGGAAAGCAGAGCCTGAGACCGATATTTCAATTCCGATGGGCGCCGGAGGAATCGTTTCCACTCCGGTTGATCTGGTTAAATTCAGCGATGCGTTATTTGGCGGGAAACTGCTTAAAACGGAAAGTCTTGAATTGATGAAAACTGTCAACGGACAATATGGAATGGGAATGTTCAAGATTCCATTTTTTGATCTTACCGGTTACGGACATACAGGGGGCATAGATGGGTTCAGCTCGGTATTCTCATACTTTTCCGACGGGAATATTTCATATGCCATGACCTGCAACGGATCGAACTACAACAATAATAACATCTCTATTGCTGTGCTTAGCGCAGTCTTCAACAAGCCTTATGATATTCCTGAATTTAAAACATTCGAAGTGAGTCCTGAAGAACTGGATAAATACCTGGGTGTTTATTCATCAACACAGATCCCCATTAAAATAACCGTTTCAAGGGAAAATAACACGCTGGTCGCTCAGGGAACAGGACAGGCTTCATTTCCACTCGAGGCAACAGAAAAGGACAAGTTCAAATTCGAGCTGGCAGGAATAGTAATAGAATTCAATACGGAATCGAAAACAATGATCCTCAAGCAGGGCGGCGGACAATTCACGTTTACGAAGGAATAAAAACCGGATACCGGATAAAGGCAAAGCGGTCGTTAAGAAACGGGGGACTTTAACCGCAATCCCGAGTATTCGGGATTGCGGTTAAACAGTAATTTTACATTAACGCCCGGATTTCTAAATGACTGGCTTTAAATCCAGGACATACATTATCTTAAAACAATAATATCGTATCCGCACTCACAAAACAAATTAAAATTAACAGCAGATGAAAGCACAGAATGAAGAATGTTGTCCTGAATTTGAACCTGGCAAATGGGACAAAAAAACCTTTGAATGGGAAAACAAACTATTTATAAGGGAAACAATGCGTACGCTTTTTCATATCCCCTTCCCTCCTTCGATCGGGAAAAAGGTAACAAAAATGCATGAACTCGCACAAAAGGCTGGAGCAACCATTCCCGATTTAACTGATGCACTGATCCTGTTCCGTGACCCTTCAGCCTTCAGGTCAGAAATTTATTATGCAGTTACAAAAGAGGTCGACGGGGCAAACAACACAACTGTTTCAGGATCATTTGTGGCCCGCGTATTTGACGGACCCTTTAACAAGGTCCCTGTATTCATTAAGGAAATGGGAAAATTCCTGGAGGAAAGAGGTCAGACAGCAAAGGATTATTACGTCCATTATGCTTATTGTCCAAAGTGTGCAAAAAAATACAACCATAATTACATGATTATCTTTGCTCTTGTTTAGAGATGAATAAAAACTTCCGGTTTCAGCCTGTCGTACGCTCGAGAATTGCAACATTCGACATATTTGATGTCGGCATGCGAAAGCATCATATAACCGCGATGCTTGAATTTGATGTCACCGAAAGCAGGGCAAAACTCAGGGAACTGAGAAAAACGGGGATTAATGTTTCCTTTAATGCATGGCTCCTGAAGATCATTGGAAGTGTTCTGGAACAACATCCTGAAGCAGCTGCATATTTTTACAATAAGAAAAAACTGATAATTTTCGATGATATCAATATTTCGATGATCGTCGAAAAGCTTATTGGTGAGGTAAAAGTCCCCATGCCGCTGGTAATTGAAAAAATAAATAAAAAAACGGCCCTGGAAATCACCAGGGAAATTGAAAAGGCAAAAGGCCTGGAATTAAAACCTGATGACATTGTTCTTGAGAAACAATCGGCCGCATATCAAAGACTGTATTACCACATGCCCGGATTTCTGAGAAGACTTTTCTGGAAAATATTGCTAAAAAGTCCAAAGGCGGCTTACAGAACAATGGGAAATGTTTCCGTTACTTCAATCGGTATGATTGGCAGGATAAACGGCTGGTTTGTACATAAATCTGTCCATCCCGTTTCATTTGGTGTAGGATCAGTCCTAAAAAAGCCTGTTGTCATCAATAATGAAATCAAGATCAGGGAGATCCTTAATATGACTATCCTTGTCGATCATGATGTAATTGACGGGGCACCTATGGTAAGGCTCCTCGACGATCTGACAAATTACATTGAGACAGGAAAGGAAATGTAGGGCAGAGAGCAGGGAGCTGGGGGCGGAGGGCGGAGAGCATGGGGCGTGAGGCGTGCGGTGTGCGGCGCGAAGGCAGAAGGAGGCAAGGGAATGATCCCCTCCTGGGGGGCCGAGCGTAAAAAAATGATCCGGTGGATCATAAGAGCGCATCGCCTTCGGCAAGCCTACGGCGATCGAAGGAAGGAGCCAGACTGTAGGGGAGATTTGTGGTGGGGGCCGAGCGTAAAAAAATGATCCGGTGGATCATTTTAGCGAAGGAGCCAGACTGCAGGGGAGATTTGTGGTGAGGCCAGGGGTGGGTCAAAACGAAGGGCTCTTTGCCGGCCTTTCTGAATAATATTTTATAAATTTTCCCCCCCCGGATGTGATTTTTGGCAATGATCTGTTACTAATCGGGTAAAATAAGATCACAGATTTTAATACCTGAAAATGTTACAGAATGACAAATGATACAAGAAAAGCAAAAGGACCTGTTTCCTGAGATTCTGGAAAAGAATATCGGGATTATTATAAAGATCTCGGGGGCGTATACAAATTCGGTTCAGGATAAGGAGGATCTTATAAATGATATCACTCTGGAGCTTTGGAAATCATTCGGACGATTCAAGGGGAATTCAAAAATATCGACCTGGATATACCGTGTAGCTATTAACACTTCGATGAACTTCCGTCGCAGAAAGAAAAGAGAAAAACTTTTCTTTCCCAACGACCTGAAGCAAATTGAAAGCGCAGACTGGATAACAGAACCATCAGACTCGTCATATTCTGAGATCTTATACCGGTGTATCGAAGAATTGAATCAGTTGAATAAAGCAATTATCCTTCTCTTGCTTGACGGAAATTCTTACGATGAAATATCTGAAATCACAGGAATTTCAAAGTCAAATGTCGGGACAAGGATCAATAGAATAAAAGAACAATTAAGGGAACTTGCTTCATCAAAAATTTAGCAAAATGGAAATAACAGAATTACAAAACATTTGGAGGGATTACGACAGGAAAATATCGGAAAATACCCGTCTTAATAAAGAAATACTGAAGCGTATGTTACTTGCAAAACCACAGAAAAGACTGAACTGGATAAAAATCAAGGCAGGATTATGGATATTTTCTCCGTTACTGTTTGTAGCGTTTATATTAATTCTCGACGTTCAATTTGAAATTTCTGCAAGATTTTTTATCGGATTAGTGATGTTCCTGCCTGTTTATATCATAAACTACATATGGGATATCCGATATTTCAGGCTGATTAACAGAGTTGATTTCACTATAACTGTATTATCCTTAAAAAAGGTAATTGCTGAAATTGAAAAATACAGATTAAAGACCACAAAAATCAGATATCTGTTAATGCCTCTGGCGATGACGGGATTTCTATTAATGATCATTCATAGGATCACCATCAAACCTGATTTTTTAACGCTTCTGCCTTTATTTCTGATTGTACTTGTTTTCTTCTCATCTATGTATTTCACTTTCAGATACTCGATTTATGAGCCTTACAGAAGGCTTAACAAAGAAATTGAGGAGATTGAACAACTGGAAAGGGACTGATAAGTGTTTAGGGAGCAGGCCTCGTAAACCGTAGCCCTGGCGTAGGTTTAGAGCAGGGGGCAGGAAGCACCCCTTCTTATTTCAGGTTATAATTCTTTTACCACAAAGGTGCCGAAGGTTTGCACGAAGGAACACGAAGAGTCTTTGTTGGCTTTTCTGAATAATATCTTGTAATTTTCCCCTCTTGAATGTGATTAAACGTGATAACTCTTACGATAGAAAAGGATTTTGCTATGAAATCACTGAACGAGTGCATAACTGAATACAGGAACCAGATTGCCAAAGGAGAAATCCGGATTGCTTACAGGGGATTAATTGATTTCATGATAAGATTGAGAAATACTATCAGGGACAATTATCCTTCCTGGCCGGCAGCCGGCAATCTTTACCAGGGATATATGGACATGACTTACTTTCCCTTAAGCACTGATAAACTTAAAGACAAAAAGCTCAAGATTGCGGTCGTCCTGATTCACGATACCCTCAGATTCGAAATCTGGCTTTCGGCTGTGAATAAGAATATTCAGTCGGAATATTGGGACAAGCTGAAAGGCAAGGATTTGAAAGGGTATCGAATGCCCTCTGTCCTTAAAGGATCTGACTCAATTATAGAGTATACTCTTGAAAACAATCCTGATTTCGGTGATCCTGATTCACTGATCAGGCAGCTCGTGACAGGGACAGTAAGATTCATTAATGACGTTGAGGTACTTATCAGTGAAATCTGAATCTACAGGTCGGCATTACAGGTAATCCGAGAATTTCTGATCGATATGCTGGTTGAACCATCTGTCAACCACCGATTTCTTGAATCGCCATTCCTTTCCCAGCTTTGCAGCCGGGATTTTCCCGTTTTGAGCCCATGTATATATTGTCTGAGGTTTTAATTTTAAATATTTAGCTACCTCTTCAAGAGTCATTATTTCGTCCATACACTTTTATTTATTCAGATTCAAAGGATTTTTACGGCAATTCACTCCCTACCGGGATAGGGCTTGTTCATTAATTTTATAAGCTCCGAATCATCTTCTGTTTCCCTGGTGTCAGGCTTCACTTCAATTTTCTGGTTTAGATCTGAAGGTCTGGCAAGCTGCTGAACTGAATAAATTACAGCCGTATAAAAATTCCCCTCGTATTTTCTGAACAGTTTGAATTCCTCAGTCTTGTTGCAAAGGAACGGACGGAGGTTCCATGAAATCTGGATGCTGACAAATGCCAGTATTATAATCCATATCCTGAATACATTGACTGCGGTGCGCGGATAAATATTCTTTTTCTCACAGGCGAATTTCAATGCATCGATCATCAGTTTCATACCGAAGATCCCCGAGAAAATAAATATTGCTACGTGCAGGAGCTGCAGAAAATGATAGTTGCCCCCAGTCACCTGGAACAATATTACGATCGGGGCAAATGAAATGGCTATGGATGACGTAAGCACAAATCCGCTGAGTATAATCACTATCATCTGGCGCAGCGACATCCTTGATCCAAGTACCTGCTGAATTACATAAAATGAAGGAAAGCAGATAAGGATCGCACTGAAGAATAGGAAAGTCGTTTTTATTCCTGCCGCTACCGATTGAAGAAAGCTGTGATAACTTCCCATCACGATCCCGTAAAGAAACGTGAACACGGTTATGATAAGCAGCTGGTTCAGGATTAATCTTCTTGACTGATCCCGGTTCCGGTCCTCGAAGTACATTTCTGTATTCTGGAAGATCTTAAAGACCTCAATGAACCCGTTTACTTTTTCCATGGCGTAATAATCAGGTTAAATTATAAAATTACGAATTTATTTTGATATATAATACTGTTTATTATTATTTTTTACTGTTACATGGTGCGAGGTGCGCGGTTCGGGGTACAGGGTGCGGGGTCCGGGGTCCGGGAGAAGACTAACAGCGAAGGAATCATATGATTCTCAATGAGCTTTCTTCTTTTCTTTTGCTATTTGCCGCTATTTTAATAACTTTATGGAAAACCCATGGATTCCATGGCGAATCCTGAATAGTACAGGTTATGCAAACGATCCGTGCAGTCATTATTGATGATGAGAGATATGCATGCGAACGCCTGAAGAAACTGCTTATCCCCTATTCCAAGATTCAGGTAACAAATATTTTCACTGACTCCGGATCAGGATTGAAATACATCCTTGAAGAAAAACCCGATCTTGTTTTTCTTGATATTGAGATGGAAAAAGGCGCTTCGGCCTTTGATCTGATCGGGAGCCTTGATCGATGTGTAAAAAAACCTTATATAATTATTGTGACAGGACATCCCCATTATTCTATAAAGGCCATTAAGCATGAGGTCTTTGACTATCTGATCAAGCCTGTCGACATTGATGAACTTGAGGCTACGATTAACCGGTTGCTTAAACACTTCATGCCAGTAGTGCAGACTATCATGGGAAAATATGATATGTTGAGCGACAGAGAGTTAAAAGTCCTGAATCATGTTCTGGAAGGCAAATCGAGTGAGGAGATCGCTTCCCTTCTGTTTATAAGCAAGAACACTGTGAACACTCACCGCCGTAATATCCTTAAAAAAACCGGCGCCAGGTCATTTTTTGATCTTTTAAGAACTCCATAGGATGAATACGGGAAGGTTGAAACAGTTCATCACCCATCCTGCTTTTATTAGCCTGGCAATGCTGGCAGCCTTCCTGCTGGTTTTCCCTTTCAACTTCCCAAAGTACAAAATCAGAGAAATGGAGGAGATTTATACTCCGTCGAATATTTATTTGTATTTCAGCGACCTGGATAATGACGGTAACAGTGAAAAGCTCTCATTCGACACAGGTGACAGTAAGAAGACAAAAATAATCGTAAGCAGAGATGATAAAGTATTGAAGCAGTATGATCTGCGGTTTCAACCCATATTCAACAATTCTGTTTTAATCGGGGATTATAATTCAGATGGGTCTAAAGAAGTATTTGTATTTACAGTGTCTGAAGATTCCGTCTTTCTTAACATAATTGAGCCGATACAATCAGAAGCTATTATATTATCAGACAGATTCATCGATCTCCGCAGAACGGTTGCAAACAGCGTTGATTCCCCCAATATACAGATCAGGGGACTGGCAATAAATAGTCAGAACAATGTCAAAGATCTTATTTTCAGCATTAATACAGGTTATAGCCTTCAACCACGAAGACTATATCGTTACAAAATAGATCAGGATTCTCTTGTGAAATCTCCGGAAAGCTGGGTAGCCATTACCGAATGCTTAATAGATGATCTGAACAATGATTCAATCCCGGAATTTCTGCTGACCACGCTTGCAACAGGGAACGTTGAAAAGAAAGTGCCGTTTACAGATAGCTGCAGCTGGTTAATGATAATTAATGAAAATCTTTCATTCCTGTTCCCTCCGGTAGAATTTGAAAAATCTCCTTCAAAGTTACAGGCTGTTCCAATTGTTGTCGACGGTGAAAAAAACATTGTTGCATTCAACGATTATTTTGGGTCCGGCAAAGCCGATCCGGGTCTGTTGTTATTTGACCTGAAGGGAGTTGAGAAATTAAAAATGCCTCTTACTGACTATGAACCTGAAATATCAAGGATATTTCCGGGTGAAGATAATCAACAGGACCGTTTTTACTTTATCAGAAACACGAAGGCAGACATTGATGTAATTGACAATTCGCTAAAAATCCTCCGGACTTTAAAATTACCGGAAATAACAACAGGAGAGCTCTTCGGAAAGGTCGATGCAGACCTTGACGGAATTCCGGAATATCTTTTTCAGGGAGCAAACAGGAGCTCAACCCTGATTGTAAGGAATAATTTCATGAACCCGGTTTTATGGCAACACTCACAATATGACAGGATGCCAATGTTCAGCCACTTCTTCAAAGCGGGGGAAAAACCAATGCTTTATGCCCAGTTCCCGGGAAAGGGAGTTTTTATAAGGTTTATGAAGAATCCCTTTTATCTCATCAGGATTCCTGCCTATCCATGTATTTACGGTTTATTTTATCTGTTTGTCCTTTTCATAGCCCGGGGTCAGCAATATCGTCTGAACCTCAGGAAAGAACATGAAAAAAAGCTTGTTGAGCTTCAGCTGAAATCCATAAAGAACCAGATAGATCCTCATTTCACCCTCAACGTATTGAATGCAATTGGCAGCCTGTACTCAGAAGAGGGGAACAAAGAAAAAGCTGATTATATCTTTTCAAAGTATGCCAAACTGATAAGACAGACTGTAATAAGCTCCGACAAGGTTATTGTAACAATTGGAGAAGAACTGGATTTTGTCAGAAACTATATGGAAATTGAAAAATTCAGGTATGGCAATTCTTTTGATTTTTCGATAGATATACAGAAAGGCTCTGATATTATGGCCAGAATTCCAAGGATGCTGATCCACACCTTTGTCGAAAATGCCTTGAAATATGGGATCAGAAACATGGCTGGTGGAGGTATGCTGAAAATCATCCTCCAAAAAAACGGCAATACCCAGACAATCATCATTGAAAACAACGGACCATTTCTCGATTCAGGTAACCCGTTACTGAATGGAACCGGGAAAGGTTTGATAATCCTGAATGACCTTATTGGATTGTTCCAGAAGCTTGAGAATATCAGGATCACTTATAATGTCGAAAACAATGTAACTGAATCTCCGGAAAGTCAGGTTAACAGGGCGACAATACTCGTTCCCTTCATGGTATGAGATTTTTCTTCTAAAATAAAAGCGGCCCGGGGAACGGGGAAATTATGCAAATGTCCGGATCACTCCGGAATGTATTTATGCCATTTTGTAATATCTTGCATGGAATCAGATTACAACGGCAAACCAATTTTAAGGGGAAAATCCGGGCCGCCTGATTTATCTCAAATTTCATAATTAATTCCAATTGACCATTCAGCACAAGTAGGTATAATACATCATCATTAATGAGTATTATTATAAATTGCCAGGCCGCCTGTGGCTCACGGAACGGATTATTGCTTATTGAGACTTTACAGGCACAGTCAGGTACACTGCCGTCAGTGAATAAAAATCAGATAAGAAGGTTGTAAGAAAACTGGTATTATATCAGTATCGTTGATTCTTTAATGACTTTATGGCGCTCATCAGTCCCATAAACCTTTATTCCGATACTGACTGTCGGATCATCCACAATGTTCATTAGTGAACCCATCAGGTCCTTTACCTCATCAGCCTCCAGTTCATCGAAATCCTCTATATTTATATACATATGAATGAAAAGAAGGTTTCCGTCGCCTTTTATGTGGCTGAGCGCTTTCATCATTTTTGCAAGCCACAATGTGGTGGAGGAATTATAGTATTCCAGGTTAAGACGGAAATTTGTGATCGGTTGAGGCGATTTGATATAATTGCCAATCCATTCAAGCAGCGGTTCATATATTTTGGCTGCATTTTCGGGAAGTGATACACCTGAAAGTATCATTTCTCCTGTTTTGAAATTGAAATCGACTGTGGGAGTTTTTTTACTCCCGTCGATTAAAATATTCTGGTCTGAGCTCATTATTCTGATTAACGTTTCCATGCAAAAAACTGATTTATAAAAATATAGTAAATCTTTTGGACTAAACCACCACTTGATCAAGAAAAAAATGCGATTCATCAATTATTTCGGGCTATTGGTAATCCAACTCCAAAAAAGAGCTCCTGAAATGCATGGGAACATAAAAAAGATGAAAGAAGGAAAACGATTGGTTTTTAAATATGAGGATGGGAAAAACGGGCTTAAAACCGAATTTAAAAGATTGAATCGCTGCCGGCTCCCTTTTCTTTAAGCAGTTTTACTATTTCATCGTGACCGTTCATCGAGGCAACCATAAGATCTGTTAATCTTACTGTCTTGTCCTGGTCAAAATGAGCATCTTTCCTGATCATAACCTTTACAATGGCCACATGACCACTACTGGATGCTTTAATAAAAGCTGTTGTCCTGCCAGACCGGGAAAGCCCGGAATTGTCTCCGTTGAATTCTGCCAGTCTGATTGCTTCAAGGTCTCCGTCACCCGATTTTGAAATCATTGCCGTCAGCTGTCCTGAATTATGGCCATCGGGATCAAGTCCCTCATACAAGCTCCTGGAAATAGTCTCTACAAGTTCATCCCTGGCGGTAATAAGAATTGCATTTGTTCCATCTGTCTCGTTGATATCGGGAGTGGCGCCTCTATCAAGGAGCAATCTGACGATTTCGGTATTGCCGGTAAGTGATGCCAGAAAAAGTGCATTTGAACCGTCCTTTCCTTTTTTATTCACATCTGCTCCATGTTCAAGAAGCAGGCGTACAAAATCAGTACGGCCATTGAGTGAAGCAGTCATCAGTGCTGTAGCTCCTCCGTTATCCTGCAGATCGGAATCGGCCCCGTTCCGGAGCAACAGTTCAGCCACATCTGTAAATCCTGCAATAGAAGCCTGAATAAGTGCAGTAGTCCCTGTGCTGTTGTCATGCAAATCAATTTCCGCGCCTTTTGAAAGCAGAACCCCTGCAACATCTGCAAATCCGTTCTGGGAGGCAAACATAAGTGCGGTATAGCCGTCAAATGCCTGGATGTTTGGATTGGCTCCTTTTTCCAGAAGAAGATTTACAATTTCAATATGACCGTTCTGGGATGCCATCATAAGAGGTGTCAGTCCGTCGAGTGCCCTGGTGTCGGGAGAGGATCCATTTTCGAGCAATAGCTTGACAATTTTGTAATGCCCATTAAAAGCCGCATACATAGAGGCAGTTGCGCCATCTAAAGCCTGCAGATCCGGATCGGCTCCCCTCCTTAGAAGAATCCTGCATGCCTGAGTATATCCCTTTGCCGCGGCATACATAAGGATTGTCCTGTCCAATTCATCGGTTTGATTGATATTTTCAGCAAACCGGGCTATAAGGTGAATATTGTACTTATCATCAACCCTGGACTTTCTATCCTCCATACCCTGAACCTGCCTGTCCTGTGCAAATATTCTAGGGCAGAATACAAGAAGCGCAAGGCCAAATATGGTTGTTTTTATTATTGTTTTCATCTTGAATTATAGTAGGGTGTATCCCGAATTCCTTGCAACAAACTATAAAGTTACGAAATTGCATGCGATCAGCCTGCTTTAAAATCCGTATTTATATTTACAAACGTAATAACAGATTTTACCTGATAATGTTCGGAAATGACAAGTATCAGAGAATCAGGAAATAGCCCAAAGTCATAATATTATTCAAATAAAAAAGTCCCGAAGCTGTTGTAATCGTGAAATGTGCGGTTTGTCTTCTGCCAGCTGAAATGTACGGGATTTTTATCATAATCGATCCTGTACATATTTGCCCTCCACTTTGTACCGGAAGAAGGAGGAACTTCAGGCAATGGAGTCAGAAGTTTATATGGAATGAAGAATTCTGCTGTCCAGGATGTAACTGCTGAACCTCCTTTTTTCGGTCCTCCAGTCGTTGAAGTGGCATGGATAATCCTTCTGTCGCCTACATAATTCCAGGGAAGCCAGCCAAGGAATTTCCCCTTATAATTAGGAACGAGGATGGGCAGTTCGAAATCGAGCGGAGATATCTCATATTCGAAATAAACCGGAAAATCTTCGGCAGGCCAGAGAAAGAGCTCAACCACATCCTCTTCCCAGAGGTTCATATTATCGTCGTGCATTGTTGCAGTAAGCTTTTCATCCTGGCAATTATAAAGAAAGTACATTCCTGTTTCAGAATACAGCATCTTTACTTTGGTATCGTATCCAACTGTCCCGGCTTCCTGCGGAGTAAGGGATATCCATGCGGTCGACTGCCAGGCAAAAGAGCTTCCGTCGCCTGTAACCGTAAAATCAGAACATTTTTTTACTGTTATTACTGCATCACTGCCGGCAGGTTCGGTATTCCGGGCAAAAATTGCTGCTGTGAGTATCAGTGTGGATAAACAAAGGATTATTTTTTTCATGATAAAAAAATTTTATTTGAGTATTTAAGGGATAGAAAGTTACATTAAAAACATATTATTGAGAAAATAATCTGATAAATTTGTTAAACCACATCAAAGGTTTCAAATGCAGACAACCATTCAACTTTTCGACCTTTCAACTTTTCAACCACACTAATCCTTTAATTATGACAAAGCTTTCAAGAAGACAATTTATTGGCCGGAGCGCCGCCGGGATAGGTTCAGTAGTTCTGGCATCACAGTTCCCCCTTGGAGCCGATGCAGCAACAGTACCTTCTGCCGCCGGAATGCCTGTAGGTTTCCAGGTATGGACGATAAGAGAAGCCCTGATAAAAGACTTCCCCGGAACTCTTAATAAAATGGCAGGTCTCGGATTTCAAAGCATGGAGATGTGTTCTCCTCCGGGATATGAGTCTTCGGGTTTCGGTCCGTTGATGAAACTTAAGGCAAAGGAGATGAAGCAGATCATCAATGACGCCGGGCTGATCTGTCCGAGTTCACATTACGGAATGGCAGAGTTCAGGGAACATCTTGGTGAACGGATAGATTTCGCCCTTGAATCGGGTCAGACACAAATGATACTTTCAAGTTTCGGACTTCCGAGAACAGCAACACTCGACGACTGGAGAAAAGCCGCAGATGAACTCAACAAAATGGGAATGCAGGCAAAAAAAGGCGGAATCCAGATGGGGTTTCACAACCACCACGGCGAATTTGAAAAACTTGAAGATACGCTCATCTATGAAGAACTTCTCAAGGTATTTGATCCAGAGTACATAAAGATGCAATTCCAGGTTGCAGTTATAAGCATCGGCTACAAAGCGGTTGATTATTTCAACAAGTACCCCGGACGGTTTATATCCGCTCATTTTGCTGACTGGTCAGCTGAAAAGAAAGGAGAGGTTCCGGTTGGTCAGGGTGTCGTTAACTGGAAGGAATTGATTGCGGCCTTACCTAAAGGAGGCGTTAAGAATATTTTTGTCGAAATGAGCGAGCAGACATTTAAACCAAGTGTAGACTATCTTAAAAGTATTCTTTGATATTAATCAGCTTTTCAGAATACCTGATTTGTTTTCTGATTTGGATTCTGATCATGTTTTAGTCCGGGTAGTTTATTTCCGCGGTAACAATCTCTGATACTTAGAATTAAAGAGAGTAACAGAGATCCAAGAAAAGAATAAAGAGTAACCCTGTCGGCAAGAATTGGATTGATATCGAGTCCGGTAATCCGGTCAAAGAGATATTTTACATAAGAGTTTGGGAGGTCTGATTTTCCGATCTTCTCAAGCACTGTAAAGTGCCAGTCGGTAAGCGGACAATATCCGATTGTCCCTACCAGTAATCCTATTATTACCCAGGAAAAACCAGTAATAAGGAGAATGGCAAGGTTATACTTTCTGGTTTTCTTCCATAGCCATCCTGTTAGGTTAAAAACAATTATTGAAGTATGAAAGATGACAAAGAAAATATCTAACAATCGCCAGATCATATTCTATTTATAATGGAACTTATCCCTGTTTATTTCCACAATGAACCTGCTCGGGTAGGAAAGGAATGCATTATAAACAGTAACATATGAAGGCATGGTAATAATGAGATCCTGTTTTGCCCTGCTGCATGCGACATAGAAGAGCCTCCTCTCCTCTTCAACCTCTTCAATGTTTTTAAGCGATCGTACGGATGGTATAAGCCCGTCGAGAGCATGAGGTATTATCACTGTATGCCATTCCAGCCCTTTGGCCGAATGAATTGTTGAGATAGTAAGAGGCTCATCTTCAGCTTCATCAATCAAAGGAGTAGTCCTTGTTCCGAAGTTCTTCGATGGCGGATCGAGGGCAAATTCGGTAAGGAACTTTTCAAGGGAGTTATAATTTGAAGAAAGTTCTATAAGGACGTTGATATCTAAAAGCCTTATCTGGTAATCGTGTTCACGGGCCTGCAGAAGCGGGGAATAATATGCCTTAATATACTCTATCTTGCCGGCGACAGGGATCTCGCTGTCGCGGGCTTTTACAAGCATAGCCATAAGGTCTTTCAGACCTTCGGCAAACCTTGCTTTCGAAAATGATTCCAGTCCCCCTGATTTTGAGTTCAGAACAGCATCAATTATTTTCCGGGCTGTCATCTGGCCGACACCCGGGAGGTATTTGAGGATCCTGTGCCATGCCACTGCATCGTAAGGGTTCTGGATGATACGCAGATAGGCGATCACATCTTTTACATGTTTCCTTTCATTGAATTTCATGCCTCCGACGGCAACATAGGGGATACTTCTCCTGTTGAGATCAGCCTCAATATATCGTGCATGCCAGAATGCCCTCACAAGCACTGCTATATTGCTCAGTGATATCCCTCTTTCCCTGTATTCGAGTATCCTGTCGACAACAAATTCAGCTTCTGCTTCCTGGTCATAAAATTTCCTGACTTCCGGGAAAGCCTCAGTTTTTATTCCGGAGTAGAGCTTTTTTTTGTATCCGATTCTTGAATTCAGTATTATCTCGTTTGTGAAATCAAGTATCTTCTGGTTGCTTCTGTAATTTTCCTCAATTTTGATTACGCTGCACCCGGGGTATTTCTGAGGGAATCTCAGGATATTCTCATAATTGGCTCCCCTGAAGGAATATATGCTCTGGGAATCATCTCCGACAACAAGTACATTTTCTGTGCGACCGGCCAGATATTCCACAATATCTTTCTGAATGATGTTAGTATCCTGGTATTCATCAACCATAATGTACTTATAGGTACTGTTCAGCCTGTTGCGAAACATGCTATTATCGCGAAGCGAATTCCTTAGAACTTCCATAAGATCGTCATAGTCGAAGATCCTGCAGATCTTCTTATATTTTTCGTAACCCTGGTTTATAAGTTCAATCTGGCCGGTGAATTCGGTGAGTCCTGTAAATTCCTCGTCAATCACTTCCTTTATTGTCAGGTTCCTGTTACGTGCCGATGAGATTATTTCCTGTATCCTGTTTTTCCGTGGGAATGCCTTTTCGGTCTTTTCGGTTTTCAGTTCCGATCTGATAAGATCAATTGTATCGGCTGAGTCCTCTTCATCAATTATAGTAAAATCGGGAGGTATGTTAAGAAGGTTTGAATATTTCCTCAGAACAAAATTTGCAAATGCATGGAATGTGCCTCCGAAGACCTTCTGAGCGGAGTTGTCTTTCAGAAGCTGCTGAACGCGGCCCAGCATTTCGGCGGCTGCTTTTCTTGTAAAAGTAAGAAGGAGCATCTCTTCAGGATCCACCCCATTCTCCATCATAAAGGCAACCCTGTATACTATCACCCTTGTCTTTCCGCTACCGGCGCCTGCAATTACAAGAACGGGGCCGTTTATTGTTTTCACTGCTTCAAGCTGGGCCCTGTTCAATTCACCAATGTAGTTGATCCTGTAATTCCTGTTGAAAGTAATCTGATCCTGAGGCCGGGGACGGCTTTCAATAGAGGCGATTATCGACTGAAGCTCCTCGATTTTCCTGGCGGTCTTGCCGGTGGTCTCAATTTCAGGATAGTCGTCTGATGAAAAATCAGCAAGATCTGATTTCACAGGGGTAATCGCACCGGAGGAGCCGGCCTTGAGCCTTGCGGCCAGACCCTCAATGGAATCAAGGAAAGATTTTCCTGAGTCTTCCTGATCCTTAGGGTCGAAACCCGGATCAGCATTAAAATTCTTTTCAAGGTCATAAACCATCTGTGATTATTTATTTCTCCTCTGTCCAATCTCAGGTCATGAAGGTATAAATAAGAAGAATTATTTCAAAAATATAGGCAATACATAACAAATATTTATTCACCACGGGTTCCACGGAGGAATACGGAGAAAACACGGAATAAGCTCAATACCCTCTCCGTGAAAATCCGTGTTCTCCGTGGTGAAAAAAAATCCCGGGTCACTAATCCCCGGGATTTATCCATTTAATTAATGATTTGAATTAACTGTCTGTTGTTTATTTATTTATAACTAAATATCCGATAATATTCACTTTGGCTGAAAGACCGTTTGTTAAGGGTGAAGGCAGCCGTTGCTGTTGCTCCAAAATTATGAACCTTAATTTATCTTAAAGTTATTTGTAGTTAGTAATTTTTCCTGCTTTTTCTTACTTTTTACTTCTTACTTCTTACTTCTTCAATGTTTCAATTTACATACAACCGGTGGCTGTACAGCGCTCCGTTTTCACGCAGCCATCTGCGAAGTGCTTTGGCTATCTTTCTTTTTCTTATCAGAACAGTGCCGGTTTCAACTGATGTGATTTCGTAAAGTGCTTTCATAATTTTTCGCTTTAATATCTGAAGTAAAAATAACATCCCCTTTACCTGTGGTCAAGTAGGTAAAGCCCGGATAATGGCCGGATGCGAATGTTTCAAAAAATGTTTGTCAGGTTAAAAGGGAGGATGGTGGAATTATTATTACACTTTTGTTTGAAAAAAAAGTCCGCTCGTCAAATCATATACGGAATTTACAGGAATTCCTGCCCGAGCGAAAGACATTCCTTAAAAACAAGCATTATATTATTGAAGATATGATAATTACAATAAACAATCGCCGTTATTGAGAACCGAATCTGATTTTGACTAACTGAATGTATTTTTAGACAAGATTCTGTCAGAACTGATGATTTTCTTGACTTTCAGGGGAAAATAATTGCAGGAAAACATCATTTTTTATGAAACCAGGGATGTCAATCAGTTGTGACTGACAGAAAAATGGAAACATATTAATCGGCTTCCCAGATAGCAGCCAGAAGTGTGAATACCGGAAGGAGTATTGAACCATAGACAGGATTATACCAGCCTGTCAGCGCGAAAGGTCCGCCAAGAGCAAAGACCCACACTGCGAATGATATTGTGGAAACAATAAGTTGGCCGGCCTTCGCAACTTTCTGGACCCTGTTCAGATAGAGTGGCGTCAGAGCGGCAAAGACTGCAAAGATCAGCCAGTTTACAATTTTTGCTTCTTCCTGATTTGTTAATTGTTTAACAGCGCCAAGGACAAAGATATAGCCGGCAACAAGTTCTGCCGGGATATATTTGAACAGCCTGTCGAAATAGCCATCGCGTGAAGGTATGCCGGAGGCATCAGTAACTTTGGTCGCGGTGTTTTCATCTCTTGTAATCCTGAGGATGTCCTGTGATGTTATGATTTCCCTTGCCATTGAAATAAGTATTTTGTAAAAAGAGACCGTAAAACCGAGCTGGTCATACTGTTGATCTGGTTTTTGATTTCCGTCGCCGGGTATTTTTTACCTTTAAAAGTTCCATCGATCTTTCTACAGCCTTTTCAGCATTGACTCTCCCGAAGCCATAATAGATGCTGTGGCCGTTTTCATCATATAAGCCCCCTTCAATATCAATTTTATCGGCGGTAAAGGCAATTAATTCCTTCACTTCGAGCCATGTAAGGTCAGGGTTCACCGCGAGCACAAGGGCCGCGGTACCTGCCGTTCCGGGGCATGAACTTGAAGTGCCTCCGAAACTGCCGGTATAGTTACCTTCGGGATTATAGCCCATCTCTCCCATACGGTCGGTGGTATAAATACCTGGGGTAAGAGGCTGCGGATGGTTGAAAGGGGCGTAACCGAAATCGCTGCTGGGGAAAGCGCACCATACATTGGCGCCATAATCGCTGTATATGCTTCTTTTGCCGGTGTCGTTGCATGCCGAGACTGCAATTACCTTTTCATATCCTGCATAGCCATCGTAACGGCAGTCTTCATTTCCGTTGCCTGCGGCGAATGTTACTATACATCCTTTCCCTCCCCTTCCCGATCTTATTGCATAATCAATTGCAAGCCTTGTGCTGTCGGGAAGTCCCACCTGCGCAAAATGAACCGGATCGCCGGGATCGCTCCAGTTGCCATCCTCCGGACCCCAGCTGCATGATATGATATCGGCTCCATGGTCGGCAGCCCAGATAAACGCGTTTGCCTCGGCTATCGAGCCAAGGTTTGAGCTCAGCCTTACAGGCATCAGCTTTGCCGCGGGGGCAACACCCGATGCCTCAACACCCGAGGCTGCTGCCACCCCGGCACATGAGGTACCATGATTATCATAAGGGGTTTTGGGCCTGGGATCATCACTGTTTTCTGTAACATCACGGGGATAAACAATCTTGCCCTTCATTCTGAATTCGGGGTGGCCTGTATCCAGTCCGTCATCAATAACAGCGATTATGATATTTTTGCCTGTCGACAGTTTATGGGCTGGACCGGCGCTGACACCGGCATCTACTAACTTCCTGTTGATTGTTGTCGTGATCAGGTGCCATTGGTCGGGATGAATCTTTTTCAGGCTTCTTTTCCTGATAAGCTCAGGATGACAAAGCTCTACCTCAGGCATCTGAAGCAATTTTTCGGCGAGGTCGAACACCTTTACCCCTGTATTCTCAGGCGCTCCGGTGAAATATGCATTTACGGCATAGCCTGGCCGTTGTTTTATAAGCAGATCATTTTCGGCAAGGATCTTCTCACATACAGCAGGAACCACATCATCATGAAACTTAATAAAAATGTTCTCTGTATACAGAACCAGTGTCCTGCTTTCGGCGTCAATAAGCACCTTTCCTGCAAACCTCAGCCCGGGCTGACCTTTAAGCGCCGATTTTGCCCTGTCGCGAACCTGCGAAGGATCACCGGCTGATCCTTTTGCCTGGAAAACAGATATATCGGCTTCGGGGAATTCCTCTATCAACTCGAAATCACTCAATATCTTCTTACCTCTTGCCGATCGTATTATACTTTTCTTTGTGCCTGATTTACTCAGCCTCACAGCAATCATATCACTGCTTTCATGGAGGACATATTTCCTGCCGTTCTTCCCACCAAGAGTATATGTGTACATAATCTTACGATTAATATGTGTTCAAATTATGATCCGGATGGTTATCTGATCCTTTCCATCACTTCCATACACATTCTTCCGCTATGATAAGGGCATATCCAGAATCCGCCCTTGTCGCCCGACGGAGTACCGTTTTCAGAAATATAGCTGAACCAGCTTCCGTTTTTTGGATCAACAAAATTCTTCTTTATATATTCCCAGCACTTCAGCGATTTGTCCATGTAAGCCCGGTCGTGCGTGAGTTCATATGCATTAAGATATCCCACAACAGTTTCGGCCTGTTCCCACCACGAGCGCTGGAGCCTTACACGTCCGGTTGAAGTATTTTTCTCGGTAAGCATACTCCCATCGGGCTGATATCCTTCCGAGGCTGCATTTGCTATTCCGATACAGGCTTTACTTACCCTTTCGGTAAGTTCTTTATCTTTTAAAAGCGATGCAGCTTCATAGAGTAGCCATGATGATTCAATATCATGACCATAGGAATCTATATCAGAAGTCCTGTTCCAGTATCTGTCCATGAAACAAATCAGGTGGGAGGTCTTTTTATCGATGATATGGTCGAGGAAAATCCCGACAACGTTTCTCAATCTACGGCCTGCAACGGCATCTCCCGAGACCCTGTAAAGGTTGGCATATGCTTCCATAAGGTGGAGATGGGTGTTCATTGTCTTTTCATCCTTTTCAGTGCTTTCGCCTATCATCCTGTCGCGGATCCGCTTCCAGTCGCGGCTGAAAACCTCAAAATATCCGTTATTCTCCCTGTCGAGGGCATACTTCTCGAAGAGGTCGGATATCTTCCATGCTTCTGCCAGAGCTTCCCTGTCGCCCGTAGCCCTTGAGTATTCGGCAAGGGCATAAATAAAAAATGAATTTGTATATACCTGCTTTCTCGTATCAGAAGGCAAGCCGTCGGCATTAAGACTAAAGAAAGCACCTCCGTTTTCCCTGTCGATGAAATATTTCAGGATATAATCCCTGGCACGCTTAGCCATCCTGAGATACAGGGTATCGCCGGTAACACGGTACGCCGATGAGTATGTCCAGAGTATCCTTGCGTTGAGGATACCTCCCTTGTCGGCATCGGGATATACGTGGTTCTGAATGTCGATCCTGCCATAGAATCCTCCCCTGACGTTATCAGTCATCCTTGAAATCCAGAAAGGGAGTATGTTCCCCGTAAGATCTTCCGCTGCTTCTTTCCTGAGTTGTTCAAGTTTTTGTTTCTGTTCCGGACTAATGTTTTCCTGGGAATATGCCCTAAATGAGAAAATTGCAAGGACCTGTAAAATGAATAATATCTTCCGCATGGTTGTAAGTGTTTACAAAAGGTTGTACCGCAAATTGAACATAAAATATAAACATTATTATTCAAATAATGAAAGGTATTTTTGATAACTTTCACGACGGCGTGAGGCGTGCGGCGTGAGGCAGAATGGCGCAAGGGAAAGATCCCCTCCCGGGAGGGGCAAGGGGTGGGTCGGAGAAAAGGGCGCATGGCACAGGGCGCAGGGCGCAGGGCAGAGACGGAGTTGAGGTTGAGGTTAAGGTTGAGGTTAAGGTTAATATTCTAAAGAATAATTCTGGAAATATGAACATTAAAAGGTTTTCAGCTGCTGTATTGCTTATTGTTACGGCATCATCGCTTACAGGTCAGGTAAAGGTTTCTGAGCAGGAATGGATTTTGCCTACATATTCTGTGGCGCCTGCCGATAAGAACCCGATGTTTTTCAACGGGGAATCGTACCAGGGAGCTTCGAAATACATTTATCCTTATGGGATGAATGATGTGATCTCTGATCAGAAGGTTGATAAAGCATGGAAGACAGTTACGCTGGAAAATGAATATATAAAACTATGCGTGGCTCCGGAGATTGGCGGCAAACTGTATTATGCCACCGATAAATCGAACGGTTATAACTTCATTTACAAAAACAATGTTGTAAAACCCTCAAATATAGGAATGCTCGGGGCATGGGT
The DNA here is from genome assembly GCA_964633505.1 of uncultured Rikenellaceae bacterium. GTDB lineage: Bacteria > Bacteroidota > Bacteroidia > Bacteroidales > VadinHA17 > LD21. Next base: position 191,771 of record CAZWHC010000006.1, on the reverse strand, counting down.
ATCGGGAGGCATTGAATGGTGCGTTCTGCATCATCACAGGGCATCGACATTCCAGCCTGTCGATTATACCACAACCGAAAACAGCGATGGCAGCAGGACAATACGTATTGGGGAGACAGAACCCAGGCACAGGATGAGATGGACAATCGGCATTACTATGTTCCCCGGCAGATCGTATTTCGAAGCAGAGGTTAAAATCATCAATCCCACACCGTACACAAACACATTCCTATACTGGGCAAACGTGGCTGCCCATACAAATGAAAACTACCAGGTCATTTTTCCTCCAAGCGTCAATATTGCCACTTACCATGCAAAGAACAGCTTCACAAACTGGCCGTTTTCAACCGAAGTATATAACGGGCAGGATTTTACTGAAGGCGTTGATATAAGCTGGTGGAAAAATTCCCCAAATTCAAATTCCTTTTTCGCTTACGATCTTAAAGAAGATTTCATGGGTGGCTACGATCATGGCAGGGAAACCGGCACAGTGCATATCGGCGATCATAACATTGTAAAAGGGGCAAAGCTCTGGGAATGGGGATCGGGACCTGTCGGACAGGCTACTGAAGCCCGTCTAACAGAAACCGACGGCCCCTATGTGGAAATAATGGTCGGGGCTTTCTCAGATAATCAGCCCGATTACAGCTGGATAAGACCATATGAAGTAAAGACATTCAGACAATACTGGTACCCCGTCAGGGGTATCGGAGGATTTAAAAATGCAAACCTCGACGGTGCGGTAAACCTTGAACCAAGGGATAAAAACAAGGTATTTCTAGGTTATTATTCTACAAGAAAAATTGAAAAGGCAGTTATTCTGCTCAGGAACAAAGAAAAGGTGATCCTTAAGGAAGAAGTTGAGATATCCCCGGCAACACCATTTACAAAGACAATAACAATCGGCGAACCCTATGAGCTCACTGATCTTCATACGGAAATGACAGACAAGTCTACTGGTGAAGTTCTTGTTTCATATTCCCCGGTTAAAACTCAAAAAGCAGCAGGGCTTCCTCCTGTTGTCGTTCGTCCGAAGGATCCCAAGGATATACAGACTGTGGAAGAGCTTTATCTTGCAGGAAGCAGGATTGAACAGTTTTACAATCCTACTCTCAATGCAATGGATTATTACAATGAGGCGCTAAAACGCGATCCTGATGATATCCGGACAAACACCGCAGTGGGAAATCGTTATTTAAAGAATGGCGATTATCAGCAGGCAAGAACCTATTTTGAAAGAGCTGTTAAAAGATTAACAAAGGATTATACAAGGCCTTCAACATGCGAAGCGCTTTACCTTCAGGGACTGACACTAAAGGCCCTTGGCCTGTATGATGAGGCAGAAGATACCCTCTACAGGGCCACATGGGATTATGCATGGCATTCGGCTGCATACCTCGAACTTGCGAGGATTTCCTGCCGGAAGGGCGATCATAGGAAGGCCCTTGAGCAGGTAGACGAATCGCTTGCCACCAACACCAGGAATAACAGCGCCATCTGTCTTAAATCGTCAATACTGAGACACCTTGGGAAACAAAAAGAGGCTAATGAACTCATAAGCCACCTGGTAGAAAAGGATCCCCTTGATTTCAGATCCGGTAATGAGCTTTACCTGACAGTTAAATCAGCAGGTGGTAGTATGCCTGCAGAAACGGCACTGGAAGAGCTTAAGAGAAAAATGCGTGATTCTGACCAGAATTATCTCGAGCTCGGAATTTCATATCTGAACGACGGATTCGCCGATGATGCCGCGGATGTTTTCAGGAGATTCCCCGGGAAGAATCCTATTGTTAGTTATTATCTGGGTTACATTTCTGATATTAAAGGAAATAAAGAAGAAGCTGCCAGGTATTTCAAAGATGGTTCGGCTCTGCAGGTTGATTATGTATTCCCTTTCAGGCTTGAAACTGTTAATGTTCTTAAGAAAGTTGCCGCATATTTCCCTGAAGATGCCCGGCCCTGGTATTATCTGGGTAACCTGCTGTACGACAAACAGCCCGGAAAAGCCATTGAAGCCTGGGAAAATGCAGTCAGGCTTGACCCATCTCTTGCAATTGCACACAGGAACCTGGGATGGGGATATTATCATAACCTGGGCGATGGTATAAAGGCTATTTCCGAATATGAGAAAGCCATGGAGCTGAAAAAAGACGATCCTCTTTATTATGAGGAGCTTGACGCCTTGTATGAGATGAGCAATGCTCCTGTTGAAAAGAGGCTTGCTCTTTTCGAAGACCGTAATGAAATTGTCTCGGCAAGGGACAATGCCTTTGCACGGCAGATCACTGTCCTTACGCTTTCCGGAAAGCCTGAGAAAGCCGTTGAATACCTTACCGGGAGAAAATTCAGTTACAGGGAAGGATCATCGAGGGTAAGGGACATTATCATCGATGCTCATCTGATGGCAGCTAAGAAACTGATGGCGGAAAAGAAATTTGACAAAGCTCTTGAAGAGTTCGTTCTTGCAAGGATCCCGGAGGAGGAAGCTGCAGGCAGCAGGGCCGGCAACAGGAATATTCAGGTTGATTATTTCATTGCAACGGCTTATGATGCACTTGGAAAAGGGACCCTGGCCAGAAAAAGCTATGAGCAGTCTGCCTCGCGCGATGTAAGAAGCTCATCATATATAAAATATTATCAGGCGATGAGTCTTATGAAACTTGGCAAAAAGAAAGAAGCTGAGGAAGGCCTGAAGGCAATTATTGCCGAAGGTGAAAAGCTTATAGGACAGTCGACAACGCATGATGTGGATTTCTTTGCCAAATTCGGGACAAAGGAAGCAGGAAATGCAAGGCTTTCGTCTGCCTTTCTCCTTAAAGGACTGGGATTAAAAGGTTTAGGTGAAACAGTTTCAGCGCGGGCTAATCTCTCAAAAGCTGTCGAACTGTCAAACTCGAACCTTTATGCCTTATCTGAATTACAGGATATAAACTAGTTTGCAAATTGTTGTAAATATGGAACTCCTCCGGAGTTCAAAATCTTAATACCTATTATCTGCTAGCATTAATGAAATCCCTCCGGGATATTTCTCTTTTAATTGGCAATTTAAAATGAATTGCGGAGCGATTCCATCATCGCTAGCCGGCATATCACAATTCATTTTATTTACCGCGGAGCGGTTTCATAGTTATTAAAAATATTGTACCTTTAATCGTTGCATTCTAAAACTCGTGCTATGAAACCAAACACTTATTCAAAACTGTACGCCCATATTGTATTCTCTCCAAAAGGCAGGGACTCATTGATAACAGATTCAATTCGAGTGACTTTGCATAAATACATATATGGAATAATAACTGAAAAGAAATGCTATCCGGTGGCAATAAATGGAACGAAAGACCACATTCACATTTTGACCGGCTTCCCGCCCACAATTGCCCTTTCAGATCTTGTTCGTGATATCAAACGAAGCTCTTCATTATTTGTCAATAACAGATTAAGATCGTACCTTAAATTTAACTGGCAGGAAGGCTTTGGAGCCTTCTCCATAGGGTACAGGGAACTGGATGGTATTTATAAATACATTCTAAACCAACAGGATCATCATCTAAGGACCACTTTTAGAAAGGAGTATATGAGTATCCTTGATGAACAGGGTATCGAATTCAAAGATGAGTATTTGTTTGAATTTTATGATACAGATTTTTGAACAATCATTGAACTCCTCCTGAGTATGTATCTATATCAATTGAATTCCGGCATATATGTGGTCTCTCCGGGATTTTTGGGAAAAATGATTTAAACGAATTTTATCGCGGAGCGATTTCATCATTGCTAGAAATATGTGCGAATACCTTTTGCATACCGCGGAGCGGTTTCATTTGAATCTAATTATGGAACTCCGCTGGAGTACACGTGATCAGAATCATTGCAGCCTAGTATTGATGGAATCCCTCCAGGATAATTCAATATGTTACAATAGCCGCGCCAGCTTGTGGATCACTGTGCAAGGAGGGATCTGCCTGACTGCATTGAAACAATAGCGTTAGAATGCTTTTTGCCATCCAGAAAGAAAGTTTTAGGATCAATACGAGTATCGCTGTAAAGCTTTTAAACCTATTTGAGTTCATAATCATATGGGAGAAGATCACCAATTCTTTGAATTGCCATTTGTCCCATGATTTTTACCCCGGAACCATCAAAATAACCTACACTGTCAAAGTACACCTTATTCTTTACTATTTCGATATAACTGTCAGGAGGTTTAGACATATAATAAAGATACAGATTCCCTAAATAGCAGAGATACTTTTTAGAGTCGGCTCCGGTAATGACTAAATCATTAAAATTCAAGCTTTCACCTTCGGAATTTCTTATTATAAAACCATTTGATTCCAAAGAATTTCTCCAAAGTGATCTGAAAAAATGGAAAATTGAGCCAATGTATGCTTTCTTTCTTCTTTTTTCGAAGATGTTGTTTTGTGTCATACCAACCGACATATCCTCATTGAAAAGGGCATTTCCTTTATATGAAAAAAAACCGCTTCCCCTGTTATACTCAAAAAGATCCAGGTAATACTTGATCTTGTATCCTAATCCGTTGTTAACAATCTCAATTGGTTTTATTGCAAAAGCTTTTAATGAGCTACCAGAATCTATAAATTTAATGTCTTCCTCATTCAGTATGACACATTTCCGTCCATTAGCACTTGATCCTAAAAACTGTGCTTTAAATAATTTCAGATTAGCAATTCTTTCATTTCTATGTGATTTGTCCGTTACAATGACTTCTTTCAATTCGTAAATTTTTGGTTTAAGCCTGACTTCTGTAATTTTATCTGAGATAAAATCTGTCAGGGTTACAGAATAGTATCCTAATGCACTTATTGTTAATGGCAAAGAATTATGTTTAGTGATAACCAGCTCAAAATATCCGTTTTTATCTGAATATGTACCGATGGAGGTACCATTAATGTAAATTGTAGCAAAGTTTATCCTTGCACTGTTTGATTCGTCAATCACCACGCCTTTTATTATTTGAGCATTGCTCACATTAAATACATTAATTGCCAATATAATGAGAATAAGTTTCTTCACAGATAAAGTATTTTGTGTAGTATTATTTTACTTCATAATCAGTCTTGCCTGTAATCGGGATCCCGGTCGAAGTTATACCCTCGGAGATTATACAGATTGTCGATTTGTCGTCCCCATTAAAATAATTCAAACTGATTTTTTCAGTACCTGCAAGAATTATGCTTGGATTCCAGTAAATTGTATTTCTAAGATCGGGATTAAAAGCTGAAATTGAATCAGAGGAATGTTGGGGAGAATAGAAAATCCGTGCATTATTATAACCCAATATTTTCAGTTTTGCCGAGGAGTTATTAATTCTAATATCACTTCTTTCGGCCTTTGTGATCAGGTTTATTACACCACCTGATCCTTGAAATCCAAAAATACTTGTCTTACCATAAGATTTTAAGACGTCAATTCTATCAATAATATGTATCGGCATGTTAAACAAGTCGTTAAAGCTTGCTTGGTTACCATCTATCAAAACCAAAGGTGGTAATTGGTTACTAAGAGTTCCAATTCCTCGAATATAGATCGTTGTATCACCTGAAACCACTACGCCTGGAATTTTACCATTTAATAGAGATGTAATATTTTTATAACCAAGCATATGCTCTGAAATAATTAATTCCGCATCAGGTTTAATATACATTGACCTGCTATTCTCGATTTTGATGGATTGGGGATCCCTACGTTTTGAAATTATATTTACTTCTCCAAGTGGGATGGTATCGGAAAGTTTGAATTTCTTTTTTCTTGCTTCATTAATGATATAATAGTTTAAATACAAACTACTTTCTTCCCCAATTGTAGTTGAAATTTTTTGTATACTATCTGTAACTCTTGCTGGATTATAAACATCAAATTTCATTAATACACTTCTTTTGGGATACTCTCTTTTGTCGCTATTTGTTACAATTATAGTCGCCTCTCCGGTCAGATCAATGCCAGTCAATTTAAACCTCCCGGCTGAATCGACAGGAACAGTTGTCATATATCTATTTCTAATTCCAAATAGTCCAATAGTAGCGCTATTCTCAAATGATCGATGTTTCTTATTATTTATCAAACCGGATAGAGTAAATCCATCTTCTGGAGGAAAATATGCTGTATCATACTTCCATTTAAAGTCACGCCAACCTTGTGTACACAGTAAAAGATCAAGATTCTTAAGCCTGTCAGTATTGGATGAATCGAAATAATATGATGGATTCTCAATTGGTCCGCGTATATCAGATTCCAACAGGAACCATGACGATATGGTCCTCGGGTATTGACAAGCAAGGTTTAAAAGGGTTTTATCCACAACAGACAGAGATACATTACCCTGATTTTCGACTATTGAATCTCCTGATAACGAAATTTTTAAGAAAACCTGCTCCCTCTCATAATATGAACTTCTATCAGTTATTATGTTAAGTTTTAATGGAATCTCTTTTTCAATATAAACAAGTCTTTCGGATATCGGAAAACCTTCTTTAGTACTAAGAGTCAGCATTATTATCCCATCCGGTAGATAATCAGTTGGGACTATACAGCTTGTAATTAGTGATTTAATCCTAAATGGAATTGTATTAACAATTTCGTTTCGTACTGAAATACTGAGTAATAGATCAGAATCTGGTAATATTTGCAGAGTTTCCGGGTTTGTCTTAACGTTAATTAGTAACTCATTTTTTAGATTTTTTGAAACGCTTAATGACGCCCCTTTAAGAAAACTCTCCGGTAATTCATTTATGAAATCAATACTATCTGCTCCTCTGAATATAGCATGATAGTTTAAGCCGTGTAATGGTTTAAATATAAATGAACCCATGCCATAATGAGAGGATCTGAATGTTGTTATTAAATCTCCGTCTGAAGAGAAGATTTTACCACATACATCGCATCCATTCCCAAGGTTATCAAGAGCTTTGAAAGCAACTGTTGAATATACATTTTCGATCAGGGAACCTCCTTCAGGGAAAAACTCAAGCTTGATGGGAATTGCTATACCTTTTACCTGATCCGATGACTCGGTTTGCATATTCTCACCGATAATACTTATTTCTTTCCTGAAGAATATCTTATCACTGAAATTCCTCATATAATTGGTATATGCCCGTATAATGTATTTACCTGAAACAGGATTATCTGGCAATTCAAAATCACCGTTTCCAAGTCCACCTTCAAGCCTAATTATCTTGCTCGAGATTATATTAAGTGAAGGTGATATCAGTTCGACGTGAAGACTCCGACTATGATCAGTAAGCAGGTGATCCAAGGCATCAATCAAATAAGCTTTGAACCAGATACCCTCCCCCGAAAAGTATATGTCACGATCAACATGAAGATAGACTTTCTCAATAAGAGTAAGGGAGTCTTTTTGAAAAGGATAAGGAATCAAAACTCCCAAGACGCAATGCTGATTTATAATTAGTAAAAATACTACAACAAAGATTTTAATTTTTACCATGTATGCAGTATTTGTCTAAAGTAAAGTTATTTAAAAAAAGTTAATCACAAGGAAAAAATCTTCAGAGGCAACCTTGTTTGAAGTCTAATAAAATTTTTTAAATGCTTTTTACATACTGCGGAGTGGTTTCCTAAATACTATCTGCTTACAGGTCTTATCGTTACTTCGCAATCATATCTCTGAGGCATAACCTGGTATTCGGGAAAGACGCCTGCAGCAGTGCAGCCAACTCCGCTTGTGGCATAATCGAAATTGAAGGTAATGCCGTCAAAAGGATGCAGCTGATATGTATATACTGCTTTAGTCAGATTTTCTGTTGAATATGGATGCAGGCTGAAATTAAACAGCCTGTCGGCGCTGAACTCAAGTCCGGCGCCATTTTCATCAGTTATCCTTACGTATCTGGTATCTGTCCTTAAACCATAGTCCTGCGGTATCAGGTAAGGCTCATACATATCGTTAACATTTGATTTATATTCTCCCACCCTGTAACCACTTTTCCTGTCGGGATAGTTTTCCTGCGGCCCCCGTCCGAACCATTCAACATTGCCAAGCGACTTATCGAGTATCCATTGCTGCCCTGCACGCGGCAGCCAGGCAGGCACCTGTCCGTTTGGAATGATGGAATTGCTGCAGATTATCGTACCATTTGCCTTTATAACATATTTTGAATCGTCAATGAAAGATCCTCTCTGTATCGCCATCGACCAGACATTTTTTACTGAAACAACTATGCATGTATCGCCATGATTTTCCCATGAAAAATGATCATTCATGAATGAAAGCCTGTCAATGCCCGCCGAATACCATTCAGTGGAGGCCATCCTTCCGTAGCCGTCGATCCTGTTTTTTATATTCGATGACCAGAATGTCCATGAATCAGTTTCATTGGCAAGAGGCGCCCTCCATATATTAAGTACCGGTCCTTTCCTGATAAGTTCCCTTCCTCCCGCCGAAACTGATTCAAGTAGTCCTGTTTTCTTATCAAACCTGTAAATAAAATTACCTCCCGATATTATAAGCTTATCCTGAGTTTCCCTGGCGCTGACGGGTTCACCGCGAAAATCCGGTGTCTCCTTTTCTGCAGAACTCCAAGGCAGTTTCATCTGATCCCAGGCAATTTCGAAACCGGCATCGGCCCATAATGTTTTGCCTTTCTGATGAAAGCTTACAATCAGGAAGTATTCAGCTCCGGGCAGTAAAGCAGGCTTGACAAAAGGTATCGCAACAAGTTTTTTATTTCCCGGATCAAGGCTTGTATCAAGTAAGCCTTGCTGTATTATGTTTCCGTTTTCCTGTAACGCCCAGCGGCCTTCCAGCTCATTAAGATTTGTAAAGAGGTAGCGGTTGGTGATTTCCACAAGTCCTTTTTCGGGCGATACAAGCTCACTATGCACAGGCTGTGCCGATTTCTTTATCTGCCACATCTCAGGCTGGGGCCGTCTGTCGGGCCATATCGATCCATAGGTCCTCGCTCCTATTCCGTAGCTGAAATATTCCTCACCTTGTTTTTCCTCTTCAAAATCAAGCCATAGCGCTGCCTGCTTCTTTATTCCTTCAGTGGGTTCTGCCAGAAGTCTGCCGGAAATCTGTTTTGCAAAGATTCCTGCCTGATCGATTATTGCATCGGAGATATAAACCGATGTCTCCTGTCCGTGGGTTTCGGCATTTCTGCCGATATTTACAGGGAAAGGCGTATTGCGGATATTTCCTGTCTGACCCCTGTGACGGCTTTCATTGCCGTCGACAGTAAGCCATATCGAAGAGCCGTCGTAATTAGCTGTAACATGGTGCCAGTTGTATTCCCAGTTCTCCGGAAGTGCTATTTTGACATCCTGACGCGAACGTGTTGTAAGGTAAAATTCAAGGGAATCCTTTCTTACCTGCCTGATGCCGAACTGCCAGTTACCCTTTGTTATGAGCGTACCTGCTGAACCGCTGAGGGCACGGGGATAAACCCACAGTGTAAGTGTAAGCTTGTCACCGCTGATTTCAAGCGCATCGTCCCTGTATACTTCCACCCACTGGTCGTGACCGTTCAGGTCGATCCCTTTACCGGTTTTTCCTTCGACAAGCCTGGCCCGTCCCATTATATTAACCTGAATATCATTATCCGATCTGTCCTTTAAATAGCGGGCCCGTTCGGTTATCCCGGTACTGACAAAATCCCATATGGCGCCACCCATACTCCTCGGGTGTGTATAAAAAAGCTCCCAGTAATCGTCGAGCCCTCCTCCCCCATTGCCTGTAACTGCAAGATATTCATCAAGAAATGAGGGACGGGGATCAACAGATGAAGGCACATTATAAACCTGAGTCAGAAGATCCCTTAACTGGGGGTAGCGCGGACCGATTATTTCCTCACACCTGTGACTGAATGCATTTCCGCCGTACATCCAGTACCTCGTCTTGTCATGCTTTTTTCCCTCATCAATTACTGAGCAGATATTCGATCCTTCGCCGCTCTCGTTGCCGGCGCTCCAGAACAGGACGCAAGGGTGATTTCTGTCGCGCAATACCATTTTTTCAGCTCTTTCACGATACATGGCCTCCCATTCCGGATTTGCAGAAAGATATTCAGTCGCGTGGGCCTCATCACCCGTTTCATCTACGACATAAATCCCGTATTCATCAGCAAGTTCAAGATATTTTATTACAGGAGGATAATGAGAAGTTCTTACACAGTTAATGTTGAATTGCTTAAATAATGAAAGGTCCTTTCGTATTGTAGCCTCATCCATTACATGGCCGTTTACAGGATGCTGCATATGACTGTTAATCCCGTTGAGTTTTACCGGTTTCCCGTTTAGATAGAAAACCTGGTTCCGGATCTCAGTCTCTTTAAACCCTATCCTGCCCGAAATAACCTCCTCGACCTTTCCTGACGAAGAGATAAGTTCAAGAGCAAGGGTATAAAGGTTGGGATGTTCAGCGGACCAAAGCGCTGGTTTCTCAATAATATCAGTAAGTTTAACCACCGCTGAAGAATCGGGATCAAGAAGGACGCCATCTGTTGTTAATGATTTAACAATCTGTTTATCCGAATCATAGAGCTTTGCTCTGACAGTAATGTCCTTCCACTGTTTGTCAGCATAATTTTTAATGGTCACCGACAGATCAAATTTTGAATTGATATAATTTTCATCAAGGTCGGTAACTGCCACCCAGTCAAAAATATGGATTCCGGGAGTAGCGAACAGCCATACGTTATCGAATATCCCTGCCAGACGCCAGTAATCCTGGTCTTCGAGATAGTAGCCATCTGAATATTTGTATACTGCGACAGCAATGCTGTTCTTTCCGGGTTTGAGGTACTCCGTAATATTGTATTCGGCTGGTTCCTGTCCGCCTTCGTTGTAACCGGCCTCCTTACCGTTAATCCATACAAATGAGGCGGAGGCTGTTTTTTCCATCCTGAGAAACACTTCCCTGCCTTTCCATGAAGAGGGCATGTTAAAGTTCCTCCTGTAAGCGCCTGAGGGATTGTACTCCCGTGGCACCCTGGGAGGATCGGGCCTGAAGGGAGTCGTGACATTCCTGAAGAGCGGATCACCATATCCTTTCATTTCCCAGTTGGAAGGGACCCTTATCGTATCCCATGCAGTATCTTTATACGCGGGATTAAAAAAGCCGGAAGGTACACCTTCGGGGGTTCCGGAATAATGGAATTTCCATATCCCGTTGAGTGACAAGTACCACGGGCTTTTCACATAGTTATTCACAACAGCATCTTCCGTTTTCAGGTAAGGTACAAGTGGTACGTGTCCATCCTCCTGGTTCAGCTCAAACACCGATGTATTTTCAATATACGACCAGATATCCGACAGGAAGGGCTTTTTCTGCGAAAAAGAAATTGTCAGGACGGCAGCGCTGACGACCATTGTTACAAACAGCCTTTTCATATTGTTTAATTTCAGGTATTGAAATATAGGTAAAAATGTTCAGACCTGCAATAAATGGGATAGCTTATGATCCTCCATTTCCTGGGGTAATAAAATTTTTTCTGGATTCAGATGCCATCGTTTTTTAAAATCTTCTAAATTCGATGTCCGATTTACCGGACATTAATAATTATAAACATGAAAAGAACAAAAGGTTTCAGGATATTGGTTGTATCGGCGCTGATATTGTTAATTGCGGTATCATGCGGCAAAAAAGCTTCAACTGATAAAATCACAATAGGATATGAAAAGTTCAGCATGCCTAATGGCCTGCAGGTAATCCTTCACACTGACCACAGCGATCCCATGATATCCTATACAATAATGTACCATAGCGGTTCAAGCAGGGAGCTTCCGGGGAAGACAGGATTTGCACATCTGTTTGAGCATCTTCTGTTCGGTGGTTCGGAAAATGTCCCTTCCGGAAAATTCGATAAGGTTATTGAAGGAGCAGGCGGGATGAACAATGGGTTTACAAACCGTGATATAACAACATATTTTGAGGTCTTCCCGAAAAATGCTCTTGAAAAAGTGCTCTGGCTTGAATCGGACAGGATGGGATTTTTCATCAATTCAATCACTCCGCGGCTTCTTGCCATACAGCAAAATGTAGTTCAGAATGAGAAAAGGCAGGGCGAGGATAATTCTCCATATGGATTCACTGATTATGTCATCCTGAAAAACCTTTATCCGCAAGGGCATCCCTACAGCTGGGAAGTGATAGGAGAAATGGAAGATCTTAGAAATGCAACCATTGATGATGTGAGAACTTATTACGATAAATTTTACGGCCCCAACAATGCCACTCTTGTTCTTGCCGGTGATTTCAATAGCGACTCGGTTAAGATTCTCCTTAATAAATATTTCGGAGAGATTAAGTCACACGGAGATCCGGGACCAAGAAGCCCGATGCCTGCATCACTTTCTGAAACAAAAAAGTTATTCCATGAAGACAATTTTGCAAATGTGCCTGAGCTAACCATGGTATGGCCGGTTCCTGAACAATACAGCAAGGATTCATATGCCCTCGACATTCTGGCAAGGATACTTGCTGACGGGAAAAAGGCTCCTTTTTATAAGGTACTCGTAAAGGAAAAACAGCTTACATCGGCAGTGAATGCTTATAACAACGCAACAGAACTTGCCGGCGATTTTATAATAAGCATAAGGGCCAATGAAGAAAAAACGCTGACAGAAATAGAAGATGCTGTTGCAGAAGCATTTGCCCGGTTTGAAAAAGACGGTCTTACACAAAATGATGTTGAAAGAATCAAAGCCCTGGGCGAAAAGAATTTCTATGATAATATTACCGGGATACTTGGTAAATCGATTCAGCTTGCCTCCTATAATACAATGCTAAATGATCCCGGATTCATCGAAAAGGATATTGAAAATATAAAAGCAGTTACAAAAGAAGATATATTGAGGGTCTATGAAACCTATATAAAAGATAAACCCCATGTTGTAACGAGCTTTGTGCCTAAAGGGAAACCTGAACTTTCAGCTTCCGGTTCAACAAGGGCGGATATCAGGGAGGAAAACATAAATGAAGCCTCACAGGTCGACATTGCTGAGGAAGTTAATGAACAGCCTGTTAAAAGTTCTTCAGCAATTGACCGTACTGTTGAACCTCCTGCCGGTCCCGAACCTGAAGTGAAGGTTCCGGGGATATGGAAAGCCGAGCTTAAAAACGGCATTAAAGTATATGGAATCGAGAATAGCGAATTGCCTCTTGTTACAATGAGTATTGTAATTGACGGCGGCGCAGGAAATGATGATATAAGCAAACCAGGCGTTGCAGCGCTTACAGCAGCCGTTCTTCCTCTTGGGACAAAAAATCTTACTCCCGAACAACTCGAGGAAGAGATTGAACTTCTTGGGTCAGAGATCAGTGTCTATTCTGGCCGTGAGGAAATAACGATGACAGCAGGCATGCTGTCGCGGAATTTTGATAAGACAGTGGAACTGATGAAGGAGATAATCCTTGAGCCCCGATGGGATACCACTGAATTCCGTCTGGCAAGGCTCAGGACAAAGAACAATCTGATCCAGGCTGAGGCAAGACCCGGATCAGTAGCCTCCAATGCATTTTACAGGCTTGTTTATGGCGATAAGAGTATCTTCGGATATAATCCGTCAGGAACAAGGGAATCGATTGAAAACATTACATTGGACGATCTGAAAGCCTATTATGAAAAATACTTTTCACCGGCGGTCACAAGTATCATGATATCCGGCAAAATAACAAAGGAACAGGCCATGGCCGCACTTAATCCCCTTGCTGAACAGTGGGAAACCAGGGATATCAGGCCGACCAGCTGGCCGCAACCTGTGACTCCTGAGAAATCAGCTATATATTTTATCGACATACCAGGGTCGAGGCAATCGGTGGTTTATGCAGGAAGTCCCTGTATATCAAGAAACAACCCCGATTACATAAAGATCAGTTTCATCAATTACAGGCTCGGGGGTGCATTCACCAGTATTCTGAACCAGATTCTTCGTGAGGAAAAAGGGTATACATACGGAGCATCGAGCTATCTCCCTGAAATGAAATCAGTGGCCCCATTCACGGTATCCACAAGCGTCAGATCAGATGCTACTTTTGAAACCGTAAGGATAATAAAGGAAGAACTTGAAAAATTCGCAGCAGGATTAACTGACGACGACATTGTATTCATCAGGAACTGTATGATACGCTCGAACGCTTTGCTCTTTGAAACTAATGATGCACTTGCAGGCATGCTCTCAACAATGGCCAAATATAACCTTCCCGACGATTATATTAAGAATGAGGAGAACATAATCAGGAATATGACCCTTGAGGAAAGCAGGGAAATTGCCTCGCGATATATCAGTCCCGATAAAATGTATTTCGTGGTTGTGGGCGATTCCGCATCGCAGCTGAATGGCCTGGGGAAAATAGGTTTTGGCCTGCCTGTGCCTGTTAGCAGGTAGTTTTTCAGGTGATAATTGCTCTTAACTGCTTCCCCCCTGAAGTTTTGCCCCCGGAATGACATTCAGTCTTAATCACCTTGTCATTTCAAGGGTTGCAACATAATAATTTATGTCGGTGGCGATTGAAGGATTCTCTGTTCCCAGATCAATTGTCGCAAAACGGCCGGTGGGTTTAATATCCATTTTTTGTCCGTTGACATATATTCTCATCGGCATATTAAAGCCTGAAACACAGTTGTTCCATCTGAATGTAAGCTTGCTTCCCCTGACATAATACTCAAATACAGGTATCCTTATATCCCTCAGATACTGGTCAAAAACCGGTCTGAGGTCAAGGCCGCATTTTTCCGTCAGATAAGTCTCTATCTGTGATCCTTTAACGACCTGGTGATAAAAATCTTTGTTAAGTCCCCTGAGTATACCCCTCCATTTTTCATCATCGTTTACAATCTGACGGATCATATGAAGCATATTTCCACCCTTATAATACATATCGCCCGATCCGCTTTGATTCACATCATATTTTCCCGTAACAGGCCGGTCATTTCTTATATTACGACGGCTGCCGAGCACATATTCCGATCCGGCCTCCCTGCCATAATAATACTCCACATAAAGGTTTTCTGCGTAGTTCCCGAAACTCTCGTGTATCCACATGTCGGCAACGTCCTCATCGGTGATGTTGTTGGCGAACCACTCATGTGCTGATTCATGGATGATTATAAAATCAAATTTTTCACCCCATCCTGATGCGCTGAGATCGTTTCCGCGATAACCGTTGCGGAATCCGTTTCCGTAGGTCACAGAACTCTGGTGTTCCATCCCAAGATAAGGAACCTCAACAAGCTTATACCCGTCTTCGTAAAACGGGTAAGGCCCGAACCAGTACTCAAAAGCGGCCAGCATCATGCCCGCCTGTTTAAACTGACTCCTGGCCTTTTCAATGTTTTCCCTGAGAACATAATAATCACATGCCAGATTACCCTTTTCTCCCCTGAAGATCTCTGAGAAATGAGCATAATCGGCTATGTTTATATTTACCCCGTAATTATTGATCGGGTTCCCGACAAACCAGTTGTAAGTGGTTGTATTATTTCTATTCCTTATGATGCTCCTGAGCTTTCCGTTTGAAACATCCATGAGGTTCGAAGGCACATTGACGCTTATGAGCATGCTGTCGGGCTCATCGTACATGTGATCCTTGCATGGCCACCAGAGGCTTGCACCGTCGCCCTGGCATGACGAAGCGACAAAGGGAAGCCCTTTGCTGTCAGTAAGCCAGGTAATGCCTCCTTCCCATGGCGGCCGCTCCGACACCTTTGGTTTTCCTCCATAGCTGACAATGACTGAATTGACAGATCCGGGGATCTGCTCCTGTTCAAGCTTTATAAAATACACATTGCCTTCCCTGCTGAATTCAAGCTGCCTCCCGTTCTGCCGGGCTTCGGTAATATTGAGAGGAGGCTGAAGATCGATCTGCATCAGGCTATTCTTGCTTTTAACGCGATATGCGACAGTATTGCTTCCGTAAATTGTGCTGTCGGACGGATTTACAGCAATATCCAGATGATAATATGTAAGATCCCACCAGGCTCTCTCAGGAGTTATGGATCCCCTGAGGGTATCCTGATGCGTAAATTTCCTTTCTTCCGGTGCAAGGTACTGTGCCCGGGCAGGTATCATACAAAATAAAAAGGCGATAAATCCGACGGAAAGACTGATTTTATGCATTGTTCAGTTTAAATAAATAAATCACAAAAGTAAAAAGATAAAAGTATTAATATTGCTTTATGAGAAAAGAACTTGTTTTACTGCTATTCATATTTCTGCCTGAACTTGCATTTACACCGCTGTCGGCACAGCTTTCTTCCAATCTTCCCATTGTGGTAATTACCACCCCCGACGGTTCAGAAATTCCCGATGAACCGAAGGTAGATGCTGATATGAAAATCATCAGCAATCCCTCCGGTGGGCGAAATAACGAAACTGATCCGGGAAACGTTTATTCGGGGAAAATCGCAATTGAGACAAAAGGACAATATTCGGGTATACTGCCTCAAAAACCATTTCTTCTTGAGACCCGCGATGCAGCCGGTAATAATCTTAATGTGCCTATTCTGGGAATGCCCGAGGAAAACGACTGGATCCTCACCGCAAACTATAACGACAAGGCATTCCTAAGGAACTTCCTTTCGTTTGAGATTTTCAGGAAGATGGGACATTATGCACCCCGCACGGTCTATTGTGAGGTTATTGTAAACGGTGAATATCTTGGGATCTACCTTTTGGGGGAAAAGATCAAGCAGGACAAGAACCGTGTCGACGTTTCAAAACTGAATCCCGATGAAACCAGTGGAGATGATCTTACAGGAGGTTATGTTTTTGCAAATGATTATTATGACAGCTATAACAGTTGGACCAGCAATTTTTCTCCATTGAATAAGCCTGGTGGTGAGGTTCATTTTGTCTATATTGATCCTAAACCCTCCGAACTGACTCAAATTCAGAAAACATACCTTCAGAACTTTGTCAACTCCTTTGAACAGGTACTTTACAGCTCCTCATTTGCAGATCCGGCATCAGGATACAGGGCTTACCTTGATGCCGGTTCCTTCATCGATTATTTTATACTTCAGGAATTATCAAGGAATGTGGACGGCTATAAAAAAAGCCGGTATTACTACAAAGACAAAGACAGCAAGGGAGGAACCATAAACTCAGGTCCCCCTTGGGATTTTGACTGGGCTTACAAGGATGTACTGGAGGGTTGTATACATCTCGACGCGACAGATGGTTCAGGATGGGCCTACAGGGTGAATGAATGCGACGTATTTCCTGTTCCGCCTTCGTGGGAGGTGAGGCTTATTGAAGATGATTTTTTCGCAAACAGGATCCACGACAGGTATTTCAGGCTAAGGAATACATACCTGAGTGAAACATATCTGCATCATGTCATTGATTCGGTTGCTTCCCTGCTCGATGAAGCACAGCAGAGGCATTACGAGAAATGGCCCATACTCGGTATCAACGTGGGAACTGCAGAATCAGGTGAGCAGCCCCTTACATTTGCCGGTGATATAGAAAAGTTCAAAAGCTGGATTAACAGAAGGCTTATGTGGCTCGATGAGAATATGATCGGGCAGGCCACCGGTAACGAAGAAGAAATTGCCCGGCCGGTATTCCGGATCTTTCCAAATCCGGCTTCAGATTACCTGTATGTTGAATCGGATGATATAATCAGGCAGGTTTCTGTTTACAGCCTGACAGGCATTTTGCTGAACGACATGAAGGATCCCGGGCAGTACGGCATTTCTGTCGATGTCTCCGGTATGAAGCCGGGATTATACATCATTAATGTAAATACTGCTTCAGGTAAAATTTTCAGCAGCAAATTCCTGAAAAAATAGTTTTATATTTATATCTGATCATTAACTAAAATATTTCTGACATGAGGCGATCAATGTTGCGGGTATTTGCATTATCATTCCTCCTGATAGTGATTCCCGCGTTTTTATCTGCCATGGATTCTCCACGTTCGCGTGAATCGTTTAACACAGGATGGAAATTCATGAAATTCTTTAATGCATCAACCGACGCGGCGACATTTGATAAAGAGCCGTCGGGACTGCAGATGCCGGAGCTAAACGATCAGAGCTGGCGAACTCTCGATCTGCCTCACGACTGGGCTATCGAGGGTCCTTTCAGCGACACCCTTGAAAACAATACAGGTCTCCTGCCATGGAAAGGCATAGGATGGTACAGAAAACATTTCAGTCTCGGGGAAAATGATAAGGGGAAAAGGATCTATGTCGATTTTGACGGTGCGATGGCTTATTCAGAGGTATGGCTGAACGGCAAATATGTAGGGGGATGGCCGTACGGCTATACTTCCTTCAGGCTTGATCTTACGCCTTATGCTGAATTCGGGAAGGAAAACATTATTGCAGTCAGGCTTGATACAAAGAGCTGGGATTCGCGCTGGTATCCGGGCGCCGGCCTTTACCGCAATGTATGGCTCGTAAAGACTTCGGATATCCACATTTCTGAAAACGGGGTATTTTGTACAACGCCCGAGATAAAGGAAGAGAGCGCTGTTCTGAGTGTAAGGGCTGAAGTTGAAAGCCATCAGGATATACCTGTTGATGTTACAATCAAAGCTTCTGTATTTAAGCTTGACAGGAGTGGCAATGCTTCACCTGTTCCTGTTGCAGAGTCTGTCGCTGCGACAGCCGGTCTTAGTGCCTCTTCCTCACATATTTTCAGGGTCGACATACCTGTCGGGCAGCCAAAGCTCTGGAATCTCGACGATCCACAGCTTTACAGAGCTGTTGTAACAGTTTTTAAAGGCAATGATATAAAGGATGTCTATGGTACTAATTTCGGGTTCAGAACGCTGAATTTCGCAGCACGCGACGGATTTTCCCTTAACGGAAAGAAAATACCTGTTCAGGGAGTATGCAATCATCACGACCTGGGGGCCCTTGGAGCAGCTTTCAATACCAGGGCTGCCGAGCGCCAGCTCGAGATATTGAAGGAAATGGGATGCAATGCAATACGCACAAGCCATAACCCTCCTGCACCTGAGCTCCTGGATCTTTGCGACAGGATGGGTTTCCTTGTCGAGGACGAAGCCTTTGACACATGGAAGACACCCAAGAAAAGGAACGACTACAATAAGCTTTTCTTTTCATGGCACGAAGAGGACCTGAGGGCGATGGTCCGCCGCGACCGTAACCATCCTTCTGTATTTATCTGGAGCACTGGTAATGAAGTCAACGATCAGAATAACCCCGCTCTTTCAGAAAGCCTGCGGCAGATAATTAAATCGGAGGACTATACCCGGCCTGTAACAGTGGGATGTAACTGGGACGAATCTGGAACCAACGGCTTCCAGAAGACAGTTGATGTTTTCGGAATCAATTACAGGCTGTACAGGTATGAGGCCTTTTTTGCACTTAAAGACAATGAAAACAAGCCTTTCCATTCAAGCGAATCAGCATCTACTGTAAGCTCACGGGGTGAATATTTCTTCACAGTCGTTGAAGGCGACCTTAATAATAACCTTCCCGGAAATGGGATATTCCAGGTATCCTCATACGATCTGGCATATCCTGCATGGGCATCGACGGCCGACCAGCAATGGGAAATGCAGGATAAGTATCCGGGAGTATTTGGCGAGTTTGTCTGGACCGGCTTTGATTATATCGGTGAACCCACTCCATATGGAGGCGACCTTACAGGCCTCAGACCGGGGACAAGGCGGTATGACCAGGCGAAAGCCCTGCTTGATAAGCAGAATGTCACTGAAGTGCCGTCGAGAAGCAGCTATTTCGGGATTCTCGATCTTGCAGGCTTTAAAAAGGACCGTTTCTACCTTTACCAGTCGAAATGGAGACCTGAACTGCCAATGGCACACATCCTTCCACACTGGAACTGGCCCGAAAGAAAGGGAAAGGTAACTCCGGTTCATGTTTATACATCAGGCGACGAGGCTGAACTCTTCCTTAACGGAAAATCGCTTGGTAAAAAGAAAAAGGGCCAGTTTGAATACAGGCTGAAATGGGATGATGTGGTATACCAGCCGGGTGAACTGAAAGTTGTCGCATATAAAAATGGCGCTTTATGGGCAGAGGACAGGGTCGTTACAACCGGAAAACCCTACCGGCTTGGTATTGAATCCGACAGGCAGAAAGTGAATGCCGACGGCAGCGATCTTGTTTATATAACGGTAAGCATTGAGGATAAAAACAAATCCGTTGTCCCCCGGAGCAGTAATCCTGTGAACTTCAGTATCGACGGCCCTGGCCTTATAGTTGCAGTCGATAATGGTGATGCAACCAGTCATGATCCCTTCCAGGCATCTTACAGGAAAGCATTTAACGGATTGTGCCTCGTGATAGTAAAAGCCGAAAAAGGCGCATCCGGTTCATTTGTTGTTAAAGCTTCTTCAAAGGGACTGAAGGAAACCTCAGTAACAGTTAACATTGCTGAAAAGTAATATGGAGATTCATTTCAGGAACAGGACTGAACTGAGGGAATGGTTCGAAAAGAACGGAGCATCTGAAAAAGAGCTCTGGATAAGGTTTTACAAGAAACATACGGGGATTGAATGCGTGCCTTATAATGATTCGGTTGAGGAGGCGCTTTGTTTTGGATGGATTGACGGAAAGATAAAAAGTATAAATGAGGAGTATTATATCCAGAGATATACTCCGCGTAATACTAAAAGCGGATGGTCGCGTTCCAACATCGCCCGGATGAAAAAGATGATAAGTCAGGGTAAGGTTACAAAACCGGGTCTCGATGCTTATCAGGTTCTCTTGAAAAAGCCTGAACTTGCCTATAATAACAGGTCGACAGGGGACCTTGTGATTCCGGAAGATCTTATGGCACAGCTCAGTAATGATGAAACGGCATTGATGAATTTCAACAATTTTCCCCCTTCTGCCCGAAGGCTTTATATTGACTGGCTAAACAGCGCAAAGAAAGCCGAGACACGTCCGGGACGAATTGCCAAAATTGTTGAATTTGCGAAGCTCAATAAAAAACCGGGAATGATGTAATTAAAAATATGTTATCCTGCAACCTTTTGCTGAAAGAACCGTCTTTTCTTCATAATTACAGACCGAACACCATTTGCCTGTCAATACCTTTTATTAAATAAAATCACAACCAAACTTTTAAAAAATGAATCTTAAACGCCGGGAGTTTATCAAAATCAGCGGTATCACTGCAGCAGGATCTTTAATCGTTCCAGCTGTATTTCAATCATGCAAGCCCATGGTAAGGCTCTCAGATGATGCGGAAAGCTATCTTTCCCATTTTGAGGTCACCCGCCAGCTGCTTGAAAAAGTGATATCGGCAGCAATGGAAAAAGGCGCCGACTATGCCGACCTTTTCTTCGAACACAGCCTCGAGAACTACAGCTCGCTAGAGGACAATAAAGTTAACAGCGCTTCTTCCAATATCGCGTACGGTGTCGGGATCAGGGTGCTGAAAGGAGATCAGACAGGATATGCCTATTCGGAAAACATTACACCTGAAGCCATGCTGAAAGCTGCAAGGACAGCTGCCAACATTGCCGACAGCCAGTCAAAGTTTTCACCTGTTAATATCACTGAACTAACACGGCCCGATTATTATCCTGTCGTATCATCATGGGAAGATACATCTGTGAAAGACAAAATTCCATATATCCAGAGGCTTAACGATAACATTTTCGCAGCCGATAAAAAGGTGACAAAAGTAAATGCCGTTCTTGGTGACACATCATCATATATCATGTTTTACAACTCCGAAGGACTGCTTGCATGGGACTACCGTCCGATGGTTATATTCGGAGGAGTATGCATAATGGAACAAAACGGGAGGATTGAAAACTATTTTTCAGGCCAGTCATTCAGGATGGGATCAGAGTTCCTTACAAACCAGATTGTTGATGAAATAGCAAAAGAAGCCGTGGAAAAAACTTCGATGTTGTTTGAGGCTGGTATGCCAAAAGCCGGCGAAATGGAAGTGGTAATGGGTGCCGGCGATTCGGGGATACTTCTCCATGAGGCTATAGGCCATGCATTTGAAGCCGACTTCAACAGGAAAAACACTTCCATTTTTTCAGATAAGATGGGTAAGAAAGTAGCCGAGGATTTTGTCAATATTGTCGATGACGGTACTTTAAAAGGGAAACGGGGTGCCATCAACTTCGATGATGAAGGGAATCCTTCAGAAAAGACAAGGATTGTCGGTAACGGGATCCTTTCAAGCTATCTTCACGACAGGATAAGTGCAAAACACTACAATGTAAAACCCACAGGAAACGGCCGGAGACAGGATTTCAGGAACATCCCCATCCCGAGAATGAGATGTACCTATATGGAAAACGGTCCTCACAAAAAGGATGAGATCATTGCAAGTGTTAAGAAAGGAATATATGTCGACAGTTTCAGCAATGGCGAGGTAAATATCGGGCAGGGTGATTTTACCTTTTTCGTAAAATTCGGATATCTCATTGAAAACGGTAAGCTTACCAGACCAATAAAGGATTTCAACATAATCGGAAATGGTCCGCAGGCGCTCGCCGACATGGTTATGGTAGCAGATGACCTTGTTATAACAAACGGCATGTGGACATGCGGAAAGAATGGTCAGGGAGCCCCCAACTCAATGGGAATCCCGACAGTCAAGATCAAAAAGCTTACGGTCGGGGGAACAAATGCATAATCACTGAAATTTAATCGAAATGAATACAACAGAAAAATACAGCATGGCTGATATGGCCGTTGAACATGCCCTCAAATGCGGAGCTGAACAGGCATCAGCCATTATTTATGAAAACCGGAGTAATAATATTGAGATCAGGGATCAGCTTATCGACAGCCTGAAGGAATCGAACCGGTCGGGTTTAGCAATAAATCTGTACGTCAATAAGAAATATTCTTCACATTCCACGAACAGGCTCAGGAAGGAAGATCTTCTCAAATTCATTGAGGAAGCAGTCAATGCCACAAAGTTTCTTGCGGAAGATGAATTCCGTTCATTGCCCGATCCGGAGCTTTATTACAAGGGAGATGGTCCCAACCTTGGAACATTCGATCCGAAGCTCGATACTGTCGATGCCAAAACTAAAATCAACCTTGCAATGGACGTACTGAATGAGGCTTACGGGAAAGACGAGAGGATAATATCGGTCAGCTCCTACTATTCCGACCGCATTTCCAGTTCGGTACTTGTTGCAAGCAACGGATTCAGGGGCGATTCAGCCGGCACAGGGATTTCGCTTACAGCCTCTGTTTCGATGAAAGGTGAAACCGGGCGGCCTAATGATTACTGGAATGAGAATTCATTGTTTTTCGACAGGCTTATCACAAAAGATCTGGGAACCAAAGCCCTGGAAAGGACAAAAAGCAAAATGAACCCGAAAAAGCTTGTTTCCGGAAAATACCCCGTTATAGTGGAAAACCGCGTTTCGGCTAATCTATTGTATCCTGTTTACCAGGCCCTTACAGGCTCCAGCATCTACCAGAAACAGTCGTTCCTTATCGGTAAGGAGAACCAGAAGATAGCATCGCAGATTTTTTCAGCTGTCGATGATCCGCATATACCTTCAGGGCCAGGTTCACGGCATTTTGATGATGAGGGGATAGCTGCCGTAAAACGCCCGATAATTGAGAACGGGATCCTGAAAAGTTATTTTATCGACAACTATTATGGGAAAAAACTTGGGATGAAACCCAATTCCGGAAGCAGCTCAAACGTAATTTGCAGCACGGGAACCAAAAGCCTTGACGAGCTGGTGGGTTCAATTAAGAAAGGCGTTCTTATCACAGGATTCATCGGAGGGAACTGCAACGGATCAACAGGAGATTTCTCATACGGCATCGAGGGATTTTATGTCGAGAACGGCAAGCTTATACATCCTGTGAATGAAATGAACATAACAGGCAATATGACAAGCTTCTGGTTTAATCTCGCCGACCTCGGAAATGATTTCAGGGAAAGCGATTCTCTGAGGATACCCTCACTTCTGTTCGATAATATTGATCTTAGCGGAATATAGTTGTAAACAAAAGTTTAATCATTAATTAAAAATTCGTATGAAAAAGTTTCTGCTCACCGGACTCGCAATGTTAGTGTCGATAGCCATTTCGTACAAGTCCCCGGCCCAGAAACCCGATTTTACCGGGAACTGGAAGCTTGATGCCACAAAATCGACTCTTCCGGAATATACACCGGTTCTTACCCGTATCACTGTCAGCGTAAAGGGCGACAGTCTGCTGACGGTACGCTATTATGATACAGGCGACGGACAGGAGTATCCTTTCGCTGAAAATGTGACTCTCGACGGAAAAGAGTACAGCATCACAATCTATGACATGCCGCGCAAAACCAAAGCTTCAGCTTCAGCCGAAGATGGTTCTTTTTATATTGAATCAACAACCTCGACACAAGGCGGCGACTTTGTTTCGAAAGAAACATGGAAAACAGACTCTACCAACAAAGTCCTGACAATCAGTTTTAAAAATATCATGGAAGGTAATGAAGGTACAGGATCTTTTACCCTGAATAAAATCGAATAAATGAATT
This sequence comes from uncultured Rikenellaceae bacterium, assembly GCA_964633505.1. Lineage (GTDB taxonomy): Bacteria > Bacteroidota > Bacteroidia > Bacteroidales > VadinHA17 > LD21. The sequence continues at coordinate 167,321 of CAZWHC010000006.1, read as the reverse complement.
CCGGAACGTGCGACGGATCACCATGAACAGGTGATCCGTTCCCGTTTTTACGGTACCAGTCAATACGACCAGTATGAAGGTCCGCTTCTGACAAAGTTTACAGGAATACCGCTTATAAAACTTTTTAGCCATTCAGCACAGTATTCCATTCCAGCTTCTTCCGAATTGATATGACCAATGAAAACCACGGCTTTTTTCCTGCCCTGGTCAACTGCATCACGCATATATTCGTAAGTTTCCCACTGAGGCACTTCCCCTGCGATCAACACCTCCGTATCAGTCTGTCCGAGAATCCTCATATGATAACTGCTCCCCGGAGCGCCAGGAGCGAGTCTTACCTTTGTAAATTTCATTTTCGGATCTCCAATTACATAGAACGCATTCTCAGGAAATGTCTTTTTAAGATCCTTAAGAAGGTTTTCCAGTGTCGTTTCAGGAAGGGAGTACTCATCAAGCCTGTCATTCGACAAATAGGACTTCCATCCAAGTTTCGACACCATCCCTGTTAAAATGCCGTCGGGTCTGATGCTGTGGATATAGTCGTGAAACCTCCAGATAACAAGCTTGTGATCCCTGATAAATTTCTGCTTTTCAAGAAATACCGGATCATTTGCAAACTGTGAGGTCTGGTCGGTGTGGTTATAATATAAGGGTTCGTGTACAATCACCAGGTTACAGTTCATCTCTGCAGCTTTTTTCAATACAGGCATCGTGGCAAACATGGTAGTGACAATTCCGGTGACAGTAGTTTCGGGATTCCCCTCTTTTATCACATCAACAGTATTTGGAATTAATGGAGCACCGGTTTTTTCAATGATTTTTCCGATAACTGCTGATGCAGTAAGTCCGGGACCGGAAGCAGGGGTCTGGCATTGGAGGTTTGTCAGAAAGGCAGCCAGAGCTGCAAGTGTAAGAAAGTACTTTAGTTGTTTCATATGGGTAGTTTGTTTGGGTGCTGGGTGCTGGGTGCTGGGTGCTGGGTGCTGGTTGCCGGTTAAAGGAAAAGAAGTATCAGCAGCTGGGCCAGAAAGATCCTCAGGAACATAACAAGAGGATAAACAGATGCATATGCGATTGCAGGCGCCTCCGATTTTGCGATGCTGTTGGCAAACGCCAGGGCCGGTGGATCAGTCATGCTGCCTGAAAGCAGACCGCATATTTCCAGATAGTTGCGCTTCAATACGATTCTGGAAAAGAATCCTGTGACAATAAGAGGGATCAGGGTGATAAGAGCCCCGTAAGCCATCCAGACAAAGCCGTCGCCGTTTACAAGTGATGGAATAAATTGCTCACCCGACATAATTCCCACGCTTGCAAGAAATAATACAATACCTATTTCACGAAGCATAAGGTTGGCGCTTGCCGTCGTATACGACACAAGAGAAAACTTATGTCCGAAACGGCTGAGAAGAATTGCTATTATAAGCGGACCTCCCGCTAATCCGAGCTTGATGGGGTGAACCAGCCCGGGGATTTTAAAAGGTATGCTCCCTATCAGAACCCCGGCCATAATACCCACAAAGATGGGTATGATATCAGGCTCCTCGAGTCGTTTCATTGAGTTGCCAAGTACAGTAGTTACACAGGCGACCGACTTCTCGTCCCCGACAACAGTGAATCTGTCGCCCATCTGAATATGAAGCCCCGGCGATGGAACAAACTCAATACCCGACCTGTAAACCCTTGTAATATTTATATTGAACCGAGACCTCAGTTTAAGCGACCCGAGAGTTTTTCCGCTGATGTCCCTGTTTGTAACTATGAGCCTGCGGGAAATCAGACTTCCGGGGCTTGCCGACAGGTCCATATCACTTATGACACCGGTGCTTTCGAGGAAAGCAGGTATAAGACCTTTCTGAGCCACAACAAGTATAATATCGTTTTCACTGATCATTGTTCCGGAGGTTGCAGGCTTAAGCTCGCCCTTATGCAACACCCTGGATATTACAATCCCGGTGCCGAAACGTCTTGAGATATCCTCAACCGACCTGTTGAAAGCAAGGGGATTATTTACGAGTATATTAATCTTTTCCGGAAATGTATCTGCAGGATGCTGTTCACTGATAAGCATATCGGTCTCTTTCCCCACATCAATCTTCATGGCTTTTCGCAGGATGATCATTGTCAGAATTATTCCAAGGACACCAAAAGGATAGGCAACTGCATAACCCAGACCTATATCGGGTGTTATTCCGCCTGTCTGAGCCAGGGCGTTCTGGGCAGCGCCAAGGCCGGGAGTGTTGGTCACGGCGCCCGACATTATCCCTGTAAGTATGGGTACAGGAGTGCCTGTTACAAAATGGATTATTAATGTGGTAAGAACTCCCAGCAGAACGATTGCTGTTGCAAGCACATTAAGTATTGCTCCTCCTTTTCTGAAGGAAGAAAAAAAGCCAGGTCCTACCTGGAGGCCGATTGAAAATACAAAAAGGATAAGGCCGAAATCCCTTATGAATTCAGCAACAACACGATTGATTCTGAATCCGAAGTGGCCCATTAGTATACCGGCAAAAAGGACGAATGTGATACCGAGGGATACTCCCCGGATTTTTCGTTTACCAAGGAAAACTCCTGCCGCGATAACAATACTATAAAGAAATATTGTCTGGGCAGCCGATTCGCCCCAGAGAAGATTATTAAACCAGCTCACTTTGTTTTTCTATAATATTTAATACCCTGGTTATCATTCAGCAGCTATCCTGCATATATACTTTTCTGTCCGGAGAATGACTGAATTCCTTATAAATGCCGGTGTCGCCCAGATACCTGAGTCCATCTGGTTCCTTGCTACTGTTTCATGTGTCTTTCCTGCTTTAACTGCCAGCACTTCCCCTTTAACTGAAAAGAACCAGACATTGCCATTAACATAAACCGGAGATGCATTATGATCCGATCTCTGGCGCTCCGACCATATTTCCTTTCCGTTTGAAGCATCGAGGCACATCAGCAAATTCTTTGTATTTACTGTATAAATAAGGCCATCCTTAATTACCGGGGTAAGCATCTGGGTATGGGTAATGTCATCGCGTCTTTTCCAGATGACGCCTGAGTTGGTGATATCACCCCTGCCTTCGGGATTTACTGCCAGCATCTCGGTATAAGTGGGAGCCGGATCTTCCATTGAACCTGTATAGAAATATACTATTCCATTTTCAGAAAATGGCATAGGCACAGTCGATTCGGCGCCTCTTACAACTCTCCATATCTCCTTACCGTTCATGGGATCGTATGCACAGCATACAGCCGATCCGTTTGAAATCAGCATATCCCTGCCTTTTATATTGATTATCAAAGGAGTAACATATGCCTTTTTGCCGATTGCCGGCAAGGGTTTATACGGATCTTCAGGCCTGTTGGTACGCCAGACCTCTTTCCCGGTTGTCTTATCAAGTGCAACAATATATCTTACATCTGTACCTTCATAATGCAGGATAAGAAGGTTTTTGTAAAGTACAGGAGAGGAACCTGGTCCCTGGACATGATTGCATTTCAGATCGGTTCGCTGCCAGACTACCGATCCGTCGGTGGTCCTTAGGCATGCTGTTCCCAGACTTCCAAAATGGACGTATACAAATCCCTTTTCAATGCAGGGGGTCGGACTTGCATATGTATTTATTCCATGCTTGCCGATTTCCTGTTCCGAAGTAAAGACTTTTATATCATGAATTATTTTACCGGTCTGGAAGTCGATACATACAGCATATAGTTCCTTCCCGTCCAAAGTAGCTGTTGTGACCCAGATCTGGCCGCCGAAAACTACCGGTGAGGAATGGCCTCTTCCATGGATCTCTGTTTTCCATTTGGTAGTTGAGCCATCCCATTTGAGAGGGATATTTTCGCCGGCCGCAATGGCATTGAGCCTGCTGCCCCTGAAATGGGTCCAGTCGGAGCTCTGTGCCAATGATATTTTCATAAACGGCAGCATCAGTAAAAGCAATGCGATAGTCTTCAGATTGATTTTAACGGACATAATTATCTTTTTTTGAATATTCTTCTGACAAAATTCCTGATCCTGTTTTCAACCTCCCGTTCTTTCCCATTGTAGGTCTTTTTGTCACTATCAAAAATATCAATTATTTTATCAAACAGGTTTTTTTCTTTGAAATCGGGGCAGTCCAACATACCTGCCAGTTCGTCGGGCAGCCGGGGAAATTCAACAAACATCTGATCCCTGAGCGAAGGATTCTGCTGCACACTTTTCAATGTAAGTGCCACAAGGGGCAGGGCAAGAGCGCTTCCCGAGCCCAGGGAGCCGCTGTTGAAATGAACGGCACGTGATGAGGCGCCCACCCGTGTTACTATTACGATTCCCGGATTGAAGGCTGCAAACCAGGCATCGGAATAATCCTGTGATGTGCCGGTTTTTCCTGCAAGCGGGATGTCAACACCATAAACTGTTTTCATTGTGACTCCTGTACCTTCCCTTATAGCTTTCTGAAGCATGGCATTCATAAGAAGACATGATCGTTCAGAAATGACTCTCTGCTTTTCACCCTGAGCAACTGCCTTGTAAATCAGATCCCCGGCTGCTGTTTGCACCGAGCTGATATAATAAGGACTGACATTGTATCCCCCGTTTGCAAAGATTGCATAGGCAGCCGCCACTTCTTTCAGATTTGCCTCGGCGGTACCCATTGCAAGCGAGGGTGTGTTGTTGAGAGGATATGAAAATCCAAGTCTGTTCCACATCGAATCAACTTTTTCAAAACCAAGCCTGAGGAAAAGGCTGAAGGTTGGAATATTCATCGAATGGGCAAGAGCTCCCGACAATGAGTATTTCCCTCCGTAGGAATGGTCGTAATTTTCGGGGCTCCAGTCGTTAAAGCCTGAAAGCGTCACTGAATCATTGTCAAGGTACTGACATGGTTCCATTCCATCTTCAAGTGCGGCGGCATAGATTACCGGTTTGAAGACCGATGCCATCTGCCTGCGGGCCAGGATCTGGTCATAAGGCTGAGTCTTGAAGTCAATCCCTCCCACCCAGGCTTTCACAGCGCCAGTCTCAGGATCCATGGCGAGCAAACCAGCATGCAGCAGCTTAAGCGAATTCTTCAGACTGTCTGAAACGCTGAGCGAGTCTAAATAAATACCTTTCCAGCTGAAGACTTCCTGAAGAATCCTGCTGTCTGCCCTTTCTTTCAGGTTCAGTCGTTCGAGCTCACGCTGTGTAAGCTGGCCAAGGCTTTTCCTTCCCGAAGGATTATTATATTGTGCATCAAGAAACCCCTGCATTTTTGCAAGATGTTCCCTGAATGCCGACAGGGCATAGCGCTGGAGCGTTGCATTAACTGTTGTGGTAATTACAAGCCCGTCGCGTTCAGGATCCCATTTCTTCCCTGTGCTTTGCCCGATTTCTTCAAGTATTCCGGATAATTCATTTTTTACCTGAACAAGAAAGTAGTCGGCCGATCCGGAAGTTCCTGACCTGTTGTAATGAATTACAAGAGGCAGCTTTATAAGGGAATCAGCCACAGATTTATCGAGATAACCATATTTTTCCATCTGCTTCAGTACAACGTTTCGCCGTTCCTCTGAGTTCTCAGGATGAAGCCTTGGATTGTAATAAGTGTTGGCTTTCAGCATTCCCACAAGCACAGCCGATTCTTCAACAAGGAGCGATTGGGCGCTTTTATTAAAGAACCTGCCGGCTGCGGCTTCAATACCATAAACATTTTCTCCGAATGAGACCGTATTGAGATAAAGGTTTAGTATCTCGTCCTTGGTGAAAACTTTCTCAAGCCGGCGGGCCATAATGACTTCTGTCATTTTGTTTCTTAATACCGGAAACAATCCGTTTCTTCTCCTGCCGAACATGTTTTTTGCAAGCTGCTGTGTAATTGTACTGCCTCCTCCGGAACTTTTTTTGTTCATGAGCACAGTTTTTACGAGTACTCTGAAGAAACTTCTTGCATCATATCCCTTGTGTTCATAAAATCTTACGTCTTCAGTGGCAATCAGGGCTTTGACAAGATGATCCGGGATTTTGTCAAGTGGAATATTTGTCCGGTTTTCATAAAAGTACCTTCCAAGGATCTTCCCATCCTCAGAGTACACTATTGAAGCCTCCGCGTTCCGGTAGTTAAGCAGTTCCTCACTGTTCCTGAGATCTCCGGCAATTCCGCCACACGCTATCAGGATAAAAATTATGAAGCCTGTAAGAGCTGCAAAAAATAAAACATTTGAATTATTCTTCCTCCTGTGTTTCTTTTTTTTCATTTCCGATCAACCATGACAATCAGAAAACACATCCTGTACTCTGCTATAAGGAGGCGACTAAAAATTTGCAGACACCGTAAGGAACAATGAGCGTCCATAACTGTTGATTCCTGAACCGTGGTATCTGTAGTCGGCGTTGAACATGTTTTGCAGACTCAGGTCGAACGAGATGAATCCCCATGTAATCCCCGAATTTATGTTGACAACATTCCATCCCGGGGTGCCACCTTCAGGTATACGGTTATCATCCTTATCCCCCTGTGCCAGTCGCGTTTGTTTCCCGGCTGCCAGCCATTCGAGGCACAGAAACCACTTATCCTTTCTGTATTCTGCAGCAAGGCGTCCGAATAATGGCGGAATCCGGCGTACAGGCTCATTTTTTGAGATATTCTGTCCATAAGCGTATGCAAGAGATCCATAAACAGTCGCTGCAGTAGTTAACCGGTAGTCCCATGCAGTCTCAACTCCCTGGATATATGCACGTTCGCTGTTTTCCTTTATATATAACGGATAGCCTTCCAATGTCTGGTCTTCAATACGGATCCTGGTAATCAGGTTATACAATTCATTCCTGTAAATAAAAAAATCGCCTCTCAGTTTTGAACCCAGAAACTTGTATCCAGCCTGGTATTGTATAGAGCTTTCGGGTCTCAGGCTATAGTTTGGTATTTCATACCTGAAATCAACGATTCCCAATGTACCCAGATCGTCAATATTCGGGGCCCTGAAACCGGAATTGACAGAGATGAACAAATTCGATTTTGAATCGAGTTTTCTCATCACAGCCAGATTCCCGACAAGGGCGGCCGGGGTTAGCCTTACATTTCCCAGCTCATTGTCCTTAACTTTAATTGAAAAGAAATTGTACCTGCCTCCGGCAGTAATATTCCAGCGTTGAAGGTCAAATGAATGTATTGTAAAGAAAGCCATGCTTGTCATCGATGATCCTTCGGGATACAAACCTCTTTTTACAGTTTCAATATCCGACACAAGATCAAGATCGGTCCGGCTGCTGTGTATAAAATCGTTGTACACGTCGATTCCCGCGGTGCCCGACCAGATTTTTTCCCCTGAAAATATTGCCTCGGCGGAAAATCCAAGAGTACGTACTTCATCCTTTTCCTTTCTGAGGATATCGGAACCGTTCTTTCGGCTCTCCCTGCCCTCTATGGTATTCTGAACAGAGGCTGTTACAACAGCCGACTTTATGAAACGTGAGTTAATCTGCTGATTGAGCCTTACATAGGCAAGCCGCCGCTTCTGAGGATCGGTACGGTTTACGGCATAGTTTTCAAGCATTATCTTATGATAGACCGGGACGTCTTTCTGTCTGACATTCTGAAACAAAGCTGTGAGGGTAGTCTTAGGCGAAAGTTGCAGGCTTCCTTTTATGTCATAATCGATCTCACTGTAACCCGAAGGAGACTGTCGTCCTGTTGTATCGCCTCCGGTTATGTCGCCAAAATCCCTTAGTGTTAAACCTGTTCTGAAAGCTCCTTTGTTGCCGGAATACCTTACCGATGAATTAAGGCTTTTTTCCATACTGCCGGTGGCAATCCTCCCCAGGATGCTTCCACCCCATTCATTTTCATCGGTAAGTGAAAGTTCGTGACTAAAGGCATTAATAGTACCACCCAGGGCATCTGAACCATATTGCACCGATCCGCTTCCCCTGAGAACTTCCATCCTGTCGAGGCTGAAAACATCAATGGTGTTAAAATACTGATTTGGACCGTAACGCATTGTGGAATTGCTGAGCCTTATGCCATCGAGTAGTAGCAATGTCTGGTTACCTGTAAGACCTCGGATAAACGGAGATCCTCCTCCGTGGTTTGTCTTCTGCACAAAAACTCCCGGGGTAAGCATTAATGCTTCAGGGGAGGTACGCAGCTGATATTCGCCGACCGGTTTTATATTGAGGACACGTATCGCTTCAGGGGTGTTTATTGCAAGAGTGTTGTATCTGCTGGCAGTCACAACCACTTCAGGGAAAGATCCTGAGAAAAGTGTATCCTGAACAGAAGCCGGTTCCTGAAAAGCAGCAAACGAAACATAATGAACCGTTGATAATAATATGGCAAGCAGAGATATCTTCATTGAAATCGATTTTTTGCACAAATAAAACCAATTTTTCTGAATTTATTTCAATTTCAACTATGTCTTCAGCCATTAAATATTTTCATCATAAACTTTAAAATATTATATTTGAGAATAATAGACAAGGAAAATACTTAAGGCTAAAAATGATGATTCCTGAATATCAAATCATCATATTTTAATATTAACCTAAATCAAACTGAAATGGCAAATTTCGTTGATGAATTCATGAAGACATATGGTTCTGAGGTAACGAAGAATATGTCGGCAACTTACGGTCTCGACCAGGGCACAGTACAGAAGCTGATACCTCAGCTTGCCCCGCTTATCCTTGGCGGACTTAAACGTCAGAAGGAAGACATGGGCGGTGATGCCCGCGTTGACCACATCCTTAACAAATACGGGGATCAGTCGGTTCTCAACAATATTAAAGACCTCATTTCGGCAAAGGCAACCGATCCGGCTGCAGATGCCAATCTGGGAGGTTTGCTGGGAGCTTCCGGCGGCGTTCAGGCAGCCCAGGCCCTCGGAAAATCACTTAACATCGATGCATCAAAGATTATGAAAATGATTCCGGCCCTTGCTCCGCTGATCCTTGGGGCATTATCTAAAAAACGTGACACAAGCGGAGGAATTGGCGGAATAGGTTCTCTCCTGGATGCCGACGGCGACGGAAGCATTATCGACGATGTGGCAGGGTTTATTCTTAAGAGTGGCGCCGGCCAGACTACAAAAGGGAAGGGAGTCCTCGGCTCCATTCTCGGTGGTTTGTTCCGCAAACAATGACTTTAAAATCTTAAGATCATAAAAGAAGGGTGTCTTAAAAGCTCAGTTTTTAAGACACTTTTTTTTGTATAAATTTTAAGGCAGGAACACTTAAATATCTGAATGACGAAAATGCATTTTCAAACAGATTGGGAAATACTATTTGCGAACGGTTTGATTAAATAATTGTTAAATATGTTAAATAAGTTTAAATCAAACGGATGAAGCAGCAATATTTCATATTTTCGGCCTGAGATTAATAATGATAAGTATAAATATTTTATTATGAAGCGACCCCTCATTATCACCTTTGCGGTCATAATCGCTGCGCTAATAGCGTTGTACGCTTTTAATAAAATCGCTTCGCAGAAGAAAAGCGATTATCTTTTTGCTGAGGCTGTGAAGGGAAGTTTTGAGATTTCAATCTCGGCTGCCGGTGAAATAGTCCCCGAGAATTCGATCGACATAAAAGCTCCCGAGGTAAACAGGGGAAGGGATTTCCACGGCTCTGATCTTAAAATTACGGATATGGTTGCGGAAGGCACAATTGTAAAGGAAGGCGACTTCATTGCAACCCTCGACAGAACCCAGTATAATAACATGCTTAAGGATGAGACTGAGAGACTGTCAACTTTCAGGAACAATCTTGAAATGAAAAAACTCGACACTGCGGTGACCCTTAACAATCTCAGGGATGCGATAAGGAACCAAAGGCATACTGTAGAGGAAGCTGAGATCACATTAAGAAATTCAAAATACGAACCTCCGACAACTATCAGACAGGCTGAGATCAATGTTGATAAACAAAAGAGGGTCCTTGAACAGCGTGAAAGAGGTTACGAACTAAGGGTGGCCCAGGCCAAAAGAGACATCAGGAACCAGACTATCTGGACCAACAGAATTGAAAGAAGGGTAGAGAGCCTTCAGGAAGTTCTCTCAGGCTTTACAGTAACCGCCCCTGCATCAGGTATGGTCGTTTATAAAAGAGACAGACGCGGTAACAAGATCAAGACAGGTTCATCGGTCAATTCTTTTGACAGGATAGTCGCGACTTTGCCGGATCTTTCAAGCCTCCTTTCAAAGATTTATGTGAGTGAAATAGAAATAAGGAAAGTCAAACCGGGTCTTGAAGTCGAGATCCGAGTGGATGCCTTACCGGATAAAATTTTCAGGGGAAAAATATATACTGTGGCAAATATCGGTGAAAAGCTCGAGAATACCGATTCGAAGGTATTTGAGGTAATGGTAAAGATTGACGGCACCGATGCTGCCCTGAGGCCGGCAATGACAACAAGCAATAAAGTCATTATAAACACATACAATGATGTGGTGCACATTCCAACAGAGTGTGTCCATGCAGGCGTTGATAAAATTCCCTATGTTTATACGAAGAACAAAACAAAACAAATAGTAGTTACCGGAGAGGCCAACGACAAGAATATCATCATCGAGAAAGGGCTCAAACCGAAACAGCTTGTTTATATTATCCAGCCTGAAAACGCTGAGGAATTCAGAACTGAAGGTGAGGAGCTTATTGAATCAATAATGGCTGGCGCCAGTGCCCGAAAATAATATTACACTTTCTAATAGTGAATTGGCGGTATCTTCGTGATATCTGCGCTAAAAGGCTTTTCAAGGCCGCTTCCCACAATGTAGATGCGTTTGTTAGTCAGTACCATTGCATCCGATAATTCCCTGTAGGGGATATTCTGAATTGTCACCAGGCCAATATTGTAGTTCTCGCCGTCGAATCGTCCGTAATAAGGCTGGTCAACCAGCTGAAAATAGTGCATCCCAACGAGTTCTGGACGTGCGAATCCCTGTTCGATATAGTTCCTGTAGGCTTCTGCCCTCTGCTCCTGGCTGATCACTCCCGTTATTCCTGTTGCAGGGAGCGCCCTGTCGACAGCCCCGTGATGGAATTCGCCGATCATAACTGGTTTATTGCTTATCCCTGAAATTTCTGCTGTAGCAGGTGGAGCATAACCATAGCCGTTAATTGAAAATACATCGAACCTCTCCCCCGCCTTATAAAGCAGATCCGAACTTATCCAGGCGTACCTCATCCCAAGGTTCAGATGATTACTGTCGATGGCAGCCACCTCGTCACAAGGGACATCGACATATTTCTTCACCATTATTTCGGAAAAGGCATAAAAATCACTGTCAGCCCTGGCAGAAGGATAATCTTTGAATGCCATGGTTTTCAGTTCTTCAAAACCACCGAGTTCCAGGTCCCATGCTTTGTTGAATGATTTCAGGTCATTATTGTATTTCCCGCTTATCCATCTTACAAATTCTTCCCTTGTAGCTGAAGGTGTGCCGGTTGCAAACATTTCGTAGGCAATATTATGGTAGCCAAATGCCCATTGAGGTTCGTTGCGAAGAAAATATCCAACCATATACGGATCATCCTTGTAATCGTTAAGTTGTTTTGCAAATTCAACCGAATTCCGTCTGTATTCATCCGAGAAAACGTCAGGGAAGTCCCTGTAGATCTGAACAGCCGTACCGGGGAATCTGTTGAGGGGCAGCACATAGGGAAGATTGTTCTCCCTTGCGAAACCTATGTCCGACCAGTTCCCGACAGTGTTAATGTTCAGGCTTCTCATCAGCCCTGCCGTCATACTACTCCAGTGTTTTTTCCAGTCACTGCCGAATACGCGGATAAGATTGGTCCTGTAAAAATCGACACTTTTCATCCCCCTGTTTTCCGAAACAGACTCGCTGAAAAGTGTATCACCCGCCGAAGGCAACCATTCAAACAGATCTTCAATACCTGTGACGGGTCCTGAAGATGTAGCCCTTATACAGTCCATGCCAACGCTCAGGAAGGCATATCCTTCCGGGTCGACAAGCCACCATCTTTTCCCGTCATTTTCAGTCCTGAAAAATCCAGTTGCCCTGAATCTTTTATTCTTCCAGCCTCCGTAAATGCTGAAAGAATTGTCAAAAACTGAGCCGGAAACCGATTTCTCAAGTCCAAGGTTAAGATCTGTGAGTTCAGTTTCATCTTTTATCTTTCCGGGCCATTCTCTTCCTTTTCTTTGACCAAAGACATCAATAACAGGTTCGGCCAAAGGCGCATATGGCATGGGAAGGGAGTCAGTTAGCTGAATTGAGGCAATCTCAAAAACCGGAGTAAAATATGGCTTGCTGAATGGTCCGAATCTCAGGTTGACTTTTACTATGTCAGACGGATCTAGGCGATTGCCTGTAATTGTTCCTTTAAGCTGCCTGGGCGATCGGGGCAGGAATATTTCCTGAACATCAAGATAACTCAGGGGAAAGACAACCTTTGTCGGCAAGGAAGGGTTTATTCCAAGCAGACAAGTGATCCAGGGTGTATCGCTGTCACTTTTTTCCACTTCACCGCTCTGAAGAACCACTTTCTCCTGATTTCCTGCATTCCCCTTAAAAAGCTCAAGCGTTATTACTCCGCTGTAATCGTTTTGCCCGTAAATTTCGAAAACGAAATAACCGGCATCAGCCCATCTGCCTTTGTCGCCTTTCTCCCATACTGTCACAGAGGCCTTTTCTCCGGAAGGTATCACCTGAATCACTGATCCTTCAAATCCTTTACCATCCGTCAGCTTTGTTATGTCAGGATTTCTCACTGAAATATCTTTCAGATCAAACTGAACAATGCTTTGTTGCTGAGTCCTGCTGCAGGTAATAAAAAATGCAGAAACAAGAATAATCAGGAAAATCCGGAAGATGGCTCCACTACTTTTCATTTTTTTATGATTTTAAAGGTTCAGGTGTAAATGGGCAATTCCGTCCTAATATACAAAAAAAGAAGCTGGATGGGAAATCCATTTTTACCGCAAAGTCCGCAAAGCTTTTAATATGAACTTACACAGAGAAACACGGAGAAGGCACAGAGAACACAGAGGAATAATTTATAAATAAAGATTTAATGAATTCTCTCCGTGAGCTCTGTGTTCCTCAGTGATCTCTGTGTAAGTTCTTCCTTTAAGCTTTGCGAGCTTCGCGAAAACTCAGCGATCTTTGCGGTTAAGGATTTCCTTTTACAGCTTCTTAAAACAGGGTAAAAATTTAAATCTGGTTATTGTTTGTCGTAAACAGATGTTGTTTTACGCTCTCCGTTAGGAGTATTCATTGTGCGTACAATTGAAAGCGCTGCCGGGCCTGTAAGGCTCCACTCTTCGATTGTTTTCATTTCCATCGACTGGCCATCGCGTTCAAATGTCCTTGTTGTTACAATAGTAAGTGATTTACCATCAGCCGACCAAGTGGCTGTCGATTTGCTTTCGCCTCTTCCTGTGGTATTTACACTTACTTTGCCGTCGAGGGTATATTTACTTGTAGTGGTCATAGTCTGGCCGTCCTGAGTAGTACGTGTGCTTTCAACGGTAAGGGTATTTGCATCCTGTGTTGCAGTAAAATTACCGCCGCCCATCCTGAAGCCGCCGCCCTGGGACTGGTCGCCCAGATTGCTTTTGCCTTCATTGAAAGCCCATTTCCCCGAGAAATTAGGTTTTGAACCCTGTGCGCTTAGTGTAAGGGGCATGCACAGAAAAGCCATGATGACTGCAAGGGAGACCACCCGCATTGTAATACTTTTTTTCATGTTCATTAAGATTTTATTGGTTAGATATATTAGACAGTCAATATTATTCAAATATTCCCAACCCGAAATTGTTTTTAAGAAATTTTTATTCATAATTTTATTTATGCTTTTGTCTGGATTTCAACACCGGGCAATGTTTAAAACCTATTCAATTCTCAAACACTTTAATAGTTCTCCAAATGGCAGCAGCAAACAAAATCAACAGGCGTACATTCATCGGGTCGGCCGCTTCGGCCGGCCTGGCTCTGACAATTGTTCCACGGCAGGTTCTGGGCGGACCAGGCTATGTAGCTCCAAACGACAAGCTTACCCTAGGCTATATTGGTTGCGGAACACAGGGATTGAGGGAAATGGCAACACTTCTTGCCAATCCTGCATTGCAGATAGTATCAGTCTGCGATCCTAACAAATTCACTACCGATTATGTCGACTGGTCGGCTAATGATGTAAAAAACACGATCAGGAGAGCTCTTCAGGACAATACCTGGGGTGAAAAGATCCAGGGGATCCCCGGCGGAAGGGATATCGGGCAGGAATTCGTAAACAAATATTACGCAAAGTCGAAGGATGCAGCCGGTTACAAAGGATGCACATCCTATATGGATTTTCGTGAACTGCTTGAAAAAGAGTCAGGCATTGATGCAATCAAGATAATGACACCCGATCACCTTCATGCAACTGTTGCCATTGCCTCAATGAAAAAAGGCAAACATGTTGTCACTCATAAGCCAATTGCGAACAGGATCCGTGAAGGCAAACTTGTAATTGAAACTGCAAAAAATACAGGATTGAGTACTCACCTTCTGGCATGGAGCAAAAGACCCGGATATGACCTTGCGAAAAGCTGGATAAATGCAGGATTCATAGGAACTCTGAAAGAGATACACAACTGGTCGAACAGGCCCATGTGGCCTCAGTGGCAGGAAATACCAGCCGATCGTCCGCCTGTTCCGAAAGGAATGGATTGGTCGTTATGGCTCGGCCCGGTTCCCGACAGACCTTATCACCCTCATTTCACACATGCAGTATTCCGCGGCTGGTATGATTTCGGAGGTGGAAGTATTGCCGATATGGGCCATTACAGCCTCTTCCCTCTCTTCCTGACCTTCAATATCACAAAGCCTGCAATAAGCGCAGAAGCAAACGCAACTACAACCTGTACTCTCAGGGACAATGTATCTGTCGGTGTTGAGAATAACGTTTCCTTCCCGTTATCCTGCATGATAAGGTTCCAGTTCCCCGCACAGCCTGAGCTTCCTCCTTTCGAACTTTTCTGGTACGACGGCGGTATCAAGCCTTTTGTACCCGATGAGCTCAGGGCAGTCAATAAAACCCTGCCACGCGAAGGCATGATGTTTGTCGGCGACAAAGGCAAGATCGTTGCCGGGTTCAGGGGCGAAAATCCTGTATTGGTGCCAGAGTCGAAGATGAATTTCATAAAAAAGGAAGAAACCAGCCAGACAGAGGGCTACAGAGGAGATGAAGTCTGGATTGAAGCTTTCAGAAATAAAACACAGACTCCCGGAAGCTTTATTCTGGCTGGCCCTGTAACTGAAACCATTAACCTTGGCGCCGTTGCACTCCGCGCAGGCAAAAAAGTGGAATATGATACCGCAGGGATGAAGATCACAAACCTTCCTGAAGCTGAAAAATATCTCACAAGGGAGTACAGACAGGGCTGGGAACTTTAATATCGTTTCCCCGGACTCCTTTTACCAGTTTGATGAATTAAAGTTCTTTTATTATATTGCAGAACTTTAAATTCACTAACCAATTATTACTGATATGATTAAAAAGATCTTTTCTTTACTGTCAATCGTTTTGCTTATTTCATCGTGCGGGAACACCGGGAAAAAAGATGTTTCATCCAATGCCGGAACCACAGACGATGCCGTTAAAGTTGAATTTGCATCGCTTGTAGAGAATCCTTCAGTTTATGTCGGAAAAAATATCAGCGTTGAAGGAAAAGTTGTACATGTCTGCACACATAGCGGCAAGAAGCTTTTCATAACTGGTGAAAATCCCGATGTAATGCTTTATGTACAGGCCGGTGAGGAGATGCCAAAATTCCCGATGGAACTTCTTGGAAGTGAAATCGTTGTTGAAGGTACACTGACGCAGGTTGCAGCAAGCACAATGCCGGAAGGTGAAGGAATGAAGGATGCCGCAATGGCTGAAACGCCGGGAGCAGACACATGCGAAACTGCAAAGGCTCTTTCGTCACAGGTAGCCCTGGCTGACCTTATGATGGTCTATAACAAGCATTCGGTTGTAAAGTAAAATAAGCTTATTAATCTTATACGGGGGTGCCTCAAAAAGGCACCTTTCTTTTATGAATCTATCCAAACTAAACAGAGTCACTCATCGCGACATAGGGTATCTGATTGCGGGTCTTACTATTATTTATGCAATTTCAGGTATCGCCCTGAACCATAAAAATGACTGGAATCCGAATTACATAATCGAAAGCTCAGAATTTCAAACCGATATTAATATATCCCGGGAAAACCTTGATAAGGAGACAGCAGAGGAGCTACTTAAGAAAGTGCCGGGTTCGCATGAACTGAAAACTTATTATTTCCCGGCGGGAAATGTACTGACATTGTTCATCGAAGGCGGATCTGTTCGTATAAATACAAAAACCGGACAGGGGACGATTGAAAAGATAAGCAAACGTCCCCTGTTCTATGAGTTGAATTTTTTGCATTATAATCCCGGCAGATGGTGGAAATATTTCAGCGATATTTTCTGCCTGGCCCTGATCACAGTTACAATAACAGGGTTGTTCCTTGTAAAAGGAAAGAACGGCATAACCCGAAGGGGTGCCATTCTTACAGTAATCGGGATTTTATTGCCGTTATTGTTCCTGTTTATTTATTAAACTTTTTTTATCGCTTCAAGTACTCTTGAAGGAGTCATTGGCATCCTGTAAAGCCGTGCACCTGTAGCATCAAAAATCGCATTTGCCACGGCAGCGCCCACTGTAATGATAGCCGGTTCCCCTCCCCCTTTCGGAGGCAAATTCTTCCTGTCAAGAATAACACATTCCATCTTTGGAGTCCATGAAAAACGCGGGATATCATAAGTATCAAAACCCCTGTTTTTTACGTTTCCTCCTTCGAACAGGATCTCCTCTGTGAATGTATAGCCAAGCGCCATCTGAATACATCCTTCCATCTGTATAAGAGCTCCCTGCGGATTGACACACAGTCCCATATCCTGGGCACAGGCTACCCTCAGCACTTTTACCTTTCCTGTGCTTTTATCAACATCCACCTCAGCAATCATTGCAACCCATGTTCCTGCGTCGGTACCACAGGCCATACCGATACCTCTGCCTGAAGGAGCTAAGGCCGCGACATAACCGAATTTTTCTGCTACAGCCTTCCAGCATTCTATCATCTTTTCATCCGAAAGGTTCTTAAGACGGAATTCAAGAGGATCAATTCCTGCTTCGGCAGCCATTATATCAATCTGACATTCCCTGGCGAATGTATTTGAATTGTTGTTGGGTGCACGCCAGGCACCGGTGCCGAAAGGATGGATAACCAAAGCATCCATGTTCTGGCTGAAGCTTGTTGTTTTTGCGTTGGGGACATTGTAAATGGTGTCAGAACCTCTTGTTCCTCCATAATACAGATTGTAATCCCATAGTTTTATAAGTCCGGCCTTATCAATTCCTGATCTGACCCTCACAACCCCTGCCGGATGGAAAGTATCATAGAAGAATTCCTCATCGCGTGTCCATACAAGCATTATGGGTTTGCCAGTCATTTTTGCCAGGCGGGCTGCCTCAACTCCCTGCTGATATGCAGCTTTCCCTCCAAATCCTCCTCCTACGAATGGTGTTATTACACGTACTTTCTCCCGCGGATAGCCAAGCTCGCGCACTATGCCATCCTGGAGGCCGAAAGGCGACTGGGTCGAAGCCCAGACAGTCATCTTGTCGCCATCAAGCCTTGCAAGCGCCGTATGTGTTTCAATAGCTGCATGAGCCAGATAAGGATCATGGAATTCAGATTCGAACAGCCTGTCAGATTGCCGGGAGCCTTCTTCAAGGTCGCCGTCAGTTTTCAGCACCTGAACCCTCGAATCGGCACCCACCATCCTGTCGTAAAGGTTCCTGTCGTTAACTTTAAGCTCATTGAAAGTATATTCAGCTCTGATTTTAACAATCGCCTCATCAGCCCTGTCCTTGTTTTCATTCAGCACGGCTATGAAATCACCGTCACGCACTACCTGTGTTCCTTCCACTTTTTCCGCTTCAGAGACATCAACAGTTGAGAGTTTTGCGCCATGGGAAGGCGGTCGTAATATTCTTGCAAACACCATCCCGGGAAGCCTCAGATCGCCAGTATATTTTGCCTGTCCAGTGACTTTCAGCCTTGCATCGCTGTGCTTCAGGGGCTTGCCAACATATGTGAATTTTGTATAATCCTCAGGCGCTGGTTTGACATCGAGGTATTTCTCAAGCTTTTTACCTTTTGCAAGTGAAGCATAGCTGGCCGTTCTTTTGGGATTTTTTGTATCGACCACGAAACCATCTTTTACCTCAAGCTGTGATTCGGGAACTCCCAGCTTTTCTGAAGCCAGATCGACAAGAACAGTTCTTGCCTCTGCTGCTGCTGCCCTCATTGCCGGCCCGAAAGTCTGCGTAGTCTGGGAGCCCCAGGTACCCGCATCATAAGGACACAGATCGGTATCTCCCATTACCATTTTTACTTTTTCAATAGGAACATTGAGTTCATCAGCCATCATCTGGGCAAGTGATGTTATTACACCCTGTCCCATTTCAATCTTACCTGTGAAACAGCTGATTGTTCCGTCTTCGGCGATATGAAGAAAAGCATTGTAATCCTGCGTCAGTGTCCTTCGCTGCGACTGAGCGCCAAAAATATCGGGCACTCCCCATGGCTGAAAAAAGACAATGATGCCTCCACCCAGAATTTTCAGGAAGCTTCTCCTTTTCATTCCGGATCTGGTTCCCGAAAGGGTGTCCTGATTTAATTCCACATCATTCTTTTTCATTGTCACTTCCCTCCTTTCATTTCTTTGGCGGCGGTTTCAACAGCATCAATTATCCTTGTATGAGCTCCGCATCTGCAAAGATTTTCCTCGAGTCCTTCAATTATCTGCTGGCGCGTCAGTGAAGGATTTTTTATAAGCATCGCTGTTGCGGTCATAATCATTCCGGGAGTGCAATACCCGCACTGAAGTGCATCATGATCAATAAAAGCCTGCTGGATGGGATGAAGTTTCCCACCCTTTGCCAGACCTTCAATCGTAATGACATCCCTGTCCTGGACGTCGGTGACAGGAAGCATGCACGATCTGACTGCCTCATTGTCGATCAGGACAGTACAGGCGCCGCAGAAACCTGTCCCGCAGCCATACTTTGTCCCTGTAAGTCCAAGCTGGTTTCTCAGGACCCATAGAAGAGTCTGATTCGGATCCGTGGTGATCTCCGTGCTTTTGCCGTTAAGCTTAAACCTGATTTTTTGTTCCATATCAATTGATTTTATTTTTGAATTCCGGTATTATTTTACTTTTTATCTTTTTAAAACATTAATAAGATATTTCTCTATACCATTTTAAGTGCTTCAAGCACTCTGGCTGGTGTCATCGGGAACCTGAACAGTCTTGCACCGGTTGCATCGAAAATCCCATTTGCCACCACAGCACCGATTACAATTATTGCAGGCTCGCCGCCTCCCGTCGGAGGCTGATCCATCCTGTCGAGGATGACTGATTCAACTTTCGGGGTCCATGAGAATCTTGGGAGCTGATATGTATCAAACCCCCTGGTTTTAATGTTTCCGCCCTCAAAAAGAGTTTCCTCAGAAAGAGTATATCCGAGGCCCATCATTACACATCCCTCAATCTGGAGAATTGCACCCTGCGGGTTGGCAACCATCCCCATGTCCTGGGCACAGACCACCCTTACAACCTGGACATGACCTGTATTTTTGTCGACTTTCACTTCTCCAATAAGAGCCACCCAGGTTCCGGCATCTGTGCCGCATGCTATTCCAATACCTCTTCCCGAAGATGCTTTACCGGGAACATATCCAAATTTATCTGCTGCTGCTTTAAGACAGGCGATCATTTTTTCATCCTTAAGGTTCTTAAGCCTGAACTCAAGAGGATCGGTACCGGCGGCTGCAGCCATAATATCTATTTGAGATTCCCTTGCAAAAACGTTCGAATTTGCATTCGGAGCACGCCAGGCGCCGGTGGCAAAAGGATGGATTACGGGAGCCCCATCCTTCTGATCCATACTTGTAATCTTATAATTTGGAATATTATAGATAGCATCACATCCCCTTGTGCCGCCATAGTAGATCCTGTAGTCCCACATTTTTATCATTCCCGAACCGTCGATCCCTGATTTCACCCTGTAAACGCCGGCCGGATGATAGGTATCATAGAAAAACTCTTCATCCCTTGTCCAGACAAGCATCACAGGCTTGCCGCTCAGCTTAACAAGCCTGGCAACTTCAGTGCCCTGCTGAAATGCTATTTTCCCTCCGAATCCGCCTCCTATAAATGGAACAACTACATGTACCTTCTCAAGCGGCATTTTAAATTCCTCGCAGATGGCATCCTGCAAACCAAATGGTGTCTGGCACGAGGCCCATATTGTAAGCTTGTCCCCATCCATTTTGCCAAGCGCTGTATGTGTCTCAATTGGTGCATGGGCAACATAAGGATCGAGGAACTCAGACTCAAAAAGTTTTTCCGACTGTAAGGCACCATCTTCCAGGTTACCAGCCGATCCGACAATATAGGAAGATGAATCGGCTCCGGTCATCCTGTCGTAAAGGTTCTGATCGTTAACAGGCGGTTCCATGAAGTCATATTCTGCTTTTATCTTCACTATTGCCTCATCAGCTTTTTCCTTGTTCTCATTAAGAACCGCAATAAAATCACCGTCTCTTACAACCTGTGTGCCGGCAACCGCCTCCGCCCCTGACACATCAACCGATATAAGTTTTGCAAAATGAGACGGCGGGCGTAATATTCTGGCGAAGACCATACCGGGAATTTTCAGGTCGCCGGTATATTTAGCCTTGCCTGTAACCTTCTCAGGTGCATCCCTTCTTTTCATAGGCTTGCCGGCAACAGTGAATTTTGAAGGATCCTCGGGTGATGGCTTTACATCAAGGAATTTTTCAATCTTTTTTCCTTTTGCAATTTGTCCGTAACTTATTTTCTTCGCCGGATTCTGTTTGTCATATACTATGCCGTCCCTTACATCGAGACGTGAAACAGGTACTCCAAGCTGTGATGAAGCAAGCTCTGTAAGAACTCCTCTTGCTTCGGCAGCAGCAGCTCTCATGAGAGGTGAAAACTGCCAAATTGTAAGAGAACCCCATGTTCCTTCATCATAAGGGCAGATATCAGTATCTCCCATTATCATTTTTACTTTGTCAACGGGGACATTGAGTTCCTCCGCCATAAGCTGGGCAAGAGAAGTTATGATTCCCTGCCCCATCTCAACCTTCCCTGTTATGCAGCTGACAGTTCCGTCGCCTGCAATCTGCAGGAAGGCGTTGTAGTCTTTCGTAAGAGACCTTCCCTGGGGAAGAGGCATGCCCGACAGTTCGGGGAAGTGCCATGGTCTGAAGAATATAAAAATGCCTCCGCCCAGAATTTTCATGAAGCTTCTCCTTTTCATGCCCGGACTATTTCTGATCTTCTGTTCCATTTCAGGTTTTTTTGTTTATTTCATTAAGGTAATCTTCAACTGTGTCAAAATCCTTCAAAATTCCCTCAGATGATGTATTCACTTCATGTACATCGCCAGGATATGTTGCGGCAATCCATCTAAGTCCCTCATTTTCTGGTATACGGGCGATCAAAGCCCTGTATTTACAGTCAATAAGCAAAGGATGGCCCCTCTTCCCGTTATAAACAGGAATTACTATGCCTTTTCCTGAATCCCTGTAGGCAGCAATAACCTTTTCAGTCACAAAAGGATCAATAAAAGGCTGATCGCCGGGAAAAACAAGGACAGCATCAAATTCGCCGGGGAGGTTTTCAAATCCGCATTTTACAGAGGAGAGCATACCGTTCTTATAGTTCTCATTAAAACATGATGTAACAGGCAGATGACTTATGGCTGAGGCAATCTCATTCCTGTAAGATCCCAGAACGACAAGAGTGCAATCTATTTTTGCCTGAAGCACATTGCCTAATACCATCTCTATCATGGTCTTTCCGGAGAACTGGAGAAGGAGCTTTGGAGCGTTCATTCTCTTTGATTCCCCGGCGGCCAGGATTATTGCACAGATGTTGCTCATGTGTCTATTTGCGGTTTTCAGGTACAATTATGCATGATGTCACCCTTCCTGTTGCTTCTCACCAGTATCAGCTGGGCTGCAATGCTGACAGCAATTTCCTCGACGGTTTTGGAGTTTATATCAATACCTATCGGTGAATAAATTCTGTCCCATTGTTCCGAAGAAGCAATATTCTTTCCGATAAACTCTCGTTTCATATGGGCAACCTTGGTTTTACTTCCTATCATACCAATATAGGCTGCATCCGAAGCTATACACGACTTAAGGGCATCACCATCGTCCATGTGCCCCCTGGTCACAATTACAATATATGTATCAGATCCTTTTTCTGTTTCCTCAAGCGATCTGCCAACCGGGCCGTTAATTATCCTGTCGGCATACGGCAGATTTGACGAATTGGCATATTCAACCCTGTCGTCAATAACCGTTACCTCAAAATCAAGCATTTTACCAAGCTGTGAAAGGGCTTTTCCGATATGGCCGGCTCCCGCGATGATCAGCCGTGGAAGCGGGATAAGCGGCTCATGGAATATCCTGACAGGGGAATCCTCAGAGACTGGCGATGGCATGACTTCCCTGAAACCCGAAGATGATGTTCCCCCGGATTGATATTCAGCCATCTCAGTTGTCCATTCCCTTTCAATTGTTATCGATCCTGATTGTTGCTGTATGATTCTTGTTATAAGGATTCCGGGTATTCTCGTTTCACAGCATAGCCTTATTCCGGCGAATACATTTTCATGTCTGGCAAGATCAGGATCAAGTAGTACGCTTATTTCCCCTCCGCAAAGCGCATCTTCTCCTCCCGGCGCGTCTGCGTCGAGGTGAAAGAACTGATGAACAGGAATCCGTGATTCAAATAAATGTTTTGACATTTCCTGAACCTTACCTTCAAGAATACCTCCGCCAACTGTCCCTGCAACAAGTCCGGTGCGGCTGAAAAGGGCGGAACTTCCCGGCTTCTGAGGTGTCGATCCCTTTGATCCTGTAATTGTAGCAAGGACCAGTTCTGAAATTTCATTTAAGTCTGACGGGATCTGCAGGTATATGTTTTTCATAGGTAGGAATCAAGTCAGAATAAAACAAATATATTCAATTTATACAACAAATTCCATATAGGTTGTATTTGCAATATTCCGATCAGAAAATACTCGAAATGGCCGATAAGAAAGGGGATCTCAGTTCACCTGAATACGGGCAGGCGCTCAAAAAAATGCTAAGCGCCACACGGGAAAACGGAATTGACAAAATAATGGATTCCGGACGGCTCGATGCCCTTATTGCTCCTACTGGGTCGCCTGCATGGAAGACAGATCTTATACTTGGTGATCATTTTGTGGGCGGCAGCTCGTCGCTCGCGGCAATTTCGGGATATCCGGCAATAACAGTGCCGATGGGATTCATAGATGAACTTCCTGTTGGGATCACATTCTTCGGAAAGACATGGAGTGAACCTTTGCTGCTGGAAATAGCGTATGGCTACGAGCAGGGGACAAAACACCGCAGGGCTCCAAAATATCTTACTACCGACTCATTTTAAGCCGGATTGTTGTTGAGCAGGGACCCTATTCCTGTTTTGTTTCTTCCTTTGATTCAGGTTTAATCTTCGACGGTTCATCTTCGACCTTCGATGCTTTTTTGAATTCTTTCATACCCTGTCCTATTCCCTTCATAAGTTCAGGAATTTTGCGTCCGCCAAAGAGAAGAACAATAACAAGAATTATAAGAATGATTTCTGTAGCTCCAAAGTTTCCCATCTTTTCGAGAATTAAGTATTTTATAAAAACAATTAACTGGTTTGAAAATTCAAAGATAATAAAAGTTCAGAACTTATATCTGAAGAATTCCCCATGCAACGAGAATGAGCAATCCTACCACAAGCCAGCTCAATGCAAATCCGGCCAGATCCTCGCGATATCTTCTGAAGAAATTTTTTCGACGCTCCTTATTCCTGTAGCCCGGAATATCGAGAAGCAAAAGATCATCGCCTGTGAGGCCGGCCAGGGGTTTCTTTCCGTCGGGACCCGGTTCGGGGGCATCCGACTTTCTCCGCATATTGTCAAAAAAGGCTTCAATCCTCTGCCTGTCTTCGGGCTTAGTCAGAATGCTTACAAGCCAGAATGTAAAGAATCCAGAGAGCATTGCAATCCCGAACGGACCAGGCTTCCATGTATATACAAGCATCAGCTTGCCAGTTGTTAAATAATTAACAATGTAATAAACCGACACAGCGACCATTACGGCAGATCCTGCCCCAAATCTGTTAGCCCTTTTCCAGATCAGACCTCCAAGGAACATTATGCCCATAAATGCGGCCAGTGTTTCGGTAAAAAGAAATCCATGCAGCACGTTTTTGATGCTGAGGGCAAAAAGAACCCCGAGAAATGCAAGGCAGAGACCCGAATAACGGCCCATCCATAAAAGGGTTTTGTCTGCAGCATCGGGATTTATATACTTTTTATAGAAGTTCCTTGTAAACAATGCTCCGGTGTTTACCATAAAGTTTGAACAGGCCGACATGTTTGCGGCAACAATTGCGGAAAGCATAAGCCCTACCAGGCCGGGAACCAGAAGTTCACTGCAGGCATATCCGAAAGCCATTTCGGGATCGTTCAGCACTGCATTATTCTTGACGACCAGGGCAGCGACGACAAGGCCGGTAAGAGCCCATCCTATTGTAACCAGGCGTTTGACCATCGATCCGAAAGTCTGCCCTATCCTTCCAGCCCTTTCGGTGTTTCCTGTTGCGCACATCGAAATCATATGAGGCTGGGCTGTGATCCCCACTATGCCGTTTACTGCAAGCATCGCTATTGTGAATCCGTCTATCCCGCTTGCGCTGTTGAAAAGGTCGAAGAAATTGCCTGGAAGCACTGTCTTCATATAACCGAATCCTCCTATTTCCTTCAGTCCAAGAGGGATAAGCATTATCGACAGGGTAATAATAAGAAACGACTGGATGAAATCGGTATAGGCCGAAGCGATAAGTCCGCCAAGAAAGCTGTAAAGGATAAAGGCAATTGTCATTCCCATCACAACCATATTCGGAGATACCAGATTGCCGGTTGCAACAGAAATCACCTTTGCTGCACCCTGAAGCATGACACCCATGTTGAAAACGAAGAAGGCTATTGCAAAAATCGAATATATCATCCCCATGGCACTGCCATATCTGTCTTCAACGATTTCGCCGACTGTTGTGCGTTCACTCCTTCTGTAAAATGGTGCGATAAGCCAGTAGAAAGGAGTTATAAGCATATTTTTCCACTGATACCAGATAGTTGCAAAACCATTGCTGAATGTTGCTCCGGTCTGGGCAACCGGCATCTCGGCATGTGTTCCCACACCGAATGCCTGGCCTATCATAATGTACCATTTGAATTTACGTCCTCCCCTGAAATAACTGTCGCTTGTCTTTATCCTGCGCGATATCCATATACCAAAAGATGTTATCAGAACAAAATATCCGATGAGTACTGCATAGTCGAGTGTGGTCATACTTATATACTTAATGGTTGTCGGGTTATCAGAGGACACTCCTGCCTTTTACAAGAACCTGTTTAATAATAATTTCAAATCCCCTGATCTTAAAAAGAACAAGATCTGCCCTTTTTCCGGATTCAAGCGATCCCCTGTCATTTATTCCAGAGACTTCAGCTACATTTGATGATGCCATATCGAAAGCCTCTGCAACCTGACATCCTGTGAATTTCATTACATTGCCTATTCCTGTTTTTAATGGAAGCGAGGCTCCGGCCAGACAATCAAGGACAGGATTTTTTATAAGGCCGTCATCTGTCATTACTATCTCGCTGCCGAAAAACATATATTTCCCGGGTTTCAGACCCGAAAGGTGTGTAATATCGGATGTAAGAATGAGTTTCCGGGGGCCTTTCACCTTGTAAAATACCCTGATCTCCTCCGGAGTGAGATGATGGCCGTCGGCAATTATCGTCGGTATCAAAAGGTCATTTGCCAATTGAGGCCATAATGGATTATTATGCCTGTGTATCATATTGGCACAACCGTTACCCAGGTGAGTGGAAAGCCTTGCTCCATGGTCCACAGCCTTATTTATCTGTTCAGCAGATGCAGAGGTGTGCCCAAGGGCTACAACAACACCTGAAGCTGTGCATCTTTTTATGAAATCAAAACTCTCATCGGGTTCAGGGCTTAATGTAACCTGTCGTATATTTCCGTCTGCAGCCTCCTGATACATGGCAAACTCATCCCACGATGGTTTTCTGATAAAGCCCGAAGGATGACAGCCATAAAATCCTGGTTCGGGCGAAATGTAAGGGCCTTCGAGATGAAAACCGGGAACTGAATCACTTACTGTTTCATCCCTGAGTGAAGAGGCAAGATTTTTGAAGATCCTCAGAAGGTTTTCATGACTGTTTGTCAGAACTGTGGGAAAGAACGAGGTAACGCCTTCTGAATTTAGCGCCTCAACGGCCTTTCTCATATCTTTTGTTTCAAGATCCGGATCAGAAAAATCGCACCCCCTGAATCCGTTGACCTGATTATCAAAAAGTCCGGGAGCCGCATACAGGTCCGGGACCGGTTCTGAATTACCGGTCTCAGTTATTTCCCTGATGAGTCCGCCGGATATTTTTATCCTGACAGGTCTTCCCGTTGAATAACTTATAGCTTTAACTTCACCAATGTCGCCCATCTGCTCTTTTTAAGAATTCATAAATGTACAATTTCCGAAGCCGAATTCAAATCGAGGAACAGATGCCAGTCGGGATGGGTTTTGAGGATGGTGGCTGGAACGTCAGGGGTCAGCCCGTTTACAAGAGTTTTGTAAACTGCATCAGCCTTCACTTTATGGGGGACAACGGAAATAATCTTTTTACACTGCATGATCTGCCATACACTCATCGAAACAGCCTCAGGAGGCACCTCTCCGACTGAGCCGAACCAACCTTCATCAACCTGCTGCTTCCTGCACTGCTCATCGAGCTTTACGACTATATAAGCTTCCCTTGTCTGAAAATCAGCAGGAGGATCATTGAAAGCTATGTGACCGTTTACTCCGATACCAATTAATCCAAGGTCAACAGGTCTCTCCCTTAGTTTAGATGAAAGCATTTTGATCCGCCCGGCAATATTTCCTTCAACATCGACGCCATAAAACTTCTTCACGGGAACCAGGTTAATGAACCGTTCGAGAAGATATTTCCTGAAACTGGCAATATGAGTCACAGGTAGGCCTATGTACTCATCAAGATGAAAAACTTCAACCCTTGGCCAGTCAACTTGTTCTTTGACAAGCGCCTGAAACATGTCGAACTGTGAACTTCCTGTCGAAACAACAATTCTTGCCTGCCCTGCCGATTCGACAGCCTTATTGATAACCTCTGCAATAAGGCCTGCTGCTTTACGTCCGGAGGCGGCTGAATCATTTGAAATATCTATTACCATTCTGTTAAAAATTATTAAAAACAACATCTGATCCGGCAATTACGGATCATCCATAAAAGTATGGCAATAAATTCAAAATTCAATTTTCTATCTTCACCAAAAATTTCTGTGATGTATAAATATCGTTTGTTTGCAGTAATTGGTATAATTCTTTTCTTCGGAAATTTTATATCTGGACAGAACGGAGGAGTTAACCGCGACAAATATAAAATTCATATTAAACAGACTGATGAGCCCTTTACCATTGACGGTATCCTTGATGAAAAAACATGGGGATCAGCAGAAACAACAGGGGCGTTTCAGCGTGTCACTCCTACAGACACCGGCTTTGCAGCTGCCCGCACGGAGGTTAAATTAACATATGACAAATCGAATATTTATGTAGGGATTGTTTGCTGGGATCCTACGCCCGGTAAAAGACCTGTCGAGTCGCTTCGCAGGGATTATACTTTTATGAAGAATGATAATTTCATGATCTTCTTCGATACCTACAACGATCAGACAAACGGGTTTGCATTCGGAATAACTCCGGCAGGAGCGCAGACAGAGGGATTACAGTACGAAGGTACAAAGGTCCTTTACAGCTGGGATATAAAGTGGAAGTCGGCCGTTAAAAATTATGATGACAAATGGGTTACCGAGTTCAGTATTCCTTTCAGGAGCATAAGGTACAACGGAGGAGATACTGAATGGGGAATTAATTTCGGAAGGCAGGATCTTAAGAACAACGAAAAATCGGCCTGGGCTCCGATGCCAAGGCAATTTCCGCATTGTTCGCTTCCATTCACCGGAACTCTCATGTGGGATAAACCGATGGAAAAAGCCGGGCTGCGGTTCTCTCTCATACCATATGTCACCGGGAAAGTAACCAAAAACTACGAAACAGGCGCTGATGCAGCCTGGAAATGGAATGCAGGAATAGATGCAAAAATGATACTTTCGACATCCCTGAACCTCGACCTTACCGTGAATCCCGATTATTCGCAGGTTGAAGTTGACAAACAGCAGACCAACCTCGATCGTTATGAGTTGTTTTTTCCTGAAAAAAGACAGTTTTTCCTTGAAAACAGCGACCTGTTTGCAAGTCTGGGGACAGAAAGTGTAAGACCATTTTTCTCAAGAAGGATAGGTCTGGAAAATCCTGTCTTAGCCGGAGCACGTCTCAGCGGAAATCTCGACAAGAACTGGAGGCTTGCCATCATGGATATCCAGACTGATAAAAAAGAAGACATCTATGCAGCCAACTATATGGTCGCCACATTGCAACGCAAGGTATTCAGCCGGTCCAATGTCTCGGCTTTTATAATAAACAAACAGGTCACAGGCCTGGGAGAGGATGATTCGTTTGAAGGCAATAAGTTCAACCGTATTGCAGGCCTTGAATATAATCTGGCAAGTCCCGACAACAGGTGGACAGGGAAAGCCTATTATCATCAGGATTTAATAGGAGATCCTGCAGTCAGGAATGCTGCCACCGCCACCAGCCTTACATATTCAACACAATACATCACGGCATCACTGAATCAGGCGTTCACGGGTTCGGGATATAATGCAGAGACAGGTTATATCCGCAGAAGAGGATATCACCAGGCGAGTGGTTCGGTTATGTATAAATTCTTTCCGAAAAGCAAAACACTGATAAGTCACGGACCATCCCTGAAGCTCGACACATATTTCAATCCCTATTCTTCATATTCGCTGACTGACAGGGAAGCCCAGCTCCAGTACAGCTTTGATTTCCTTAATAAAAGCTCTTTCTCTGTCGATTTCAGGGATACCTACATAGAGCTCCTGGCCCCGTTCGATCCTACAAATACCGGAGGGCAGAAACTTGCTGCCGGAGAAGGTTTTGAGTGGAATGAATTCGGGGCATCGTATGTCTCCGACAACAGAAAAATGTTCAATGTAGTACTCAACGGCAGATACGGTAGTTATTACAATGGTAACAGACTCACCCTGAACGGTGAAATAAACTACAGGGTCCAGCCTTACGGGAGCCTAGCCCTTACGACAACTTATTACGACATTACGCTGCCTTCACCATACAACAGTGCGAAGCTGATGCTTATCGGGCCCAGGTTCGACTTCACATTCACTGATAAGCTCTTCTTTACAAGCTTCATCCAGTATAATAACCAGATTGACAACATGAATGTCAATATGCGCTTTCAGTGGAGGTTTGCTCCGGTCTCCGACCTGTTTATAGTTTATACCCAGAACAGTTTTGCTCCCGACATGTTCGGACAGTACAACGGCAATGACAGTCCTGACAATTTCAAGGTCAGAAACCGCGGTCTTGTAGTTAAACTGTCTTACTGGTTCAATTAAGTTTAAACTTTATCAGGAACCACAAAAGGTGGTCGCGGCTGACGTGTCAGAAGGGTATTTGCCTCATCATCGCCAATGAATTTCTCAGTTGCCGGATCGAAATTAAGCGTTCTTCCCGTCCTGTAGGCTATATTGCCGAGGTGGGCTAAGGCCGACGACAGGTGTGCAGTCTCAACCGGTGCATTAAGCAATGACTTGTCGTGTGCGCGGACAGCCTGTATGAAGTTCAGGAAATGATCACCGCCCTCCTTCCTTGAAGGACCAGGCTTATAATCCCTTCCCAGGAAGGTCTGGTAAGTGTCGTAACCATTAATAACCATATAACCTTCGCTTCCGTAGAAAATATTACCCACGGTAACTCCCTTTTCATCGTTTGTAATCCACGGACGCACCTCGAATTCTATTATCTTCTTTTCCTTCGGATAGTAGTATGTTGATGACAGAACTTCGGGTGTAATTTTGGCATCGTTGAACAGGAATTTCCCGCCTGCTGCTGTAATCTGTTCAGGAAGACCTACGTTAAGGCCCCACATGCACAGGTCTGTTTCGTGAACTCCCTGGTTTCCGACATCGCCATTTCCGTAATTCCATGTCCAGTGCCAGTTGTAATGAACAATATTACGCGAGAAAGGTTGTTTCGTAGCGGGACCGGTCCAGAGATCATAATCGAGCCCTTCAGGAACAGGTTCAGTACCTTTGTCGCCAATATCATCGCGCCATCTGTAGCATAGCCCCCTGGCCATGTATACATTTCCGATCAGTCCGTCCCTCAGATGTTTTATTGCTTCCTGAACTGCAACAGAGCTTCTGAGCTGAACACCGTGCTGCACAATCCTGTCATATTTGGCTGCGGCTTCAACCATTTTCCGGCCTTCAAATACATTATGCGAACCGGGCTTCTCGACATAAACATCCTTTCCTGCCTGGCAGGCCCAGATAGCGGCAAGAGCATGCCAGTGGTTGGGAGTGGCAATACTTACGGCATCTATCGATTTATCTTCATAAACCTTCCTCAGGTCCTGCTGCTGCATTACCTTTTTGCCATATTTCTTTTCAAATTCCTCAGCCCTTTTCCCAAGGACAACAAGATCGGGATCACAAAGGCAAGCCACTTCAACATCCGGTAGGTTCATATATCCTTCGATATGAGTGGTCCCTCTTCCGTTGACACCAAGAACGGCAACACGTACCTTATCGTTGGCGCCGAATACGCCGGAAGGTATTATCTCAGGCATGGCAAGAAGCGCAGCGGCCCCGGCAGATTTCTTTACAAAAACCCTTCTGGAGAGTGTACTTTTTTCTTTCATGGAATTAAATTTTAAATCAGAAATGATGACGAACTATATCCGATGTTAAGGTAATAAAACTGAACATGAAAACAACCCTATCTTATCATAAAATCTAAAAGCGGCTTATCTTCGATGAACGCCACAAGATGATCATTCCTTCTCAGCGGGCCCACACCGGCCGGTGTGCCGGTAAAGATAAGATCGCCGGTTTTGAGTGTGAAAAAGCGTGATACATACGATATTATCTCATTGATGTTGAATATCATATCAGCAGTATTGCTCTGCTGAACAACAGAACCGTTTATTTCGAGCCTGAAGTTCAGATTATTGATATCAGCAAAAGTGCTGACCGGGATGAACGTCCCCACAGGAGCCGCACTGTCGAAGCATTTGGAAATCTCCCACGGAAGCCGGGCTTTCGATAAATTTGTCTGAAGATCGCGGGCCGTAATGTCAATCCCCACTGTGAGCTCGTCATAATATCTCGGAGCAAACTTCGGCGCTATGCTCTTTCCAAGTTTCGAGATTTTGACAACAACCTCAGTCTCATAATGTATTTCAGAAGAGAAGTCGGGCAGGAAGAATGGTTTGTTGTTTTTAAGTAATGCTGAATCGGGCTTCATGAATACCACAGGCTCTTCAGGAAAAGGTCTTCCCATCTCCAGCGCATGCCGTTTATAATTAAGCCCTATGCAGATGATTTTCATTTTATGAGCGTCCCTGTCCGAATGACCTGAGTTTTATTTCCGTAAGGATCTTTTTTGTATAAAGCGGAAAATCAGCATTCATCATCCATGAATAATATGACGGATCTTCGATGAATACTTTTTCAACTGACTTGCCCTTGTGTTTCCCGAAATTAAATATCTCAATGCCATTTTCATCATAAATTATACGACCGGCAAAATCAACATTATTATTGAACGAGCTGAACTCTGCAAGTTTTTCAACATCATTTTCAAGATCACTGTATCTGTCGAGCTGGGATTTGAGAACATCGAAGGTTGCCTGGGTATCGGCCATTGAACTGTGAGCATTTTCAAGTTCTTTGTTGCAGTAGAACTGGTATGCTGCTGCAAGGGTGCGTTGTTCCTTCTTATGAAAGATCACCTGTACATCAATATATTTTCTTTTCAGGAAATTAAAATCCATATTGATCCTCAGGAATTCTTCTGCCAGGACAGGTATATCGAACTTGATGGCATTATAGCCGGCCAGATCGGTCCCCTCGAGAAAAGCTATAAGTTTCTTTGCAATTTCCCTGAATACAGGAGCATCAGCTACATCGGCATCAGTAATGCCGTGTATTGCTGTCGATTTTGGAGGAATGGGCATCTCGGGATTTATCCTGGTACTCATCCACTCCTGCTTTCCATCCTGGCTGATTTTCAGAACAGAGATTTCAACTATCCTGTCGGTCGAAACATTAATACCGGTTGTTTCGAGATCGAGGAAGGCTATCGGGCGTCGTAAGTTGAGTTCCAATTATCAGGCATTTATCATCATTGGCATCAGCAGCATGAGAAGGTCTTCCGACTCATTCTCCGACTCACCCGGCAGGAATAATCCGGCCCTGGTCGGATCGGCAAGTTCGATCATTACATCCTGCGATCCTATGTTTGAAAGGATTTCGACCAGAAAAACCGATTTGAATCCTATTTCCATATCATCACCCTGATACTGACATTTAATTTTCTCGTAAGCCGAGATTGAAAAGTCAATATCCTGCGCCGATACCATTGCCTGGTTTCCTTTCAGCTGAAGCTTTACAAGGTTGCTTGCCTGGTTTGAGAAAACAGAAACTCTTTTAAGAGTATTATAGAACTCCACCCTGTCGATTGTGATTTTCCTGGGATTGTTTTTAGGTATTACAGAATTATAATTGGGATAATTACCTTCAACAAGACGGCATACAACCTTATAGTCGTTAAGATTGAAAAAGGCATTTTTGTCATCATATTCGACAGTCACCGGACCATTTTCCCTGGGTAGAATGTTTTTCAGAAGCGAGGCTGGTTTTTTTGGAAGTATGAATGAAGAATTATCGTCGGCATGAGCGTCGGATCTCTGATATCTTACAAGCTTATGGGCGTCGGATGCAACAAAAGTTACCTTATCTGTTGAAGCTTCGACGAAAATGCCGCCCATTACAGGACGGAGCTCATCATCGGCTGTTGCGAAAATCGTCTTGTTGATGCCTGAAAGAAGGACATCGGCATTTATTACAAATGAGAATTTCTTGTCTTTCTTTATTGAAGGAAGTGCGGGGAAATCAACTCCGTTCTGGCCTACAATATTGAATTTACCGTTTTCGGATGTAATAACAACAGCAAGAGTATCTGCATTTATGTCGAAAGCAAGAGGCTGAACTGAGAACTCTTTAAGGGTGTCGAGAAGTATTCTTGCAGGAAGGGCTATTATACCGTCACCGTCTGCATTTTCGAGCTTCATCCTTGTTATGAGTGTTGATTCAAGGTCTGAGGCTGTTATTTCAAGATCATTGCCCGACAGGTTAAAAAGAAAATTGTCAAGAATAGGCAATGTGTTCTTTGAACTTATCACCCTGCTTATTGCCTGCAAATGGCCGAGCAGTTCCGTACTGGATACAACAAATTTCATTTTATATCTTTTTTAAAATTTTCTGAAGTTGTTAATTTTCGTATAACTACCATAGGATAAAAGGATTAAGACTTTCCTTATCCTGATTTCCCAACTATCAATATTACAAAAAAAACATTTATCCTCAAACAAAATATTACTCTCCATAGAAATAGGAGCGCTTTTTCAGAAGGGGATCGATATCGACATACCTTACGATGCAGAGCTTCTGATTATCATCGAGCCTTGCCCATAACCTGTCGGTATCCTTTCCTGCTGTTCCGCTTTCCCCGGCTCCTCTTTCCCATAAAACCAGCTGAACCAGCCCTCCGTCGGACCTCTCAACAACAATCCTGTACAAAGGTTCGCTGGCTTCTATGTTCCTCACTTTCTCATCCTCAAGATCGAGCGCCCACGATTCAAACGCGACGTGGGTAAAATACGACAGGTATCTTTTAACAAGGGAAGTATCCCATCCTGACAGCTCCTCCGAATTTCCCATGAGCCTGAATTTCCTGCCGCTGCTTATTATCCTGAAGGATGATCCCTGATCGGCATTGTTCTCGAGGGTCACTGAAGTTATCTCCGACGGCATAAGGTTGAATGCAGTATATGGCTGCCAGAAGAGTGCATTCATGGTAAATGCTGAGCCTATCTCAACTTCATTTCCGGGAACATAAACAATAAATGGCTTTGACTTTTCCGTCATCTTCATAATATTGCCATAATCATTCGAAAGGGTTTTGTAAACAAGAAATGATTTGAGTGTTGTGCCTCCGCTAGTAACCCTTACCTTAACAGGCTTTATTCCCCTGGCTGTAATCTCGTCGCTGAACAATTCAGGAGATACCGGTGATTTTATCTCCATCTCTTTCAGTATAGTCAGAATAAAATCGATACTGCTGCGGCGGGCTTCATTTTTACCGTTAACAAGCCATATGCCGTCTTTGATTCGCAGCGACAGGGTTGAGCTGCCGTCGTTAAATTCAATGCCAGTAATTTCCTTTTCAGAAAGTGTTGAGAATGAGGTATTGTCACCTCCAAAAGGAGATCTGCCCCTTATCAGCAGGTAAATAAATATCGTTACAGCTATGGCAAGGGCAATAAGGCCGGCAGTCTTTATTCTCATTGTCAGACTCTTGTAAATTTTCTCTTCCTTAAAAGATTATAGATTAATCCGGCAATAACCACTAACAGTACAGGGCAGGCTATGTTTATTATCTGCCAGAACAGCCTTTCATCCCTGATGGCCTTTTTATCGAGCAGTCGCAGCTTTATCTCTCTTGATCTCAACTCCATTATCCCATTATAATCAACAAGATAATTCAGGCAGTTAACAAGAAAATCCCTGTTCCCGTACATCTCGCCTGTATATCGGTCAAGACCGAGTGTCTGTGGTGTTTCAGTTCCTCCGTCCCTCCTGACCTCGTTCCTTATTATATCGCCGTCGGCAATAACAATCATTTTAGTCTCCCCGCTTGTGTCCTTCACCCTGAATTCACTGTCACTCACAAAGCTGCTAGTCATACGGTTCCTGAAAGCCGACGGGAATCTGCCCTCAAGAAGCACTGCTACAGGAAGGCTTCCCTTATTGAAAACCCTTTCGTCGGGGGTAATTTCGGCTTCCTTAAGGCTTATCATAAATGGAGGAGTAAGAACCCTTGAAAATCCGGAAGTAGAAAGGAGGATTGTTTTCCTTATTGCACCATCAAGGCCTACGGTGTCGATATAACTCGTAAACTGACCCCTTACCTTATTCAGGCTTCTGGTGACGGGACTTCCTGCAGAGGGAGCCAGTTTTGGAAAATATATCCATGGCACTGTCACCGGCTGTTGTCTTACTCCCCCCGTCGACATAATGAGTCTTATAAGAGCGCAATCGAGGTCCTGCACTATTACAGGGTTGATCCTGACTCCATATCTGAAAAGCTGATCTTCAATATTCAATGGCCTGTATAGTGCAGCTGTCTGGCCATAAACAAGGCTGTCGGCGTTAACGCTTACCTCATCAACAAGCCATAGTACCTTGCCGCCATTCATAATATACTGGTCAAGTACAAACTTGTCATTTTCATTGAATTCATTTTCAGGGCCTGCAACAACAATAGCTGCGTATTTGTCGAGGATCCCGGGATTACCTCCTATTACACCTCTGTCGACAGTAAAGAATTTCGCGAGATTAATTGTAAGATCAGCAACTTCTGCTTCAGGTATTTCGCCATGTCCCTCAATAAAAGCCACCCTGTAAACGGTATCAATACTCAGAGTGGCAACAGGCTGTATCATTTCATATTCAAGGCCTTCAGTTGAATGAAGCAGATTCTCCTCAGCGGAAAGTGAAGGATTGTTCCTGAGGAAATTTACAGGAACCTCCACCCCATTGTAATTTAATATCATTCCGGGAAATACTATTTTCTGGCTTGAACCGCCTTCTGCATCGCCGGCCTGAATTTCAACAGGATTCAATCCTTTGACGATCAGCGACTGGTAAATGGCATCCCGTTGTAAGGTACTTTTTCCCTCCGATGGATTTATAAAATCAAAGTCTATCCTGTTATGTGATGCGATTCTGAACTCCTCAAGCATTTCCTTTACCGACCGCCTGAGCTTTTTAAAGGGTATCGGCATATCACCGTCGAGGTATACCTGGATGAAAATGTCGTTCTTCATTTCTCCCAGGACCTTCCGTGTTGGTTCCGACAGTGTGTATCTTTTGTCCTCAGTGAGGTCGAGCCTTACTCTTAGAAATGAACCCGCAAGGACCGCAACAACAATCACAGCCACTGTCGTTCCAAACTGAAACCAGCTTCTTGTCCTTATATTTTTTATTCTGCCTCCGGTCGCCATTGGTCAGTTGGATTTTCTCCATTTTCTAGATAACAGAACAAGGCGTGTTGCCTCGTTGAAAACAATGACCACAGCGACAAAATACAGAATGTCCCTGAGGTCAATTACCCCCCTGCTTATTGATTTGTAATGTTCATTTATGCCGAGGCCTATAATGTACTCACCGGTTTTCCTAAGCCCGGGAAGATATGCAAATGAGTCAAAACCCATAAAAAGGAAGAAAGAAATAAAAACTGCAATTATGAATGAAACGACCTGGTTGTCGGTAAGCGAGGAAGCAAAGAGACCGGCTGAGGCGTAAACTGCAGCCAGAAAGAATAAACCTGTGAAAGCGCCAATAGTCCCTCCTTTGTCGATATTTCCCGGTATTTCACCAAGCACATATACAGATATATAATAAATTACTCCGGGAATCAGGGCAAGTAAAACAAGTACTACTGAAGCAAAGTACTTGCCATAGACTATGCCGCGTTCACTCACAGGTTTTGAATACAGGAGTTCGAGTGTCCCAAGCCTTTTTTCTTCAGCTATCATTCTCATTGTCACGGCCGGGACAAGAAAAAGGAAAATCCATGGAGAAAGGAAAAACAATGTCTCAAGTCCGGCATAACCGCTGTCGAGTACATTCCATTCTCCGGGGAAGACCCACATAAACAGGGAATTAATCAACAGAAATACAATAATCACAATATATCCTGTCAGACTGCTGAAAAATCCTGATATCTCTTTTGTTAGGATGGCAAGCATAAGAGAGCATTATTGAGGCAAAAATACTTAAACGAAGTAAGAAAGATAGTCCCTTCAAAAATCGTTTTTAACAACTTTTGCATATTTAATGTCAGTAATTATTACATCAGGATAATAAAACCCGATTATTTCCCTGAATTTAAATCCTTTTGAAGCCATAACCATTGCGCCTTCCTGGCAGAGCCCCACACCATGTCCGTACCCTCTCCCTTTCAGGATAATGTTGTTGCCCTCCTGCAGAACTGAAAAAAATGCCGATTTCAGCCTCAGATCAGTTCTTATTTTGCTGAAAGGGATGCTAAAAGATCCCAGACTATAGTCATTCTGACGTGTGAGTTGTGAAAAGCTGTAATTTATATTTTCATTTTTCGCCGGATTAAACCTGTTTCTTTTCATGTAAGCAGACCAGTCAGCCAGAGGGATGGTTTTTTTCCATGTCGCATTCGGGGAATGCACGCAATAGGGATCTATTACTTTCCTTACATGTGAATGGGACGAGAGCCAGACGTTATCTGCCGTTGAGGTCTCTCCGCCGCAGTTTGAATGAAAGGCTGAGATAATAAGGTTACTATCGGGATCAATGGCAACAAATCCTTTGGTTTCAAGGGCAGCTTTATTTATGGCATTGTCGGTTGTAATCCCGTTAAAAGCCTGGCAATGTGTTCCGTCACACATATTGTAACCGTCAATAAGATGCCGTTTGAAATGCTTGTAAAGGAAAGTCCTGGCCAGTACAGCCTGCGACTTAAGATATTCTGCACTCCTGCCTGTTCCGCCTTCAGTTCTGACAACACCTGCAATATATTTCTCTATATCGCAGTTGTTTATAAATACCATAACACCAAGGTCGGAATGAACCAGAAGATCGCCGCTGTAAGTCCTGCTGATCTGAGTGTTGCTATTCATCCGCAGCGTAAAAGTACAGTCATCTGTTAATTCTTTCACAATCAGCGAATCGCACAGGAAGCTCCTCTCATTTTTGGCCTTTACTGCGATCCTGTTATTTAAACCGGCAATAATTACGGGATCACCTTCGGCAATCTGAATGTTCTTTCCGTCAAAAACATCAAGTTCATACCTGCCGCGGGTGACTGAAAAAACTGCAGAAGATGGATTCTGGTCCGAAAAAACGCGCACCTTAACCTGACCAGGCGCCGGTATTAAGGCTGCAAACAGGAGGATTAATATTATGCCTGATCTTTTTGACATTTCCCGGTAAAAACGGTCTGATTAACCTAAAATTGCTTTATAATATCCTCAGCTACCCTGCCCGATGCTCCTTCAGTACCAAGAATTTCCCTGACCCTTCTGTATCCATCAAGCATGGCCTGACGAAAGGTTCCGCCTGGTAATATTGCACTGAGCTCCCTCACAATGTTCCTTTCATGAAGTGAATATTGTACAAGCTCCTTAACCACTTCGGAACCAGCAATAAGGTTAACAAGCGATATGTATTTTACCTTAATGACCATCCATGCGATGAGCATCGATACAAAATCGCCCCTGTAACAAACCACCTGGGGGACGCCGAACAATGCAGTCTCGAGTGTTGCGGTACCCGAAGTAACAAGTGCGGCTTCAGATATTGAGAGTATTTCATAGGTTCTGTCCTTAATAAGTCTTACCCTGGCATCGCCGATTATCTCCCTGTAAAGGTCGTCGGGAAGATTCTTAACCCCGGCCAGCACGAACTGATGATCTGGAAATTTGTCAACTGCCAGCAGCATCTTTGGAAGCACCTGCCTCACCTCGCTTTTCCTGCTGCCGGCAAGAAAAGCAATAACAGGCTTCTGGTCCAGTTCAAGCGATGAGCGTATTTTTTCGGCAGGAGGAAGGCTACGGAGTTTCTTCCCTGTTTCATCAAGAAGGGGATTTCCCCTGTATTCAACCTCAATACCATGCTTCCTGTAAAATTCCACTTCAAAAGGGAAGATTATGTACATCCTGTCGACATACTTACGGACAAGATCAACCCGTCCTTCGTTCCATGCCCACAGCTTTGGTGAAATATAATAGAACACCCGGTAACCTGATTCATGGGCAAACCTGGCTATCCTGAAATTAAAACCCGGGTAATCGATAAGTATAACTACATCAGGATTGAAATCTTTTATCTGCTGTTTGCACATAGATAAATTTCCTGCAATCGAGCCAAGATTCTTTGCAACCTCCACGAACCCCATGTAAGCGGTTCGTTTATAATGCATCATCAGCTTTGCTCCGGCTTCTTCCATGAGGTCGCCGCCCCAGCATCTGACTTCACAGGAGCTGTCTCTTGTTTTTAGTTCCCTGACAAGATTTGACCCGTGGAGATCTCCAGACTGTTCTCCGGCAACAATGAAATATTTCATAACAGGAATTTTAAAGCAAAGACCACTATTGCCCAGAATAAGGTTATTCCCAGAACTCCTTTAGTAGCATGAAGCATGTCGAGCCTGTTGAATAAAAGAAAAAGAAAGATATTCGGAAAGACACACAGAGAAACGATATGTGTCACAATGTCGGCTTTTACCAGCCTTTCAATATAAGCTGCAATATTCTTATCGCCTGATGAAAAGAAATATACACAGAACGCGATGATAACAGGGATCAGAAAGCCTGCAGCGGCGCCTGCAGCGGCTTTATCATATTTTTCGGTGAGCATCATTCTGAATATTGCTCCTTCAGGTTGGAGATAAACCAATGGGCGGTCATATCAACAGAGACAGGCACAACAGAAACATAACCATTTGCAAGAGCCCACTCGTCGGTATCAGCTGCATCGGGTTCCTGGTTCTGGAACATGCCGGTAAGCCAGTAATAAGTCTTTCCCATCGGATCTTTACGCTTTTCAAATTCCTCCTTCCAGTTCCCTTTGGCCTGGCGGCAGATCCTGATCCCTTTTATTTCGGATTCGGGAAATGACGGGATATTTACATTAAGGCATATCCCATTTGGCAAAGGATTGTCGGAAAGCCTCTTCATAACAAGGCGGATATATTTCTTGCATATTGAGAAATCAGCATCTCTCGAAAAATCGTTAAGGGAGAATCCCACAGAATTAATCCCATACAGGCAACCTTCAAGGGCGGCAGCCATCGTACCTGAATAAAGAACGCTAACTGAGGCATTTGCACCATGATTTATACCGGAGACAACCCAATCGGGTATCCGTTCAAGCAACTGGTTCACAGCCAGCTTTATACTATCAGTGGGTGTCCCGTTACATGCATACACCCTCCTGCGATCTGTCTCTTCAAGAAGCTTAACCCTAAGTGGCGTCTTAACGGTCAAAGCCTGCGACATGCCTGACATGCTTTCGAGTGTTGAGACAAGCACAACTTTCCCGAACTCCTCCATAACCTCCATAAGTGTCTTAAGGCCCGAAGCATACAGGCCATCATCGTTTGTCAGAAGGATCAGCCTGTCGTTCTTTTCGATAGTCATAAATTTAGTTGTTTAAGTTACAAAGAT
Organism: uncultured Rikenellaceae bacterium; assembly: GCA_964633505.1. Taxonomy (GTDB): domain Bacteria; phylum Bacteroidota; class Bacteroidia; order Bacteroidales; family VadinHA17; genus LD21. The sequence goes on along the minus strand of CAZWHC010000006.1, from coordinate 126,657 downwards.
AGAGAAATACCCTTTCGCTGAGATAATTTGTTTACTTTTGCACTCTTGATATAATATTTTATAAACTTATATGAAGATTTCTTACAACTGGCTGAAAGATTACCTGAAAATCGACCTGGAACCCGATCAGCTTTCGGCTTTACTCACAGGAATTGGCCTGGAGGTAGAAGGGATGGAGGAATGGGAATCTGTAAAAGGTGGCATGAAAGGAGTTTTCGTCGGAGAGGTTCTCACCTGCCATAAGCATCCCGATGCTGATAAACTCTCAGTAACAACAGTTGACATCGGAACGGGAGACCCGCTCCATATCGTATGCGGGGCGCCCAATGTTGCAGCACGACAGAAAGTGGCTGTTGCAACAGTTGGAGCAATGGTATTCAGCGGCGACGAAACATTCACAATAAAAAAATCGAAAATAAGAGGGGAAATATCCGAGGGAATGATCTGTGCAGAGGATGAACTTGGACTTGGCACTGACCATCAGGGGATAATTGTACTCGCTGAAAACGCAGTTCCGGGAACACCCGCGGCCGTATACTTCGGTGTTGAGCACGACACAGTTTTTGAGATCGGCCTGACGCCGAACAGGATCGACAGCGGATCACATTTCGGAGTGGCAAGGGATGTTGCTGCATATCTCAGCCTCAACCACGGGAATGATTTTAAGGCCGTAGCACCTTCGCTCGAAAATTTCAAGATTGACGATACAAGCAATGTTTTTGAAGTAATTATTGAGAACACTGATGCCTGCCCCAGATATTCAGGCATCTCCATCAGCGACGTAAAAATAGCTGAATCACCGCAATGGCTCAAAAACAGACTTAGAGCTATCGGACTTAACCCGATAAGCAACGTAGTTGATATCACAAACTTTGTCCAGCACGAAATAGGCCAGCCTCTTCATGCCTTCGATGCCAATAAAATAACTGGCAGAAAAGTCATAATAAAAAACCTTCCGGATAAAAGTAAATTTGTCACTCTCGATGAAGCCGAGAGAACCCTTTCATCGCGCGACCTTATGATTTGCAACTCTCAGGAAGGTATGTGTATCGCCGGTGTTTTCGGCGGCATAAAATCGGGAGTAACAGATTCTACAAGGAATATTTTTCTTGAAAGTGCACATTTCAATCCTGTCTCAATACGCAAAACATCAAAGCGGCACGGGCTTCAGACCGATGCTTCGTTCAGGTTCGAAAGAGGCACCGACCCCAATATAACAATCTGGGCGTTAAAGAGGGCTGCAATGCTTATGAAGGAGCTTGCAGGTGGAAGGATCAGCTCGGAAATCGTTGATATATATCCCGAACTTATCGAAAATTCAAAAGTCGGGATAAGCTTCCGTAATGTTGACAGGCTTATAGGAAAACATATTGAAAAGGAGAAAATCAAAAAGATCCTTGGATTGCTCGACATCTCGGTGCTTAAGGAAAACGATGATGAGTTGCTGCTTGAGATTCCGGCATACAGGGTTGACGTAAAGCAGGAAGCAGATGTTATCGAGGAAATACTGAGGATATATGGTTATAATAATGTTGAGATAGGCGACCATGTAAACTCAACCCTAAATTATGTCGGGAAACCCGACAGGGAAAATGTTGTCAATATAGTCTCCGACCTTCTTTCGGCAAATGGATTCGCTGAAATAATGTGCAATTCGCTTGTTCCGGCAGCATGGTTCGAAAATAACGCGGACTTCCTGCCAGACGAGATCGTAATGCTTGCAAATCCTCTGAGCTCCGACCTGAATGCAATGCGTCAGTCATTACTTTTCGGAGGACTGGGTTCGGTGAAATGGAATATAAACAGGCAATGCCGCGATCTTAAGCTGTATGAATTTGGCAACTGCTATTTCAGGACATCATCAGAAAATAATATACCACGGGCCGACGATTACAGCGAAAGGAATTTCCTTGATCTTTTCATTACCGGAAAGCAGGAAAGGGAAAGCTGGAATCATAAGACCAATCCTACAGATTTCTATCACATTAAATCGGCAACGGAAATGATCTTCTCAAGGCTTGGAATAAACATTTCTGCCCTGATGAACGGTGAGAGCCCTAAGAAATATTTCGCCGAATCCGTCACTTACCTTCACAATAACCGGCTTGTCGCAGAAACCGGAAGGATATCCGGAAGTTATCTATCAAAATTCGATATCGACCAGGACGTTTTTTACAGCCATATCGACTGGGACTATGTCCTTAAAATGATAAGGAACAATTCAATATCGTACAGGGAACTCCCGAAATTCCCTTCAGTAAGACGCGATCTGGCGCTTCTTCTTGACAGGAATATAAAGTTCGGCCAGATAAGGGAAATTGCTTTCAGGACAGAAAAGAATGTCCTTCGTGAAGTCGGACTGTTCGACGTATATGAGAATGAAAGTCTGGGGAACGACAAAAAATCGTATGCAGTCTGTTTCATTCTCCGCGACGACCTGAGGACCATGACTGATAAAAATATCGACAGGGTTATGTCAAATCTTATCAGGGCGTTCGAGACTGAGCTGGATGCCAGGATCAGAAAATAATATGAACGGATTTTTAAGAAAAGCGGGCGATTACTTTTCACTAGTCAAATTCAGTCATACTGTATTTGCAATGCCTTTTGCACTTATAGGATTTTCACTGGCAGTCGACCTTACAGAAAATGACTTCAGCATAAGGCTGTTACTGCTCATTATCCTCTGCATGATCTTTGCCCGGAATGCCGCAATGGGATTTAACCGGGTGGCTGACAGGAAATTTGACACCCTTAATCCCAGAACACAAAAAAGAGAGATCCCGTCAGGCACAATCGGTGCAGGTTCAGCTGCAGCATTTGTTGTCGCCAACGCCATCCTTTTTGTTGTTACGACAGCCTTTATCAACAGGCTGACTCTTTTACTTTCTCCTGTTGCCCTGGCTGTTATCCTGGGTTACAGCCTTACAAAACGGATCACCAGCCTTTGCCACTTCATTCTGGGACTTGGATTAAGCCTGGCGCCCATCGGGGCATATATCTCCGTAACAGGCAGATTTGATCTTCTTCCTTTGCTGTATTCATTTATGGTTCTTACCTGGTCGACAGGATTCGATATAATCTATGCCCTTCAGGATGATCAATTTGACAGAGACCATAATCTCCATTCAATCCCATCATCCACAGGCAGAAAAAAAGCGCTTGCCATCTCTGCCTTTGTTCATTTCCTGACCTTTGCACTGATAATTGCAGCAGGGATATATGGCAACGGAAGTTTCCTTTACTGGGCCGGAGCAGCCATATTTTCCGGATTGCTGATCTGGCAGCATCTGATAGTCAGCCCTGATGACCTGAGCCGGGTGACTGTGGCGTTCCAGACCACCAACGGGATTGCAAGTGTACTTTATTCTGTATTTGTAATTCTTGACCTTGTGATCTTTTAGATTTCTTTTCCTGACGTTTTTTTCGTTTCTTGGTACCTGTAAACTTGTTTCCTGATGGCCCAGATAGTTGTTAAAGAAGTTCTCACAAAAAGAGAGCTTCGTGAATTTATTTACCTTCCTGCCAGAGTACATAAGAATGATCCCGACTGGCTGCCGCCGATCTATAATGACGAATGGCTTCTTTTCAACAAGAAGAAAAACAGGTCTTACACATATGCCGATGCGGCATTCTTTATCGCCTATAAAGACTATAAGCCGGCAGGCAGGATAATGGTGCTTGTAAACAACAGGTATAACGACATCAAGAATGAAAAGAACGGAAGGTTCTGTTTTATGGAGTCGGCCAATGACATTGAGGTTGCACGTGCACTTCTCGATAAAGCAGAAGAATGGGTGAAAGCCCGGGGGATGGTGAAAATTGTCGGTCCGCTCGGATTCTCAGACAAGGATCCTCAGGGATTCCAGATCGAAGGATTCGAATATCCCTATCTGTTTACAGCAGCTACAAATTCGCAATATCTGCCCGATCTGGTTGAACAACTGGGATATAGCAAGGAAGTAGACCTTGTGAATTACAATATTCCCATGCCCGATCCCATACCATCGCTTTACCTCAAGGCTTTTGACAGGTTTTCAAAAAGCGGAGAATTCAAAATAATCGAATTCCGTTCAAAAAAGGAGATTAAGCCGTATATAATACCGATACTCGAGCTGATGAACCAGACTTTCAGCGATATCTATGGCTTTGTTCCCCTCAATGATCCCGAAAAGGAGGAATTTGCAAGCAGGTATCTTCCAATTCTCGATCCTGAATTTGTAAAGGTAGTAAGCGCTGGTGATCAGTATGTCGGATTTGTAATTGCCCTTCCCGATCTGACCCGGGGTATAATCGATGCAAAAGGCAAACTCTTCCCGTTTGGCCTTTTTAAAATCCTGAGCGCAATGAAGCTTTCGAGAAAGCTGATGCTTATGCTCGGGGGAATAAGAAAGGATTACAGGGGCCAGGGAATCGACGTACTTATGGCCATTAAGATGCTCCAGTCGGCCCGGAAAAGGAATATGACCCTGATCGACAGCCATCTTATACTCGAAAACAATTTAAGGATGAGAGCTGAATGTGACAGGCTTGACGGGAAAATTGTAAAACGGTTCAGAATATATCAGAAACAGCTTCAGAACCTGAATACAAAAGATAATCCGAGCAGCTCCTTAAACTGAATCCTTGCAGTTTTCTTTTGCAGTCCGTCGGATCCTATAACAGGATTATTCTCCCTGTCAAGGACAACGGTCTTTGTGTCGTCATCAAAAATAAGATGGGTATTAAGCCTTAATTCAGTGAACCAGTTAAGCCTGGCCTGCATAATCATTTCCCAGTCGACATCGATATTCAGCGGATTATCTATATAATTCGTAAAAAGCTGCAGCCTGTTTGTTATCGAAACCGTTTTCAGAGGTTTAAACTCATTTGATATCAAAAAGCTGGCTCCCGGCTCATGCTTTGATTTTCTGTCAGCCGCAATGCCGTATTTCGTCTGATCGATATGAACTGTATCGGTGACAAACGTTACCTTATACGACAGAGGAGAAAAGTTTATGGATGTCACCTTGTTCGGTTTGTAATCGAGCCCGAAACCCAGGGTAAGGATGGCAGGATTAATAAATTTGGATACAAGAATCGCAGTATCCCTGTCAACACCGTCGACCTTGTACTTCGTATAATTATAGCCCTTGCCAAGCTGGGTTTTGAAAAGCATAATACCGCTGAAATCAAATTTCCCAAACGCCTTGTGGTTTATTTTGGAATTGGTCTCAAGCAGGTCGACATTCTTTCTTATCTTTTCATCTCCCGACTTGATAAGTCCGTATTTCAGCCTCACAAAATTATTCGACGACAACAACATCGGTTTATTATTGTAATCGGCATACCACGTAACATCGAGAGTGGTCGAGATATTGCTTTCACCGCCCTTAACCCAGTTGCTCAACATACCCTGGTTAAGTGTAAATGACGTCTCTGTACGGTCTTTCCAGTACATCGATTTTGTAATTATCTTCCCGATCTTTACAAGGTTCTTGTTATCCTGCGGTTCGTAGTTTATGCTTGCAGGAGAGACATTCCCCTGCCTCATAGGCCTTCTGAAACTTACTCCGTGTTCAAGGTATAATCCTATTGTATCCCTCGAGGGATTGCCTATCCATACTGTAACAGAATCGTTTAGATCATTCTTGAGCCAGAAACGTGTTATCTGATCCGACTTCGAATTCATCCACAGCGAATATGTCTTGTTGGTAGTTCCTGTAAATGTAAGGAGGCTTGAATCGCGGGCTTCGATATACCCTATGAGAACTCCTATTGCTGCCTTTATCGAATCGTTGCTTATTAAATAAGGTGTAGCTACTGAGTCGGCCTGAAGATTTTTCGTAATGGTATCGGCAATTGCAACAGTATCGGCCTGTACGGCCTGGGGAATCTGCCCTGCAATATTTGCTATGATCCCTGTCGGCCTGGTCGAATCGGCAATATACTTTTCGAGTAACCTTCTTGTTGAATCATATGGAGGATTGGAAGCTTCATGGATAAGATGGCGTATTGCGGAATTGATCTGCGAAGCGCCTTTTTCCTGTGTTTTTGACTTTGAGTTATTTTTCAGATACTCAATTGCCTGATCACGCGTAAGTATTATCTCATGACGCCTGAGAGTATCACTGCCGGGGATAATCGTAACCACGACTGAATCCCCTGCGGCTAATTTTGCATCGCCATCATTTCCGGTGATTTGGGTAAATACCGGTGTATTCAGTAAAAAGAAAATAAAAAGGAGTAAAATTTCACCTCTCATAATCATCAAATTTAATTTACTGCGATTTCGCCTAAATATAACTCATAACGTTAAATTTCGCGATGACTTATAAAATTTAACATTTTTTATTAATTATGCACCGGATTAAATTTGAGCTGAACAACTGAATTAAATTTCCCCGGCAGATAATATTTTTGCGGTATCAATTCAGAAATAAACGGAGAGAAACATATAAAAACAGCTTAATTGTTAAATAGGATGAGAATTTGTAACTTTCAGAAATAACCCGACCCGATATGATAAAATCGATGACCGGCTATGGGAAGGCCATTGCCGAAACGCAGCAGAAGAAGATTACAATTGAAATAAAATCCCTGAACTCCAAACAACTCGATGTGAATGCAAAGCTACCATGGCTTTACAAGGAGAAGGAGCCCGAGATCAGGAATATCATAAGCCAGAAGCTCGACAGGGGAAAGATTGACATTTCGGTTTATTTCGATATCCTCGAGGACGAAGGTATCCCGGTCATAAACAAGGCAATAGTCAGAAACTATTATAACCAGCTTAAGGAAATCGGATCAGAGCTTAACCTTAATATTGACGATCAGGTGCTTTCGGTTATCATGAAGCTTCCTGATGCGCTCAAGACTGAAAAGCCCGAATTGCCTGAAGCTGAATGGGCAACTGTCAAATCACAGCTTTTTGAATCAATTAACGCCCTCGATATTTACAGAATTGAAGAAGGCAAATCAATTGAAGCGGATCTGAGGAAACGAATCAGAGGGATTCTTGAATCGTTACGTGTGATAGAGACCTTTGAGCCCGGAAGGATCGAAAGGGTCAGGGAAAAACTACTCTCAATACTAAGGGAAAACAACGGTACCGAGAATCTTGATAAAAACCGGTTTGAACAGGAACTGATATTCTACCTTGAAAAATTTGATATTAATGAGGAAAAGGTCAGGCTGCTTAAGCACTGTGAATATTTTAACGAAACCATTGATTCCCGGTCGCCCAACGGCAAAGTCCTCAGTTTCATAGCTCAGGAGATAGGACGTGAAATCAATACGATCGGGTCAAAGGCAAATGATGCCTCCATACAGAAACTGGTGGTAATGATGAAGGATGAACTGGAAAAAATCAAGGAACAGACAAACAACATACTTTAAGTTAGATCTTTGCCCTGATTCAATATGGAAGGCAAACTTGTGATAATATCTGCACCATCGGGAGCAGGAAAGACAACGATAGTGAATCATCTCCTCAGGAATGATGACAGGCTCGAATTCTCAATATCGGCCACCACCCGGAAGCCCAGGGGAACCGAGAAAAACGGAACTGAATATTATTTTTTACAGGTTGAAGATTTCAGAAAAAAGATCCGGAAGAACAGCTTTGTCGAATGGGAGGAGGTTTATAAGGACCAGTATTACGGGACTCTGAAAAGTGAAATTGAAAGGATCTGGTCAGCCGGGCATTCAGTACTTTTCGACGTTGATGTAAAGGGAGGCATAAATCTCAAAAAGATATTTTCAGGTCAGGCAGTTTCGATATTCATTATGCCTCCTTCGGTTGAAGAACTTGAGAAACGGCTTCTTGCCAGGGCAACTGATAGCCCTGAAAAGATAAGGATGAGGGTTGAAAAGGCAAAGGAAGAAATAAAGCTTGCAGAAAGCTTCGATCGCATTGTTATAAATGATATTCTTGAGAAAGCGCAGGAAGAGACCCTCAGTATTGTCAGCGATTTCCTGGCTTCCTGAAAACTTCTTCCTTAGCCTCCAGAGTACAACTACGGAAACACATAATACCTCAAATGGCAAAAATCGGGCTCTTTTTCGGATCATTCAATCCGGTGCATATCGGACATCAGGCAGTTGCAGGTTACATGAAGGAGTTCACCGACCTCGATGAGGTCTGGTTCGTTGTAAGTCCTCTCAATCCCCTGAAAAAGAAAGACACCCTTCTTGCCGACCGCCACCGTCTATATCTTGTTGAACTTGCTGTATCAGGTAATGATGCCCTGAAGCCTTCGGATATTGAATTCGGGAGGCCTGCCCCTTCCTATACCATTGATACAATGGCAAGGCTCACTGAGAAATATCCCGATCATAAGTTTGTCCTTATAATGGGCGAAGACAATCTGTATACTCTGAATAAATGGAAAAACGCATCAGAGCTCGTCAGCCATTTTCCGATATACGTCTACCCGCGACCGGGTGTTGTAAAAAAAGAAAATCCTCAGCTTGAGGAAATACTTTCCAGGGCAAGGATCAGGGAAGTGAAAGCTCCATTGATGGAAATCTCAGGGACTTTTATCAGAAACAGCATTAAAAAAGGGAAAGACATGTCATACTTCCTACATCCGGCAGTCTGGAAATATATAGAGGAAATGCATTTCTATGAAAAGTAGCTTTCCGGATATCTGGTACCTGTTTGCAGATGATGCTGATTAACCGCAAAGGTCGCAAAGCTTAAGCAAAGTAATTTATTTACTTTCATCACTTTGCGATCTCGATAATTTAACTTTGCGCGCTTTGCGGTTAAAAGGATCCTGTATCGGGAATGGTCTCCTGACTTATACGCTATATATCTCCCTTATAATCTCCTCTCCTCTTATCAGAGACTTTTCATTTTCAGGAATAAGCTTATGATATCTTTCAGGAAGCGATTTCTTAAGCCCCTTCACAACATTTTCAAGGCTCAGAACAGGTTTGACCTTAAGGAATCCACCAAGGACAATCATATTGAAAGTCTTGGGGCTGTTCATTTTTGCCGCTTCTTCCGCGGCATCGATCCTGTAAATCGATATGTCCTTTCGTTCCGGATGTCGTGTGATCCCGTTTCCGTCATAAATCAGGACACCTCCCGGCTTTATTGCCGGCTCGAATTTATCGAGCGATTGCTGGTTAAGTATTATTCCTGTATCGAAATGCCGTATTATCGGGGATGAGATCCTTTCGTTGCTGAGTATCACAATGACATTTGCGGTGCCTCCTCTCATCTCGGGTCCGTACGACGGCATCCAGCTTACTTCCATATCCTGCATGACGCCTGAATAGGCCATGATTTTTCCCATCGACAGAACTCCCTGTCCGCCGAATCCTGCTATAATAATTTCTTCAGTCATTTTTTCCGGTTTTAGAGTTTAGATCCAATTCCTCCGAAGGGGTTTTCAGATCGCCGAGAGGATAAAACGGGAACATATTCTCTTCCATCCATTTATTTGCCTGTGTAGGCGTCATTTTCCATCCCGAAGGACAGTTGGAAACTACCTCTACGAAGCATGTTCCCCTGTTAAGCTTCTGGTACCGGACTGCCTTCCTTATCGCTTTCTTAGTCTTTTTAACATTTGCCGGTGTATGTACGCTTTGCCTTGTCACATAGTATGTGCCTGGCAAAGTTGCCACCAGATCAGTCATTTTAAGAGGATTACCCATCGATTTCACATCCCTTCCGAAAGGTGATGTTGATGATTTCATCCCGGGAAGTGTTGTCGGAGCCATCTGTCCGCCGGTCATCCCATAGATCCCGTTGTTGATGAAGATGATAAGAATGTTCTCTCCCCTGTTGCAGGTATGGATAGTCTCGGCGGTACCTATTGCTGCCAGATCGCCATCGCCCTGGTATGTAAAGACAAACTTCTCAGGGAGCAGCCTTTTAATTGCTGTTGCCAGCGCCGGCGCCCTTCCGTGAGCGGCCTCCTGCCAGTCGATATCAATATAGTTATAGAGAAAAACCGAACATCCTACCGGCGAAACGCCTATTGAATCCTGCTGAAGACCTTCCTCCTCTATTATCTCTGCCAGAATCCGGTGTGCTGTACTATGCCCGCATCCCGGACAATAATGCATTATCTCGTTGGTAAGTATATTTGATTTCCTGTAAGCCAGATTTTCCGGCTTAATGATTTCCTTTATTCCTGTAACTTCTTTCATTTCTCAGAGTTCGGTTATAAGTTTCTTAAGATTTTCAACCACTTCATCAGGAGTCGGTATCATCCCTCCTATCCTTCCGTAATAATGTACAGGTGCCTTGCCGTTTACTGCAAGTCTCACATCCTCTACCATCTGTCCGGCGCTCATCTCCACAGCAAGGATAAGTTTTACCCTGCCGGCCAGGTTGTTGATTGGATCGACCGGAAACGGGAACAGGGTAATTGGTCTCAAAAGTCCAACTTTCAATCCCTGCTCACGGGCCAGTTCCACTGATTTCTGACAGACCCTTGCGCATGTTCCGTATGCAACAAAAAGGTAATCGGCATCATCGCAATCGAATTCCTCATACCTTACTTCATTTTTTCTGATCTCATTGTATTTGTCAACAAGCTTGAGATTGAATATCTCCTGGCGGTTCGGATCAAGTTCAAGTGATGTGATGATGTTCCTTTTCCTGTCAGGTGTTTTTCCCGTAGTGGCCCAGGCGGGTGAAGCCGTCGATCTTTCCTTCTGGGGTCCAAGCCATACTTTTTCCATCATCTGGCCTATTGCTCCGTCGGATAGTATCATGGCCGGATTCCTGTATTTGAAGGCCAGGTCGAAACCGAGTTCTACAAAGTCGGCCATTTCCTGAACTGATGCAGGTGCAAGGACAATAAGATGGTAATCGCCGTGCCCGCCTCCCTTTACCGACTGAAAATAGTCGGACTGTGACGGCTGGATAGTTCCGAGTCCCGGTCCTCCCCTTGCCACATTTACAATAAGACACGGGAGTTCGGCGCCGGCAATATATGTTAAACCCTCCTGCATAAGGCTTATTCCTGGCGATGATGAGGTTGTCATCACCTTTTTGCCGCAGCCGGCACCGCCATAAACCATATTTATTGCTGCCAGCTCGCTTTCTGCCTGGAGGACAACCATACCGGTTCTCTGATATGGATCTGCTTCCATGAGATATTCTATTATTTCACTCTGGGGGGTGATAGGATATCCGAAATAACCATCGGCGCCGGCCCTGATAGCCGCTTCAGCAACAGCTTCGTTCCCCTTCATTAATCTGAGTTCTCTTTCCATGTGCAGATTATATTTTTGTTTTATAAACAGTTATTACTCCATCGGGGCACACAATTGCACAACTTGCACATCCTATGCAGAGATCAGGGAATGCAGGATATGCATAGTTATATCCCCTGCTGTTGACCTCCTTTGCCATTGCTATTGTGCCTGTGGGGCATGAAACCATACAGACTTCGCAACCCTTGCACCTGTCGATATTTACAACAATACTTCCTTTTATCTTTGCCATATCTGATTGATTTATTTCTTATTTAACAGGATGATCCTTACTGAAACATTTTAATCGGTATTCAAGGTTCGGGAAAAGTGAAACGGGTACCTCCGACACACATGCACGTAAACCGTCGTTCCTGTCGCTTCCGGTTGTATCGAGGGTTATTGCACTTATTCCGTATTGTAAAAGAGCGTTTATAAGATCCGACGCAGTTAATCCTGGATAGGAAATTGTAAAATAGAACCCGTCGGCAATCGGTTCTTCAAGATCGTATGGATATGTTATGAAAAAACCATTGTCGGTAAACAACTTCTTCATGATCTTTGCTTTTCTGCCATATTCGATAATATCGTCCCTGTACCTGTATTTTCCGTCATTTACTGCCTTAAGCAGGGCGGCAAGGCCATATTGAACCGAATGAGCCACTCCTGCCGAAATACCGTACAATGCGCCGAAAATTGCCGAGTGTCCGAATTTCTCCGATGAATAATATCTTAGAAGGTCGGGATATGATCTGTTGAAAAGATGATCGGAGATGGCCATTATACCTATCCTCTGACCTGCATAGCTGAATATCTTTGAGCTTGAAACAAGCAATACATAATCGTCAGTGTAGTTGGCAACCGTAGGCTGGTAAGGCGGCTGGCCGGGAATGGAATAATCCTTTCTGAAGTCCATCCCGAAATAAGCAAGATCCTCAATTACAATAACATCATATTTTCTGCACAGCTCACCTATTGTGGCAAGTTCTTCCTCCTTCAGACATATCCATGTCGGGTTGTTTGGATTTGAAAAAAGAAGGGAGGAAACTTTGCCAGTTTCAAGATATGATTCGAGTTTTGGCCTTAGCTTCTTTCCCCTGTAATTATAAACATCAAATGAGAAATAATCATGCCCCAGCATCTTAACCTGCTGTTTCTGAACAGGAAATCCCGGATCAATAAAAAGTGAACCTTCCTTGGTCCTGTCGTTCCTGTTGGCAACAAGAAAACATATCATTGATCCCATCATCGATCCAACGGTGGGAACACAACCTGCAGGACTTACATTGATATTAAGGAAAAGCTTTATGAACCTTGATGCTTCTTCCTTGAGGATTTTAAGCCCCGATATCTCGGGATAAATTGATGCCACTCCATTATGAAGGGCTTCAATTTCAGCTTCAATCCCTATCGAAGGAGCGGGCAGGCCCGGGACTCCCATCTCCATTCTCACAAACGGAATTCCGGTCTTGTATTCAATGCGGTTTACTAGTGCTACTATCTCACGTATCGAAGCTGTACCGGGATTTATGATCCCGGTGTCTTCCTTTATTGATTGTATTATATTTTCTGATATAGGGATGTTTTCCATGATAACAGTTAGAATTTCCTTTTGTCTATTACGCGTTTTGATTTTCCTTCACTTCTTTCAATCATCTTCGGTTCAACCAGAGTAACCTTTATACTCAGTCCAAGTGCACTTTCGAGAGTATCCCTCAGTTTTTTGCTTAGCGATTCGAGCTGGCTTATCTTGTCGAGGAAGAACGCTTCATCAACTTCAACTTTAAGCTCAAGGGTATCCAGATTATTCACTCTGTCGACTATAAGAAGGTAATGCGGCTTTATTCCGCTCATTTCCAGAAGAACGCTTTCCACCTGCGACGGGAACAGGTTTACTCCCCTTATTATAAGCATATCATCGCTGCGTCCCAGACATTTGCTCATTCTGACAAGGTTCCTGCCGCATTTGCATTTTTCCCTGTTAAGCCGGGTAAGGTCACGGGTCCTGTACCTGATAAGCGGTAATCCTTCTTTTGTTATTGTGGTGAAGACGAGCTCTCCCATCGAGCCGTCGGGCAACACCTCGAGGGTTTCGGGGTCGATTATTTCGGGGTAAAAGTGATCCTCATTAATATGGAGGCCCTCCTGGCACTGGCATTCACTTGCCACTCCTGGACCGATTACTTCACTCAGCCCGTAGATATCTATTGCCTTGATCCTTAGCTTTTCCTCAATCTCGCGCCGCATATTTTCGGTCCATGGTTCTGCGCCGAAAACACCGGCTTTCAGCTTGAAATCATCCCTGCTGATGCCGCTCTCCTGTATTGCCTCAGCAAGATAAAGTGCATATGACGGGGTACACGCAAGGACCGTGCTGCCAAAATCGCGCATAAGCTCAATCTGCCTCATTGTATTCCCTCCTGATATTGGTATCACCGAGGCTCCTATCTTCTCCCCTCCGTAATGAAGACCCAGTCCGCCGGTGAATAAACCATAACCGTAAGCTATCTGTATAAAATCGTTACGGGTGGCTCCTGCAGCGGTAAGTGTCCTTGCCATCACCTCCGACCATGTTGAAATATCGTTTCGTGTATAGCCGACAACAGTCGATTTCCCCGTTGTTCCTGATGATGCATGTATCCTTACTATTTCGCTCATCGGAACTGCAAACAGGCCGAAGGGATAATTATCGCGAAGATCCTGCTTGACGGTGAACGGAAGCTTTTTCAGATCGTCTATTGAACGTATTTTCTCAGGACCAAGTCCATGTTCCTGCATTTTGTGCCTGTAATAAGGTACATTGAAATATGCTCTTTCAACAGTCTCAATAAGTCGCTCGCTCTGAACCCTCCTGAGCTCATCCCGATCCATGCATTCAAAATGTCTGTTCCAGATATCCATAATAATTTATTGCTCTATATAGTTCAGTCTCCGGTTTTTCGTCTTATAAACCCACCCCTAACCCCTCCCAGGAGGGGAACTTTACACTTCGGTCTTCCGTCTTAAGAACCCACCCCTAACCCCACGCTGCAGCGTGGCAGGCTCTCCAGGGAGGGGAACTTCACGCTTCGGTCTTCGGTCTTCCGTCTTCGGTCATATCTTATACAACTCACTGGCATTAAGAAGTTCCATCTCGTGTTCCTTCAGGGCCTTTATGGCGTCATCGTTATTGCTGCACCTCAGGATGATTATCGACTTTGAACCGCGCGAGAAAGCATATGTGTACTCAACGCTTATATCGAGATCGGATAATACCTTAAGTACCTTTGCATAGTATTTTGCTTCATTAGGCGCCATGACGGAGATAACCTCCGACAGGTTTACAGTAAACTGATGTTGTTTCAGCACCGACTTTGCCTTTTCAGGATCAGAAACTATTAGTCTCAGTATTCCAAACTCGGAGGTATCGGCAACACTGAGAGCCGTGATCTTTATGTTCTCTTTTCCGAGAACCTCAAGCACCTCGGTAAGCCGGCCCGATTTGTTTTCAAGAAAAATTGAAAGCTGTGGAATTATCATATCTTAATTTTTTTCTACCAAGCAATTTTTTGTCATGTGACCTGAATCCGGGCAAAAATCCGGACTAACATAGGAAAAATTATCTACCGTTTTCCCAAAACCTGCGATTATCATTTTTCGATCCTTATCCTGGCGTCGACAACAGTAATATTCTTCTGACTGCCAATCAGCGGATTAAGATCCAATTCCTTAATTTCAGTCGCAAACCTGAGAAGACTTGACAGACGGACTATTATTTCGGCAAACCTGGTCTCATTGATACCCGGCTTGCCCCGTGTTCCCTTAATTATCTTATATGCCCTCAGGCTCCTTATCATCGATTCGGCCTCACTGAATGTAAGTGGTGCAAGACCCGATGAAATATCGCCTAGGACTTCGACAAAAATCCCTCCCAGACCGCAGAGAATAATATGTCCGAAGCGGGGTTCATATTTGGCGCCGATAAAAAGCTCTGTTCCTGAAAGCATTTCCTGGACCATTACTCCTGTTACGCCTTCAATGCTTTTCATACGGTTGAACTCAGCCTCGAGATGTTTCTGCGATTTAATGTTGAGGGTGACTCCGCCAACATCTGATTTATGTACCGGGCCCACAACCTTGAGTGCAACAGGATATCCTATTTCTTCTGCAAGTGAAATGATTTCATTTCTTGTGGTGGCAACAGCTTCCTTTACCAGGGGAATATGCGCTGCCGCAAGAAGCTTTTGTATTGATGAAGGTTCGAGATAACCGCTCACTGAATTGTCGATGATCTTGCGGATCTTAGATATATCGACCTTCTCCAGGAATATTTTTTCCTCGGCGGGAAATGGCGTATTCGCTATCCTTGTAAGGGCACGGCCAAGCACAACCTCATCGGGAAAATTGACATTCCCCTTGTTCATGAAGTTCTCGAGTTCGCTGAAAGAACTTGATATTGAAGGAAGTATGGGATAGAGGGGCTTATTGCATTCAGTTATTTTCCTGTGGAGAAGCTCATACACTTCAGTCATGTCGTTCAGACCGTTGTTCCCGAAAATAACGCTCATTCCTTCTATTGCCGGCAGCTGCTTATCGACATATTCGATTATCCTGTCGAGCTGGTCGACAGTCGCCGTGGCGATCATGTCGATCGGATTCACTGCCGAAGCTCCGGGATTCATCATTGCCAGTATCTGGGCCTGATCGGCTGCTTCAAGTTTCGGAATATTCATTCCTCCTGATGATAAGGCATCCGTGAGCATCACAGCGGGACCACCGGCATGAGTAATAATCGCTATATTTCTGCCTTTCAGCGGTTTATGCATGAAGACGGATGCCACAGTGGTAAGTTCCTCGCGCCCCGAACATCGAACAATACCCGCTTTACGAAACAGAGCCTCAACAGCAGAATCAGATGATGCCATAGCACCTGTATGTGATGAAGCGGCACGGCTTCCGGCTTCTGTCGTTCCTGCTTTTATGGCAGCTATCCTGCACCCCTTGCGTATAAGCGATGATGCATGATGAAGGAGCTTATCAGGATTGGGTATTGTCTCCACATAAATCAGCTTTATCGAGGAGCTTACTCCCTCGACATAGTTAAGGTCCCAGTATTCCAACACTTCCTCCACCCCGGTCTGGGCGCTGTTCCCCACCGAAAAAACACTTGAGAAGCTGAGCCCTTTCGGAAGCGCCGATTCTATTATGAACAGCGCAGTTGCACCCGATCCCGAGACGAAATCACAACCTTTTTCACTTAGCTTTGGCACCGGTGTCGTAAAAACTCCATGATAGGAATGAGTGACAACACCTATGCAATTGGGGCCTATCAGGCATCCGCCTGATTTGTCAATGAGATCCGCTATCTCCTTTTCAATTTTCCTGCCTTCCTCTCCGGCCTCACTGAAACCTGCCGAGATTATTATAAAAGCAGTTGTCCCTTTATCATTGACAAGGATCCTGACAATATCATAACAGAACCTTGAAGGAACGGCAATTATGGCCAGGTCAACAGGCGGAATATCACTTATATCCCTGTAGGATTTTACTCCCTGGACCATATCCTGTTTTGGATTGACCACAAACAGGTCGCCGGAGAATTTACCGTCAATGATGTTCTTCAGAATTTTACCGCCGGGTTTTAAAAGATCTTCTGATCCTCCAACAACCACGATACCGGAAGGATGTATCAGTTTGTCATTTATCATAGCTATTTGCCAGGCTTGGGATTAATTTTATTAACCGGATGATCTGAACAAAGAAAATCAGAGACCTGCAAACCGTTTCAGAAAACCCACGTTGTTGGCTACTGCAAATAAATATATTTCTGATATATAACAAATTACAAACAAGAACCATTCTATTGTTGTGGAGGCAATATACAAAAAATAAATCCTTTAAAACAAAAGAGTGGTCATGTTAATATCGAATGCCTTTTAATTTGTTAATATCGCTATTTTTGTATAAAGCAGCATAATAACCTGCTTCAGGTCAGAAATCAGACTGCAGGTTCTTTAAAATTGTCACATTAAAAAAATCCTCCAATATTTAGTATTCAATATCTGTAACCTTTTAACCAATGAAAAAAACTTTTCTTACAAACATCCTTATTGTTTTTTCGCTGTTTTCGTTTTCGCAGGTTTCACCTGATTATTACCTGCCCAATAATGTGTCATATAATGCAAAAGTACCAACACCCGGGCAGTTTTTCGGACACGAACCGGGTGAATGGCATCTTACCCACGACAAGCTCTATTTTTATATGCTTGAGCTGGCAGGGAACTCCGACAGGGCCGTTTGGGAGGAATATGGAAGAAGCTATGAGAACCGTCCGCTCGGACATCTTATTATCAGCTCGCCGGAGAACATAAGTAAGCTCGAGCAGCTGAGGCTCGATCATATTGCACTTTGCGATCCTTCAATATCCGGCAAAGCCGATATTTCGGGAATGCCGGTTTTTATAAAACTCGGATATGGCATTCACGGGAATGAATCGAGCGCACAGAACGCCTCGGCGCTTGTAGCATATTATCTTGTTGCCGGGCAGGGAAAGGAGATCGATGATATTCTCAGGAACACAGTCGTACTTATCGATCCGGCTCTGAATCCGGATGGCATGCAACGTCATTCCACCTGGGTGAACTCCACGAGGAGCCTTAATAACAATCCTGATCCGGCCTCATGGGAATTCAGCGAGTCATGGCCCGGCGGAAGGACTAACCATTACTGGTTCGACCTTAACCGCGATTATATTATGGTACAGCATCCCGAATCAAAAGGCAGGGTAAATGCATTCCACAGGTGGAAACCGAACATAAATACCGATCATCACGAGACAGGTGCAAATGAGACATTCTTTTTCCAGCCCGGGGTACAAAGCCGCAATAATCCTCTTACTCCAAAGGAAAATGGGATACTTACCGCTGAAATCGGCAAACACCACGAAAAATTCCTTAACAATATCGGAAGCCTTTATTTTACTGAAGAAAGCTTCGATGACTTTTATGTGGGAAAGGGATCGTCGTACCCCGACATACATGGGTCTATAGGTATCCTGTTTGAACAGGCAGGAGTAAAAGGTCATCTGAGGGAAACTCCCGGAGGGGTATTATCATTTCCCTTTGCCATCAGGAATCAGTTCACGGTTTCACTTTCGACTCTTGAAGCAGGAATCCGGATGCGCGTGAAGCTTCTCGACAGCCAGAGGAGATTTTACCGGGATGCACTAAGCGAAGCAGTATCGTTTCCGGTCAAAGCATATGTTTTCAGTGAACCTGCTGACAAGGCAAGAGTATCGGAATTCATAAGGATCCTGCTGCAGCACAGGATCAAAGTGTTCAGAACGACCCGCAACATCAGCAAGAATGGTATTCTTTATGATCAGTCCGGCAGCTATCTTGTACCTCTTCAACAGACCGAGTACTGGTTTATAAGAAGTCTTTTCGAACCTGTTAAAGAATTCACAGACAGCATTTTCTATGATGTTTCGACATGGGTTCTTCCGATGTCGTTCAATTTGAACTGCGCCGCGCTGACACTTCAGAAAGAAGTTGAAGGACTGTCAGGTTCTGAAGTAACGGAGGCTCCTGAGATCAAAGGATCCCTTGAAGCTGATGATTCATCTTATGCATACCTTTTTGAATGGAAAGACTACTTTGCACCTAAAGCGCTTTATCTCCTTCAGGACAAGGGCATAATGACAAGGGTATCAACAAGGGCCTTTGTTTATGATGACGGGAATATCAAAAGGAGCTTCAGCCCCGGTACCATTGTCATTCCGTCATCCGGCCAGCCAGTGAGAGGTAAAGACCTGAAGGCGGTTATTGAATCAGCAGTAAAAGACTGCGGAATAAATGTATATGGCGTGAAGACAGGTCTTACACCCGAAGGTCCGGATCTTGGCAGCAATAACATTGTGACGCTTGAAAAACCCTCGGTGGCAATGATTGTCGGCGAAGGAGCAAACAGCACCGACGCAGGGGAGATCTGGCACCTCCTCGATTACAGGTTTCGCATGCCTGTCACAATGATTTCAGCCTCCCGTTTCGGCTCTGTTTCCCTTGACCGCTATAATGTTATTATTATAACAGGCTCTCCGGCGATAAGCAGCTCAGGGATCGAAAATCTCAAGGCATGGAACAGCAAGGGAGGCACTATCATCGGATTTGAAAGCGGCAACAACTGGCTGGCAAAAAATAAGTTCACCGATATTGATTTTGTTCCCGAGCCTTCCGAAACCAGAAAGGAAGGTATCTACATAAACCGGTCGGACGACAGGCAGGCTCAGCAGATACCGGGATCAATTTTCCAAACCCGTCTCGACCTTTCACATCCTTTATGCTTTGGATTCAAAAGAGACCTTCTTCCTGTCTTCAAATCAACAACATCGGTTGCAAAGAATGACCAGAACATTTACAATAATCCGATAAAATACACCGACGATCCCCTGCTGAGCGGATACTGTACAGGAGCAAACATCGGCAGGATAAAGGGATCGCCCTTTGCAAGCGTCCATGGCACAAGGATAATCTCGCTTTATGACAATACAAATTTCAGGGCTGTATGGTATGGTACAAACAAAGTATTCCTTAATGCAATCTTTTTCGGACAGGTACTCAGGTAAGAATGTAAAGTATTAAAGACCCGGGGTGAGAACAATTAACAATTTTTCACTGACACTATTGTTTTTTGAATTAATTTAAGTTAGGTTTGCCCTATGCTTAACAAAATCAAAACAGACAACCATCTCGACGGCAATTATTATTACCGCAGCTTTGCATTGGTAAGTCTTAAAAAAGAATAGTGCATATAACACAATAATACAAAGGCTTACCGGAAACGGCAAGCCTTTTTTAGTTTCAAAATGATAATAATGGATATATGGAAAACACACAAATGAGCAGCGTTGTGAAATTTTTCAATGGTAAGCAGATACCCCTTGAGATGCATAAAGTAAAGATAGTTCAGGCATTGAACCTTGTACCTGTGGAAAGACGCCTTCAGGCGATCGGTGAGGCAGGGTTCAACTCTTTCCTTCTCGGCACGAAGGATATCTTTCTGGATATGCTTACCGACAGTGGCACTAATGCCCAGAGTGATTCGCAGGTCTCAAAGATGTTCATTGCCGACGAGGCCTATGCAGGATCGCAGAGTTTCGAACGTTTCGAAAAGAGCGTTTTAATGGTTTTCGGCAAAAAATATGTTCTGCCGGTTCACCAGGGCCGTGCTGCCGAAAACATGCTGGGCAAGGCTTTTATTAGGGAAGGCTCCGTTATACCCACAAACTACCATTTCACAACCACACTTGCTCACATACAGCTGAATGGCGGAAAGGTTCTCGAACTTTTTACATCCGAAGCCATGAAAGTAAAGAGCTCTCATCCTTTCAAGGGTAATATGGATATACGAAAACTTGAGGATGCCATTGTCAGCACAGGACCGGAGAATGTGCCGTTCATAAGGATGGAGGCTTCAACAAACCTTCTTGGAGGACAGCCATTTTCGATGGAAAACCTGCGGGATGTAAGAGGGATAGCCGATAAATACGGCATAATGATAGTTCTCGACGCCAGCCTGGTTGGCGAAAACGCATATTTCATCAAACTCAGGGAAAAGGGGTTTGAAAACAGTTCTCTCGAGGAGATCCTGTTAGAGATGGGCAGTATGTGCGATATTATATACTTCTCGGGACGCAAGGTGAGCTCGTCGCGGGGAGGAGCTATATGTACGAACAACCAGGAAATATATGACAGGATAAAATTTCTTCTGCCAGTATACGAAGGTTTCCTAACATACGGCGGAATACCTATAAGGGAGATTGAATCGATGGCGGAGGGCTTGAAGGAGACTGTTGATGAAAATGTGGTGAGCCATTCGCCAACATTCATAAATTACATGGTAAATGAGCTTGACAAGCTCGGGATACCGGTTATTATGCCGGGAGGCGCCCTCGGTTGTCATATTGACGCAGGTCAGTTCCTTGATCATATTCCGCAGGACGAATACCCTGCCGGAGCCCTGATTTCAGCATTTTATATTGTTTCGGGAGTAAGGGGGATGGAGCGCGGAACAATGAGTAACAACCGTGATGAGAACGGAAAGGACATCCTTGCAGACCTCGAACTCATGAGGCTGGCAGTGCCGAGAAGGGTTTTCACACTGTCGCAGATAGAATATGTAATCGACAGGCTCCACTGGCTATATAAAAACAGAAGGCTTATCGGCGGTTTAAAGTTCACACAGGAGCCTCCGCTGCTCAGATTCTTCATCGGGCGACTCGAGCCTTTATCAGACTGGCCACAGAAACTGGCGGCGAAATTCAGGGAAGATATAGGCGAAAGTCTTTGAACCCGTAATCAGGGAGTGCCGGATATTTAAGCCTTGTATCGGGTCAGAATATAAGTTCCGAAACTTCGTTTCTTGCGGCTTTAAGCCAGCGGGCCGAATCGGTCTGATCCGTCAGGTTGACAGGCCCCTGGATCCTTTTATGAAACAGCAAAGTCACCTCTGATCCGTATCTTACAGGATCTCCTTCAATAACATTGATAAGCAGTTCCTGGCCTCCTTCATTGTTTGCGTTAATGAGGGCCATGCCTTTTGACTTTGAACTGCCAGTCTCAATGGAAACGGCATAGATACCTGCAACCGGAAGCAGTTTGCATTCTTCCGAAACAGCGACCCTGGCCAGGTTTATTTCATAGAAATTATTTCTGTAAGGATATTTTTCAGGTTGACCAATCACAAGGTAATAATGATCGAGATATGCATTTGCCTTCTGGATATATCCTTCCCTGATGGCCTGGCGGATCTTTGTCGAGCTGACAGTTTCGTGCATCACCTCCTGTTCCGGAATCTCTTCGGCTTCAAAGCCATATAAGGTGCGCATCGTCCAGAGCTGCCTGTAATCGCCCTCCTTGTTAAAACCGAAATGATGGTTGAAACCTGCAACCACTACCTTTGCCCCAAGCTTTCCGCACAAGTAATCCCTGACGAATTCCTCGCTGGTGATCCTTGAAAATTCGCGGGTGAACTCAACAATTATTACATTGTCGAGACCAGCCTTTTCAAGGAGATAGAGTTTTTCCTCCTGTGATGTTATTAACCGCAGATCTTTTCCGGCAGTTTCAGGATAAAGGACTTTCCGCGGATGAGGATTAAAAGTAATAAGCACTGATTCGCCATCATACTTTCCGGCAAGCATCCTGAGCCTGTTCAGGATTGTTTTATGACCGATGTGAACGCCGTCAAATGAACCCGTGGTTACGACAGGATTCCTTATCACTGATGCTTCCTCAAAGCTTGTGAAAATTCTCATGAAGTAACCGCCTTAAGCTTAAAGTTTATTTTCTTTTACAAAATATGCAACCTTTTCAATCGACGTAATCATGTCATATTCTTCAAGATAAACGTCCGACGGAACATTAAGCGGCACGGTTGTGAAATTCAATATCCCCTTTATCCCGGCTCTCACGGCTTCCTCAGCTATCTCCTTTGCAAAATCGGCAGGCACGGTGAGAATGGCAATCTCAATTTTTAATTCGATTATAATTTTCCCAAGCTCATCGTATGGGTAGCATCTGACACCTGAAATCACTTTGTTTATTTTCTGGGGATCAGTATCGAATGATGCCACGAGGTTCAGCTTCGACCGTTTCCCCTTGAAATACGATGCAAGAGCCCTGCCTAAATTGCCGATGCCTATTATTGCCACATTCATTCCTTCCCCGGAGTCGATTATACGGCTGATTGTTTCAATAAGTTCCTTCACATCATATCCTTTGCGGTGTACGCTTGTATAGCCTATCAGCATCAGGTCGCGCCTGACCTGGACCGCAGTAATATGAAGCCTGGCAGCCAGATCGTGTGAAAAGATAAAGTTTCTGTTTTCTGCAAGGCAGGCCAGAAGTGTTCTCCTGTATTCGCTCAGCCTTTCTACTGTTTTTCCTGGTAATGAAGCCATTGGTTTCAGATAATATTAATTTGTCCTTTTGGGAAGGCGTACAGTAAAGGTGGTGCCAATATCAGGTACGCTGTCGACAGCTATGCTGCCGTTGTAAAGTTCAACAACTTTCCTGACAATTGAAAGACCCAGACCGCTTCCTGTAATATTTTTAGTTTTTTCATTCTTGATCCTTACAAATTCGGAGAACAGGTTCTCCCTGTCTTCTTCCTTGATTCCTATGCCGGTATCAGAAAAAGATATTACTACTTCATCGGCATTTTCATCAATTGTAACTTCGGCCCGGCCGCCTCTTTTATTATATTTTACCGAATTGGAAACCAGATTATTGAAAATAATTTCCATATCGGTGGGATCAGCCATTATAATTGCATCGGCCTTTACATTCATGCCTACTGAAACCTCCATCTGAATTGCATACGGCTGTACTGT
This sequence comes from uncultured Rikenellaceae bacterium, assembly GCA_964633505.1. Taxonomy (GTDB): domain Bacteria; phylum Bacteroidota; class Bacteroidia; order Bacteroidales; family VadinHA17; genus LD21. The sequence continues at coordinate 103,091 of CAZWHC010000006.1, read as the reverse complement.
GACAATTGCATTAGAAGCAATTGATGACAGGTGTACCTCTTCTACCTTTTCTTCCTTGCGTTCGAGGCGTATCTTTGTAAAATCGAGAAGATCCATAATGAGGTTTCGCATCGACTGTATCCTCTGGAGCGACCGTTCAACCGGTATTGCATAATCCTCAATAAGGTCGCCCGACTGTTTCTCCTGCATCATCCTGAGATAGCCTTCGATAGCATTCAACGGGGCCTTAAGCTCATGCGAAAGAACTGACAGAAACTGGTATCTTATTTTCCTGCCCTCCTCATTCATCTGATGGGTTATCCTTTTCAGATACTGCTGTTTCGTTATATTCTCAATGCTCGACTTCAGCTCCTGCGGAGTGAATGGTTTGGGAATGAAATCGGTAGCTCCGAATTTATGGGCTTTAACAGCCACATCGAGCGAAGCATAGGAAGTGATCATCGCTACCACGATGTCGTACCTTTTGTTCCTTATATATTCCAGCACATCGATGCCCTGTATCCCCGGCAATTTGTTGTCGAGAAGAACTATGTCGGGCTTTTCCCTGTCGATGATATCAATGCCGTCCTCGCCTGTAGCGGCCTCAATGACCTCATAGGTATAATCCTCATCCATGAAGGGATAGTTTACCTGAAATGTCTTAAGTATCCTGGTCACTCCGGAACGTATCCCCGGCTCATCATCAACAACAAGTACCTTAAGTATTGCCATATCAGATTTTTAAAAGTTTCATTATCTCCTGATCAAGCTCCTCGGCCCTTATTCCTTTTTCAAGATAACGGTCGGCCCTTATCCATGATTTCTCAGCTTCGGAGTCGAGGCTGAATGAGATTCCTGTTTCGTGGGCAACTGCTGTTGCAAGTATCACAGGAACATCAGGGTATTTCCTCTTCAGCTTGTAGCAGAGAATGAAGCCGCTGTCGTCGCTTTCCATCATGAGGTCGAAGATTGCAAGGCTTGGCTTGAATTTGTTTATAACAGCTTCGGCTTCAGCCTGGCTTTCAACCGCCACAGTCCTGTAACCGGCCCTTTCCAGATTTGTAATGGTCTGAAAAAGATAATCAGGATCATCATCAGCAACAAGTATAGTAAGATCGCTCTTCCTCATCCTATTTCATATTTATACATTTTAAAAATCTCCTCAGCCCGGCAAAGATAATTCAATTCAGCTTTTTCATTCCCTCCCCCTAGGCAACAATATCCTGAAACTTGTCCCTGTCGGACCTTTTAAAGAATCAGTATTTGAATCGACTGTAATCTGGCCTTTATGCATTTTTACAATGCCATAGGCGGTTGCCAGTCCAAGACCCGTACCATGGCCTATCCCCTTGGTTGTGAAGAAAGGTTCGAAGATCTTGCTTTTATCCTCGTCTTTAATACCGGTTCCGGTGTCTTTGATAACAATCGAGACATCCTCCAGATTGTCTTCAAGAATAATATCAATTGAACCTCCCGAAGGCATGGCATCGATAGCATTCTTGATCAGATTTGTGATAACCTGGGTCATCTGCTCCGAATCGAGCATGGCGTCAGGATTTGTGGTTTTATCAACTACGGATATCTTTATATTTGAAGGAACCACCACCCCTGAAACGCTGTGGTCGGCAAGTTCCCTGATGTTAACAAGCTGATGGTTTACCTGGTTTTTGCGGGCGAAATTAAGAAGTCCCCCGACAATTTTCTTGCATCTTCCAGCCTGCTCCACAATGAGCCTGAGGTCTTCCCTTACCGGTGCATCTTCGGGCGCCTCCTCAAGAAGTATATTGCTGTACATTATAACAACACCCAGGGGATTGTTAAGCTCATGAGCTATACCTGCCGAAAGCTGCCCCATATGAGCAAGCTTTTCCGACTGCTTGAGGGCCTGCTTCATTGAGCTCAGTTTCTCATTTGTAAGAGCGAGGTCCCTGACCGATTTATGAAGCGTCTCGATGGTAAACGGCAGACACATTTCAATTTCAGCCAGGCCTTTTTTAATGGCTATCGCATGTTCAACACATGTTTCGTAACCGCAGGCGCCACAGTCAAGCTCATCTTTTTTGGTAAATTTGCCCATGGAAGCCAGAACCTCTGCCAGACCCGATTCGTCAAAAACCTCCTGACGATGGTCCTCGGTCCGGTGCCTGATTGAAAGATCAAGGTCTGAAAACTCCTCAACGGCCATATTCCAGCTTTCATTGTCGATATTCTTCATTTTGGAATTGGCGTATGCGCTTACAAGAGCACGACGGTTATATTGCTTTCCGTTCTTCGACAATCCCGGCCCCATAATGCAACCTTCGCAGCAGAGAAGTTCCATATGCTGGTTCTTTATAAGTCCTGCCTCATATTCCTTCAGGGCTCCCTGGAAATCTATCCTTCCCTCCGCAGCAATAATATTGCCTGTGATCGCATCGTCGTTAATATTGGCAGTCTGAAGCAGCCCACGGGTTACCGGGAATATTGCGCCTCTTCCGCCCATTGGAGGATCAAAATCTGATGGGGCCACACTCTCCTGGCTGATCCTGTAAAGGTCAAACAGTTCCCTAAGCTCCGGAAATGTTATTGCCTCATCAATTTCAGAGCTTTCAGCCTTTTTGGCAACACAGGGCCCAATAAATACAACCCTGACATCCTTACCGTATTTTGAACGTATCACCCTGCTCATCGCCACCATCGGCGACACTACCGGAGCAAGATTATCCACAAGGTTTGTGTGGTAATGCTTTATATAATTAACTATTGAAGGACAGTCGGACGATATGTAATACTGTTTGTTCGCGTCGACAAGTTCCTTATACCTGCGGGCAACAAGATCGGCTCCGAACGACACTTCATTGACATACCTGAATCCCAGCGACCTTATCATCCCTATCAGTTTCGTGTATCCGGCTATTTCCTGAAATTCGGCCGGGAAGCTAGGGGCAAGCAGGGCTGCCACATTTTTCCCGGTGTCGAGCAGCTTAAGCACCCTGTCGGTAGTGTTGAGGAATACTTTAGCGCCCTGACTGCATACCTTTGTACAGTTGCCGCAGGCTATACATCTCTCATCAATTACTTCAGCCTGTCCTCCAACTATACGGATAGCCTTTGCAGGACATTCCCTCACACAGGTGTAACATGTCCGGCAGAGTTCCTTTATAGTATATACAAGCATAAGCTACAGTTTTTTTGTTACAAAGTCAGTACCCCGGTCAATTAGCCGGTGATGAATACCGATATGACATCAGAGGAGCACATTCTTTTTTTCAAAATGTGTGTAAAAAATACTCTTATCCGATATATCCTTGTTTTCTTTAAGCAGTTTCCCCATGATATTAATAAGTGAAGGCGATTTGCTCGGCAGGCTGATGGCTTCTGTCTCATCGGCCTGATAAACCAGCCTGGCCCTGTTTTTCAGATCATCCTTTGAAGAAATGAACGGCAGACCTGCTCCGTGGATACATCCACCCTGACATGTCATGACTTCCACAAGGTCATAAACAATTCCTGATGCTTCTACTGAACGCAGTTTTTCAAGACCTGTGAGGCCGTCGACAACAGCAATCCTTACCTCATTATCACCAACATTTATAATGCAGTCCCTGAATGCACCGGGAGACCTTAACTTTTTCAGAAGCTGTTTGTCGATCTCCCTTCCCGTATGCTCATAATGGTACAACCGTATCACCCCTTCGGCAAGGCCTCCCGATACCTCTGCCAGAACAGCCGAGGAGCTTCTTCCGCTTAAGGGCTCGTCGCCCGGCTCTTTTTCAGTATTGGTCACATCAATGCCGTTAAGCCTGATCAGACGTGCAAGCTCCCTTACTGTCATCACCGAATCGACATCGCTGATTCCCTTTCTCATCATCCCGTCGCGCCTTGCCTCATATTTCATTGCCATGCAGGGCGTTACCGAAACTGAAAATATCTGTTCGGGTTTTACGCCAAGCTGGCCGGCAACAACAGTTTTTATCAAAATACCGGTAAGCTGCTGCGGCGATTTCACTGTCGAAAGCTGTGGAATAAGTGATGGGACGAACTGCTCGACATATTTAACAAATGCAGGGCATGCTGAAATAAAAAGGGCTTTATCGCTACCCCTTTCAATTTTCCCGGATAGCTGGGATGTAATTTCAGAAATGCATACGTCAGTACCTGTTCCTGTGTTATAGACCTTGTCAAAGCCGATCTTGCGGAGGATGGCATTAAGGTTCCTGTCGAAGTCCCTTGTGTATTTTATACCAAGCTCCTCGGCAATTCCCGCCGATACAAGCGGAGAATACTGAATGGCTTTTACAATATCATGCTTGTTGAGATATTCCTGAACCTCGGTTATGTTATGCTTCTCATGCAGTGCTCCTGTAGGGCAGACGAGCACGCACTGCCCGCACTGGATACAGCTTGAAAAGTTGAAATCGCGGTCGAGGGTAACACCTATATGTGTCTGTCGTCCCCTGTTAATGAAATCGAGCGAGGTGGCTGTTATCACCTCTTCACAGACCCTTACGCAACGTCCGCATAAAATACATTTTGCCGACTCTCTTACTATTCCCGGGCTTGACTGGTCGAGACGTTGTTTTATTTTCTTTCCCTTGATCCTCCGTTCCCTTATATTGAGTTCTTCCGAGAGCCGTTGCAGCTCGCAGTTAAGGTTTCTGTCGCAATACAGGCAATCGTCAGGATGATTTGAAAGAAGAAGCTCGACAATTGTTTTTCTTGCCATTATTACCCTGGGTGAATGGGTTTTTATTTTCATCCATTCCTCCACCGGTTGTGAGCATGCCGTCACGAGACGTTCCCTTCCTTCGACCTCCACAACGCACATCCTGCAGGCTCCTGTGGGAGTGAACTCCTTCATCCTGCACAGGGTGGGTATAATAATACCGTTCCGGTTAAGGGCTGAAAGAATCGTCTCCCCTTTTTCGGCTTTTATCTTTTTATTATTTACCTGTATTGTGAAAAGCATAGTTTAGTTGTCTGATGGTCTGATGGTCTGGTTTTTATTTTACGATTACTGCGCTAAACTTGCACACATCATAGCAGATTCCGCATCCCGTGCATTTATCCTCGACGATAAAGAATGGCTGCAGGCGTGTGCCGTAAATTGCATTAACTGGGCATTTGCCTGCGCAAACAGTGCAGCCTGTGCATTTCTCAACGTCGATAATGAATGTACGTAATCCCCTGCATACATTTGCCCTGCATTTCCTGTCAAAGATATGCTCCTCGAATTCCTCCCTGAAATTTCTAAGGGCGCTCACAAAAGGATTCGGGGCAGTTTGTCCAAGCCCGCACAGCGATGCATCCTTCATTACCGATGAAATTGTCTCAAGCTGCATCACACCTTTGAACCGTTCAAGTGTGGTACCCGATTCCTCATTGGCAGGTTTGCGGATAACGCTTTCGAGAATTTCGAGCATCCTGCCTGTTCCCTCACGGCATGGAATACATTTTCCGCAGCTTTCATTGCGGATGAACTCCATATAATACCTTACCATGTCGACAATGCATGTCGACTCATCGATCACCACAAAACCTCCGGCTCCCATACCCAGACCTCTTGCGCGCATCTCGTCAAAATCGACAGGTGCATCGAGATACTCAGGTGTGATAAACATCCCCTGGGCTCCACCAAGCTGGATTGCTTTTAATTCCCTGCCATCCCTTATCCCGTCAACAATATCTTCAAGGATAGTTTTGAGTGAAGTTCCCATTTCCACTTCCACCACGCCCGACATCCGTCCACGGCCTGTAATTGCAAATATTTTTGTTCCCGGACTTTTTTCAGTGCCGATCGAGCGGAACCATTCAGGGCCGTTCTGCATTATAAGCGGAACGTTCATTATGGTCTCGACGTTATTTATTACGGTGGGTTTTCCCATCAGGCCTGAAGCAGTCGGATAGGGAGGTTTAAGCTGCGGCATGCCCCGTTTACCTTCGAGACTGTTTATAAGGGCAGTTTCCTCGCCGCATACAAAGGCGCCTGGTTCAATCCTTACCGAAATATCGAGATTATAACCGCTCGAATAAATATTATGTCCAATTATTCCATATTCCCTGGCCCTGTCGATGGCAGTCTGTACTCTTTGCCTTGCATGTCCGGAATTGCATTTCAGATATAAAATTGCATTCGAGGCGCCTGTTGCATAGGCGGCAATTGCCATCCCTTCAATGAGCCTGTGCGGATCGCTTTCAAGGATAGTACGGTCGCTGAACGAACCGGGATCGCTTTCCTTGGCATTGCATATCACATACCTGGCATTGGATGAAGTATTAAGCGCCTGTTTCCACTTCAGCCCCGTAAGATAACCGCCCCCGCTCCTTCCCCGCAGTCCGCTCCTTTCAATAATATCGCAGACTTCCTCGAATGTGTAATGCCTTATTGTTTTTATGAATGTACGATAACCTCCCCTGGCAATATATTCCTCAATACTTTCGGGATCATAACATCCGCAGTTGCCAAGAACTATCCTTTTCTGATGTGCAAAGAAGGGAAGGTCGTTCATGAAAGGGATTCCGGGCCATTGTTCGAAACCCTTCGAACCGGCCTGCCCAAGAAGGTCATCGTTGTTTATGTCGTTATGGAATACGCCATTCAGCAATGGTTCTACCTTTTCCTCAGTTATATTCCTGAAGAAAAGCTTGTTTTTCCCCGGAAGCTGGACACATACCACAGGTTCGTAGTTGGCCGGACCGACACAACCTACTTTTATCAGTACCGACCCCGACTCATTCTCTTCGATATACGATTTAATGGAATTGAATGTTTTATCGGCTCCGGCTATCAGGCTGCTTGTATTCGACGACACATGAATGACCGCGACATCAGTCCTGTCGCGGCGTACCTGCTGCAGCACCCTGTCGGTTTCGGCAGGCAATGAGTCTGATTCAAATAACAGAACCTTCTGTATAAGGAATGTCTTTAAATCCTCCATCAATCGTTCTCTATTATGTACTTCAGTCGTTTTATCAGATCAGCGACCTGCTCGGGACGAACATGAATTGTATATTCGCCGTTAACAAGAATTACCGGGCCATGGTAACATCCGCCCATGCATGTTACAATGTCGTAGCTGAAGTTCCCGTTGCGTGTTGTCTGCCCGGGAGCAATCCTGAGCTCTTCCCTGAACTTGTCAATGACAGACTGGGAACCATTCATGAAACATGATGTCCCGTTGCAGATCTTCAAATGTATTTTTCCTGCCGGAAAAAACCTGAACTGGTCATAGAATGTGGCCAGTCCGTAAATTTTGGTGGTACTCAGACCAAGATGGCTTCCCACTTTCACTATAGCCTCCTCTGAAAGATATCCGCTTGCCGACTCTATCTCCTGCAGCAGCGGGATCAGGTCTTCACGCCTGCCCTGCTTGTATTTCTTAAGTATTGTGTCGATATCTTCTGCCATTCCTGAACAGCCTTTCAATTCCTTCAAATATAATATTTTTGTTGTTACAAAATAAACATTGTTATTTTATTAACAATAAATATTGCTCCGGTTTTCAGGATTTTGTAAAGTTATGGGGTCAGGGAGGATGCTTTAGGTTAACAGATGTCGGAAAATAATTACTACATTTGAACCTGTATATTTCAGGATAATCGATGGCTCAAAGGGTTGAAATGCAGATTTGTCTGGGCAGTTCATGTTTTTCAAGAGGAAACAGGGAGGTTGTAGCATTTATAAGGGAATATCTGAAGAAGAACCACCTCGACGACAGGATTATATTCAAGGGCGCCAGATGTATGAACCTTTGCAGCAAGGGGCCAAATCTGAAGATCAACGAAAGGATAATTGAAGGAGTCACAATTTCCAGGATTGAGGGAATCCTTGAAAAGGAATTCGGCGATATTAAGTAGCTACCTTTGAAGAATACAAGATGACCGAAAGAAAGCCAATCTTTTATATAAACGATAAGAAATGCAGGGATTCTTATTCGTGTGTCAGGGTCTGTCCGGTTAATGCAATCGAGGTAAGGGCTCAGAAGGCACATCCTACAATAGTACCACAAAGGTGCATTGGATGCGGATTATGTTTTATAGCCTGTTCACCTTCGGCGATTGAATTCCGCGATTCAAGGGAGGAGGTAAAATTGCTGCTTTCATCGGGACGCAAGACGGCGGCTCTTGTTGCTCCGAGCATCGCTTCGGAATTCGACGACATAACCGATTACAGGAAATTCGTTAGCATGCTGAGAGCTCTTGGATTTACATACGTCCACGAGAATTCTTTCGGCGTTGATCTTATTGCTGCAAAGTATGCCGATCTGTTCAACATGGCTGAAGGTAAATACTACATAACTGCAAACTGCCCTGCAATTGTAAAGCTTATAGAGAAGTACCATCCCGAACTTGTCCCGAACCTTGCTCCGCTTGTCTCTCCGATGATTGCAACAGCCATGGTTGTCAAGGAGTTGTATGGCGATGATGTGGCGACAGTTTATATTGGGCCCTGTATCGACAACAAGGATGAAGCATTGATGTACAGGGGAGGCAGGCTTGTTGATGAGATACTGACGTTTATCGAGTTAAGGCAGATGTTTGAGGAATTCGACATACAGGAACGTGTTGTAAAAATGTCTGAATTTGATCCTCCTTATGGACACTGGGGCGCCCTCTATCCGCTTCCTGCCGGCATTCTGCAGGCTGCAGGGATCAGGCGCGACATCGCCGAGAGCGGTGTAATAACCGCCGCGGGCCGTGAGGATGTCTTTGAAGGAATAAACGATTTTGAGAAATATATTGATACAATCCGCCACCATTTCAACATGTTTTTCTGTCATGGCTGCCTTCTTGGTCCGGGGATGGAAACCCATAACGAACGTTTCAAAAGAAGGGCACTTGTAAGGCTTTATGCCGAAAAAAGGGTAAGCAGGCTTGACAAAGACCAGTGGGAAAAGGATATTGAGAAATGGTCGGAACTCGATTTTTCAAGGACCTTCAGTCCAAACGACCAGCGTATCCCCGAACCGCCTGAAGAAGCAATAAATGAAGTGTTGAAAATCGTCGGCAAGGAAAATCCGGATGAAGAGCTCGACTGCGGAGCGTGCGGCTACCAGTCGTGCCGTCATTTTGCCGCAACAGTGGCAAAAGGGCTTGCAGTGCCTGAGATGTGCCACACCTACAACCTCAGGAACAAACAGGAATATATAGAGACACTTCGTCAGACCAACAGGAAACTTGCCGAGACAAAAAGAGCTCTCAAGGAATCGGAAGAGCTTGCCATGAGGGAGAAAGAGATGGCACAGAGCGCATCGGATATGATGAATAACATGCTCGAAAAGCTCCCTACAGGTGTGGTGATCGTCGACAATAACCTGAAGATACTTCATTCAAACAGGAGCTTCATAAATATCCTTGGCGAAGATGCACGGGCGATCTCGGAGATTATCCCCGGACTTGTAGGAGCCGACCTCAAAACCCTTATGCCCTTCAATGTTTACAATATGTTTTCGTTCGTACTCAAAGAGGATGAACCTGTTGTGAGCAAGGATATTCATTATGAAGAAAGCATGCTTAATATCTCTATATTCCCGATAAAGAAAAACAGGATGTGCGGCGCTATAATTCGCGACCTGTATTCTCCTGAAGTACAGGGCGAAGAGGTAATAAACAGGGTAAGCGATGTAATTGAAAAAAATCTCGAGATGGTCCAGAAAATAGGATTCCTGCTGGGCGAAGGAGCTTCTGAGACTGAACAGATGCTTAATTCTATCATCGAATCGTACAGAAAAAAATCGCTTGGCCCCAGGAACAACCGTTAATCAGCGAAAGTGAACAGGGATTTCTTCATAGAAGTAAACAGCCAGCAACGAAATCACGACGGCGAAAGGATTTGCGGGGATGTCTTCCTTTACAGGTATTTAAAGGAAGAAGACAGGGTAGTTGCAGTATTGTCGGATGGTATGGGCCATGGGGTGAAGGCCAACATCCTGGCGACATTAACAGCCACAATGGCACTCAATTTCACGCGCGAACACAAGGAAGTTGACCGTATCGCCGAAATCATAATGAACACGCTTCCGGTTTGCAGCGAGAGAAAAATAAGCTATTCGACATTTACAATTGTTGACATAGAAAGCAGCGGCAGGGCAAATATCCTCGAATACGACAATCCTACAACAATAATCCTCAGGGGAACCGAAATTTTCGATCCTTCATGGAAAACTGTTACCCTCGATAAAGGTAAAAACGCAGGAAAAATATTGAAAACCTGCACATTTACCCCTTCCAAGGAGGACCGTATAATATTCTGCTCCGACGGAGTTGCACAGAGCGGAATGGGATCTGAAGCCTTTCCGTTCGGATGGGGAAGAGACGAAATTGCAAATTATGCCTCAACCCTTGTCAAAAGTGAAGCCTCAATGTCGGCAATAACCCTCTCGGGTAAAATAGTAACAATGGCCCACAAGAATGACGCATACAAGGCAAAGGATGACATCTCGTGTGCTACTATTTATTTTCGGGAGCCCCGGAAGCTTCTTATCTGTACCGGTCCGCCATACGAAAAGGAAAAAGACAGGGATCTTGCACTTAAAGTAAAGGATTACGACGGAAAGGTAATACTTAGCGGCGGGACAACTGCCGATATCGTCGCCAGGGAACTCAATAAGACAATAATCGATGAGCTTATATTCGAGGATCCCGAACTGCCGCCTGAAAGCTTTATTGAAGGTATTGACCTGGTGACTGAAGGTATCCTTACCCTTCAGAAAGTGAACGAGATACTAAAAAGATACAATAACAGTGTAAAACTTGGCAAAGGGCCGGCCGACAAAATAGTAAGGCTTATTATGGAAAGTGATGAGATCCACTTTGTTATCGGAACACGGATAAACATAGCCCACCAGGACCCTAACCTCCCTGTCGACCTTGAGATAAGAAGAACAGTCGTAAAACGTATTGCACGGCTTCTCGAGGAAAAATGGCTCAAGAAGGTAAGCTTTGAGTATATATGATTTCGGAATTCGGATTTGTGATTTCGGACTTTGTGATTTCGGAATTCGGATTTGTGATTTCGGATTTTGTGATTTCGGAATTACCAGCTAGTTAAATCCGAAATCGAAATTCCGAAATCCGAAATCCTATAAACCATCCTCGATGATTTTTTTGAACAACATGGGTTGTATATCCGGATGTGTCAGGTTTTCAGGAAGTGAATCCATAAGCCTTACTTCTGCTATCTCCGATATATCCGGCACCGGGCCCATACTGGTCACCTCAGCAAAGTAAAGACGGCCGTAACCGGTTTCTTCGTTTTTAATTACCGAATATGTTGCAACACATTTAATCTTAAATTCGATGGCTCCTGTTTCTTCTATCAGCTCTCTTGATGCAGCCTCATCGGCAGTTTCACCTTTTTCGATATGGCCTCCGGGTATCTCCCAGGTCGTCCGTTTATGATGGCGGACAAGTATCCACCGGTTGCCGTATTTTGCCGATATTACTGAGTAGGTTAGCGGTTTGTCGGGATTATATGAAGGCTTATAGAAATCGACTTGTGTCATATTGTCTGTTATTAAGGCCTCTAATGTAGAAATTATAGACGTAAAATAATATTAAGTACATTTGCATATTTTCCACAGGTATGACGGGACTTCTCATTCTTCTGATAATCATTGAGATTCTGACGATTAATGTAATAAGGCAGCATCTTTACGACAGGTCGTGGATGAGCTATTATTTTATCATTACCGTCAACACCGTGATAAGCATCTGGCTATGGGTTCTTTTTTTCGAAATAATATCATTCGAAGGTATTTACGATCAGCCCGGTAACATATCGGCCATAACCGGCTTTTACGGAATGATGGGAGCTGTAGTCCTTCCATGGACAATAATGATATTGTTCCATTATGCAGGAATTTTAATCAGAAGAAAATCCGATGGCGGACACAGCCGGCTGCTTACAAACACCGGAATGATTATTTCAGCTTTAATATTTCTTATAATTGCATCCGGCTCCCTTATCGGACGTTTCAATTTCAAGACCGAATATCTTGAGGTTAAGATAAAAGGATTGAAAAAAGACCTTGACGGACTGAGAATAGTCCAGATCTCAGATCTTCATTTAACATCTTTTTACCATCATACGGGTAAACTTGAGGATGTAATGAAAAAGGTAAATGAGCTTGAGCCTGATATTCTTGTTAACACAGGTGATTTTATCACAATCGGATGGCGTGAATTCGGCAGGTCCGATACCATACTTTCACTTGCAGACGGCAGATACGGTGAGTTTGCAGTAATGGGCAATCATGATTTCGGAACATATCATCCCTATTTCACTGAAGCAGAACAGGAAAACAATGTCAGCCTGATGAACGGATTTATATCATCGTCGGGATACAGGGTCCTGAATGATGAATTTGCAATGATTAATGCCGGAAATGCAAGGATTGCAATGATTGGTGTGCAAACCATAGGCTCCTTTCCTGATATTATCCATGGTGATCTTAAAAAGGCTACAGAAAGAATTTATGGCGCAGATCTTAAAATACTGCTTGCACATGATCCTAACCAATGGGATAAAGAGGTGGCAGGAAAAACTGATATCGGCCTTACACTCTCAGGCCATACTCATGGCATGCAGCTTGGTATCCTTACAAAAAGAATAAAATGGAGCCCTGCTGTATTTTTCTATCCCCGCTGGAACGGACTTTACAGGGAAGGTGATCAGTATCTGGTAGTAAACAGGGGTCTTGGGGTCCTTGGTATGCCTTTCCGGATATGGATGCCGCCGGAAATAACTGTAATTACACTTAGAAATGATCCTGAATAATTATATGTATCGCAGCATTAAAGAAAACGGGCAGCAAACTGTCCGTGCTGCCCGCATTATGATTGTTCTGCCTGTTTGTACTCAAAGTTAACCTTACTGACCTAACTAACCTAACTAACCTGATTAACCGGACGGGTGTCCTTTATATCTTCCACGATTGTTTGCCTAACCTTAAACCACGAAAGACCTTAAGATAAAACAGGGTACAATCAATAATTTTATATATTTCCTTAATATTTGTTTAAATTATTCATTTTTCAGACCGCAAGATTAATACTTTTATTCCTCAATGGTTAAAAATTAAATAATTTTTAACATTTTTTACAATTGTTAAACACTTTGATTTGTATCATAAAACCTGCATCTGCATGAAAGCAATCTTATTAACATTACTCCTGGCAATATCCCTGCAAATTTCGTGCAGGAAACAGGAATCTGAGTGGATAAGGATCAACCAGCTTGGATACCGTACAAATGACATTAAGGTTGCTGTTTTCACCGGACTTAAGGAAAAGGAGCTTAAATCGTTCAGGCTGATAGATGTTTCATCAGGCAATACTGTCATTGAGTATAATGATCCCCTCAGAACCGGGTCGCTCATGCCGTTTAAAAGCTGCTACCGCCTCAACTTTACGGATCTGAAGACTGAAGGCACATACAGGATTGAGGCAGGGAATGCCGTTTCGCCCGATTTCAGGATCTCCGACGATGTTTATGACGGAACTGCTGATTTTCTACTTAATTACATGCGTCAGCAAAGATGCGGCTTCAACCCTTTCCTTAAGGATTCGTGCCATACACGCGACGGCTATGTAATTTACGGAGGGGATGACGATTCAATGCACATTGATGTAACCGGAGGATGGCACGATGCCGCCGATTATCTGCAGTATGTGGCAACTTCGGCCAATGCGACCTATCAGATGCTGTTTTCATTTTCGGAGAATCCATCTTCCTTCTCCGATGCCTGTCTTGCCAACGGTCTTCAGGGAAGCGATGGTATTCCGGATGTGCTTAACGAAGCCCGGTGGGGTCTCGACTGGCTCGTAAAGATGAATCCTTCACCAGGTGTGATGTATAACCAGATAGCCGACGACCGCGACCATATAGGTTTCAGATTCCCCAACAGCGATACTGCTGATTACGGGAAAGGCAGGGAACGCCCGGTATACAGGTGTACGGGTGAGGTGCAGGGACTGTTCAAATACCGGAACAGGGCAACAGGTATTGCATCGACAGCAGGAAAATTTGCATCGGCATTTGCCAGGGGGTCTATTGTATTTAAACCGATCGAACCCATGTTCGCAGATCTTCTTGCAAAAAAGGCTGCCGAAGCATTCAATTACGGACTCCTCCATCCGGGCGCCTGCCAGACTGCTCCGGGAACAGCACCCTATTTTTATGAGGAAGACAACTGGGTCGACGATATGGAGCTTGCTGCCATTGAATTATATAAGCTGACAGACGACAGAAAATATTTTGACCATGCAGTCGATTTCGGCCGTCAGGAAACTGTAACCCCCTGGATGGGTGCCGATACTGCACGCCATTACCAGTGGTACCCCTTCATGAATATGGGACATCCACTGATTGCATCAGCCACAGTTGGAACAGATATCAGTTCTGAGTTCATGGGCAATATGAAGCTGGGATTGAAAAAGATAATGGAGAAAGGAGAAAATAATCCGTTCCTTGCCGGGGTACCTTTTATCTGGTGCTCAAATAACCTTGTTACTGCTACACTGACCCAGGCCGGTCTTTACCGCAAGATAAGCGGTGATAATTCCTTTGAGGAGTTCGAGGCTGCCTGCCGCGACTGGCTGTTCGGATGCAATCCATGGGGAACAGGCATGGTAGTCGGACTTCCCGAAGACGGCGACTTTCCCGAAAACTCCCATTCTTCATATGTTGTAAGGGGGCTGCAGGTTCAGGGAGGTCTCGTCGACGGCCCGGTTTATCCTTCAATATTCCTTAATCTGAAATATCTGTATCTGTCTGAAGAGGATGAATATGCACAGTTCCAGAACGACCTGGCGGTTTATCATGATGATTATGCCGATTATTCAACTAATGAATGTACAATGGATGGAACTGCCTGCCTCGTTTATTATTTGTCGTCGCTTCAGAAAAGAAAATATTGAATCCTGAAAATCCAGCCGGAATGTCTGAACCTGATAACTTCAATTATAAAATAATCCTTTCCCGGAGAAGGACCTTAAGTATCATTGTCAGTCCCGACAAAGGTGTTATTGTGAAAGCGCCCCTCAGGACTCCGGTATCCGCAATCAAAAGATTTGTCGCTGAAAAGTCGGAGTGGATAAGGAAAACCCTTGCAGGATTTAATTCCCTTATCAGAATCGACAGCTCCGATGGTTATACTGACGGGGATCAGATCTTGCTGTTCGGCAGATATCACATTCTTAAGCTGAATCATGCGGCGGAGTATTATGTTAAACTGCCTGAAAATGGGATTATTGATGCCGGATATGCAAAAAGCAATGACCCTGTTCTTATCAGGGCAATGCTCGAAAGGTGGTTCAGGCATATCGCAACACAGAGACTAACTCCGAAATTCAGGGAGATTGTAGCCAGATACAGTGATTATGGCTTCAAACCATCTGCATTTTCAGTGAGGTATATGAAAAAAAGATGGGGAAGCTGCTCCTCTACGGGGAAGATTGCAATAAGCTACGACCTTATCAGGCTGGATGAGGTTTATGCTGAATATGTAATTATCCATGAGTTATGCCATCTGAGGCATCACAACCACAGTGCAGAGTACTACAGTCTTCTGTCGGAAGTCTATCCCGGCTGGAAAGCAGTAAGAAAGGAACTCCGGAAATATATGCGTTGATATAGTGTCTGTTGTACAGAGACTATACCGTGAATTCCTGCTTCGGAGAAGGAATCTGTATGTTTGAGAATCCTGCTTCCTGAAGCCTTGAAGAATATTTTACCTGCGTCTCGTATTCACCATGGACAAGGAATGTCTTCTGCACCTGACTCTTATCCTGACAACCAAGGAATCCTATCATTTCATTGTAATCACCATGACCGCTGAACGAATCAATGATCCTGACTTCTGCTTTAACAGGATAAACAGTGCCGAAGATTGAAACTTCTTTGTCGCCCCTTGCTATTCTTGCCCCCAGTGTTACCGGCGAACAATAACCCACAACAAGTATTGTATTTTTAGGATTGGATATATTGTTTGCGAGATGATGCTTTATTCGTCCTGCTTCCATCATACCCGATGCAGAGATTATTATGCATGGCTTTTTATAGTCATTCAGTCTCTTTGAATCCTCATGCCTTGTTATATAGGTCAGGCTGTTAAATCCGAACGGATCGCTGTCGTTCTCCATTACCTTGAGTATCTCCCTGTTGAAGCATTCGGGATGCATCCTGAAGATAGTTGTGGCGTTAACTGCAAGAGGACTGTCGACAAATATCTCAACCCGCGGCAATATTCCCTTGTTGAAGAAGTTATTCAGCGAATAGACTATTTCCTGGGTCCGGCCAACGGAGAATGATGGTATTATAAGCTTTCCGCCCTTATTGACACATGTATCGATAACAGTTTTCAGCAATTCATCATCCGCTGAAATAAAGTCTTTATGCAGCCTGTCTCCATAAGTTGATTCGGTGATAAGTATGTCGGCCTGGGGAAAGGGTCTGGGAGGTGCCAGTATCCTGCTTGAAGGTCTCCCGATGTCGCCTGTATAGGCCAGCCTTGTTGTCTTTCCGTTTTCGCTTATGAACAGGTTTGCTACTCCGCTTCCAAGCATGTGCCCTGTACCTGTGAACTTCACTTTGATATTGTCGTCGATCCTGAATTTCATGTTTTCAGGGACACCGATGAACAATGCCATACATTCCTTTGCATCCTCCTGTGTAAAGATCGGTGTTACAAGGGGAAGTCCCTTCTTTGCACGTCTTTTATTGAAAGTTTTCGTATCATGCTCCTGGATATAGGCGGTATCGGCAAGCATTATTGAGCAAAGGTCGCGGGTGGCGTTTGAACAAATTATCGATCCCCTGAATCCAAGCCTGTATACATAAGGAATAAGTCCTGAGTGGTCAATATGGGCATGTGTAAGTATTATATGGTCGACCATTGAAGGATCAAAACCAAGGTCCCTGTTCATAGAATCGGTTTCAAGTCCTTTTCCCTGGAACATGCCGCAGTCAAGAAGCAGTCTTTTACCATGGCTCGTGGTAATAAGTATTTTGGAACCTGTAACTTCCCTGGCGGCTCCGCAAAATTTTAGTTTCATATTAATATATCTTGTTATTAATCAACATAAGTCAAAAACAGTAATAAAAGAAATTCAGATCATTTTAGAATATAGCCGAGAGAATTAATGTAAAGACAAGGCCGCAAACAGCAATTATAGTCTCCATCACAGTCCACGATTGAAGAGTCTGTTTCTCATTCATTCCCAAATATTTGCTTACAATCCAGAATCCGCTGTCGTTAACGTGCGACATAATAGTCGCCCCAGCAGCAATTGCAATTACAATTATTGCCGTATCTGGCTGGGAGAGTGTAAATGTTGAAAGCAATGGAGATATTATTCCTGCTGAGGTTATCATAGCAACAGTTGCTGAACCCTGTGTTATTCTGACAAGGGCAGCAATCACCCATGCAAGAACTATCAGTGGGATCGATGAATCAGCCAGTGATTCTGCCAGCATTTTTCCGATTCCGCTGTCAACAAGTATCTGTTTAAGGACACCTCCCGCTCCCGTAACAAGGATTATAATACCTGCAGGACCAAGTGCCTTTGTGCTCAGATCCAGGATCTTTTGTCCCGGCATGTTTCTCTTCAGACAAAGAAGTATCGAAAGCAGTGTTGCAATAATGAGTGCTGTGAAAGGATGGCCAATAAAGGTAAGTATCTCTGTAAGAACAGATTTACCCAAAGCTCCTTTATCCACACCCAGTTTTACGAAAGTGCTCATCAAAATAAGGCTGAGCGGAGTCAGAATTAAGGCAGCTATTGTCCCGAATGACGGAAGATCTGCCGGTTTCTCGCTATCGGATTCTGTCTCCTGGAATACATTAGGTGCAGGGATATTGATTCTTTTTGCGATGAATTTTCCAAAAACCGGTCCTGCAATAATCGCTGTGGGAATTCCGACAATCAAACCCATCAGCACCACCCATCCAAGGTCAACACCAAGAATTTCACCCACCGCAGTGGGACCAGGCGTCGGCGGAACCATTGTATGTGTAACTGCAAGCCCCGCAAGCAGAGGTATTGCATAATACAAAACTGACCTTTTAGTATCTCTTGTCAAAGCATATACAATGGGAATCAGAATGATAAATCCAACATCAAGGAATATGGGTATGCCAACGATAAAACCGGTGAGTGTAAGGGCCCATGTAGCTTTGTTTGTTCCGAACTTTCGTAGCAGGTAATTGGCAAGCGATTTTGCACCTCCCGAACTTTCGAGCATCTGCCCGAAGATCGCACCCAGACCAACAACTGTGGCAACAAATCCCAACGTGCTGCCCATCCCCTCCTGAATGCTTTCGGAGATCTTCTGAAGCGGCATTCCCGCCATCACTCCGACAACTATCGATGTAATAAGAAGTGCAATAAAAGCATTCAGCTTGAATTTAAGTACCATCATCAGCAGTAATGAGACACCGACGAGTACTATGAGGATAATGTAGGGAGCGGACATAGATTAGAAGTTCAAAGTTTAAAGTTTAAAGTTAAAAGTTTAAGGTTTAGCCTCTGCCGTCGAAACCGGGCTCGGGTTTAAGGGGGAATTTCACAGGCATATTGTCGCGTGTCGACCTGTAAATTGAAGAGAAAAGTTCAACCGTTTTGCGGCCGGCTTCTCCTGTAACAAGTGGTTCCGTGTCATTTTCAATAGCCTGTAAAAAATCTTCAATCTGGCATTGCATATAATAGATTGTGGGATCATATTTGTTGAATATTTCAGTATCCTCCCTTATCCACTTCCCGAGGAGCTGTTCTTCACCGGGTACTGTCCATAAATCGTTCACAGGAGGTTCAGCCACTCCGGTCATTCCTGCGATGAACATTGCTCCGCCGTCGGTCTGTACGCCAACCGATGCCCCGTTTTCACCATGAATATGGACCTTGCCATAAATACCGGGTTTCTGGGAATTGCTTACGACAATGTTGCCAAGAGCTCCGCTTTTGAATCTTACAATTGCAAGTGCAGTGTCTTCAACTTCGATATACGGATGGTTAAGGTTTTTCCGGATGCCAAAGACCTCGTCAATATCGCCCATGAACCAGAGCATGAGATCGAGCTGATGCGGCGACTGATTTACAAGAACGCCTCCCCCTTCCATTTTCCAGGTTCCTCTCCATTCGTCAGAATCATAATAGGCCTTGTCGCGCCATCCCAGCATGTTAATAGTTGCAAGGACAGGCTTTCCGATTTTCCCTTCATCAATTGCCTTTCTGACCCTCATTACAGGGGAATACCACCGGCGCTGACTGACAACGCCAAGTTTCACATACCTGGTACGGCAGGCATTTATAATGGCATCACAGTCGTGAAGATCGGCTGCAAGCGGTTTCTCGACAAGAACATGGGCGCCTGCCGCTGCAGCTTCAACAGCCGGCTGACGGTGAAAGGGATGCGGAGTACAAACAATTACAAGATCTGTCTCATTTTCGACGACCATAGGTCCTATCTCTCCATACGCCCTGGTATTATATAATGAGGCGAACCGTCCGGCCGTTTCCGGTGTCCGGCTCCAGACTCCGGTCAGCCTTGCATTTCTTATGTTTTGTATTGCTTTTGCATGAAGATGAGCCACTTTCCCGCATCCGGCAATTGATATATTATAAATTTTCTTTTTCATCCTTGCAGTAATCAGGGTACAAGTATAACCTTTTTAAGGTTGCCTTCCTTTCTGTAGAGTTTACCAAACCATTCAGCGCCTTCGTGCAGGGGGGCCACTGCCGATATCTGGTCGTCGACTTTAAGCTTCCCAGATTCAAGGAGCCCGAGCACAGCTTCATATTCTCCCCGTATTGCACAGCTGCCCTTCAGTGTCAGTTCCTGAGTTACGATCTTCTGAAGCGGAATCTCTGCTGTCTTTGAGGTGTTTCCGACAAGGACCACGGTACCACCCTTTCTTACGGCATCGATGGCAGTATTGAGTGATTCATTCTTACCGACAACCTCAAATGAAATATCTGCTCCTCTGTTACCTGTAATCTCTTTTATGCGGGCTTCAATCCCTCCCTCTGAAGGATCGAACAGATAACCTGCACCGCTAAGCCTGGCTCCCTGCAGTTTTTCCCTGTCGGTATCGATTGCTATTATCTTTACTGCACCTGAAATTGCGAGGAGCTTTATTATGAAATTCCCTATCATTCCTGCACCCGTGACCGCGCATGCCGATCCTGTTCTTATTCCTGAAATGTTTATTGAATGAAGGGCTACAGCAGCAGCTTCGACCATGGCTGCATGTTCAAACGACACATTATCAGGGATTTTGTATAAGATATGCTGCGGAACAGCAACATATTCTGCAAAAGCTCCATGCTGCCTGTAATCGCCCGGGGAAACGCCAAGCACACGTCTGTTATCGCTCAGGTTATACCTGCCTTCAAGTGTATACCAGTCGTCGAGAGGATAAATTGTTGAGTCGAATGTTACCCTGTCGCCCGGCTTCCATTTATTTACAGCGGAACCTGTCTTTTCAATTATCCCCGATGCTTCATGTCCCATTATCAACGGCGGCACCCTTCTCCCCGTGCTGCCGTCAAGTCCGTGTACATCAGAACCGCAGATGCCGCAGGCCTTCACCCTTATAAGGACATCCTCCGGTCCGGGTACAGGATCAGGCATATCTTTGAAAACAAGCTTATTGTATTCCTCAAGGACAAGGGCTTTCATCTGAAACTTAATATTAATCTTATAGAATTACTGAAGTTAATTTATACTTTTATTACTTTCCCCCTTCCCCGTTTCCCACCTGAAGGGATAACGCAAAGTGCGGTACTCCTTCCCCCCTGGGGGAAGGCCGGGAAGGGGGTAAAAGCTTTTATTTGTTAACCTCTTTAGATATGCAAGTGATAATTAAATAATTAAATAATTTAACACATCGGCATCATGCCAGACAAATATAACAAAAACGGCCGACAGTTCATTCCACCACTGCAATGAGAAGATCCATGACATTTGTAAAGGTCGGTCCCGTTATTATCAGTCCTCCTGTTTTTCTGAAGAAATTATACGTATCAAATCCAGAAATATATACGGCAGGATCTATATTTTTCCCCAGCGCTGCAGGAACAGTACGGGAATCTACAACTGCCCCTGCTGCATTGGTATTTCCGTCGTTTCCGTCAGTTCCTGCTGCAAGTATTGTAATGCCGGGCAAATTCTGCAGCCTCATGGCCGTCGTCAGCGCCAGATGCTGATTCCTTCCTCCCATCCCATCTCCTGTCACCCTGATAGTTGTTTCGCCTCCGAAAAGCAGACATGCAGGTTTAGGTATGTCGGTATTATTTCTGAAGCTGATGGCTGTGCTGACTATCATCTCACCAACACTTTCGACATCTCCCTGAACAGCATCATCTATAATAAAAGCCTTGTAACCCAGCTTCCGGGCTTCGGCTTTCGCTCCCTTCAGCGCATCATGTATGGTTCCGGCAAGAATGTTAAGAACACCATCAAATGCGGGATCGCCTGGTTTAGGGTTCTCGGGATGGATCCCTGCAGCCCCGTCGTTAAGATAATTCAACACCCCTGATGTCATGTCAGCGGCAATGTTGTACTTCATAATAACATCAAGAGCATCGCGGTATGTTGAAGGATCGGCAACAGTAGGGCCCGAAGCAATTACTTCAGGAAGATTACCAACAACATCCGAGACAATTAATGTAACAAGCCGTGCAGGCCTGACCATCCGGGCAAGTTGGCCGCCCTTGACTTTTGAAAGATGCTTGCGCACGCAGTTTATCTCATTTATGGCAGCTCCGCATCTTACAAGAAGATTATTCACAATATATAGTTCCTCGGGAAGAAGGCCGTCGGGGAGGTCGGCCATGAGGGCAGAACCGCCACCCGAGATAAGACAGATTACAAGATCGTTGGCTGACGCATCTGCGGCGATCCTGATAATCTCGTTGGTTGCACTGAACCCGTTGCCGTCGGGAACAGGATGACCCGCCTCGGTAACCTCTATCCTTTTAAGCTTGCATGAGTGCCCGTATTTAACAACAATATGACCGCCCTTTATGCGGTTGCCGAGGATAGTCTCAACATAATGACCCATTGCAGCGCTTGCTTTCCCCGCGCCAATAACATAAATATTTTCTATGTCGCCCAGGTGTATTTCATGACCGCCGACACTCAGGGTCTGTTCCTTCAGGCTCATTACATTTGCCATAAGGCTGCCCGGCAGTACGTTCCGTACACCGGCAAGGAAAATACTTTCAGCTGCTCCTCTGCCGTTCATATCATACCTCCGGAATTCAGATTACATAATAAAAGTAGCACAAATCCAAACCAAAGCGAATACTGTTATTCCCATAACAATAGTCGAAGTTGTATAAACCTTCAGAGTGTCATCAACCTTTATTTCCCCGAAGTTGGTAACAACCCAGAAATAGGAATCATTAGCGTGCGAGGCTATCATCGATCCTGATCCCATCGCAAGCATTGCAAACAGTCTGCCTGTTTCGGAGGAGAGACCAAGCATCGGCAGCATCGGGGCAATAAATGATGCTGTTGTGATTATTGCAACAGTCGAGGACCCCTGGGCCGTCTTCATAACAACAGCTATCAGGAACGGAACAAGGAGTCCGAGAGTCGTACCCGAAAGTTTCTCGCCCATTATCTCACCTATCCCTGTCGATTTGATTACCATCCCGAACATCCCTCCTGCGGCGGTGATAATAAGTATTGGTCCGGCCTTAATCACTGCTTCCGAAAAAAGAGAGTTCATCCCGGCTATTGTTTTTCTCCTGAGAAGAAGAAGCGACAGGAGAACGCCGACGAACAAAGCTATGACAGGTTCTCCCGGGAAATAGAATATTTTGGATATTAATCCGTTTCCAGTCTTATCAACCAGTCCCGCAAGTGATTTAACAGCAATAAGAAGTATAGGCACGACTATAGGAAGAAAGGAAAGCAGAACCGGGGGATTATCCTTATGGCTTAAATCTTCGGAAGGTGGGATATTGGCGGGAGATTCGTATTTATCTTTCCCTGTTATCCATTTACTCCAGAAATATGCCGCCAAGGCGCCAGGTATGGCAAACAAAATCCCGATGATTATCAGGTAACCTGTATTTGCTTCAAGGACACCTGCAGCTGCAAGCGCTCCGGGATGAGGAGGTATGAGGCAATGCACTGAATAAAGTGAAGTGGCGAGAACGGTAGCCATGAACGGCATCTTAATGCCTGAACGGCTGCCAAATGATTTCGCGAGTCCGCTGAGGATTATAAATCCTGAATCACAGAAGATCGGTAATCCGGTTATGAATCCTGTTATTCCCAGGGCGGCAGGACTTCTCTTCTCCCCTGTCTTTGAGAGAATATATCCTGCTATGCTTCTGGTCCCTCCTGTATGATCGAGCGTAATTCCTATAATGGCGCCCAGGATGATAAGGAATCCGATGGAACCCATTGTATTTCCAAAACCATCCTTTATTGTTTTTATTACTGAAGATGCCGGGAGTGCTGTAAAGGCAAGAAGCAGCGAAACTGCGAAAAGTGCTATAAAGGCATGAAGCTTAAGCCTGGTAGTCAGTATAATTATCAGAATAATACTAATAAGGACCAGAAGGGCTATAAAGAATGCACTCATAACAACAGGTATAATATCAATATCCCAGATGTATTTCTTTTACCGATTTGACAGCCCTGTCGGAAAAGAAATCAGCCGCCGGAAATATCCGGAACAAACCGCCATCTTCTCCGGGTTCAGTTTTTATCAGCAGAAATTCCTGCTGGTCGTTCCTGTTACAAAGTTCTGAATAGGAAACCGAGCACCTGTAACCGTCGGCTGCAGAAAAGCAAAACATACCCATCTGAAGGTTTTCGCGCGTGAAAGGATATGTAGCGGAAAGGATATCTTTAAGCATAAGACCTGTAAACGGCTGGGTGCTGTGAATTCCTTTCCCCCGTCCATAGAAAATCGTGTTAAAGGTTATTTCATGCAAACCCGACGGGATGCTGGTTACGGCGCCAGCCTGACTGCCATCATTATAGAGGTCAACCTTTTCCGAATACATTGGTGAAAGGTTTTTCACTACATTGAATGACCTGGGAAAGGATCTTACAGTTATTTTTACTGGCGATGATATGTTCCGTTCGGTAATAAGATCATTACCTGCAATGATTTTGCTTTCGGAAGGAAGGGGCCAGAGGTCTTTTGTTTTGGATGGCACTATTCTCGATACGGCATCAGCAATTATGATCTGGTGAAGTCTCGATGGATAATAAATCTCACCCCAGCTGAAAACCACTTTATCACCCTTTTCATTCTCAATCTCGATGAACATATCGATTATCGGGTTGAATTCAGCCGAGTTAGTCTTATTCAGAACCCTTTTTTCAAGTATATCGAAAAGCGAATACCCGTCATACCTGTATGCTCCGACAAACCTGTCCGATCCGGTCGAATCGAGAAGAGTTTCCTTAACTATTACCGAACGTTTCGGAAGTGTTGTAAAATCAACAATCCCGGGGTTGGAGATCTCCCCTTCTATTGTTAATTGTTTAACAGGCAGGGGGTAGGTTTCAGTATTGTCGTAAAAATTGTTTGTCATTTCTGTCGAGTCAATAAATTGGGTGTTCCTTTCAGTAATTGTTGTGTCGGGCGCCGGCTTTTGCGTGCAGGCTGTCATGATCAGGAATAGGGCTGAAGTCAGAATAAGGTTTCTCATAGTTTTATTTATTTATCCAAAGAACAGGTATGCCACAAGAATAGCTGTCACCGCACCGGCAAGATCGGCAAGAAGGCTGCATCCTACTGCATGCCTTGTGTTTTTAATGCCGACCGATCCGAAATAAACAGCCAGTATATAGAAAGTTGTGTCGGTAGCTCCCTGTAACGTGCATGAAAGACGACCGATAAACGAATCGGCGCCATGGGTTGTCATTGCATCAATCATAAGTCCGCGCGCCCCGCTCCCGCTCAACGGTTTCATGAAGGCAACAGGCAAGGCCCCGGTGAAACTTGTATCGACGCCGAGCCATGAGAAAAACCTGTCAAAGCCTGTGACAACAAAATCCATCGCTCCCGATGCGCGGAAAATACCTATTGCAACAAGTATTGCGATCAGGAAGGGAATGATCTTTATTGCGGTGTTGAATCCTTCTTTTGCGCCTTCAATGAATGCATCATAAACATTCACCCTTTTCACAAGGGCAAGTACAATGAACAGTATTATTATAGAAAACAGTATGAAATTGGCTGAAAATGTCGACACTTCGGCTATCCTAACTTTGGGAAGCGACATGAAATAAAGGATTACACCGCATATTATGGCAGTAAGGCCACCCAGATATGCGATCACCACTTTATCGAAAAGATTGATTTTCTGAACTATTGCTACGGTAATAAGCGCCACCAGTGTTGCAACATATGTTGCAATAAGTATAGGAATAAAAATATCGGCAGGATTGGCGGCGCCGAGCTGTGTACGGTAAACCATTATGCTGACCGGGATAATTGTCAGTCCCGAAGCATTGAGAACCAGAAACATTATCTGGGCGTTTGAGGCAGTTTCCTTGTTCGGATTTACATCCTGCATTTCCTTCATTGCCTTAAGCCCCATTGGTGTTGCAGCATTGTCGAGTCCGAGCATGTTGGCCGAAAAGTTCAGAATCATCGATCCGTATGCCGGGTGCCCCTTAGGCAGCTCAGGAAAAAGCTTCTGAAAAAACGGGCCGAATAGCTTTCCCAGCATTGTAACAACTCCACCTTTCTCCCCTACCTTCATAAGCCCCATCCATAATGTAAGCGCTCCTGTCAGACCAAGCGATATTTCAAAACCTGTTTTTGCACTTGCAAACGTCGAATTCATCATATCACTGAATATCTGTGTATTGCCGGCAAAGATCAGCTGGCACAAGGCAACAATGAATCCAATAATGAAAAATGCGATCCAGATATAGTTCAGAGCCATGGTAATATAAAGTGGTCAGCTAAGATAGGGAATTATGAAGATAAAAGATAAAAGCAGGTTAAATGTTATACTGTTAAATGTTATGCGGTTTAATGTTATGCGGTTAAATGTTATGCGGTTTAATGTTTTGCGGTTAAAACAGTAAAACAGCTAACTGCATAACATTTAACATTTAACTGCAAAACATTTAACATTAAAACAGTTCTTGCTGTCCTTAAGATTTTTAGATACATTTGTAAAAACGACAAAATATTATGGCCAGGTTTACAAGAATAGATGTTATTATCAGGATGCGCGATGCAGGCATAGTTCCTGTTTTTTATCATAAGGATCCCGAGGTATGCAGAAATGTGATCAAATCATGTTATGAAGGTGGTGTGAGGATTTTTGAATTCACGAACCGCGGCGATTTCGCCCATGAGCTGTTCAGTGATCTCACTAAATGGACTGAAAAGGAATTTCCGGGCATGATAATGGGGGCCGGCTCAATAGTTGATGCAGGAACTGCCTCATTATATATACAACTTGGAGCTAATTTCATTGTTTCTCCGATCCTGAATCCCGAAATGGCCAAAGTATGCAACCGGAGGAAAATATTATGGGTTCCGGGCTGCGGATCTGTATCGGAGGTAAACTATGCTGAAGAGCTTGGCGCCGAGACTGTAAAAATATTCCCTGGACTATCTGTAGGGGGACCTGATTTCATAAAAGCTGTAAAAGGTCCGTGCCCATGGTCGAGCCTCATGCCTACAGGCGGCGTTGAACCGACTGCCGAGAACCTCAGGGAATGGTTTGAATCGGGCGCTTCATGCGTCGGCATTGGATCGAACCTCATTACCAAGGAGCTTATCCAGAAAAAAGACTGGGAAGGACTTGCAATAAGAGTGTCAAACGCCCTTAAAATAGCAAGGATGTTCCTCAAAGACTGATAACTGGGGGATAAAATATTTCTCGCAGAGTTTCGCAGATTTATTCGCAGTCCCGATTTCTCGGGATCGCAGATGAACTTTATAAATATTCTTAGCGTTGCGATCTAAGATCATATCTCACGTCTCACCCCTGACACCTGACTCCTGACACCTCACTCCCCCGGAGCTTTGAAGAGCTCAATATTGGAGATAAGCGGACAGGCTTTCGATTTTGATACTGTAAATCTGATCTTTGATGTCTTTACCACCGGGAACTTACGTATTATCTTGTGCCCTATGGTCGTACCATCGATAAGAGTCTTCCAGTTTCCGTCGACTAAAGCCTCAGCCTCGAATTCCTGAACACGCTGACCAAGTTTAATATATTCCTCGACAAGTAACCTGTTTACCTCGGTTTCCTGATCAAGGTCGATTGTAATGCTGCCCGTCGTTTTATCATCGGGCGTTGCCCAGTATGTCTCAGGATTTCCGTCGTTTACATTTGAAGCCCTGTAGCCCTTGCCCCGCGATACATCAGAAGATGCTTTTTTACCTTGTGCAAGTTCATTTGCAAACTCCTTTTCCCTTAACTCCCTGAAAGACATAAGCGACTTCACATCATTCTCATGAAGCAGGCCTCTTCTGTCGGGCGGGATATTTAGAAGAAGGTTACTGTTGCGTCCAACCGATGAATAATAAAGCTCCATAAGGTTTTCGGGGCTTCTTACGAGCGAATCCTGCGACTGATGGTAAAACCAACCCCTTCTGATCGAAACATCCACCTCGGCCGGCACCCAGTAATTGCCGTCATCATGTCCTTCGCCGAGTATCGATGCAAAATCGCCTCCGGGATACATTTCATCCTTATTCAGAAGACACCAGTTCGTAATGCTGCCCATTCCGCTTTCGTTTCCAACCCAGCGGATATCAGGACCGGCATCACTGAACATTACCGCCGCAGGTTGCAATTCCCTGACTATCTTATGGGTATTGGGCCAGTCATAATAGGTCTTATTGTCAATTCTCCGGACCTCTCTGGCGCCTCCGTAATACCCGTCGCCACCATTGGCCCCATCGAACCATACTTCAAAAATATCTCCGTATTTTGTAAGCAGTTCCTTTAGCTGATTGCGGTAATAAACAAGATATTCGGGGGTGCTGTATACTGCCGAATTCCTGTCCCATGGAGAAAGATATACTCCCATTTTGAGCCCGTATTCATCACAGGCTTTCCTGAGTTCCATCACAACATCCCCCTTGCCGTCCCTCCAGGGAGAGTTTTTCACAGAATGTTCAGTGTAAGCCGATGGCCACAGACAAAAACCATCATGATGTTTCGCAGTGATAATTATACCTTTCATTCCTGCATCACTGGCTGTCTTTGCCCATTGGCGGCAATCGAGCTCAGTGGGGTTGAATACACTTTCAGGCTCATCACCGTAACCCCATTCCTTATCTGTGAAAGTATTAACAGTAAAATGGACAAACATATAATATTCCATCTCATGCCAGGCAAGCTGCCGTTCCGAGGGCAAAGGGCCATAAGGCTCAGGGGGTCTGACTGTCGTGCATGACGCCAGAGCAAGCATTACTGCAAATGGAACTGTCTTCAATAACTTCATATCACAGAATTTTATAAATTACCTATTTCTGAGGAACCAGATCCTTTATCCTGATATTCCGGAATTTAACAACTGATCCGTGTCCCAGGAATCCGATATGCCCGGTGGTATTCTTCAGTCCGGGATGCTGATTGTGGTCCATTGTTCCCTTATCCCTTGCCTCAGCAATATCCCCGTCGACAATGACGGTACCGTTGAGTGTTATTTTTATACGCGTACCCTGAACATATACCTCTTCATAATTCCATTCGCCTACAGGTTTAAGGTATCCCTTCTTTGCGGGGATCACCCCATAAACTGATCCGTGGTACTGATATGGCTGAAGGTTTGCATATACCTCTGCAGTATTGTCAAGAATCTGAAGTTCCATACCTACATATGCTGCATCACCTTCAAGTGGCGCCCTTATTCCGAGTCCGTTGTTTGCGGCAGGAGTAAGCTGAAATTCGAATCTGAAAATAAAATCAGCATATTCCTTTTCTGTATAAAGATTTCCCCCGCTGCCGTTCTCAGGCTTTATGACAATCATGCCGTCTTCTGCAACATACGATTGCTTGTTGCCTACCCAGTTGTCGAGGTTCTTCCCGTTGAAAATGGAAACAAATCCCTCAGCTTTTTCTTCTGGGGTAAGGTTATAGTCTTTTTCACTTATTTCCCTGACATATATATCCCTGAAGGCAAGGTCAGTGCCGTGTGCCTGAAGCTCGATGGCTCCTTTCGGAAAGATTGGGATTTTTCTGTCCCAGTAGTTTTCCATAGTGACATTGTCAACTACAAGCTCACCATTCAGCCAAACAGATACTTTTTCTCCCGTCATCATTATCCTGAATGTATTCCAGTCACCGACTGGATTATCTGCAACCTTGAGAGGCTTTGAAGGATTGACCTGGTTGTTGTAGAGTCCGCCCGATCCCACCTGAGCGCCCACATCTGTCCGTGATGTATCCCATATCTGAACCTGCGGAGTACCTCTCAGGTAAATCCCGCTGTCGCCGTCCTTTGTTATTTTCCAGTCGACAAGCATCTCAAAATCACTATATTCGGCAATGGAGCAAAGGTTATTGCCCTTACCGTTGAACACGATACAGCCGTCTTTTACGCTCCAGTTTGCAGGAACAAGCACGTTTGCCTCGGCCTGTAACCTTTCAAGGTCGACCTTTCTCATCTTTGCCCTGGCAACCGGATTTTCGACAAGACCCTGCCATCCGGTAAGGTCCTTTCCGTTGAACATTGATTTGAATCCTTCATCGGCAGGCATCGCATCAAGGTATTTGTTAATCATCTCCCTGTTATATTCGCTTTCGGGTCCTGTGATTTTTGCTGCAGCTTTGGAAAGTATTTCACGCACGAGGGTTCCATACATCCCGGTCCTTGATCCGGTCGACGGAAGGGCAATACGCATAGCTGCCGATGCAGCAGCCGAAGATGTAGCCTGATCATCAAGATAACCTGCAATAAAGAACAGTGACTGGTAAGTCTTTAATCTGCCTGCTTCGCCAATAATCTGATTTTTTCGTCCGGCATCAAGTGCGTATGGCATAATCTTCCTGAAGAGAAGCATTTTCTGTTCATCAGGAAGAGGGGCATTCCTAATCTGCTTAACATATCCCTCGAATGCAGGAGCTTCGAAGGTCTTGTTTCCCGATGCACATATTTCATAAAGTGCAGAAGAACATGTATAATCCTCCCATGATGTTAGTGTACGGAAACATATGTCCCTCATGGCCGGATTTCCGTTTTCAAACTCTTTAAGAACAACCTTAAGGGCTTCATTCCCTCCTGTTGAAGCCAGAACCGGAATCAGCTTTTCCTTAGCCCCGCTTCCCTGCAAAGCTTTCAGTATCACATCAGAACGCAAGGCAGGGTCAGCCGATCTGTTTGCAGCTGCAGCAAGGGCATCCTGGACATTTTTTATGTAATTCGCATCATTTGCTGAGGAAAGCAACTTTATAAGCTCTTCCTGGTTACCGGGGCCAGCCAGATTTGAAAGTGCAGCATAGGCAGCGTTCCTGACATTCTGATTAGCTGAAGACGTAAACGGAACCACATCGCTGAAGTACTGACCGTTCTTACTCCAGGCAAGGAGTTCGATGACGCTTTTTCTTGCAGCATCTGAACCATCCTTAAGAACAGGTTTCAGCAGTTCCACCTCCCTGCTTCCCGAGACCGACATCAGCGCTGATTTTACAGATTCCTGATCTGCAGGATCCGGTGAGTTTTTAAGATATGCTATAAGTACACCTGCTGATTTGGCGCCCTCCATCTTTGCAATGGCAGCAGCAGCTGCAGTTCTTACCTTCTGGTCAGGATTTGAAAGTGATGTCCTTATAAGCGGCAGCGCTGATTCATCTTTCCTGTTGCCCAGCATTGAAATTATCTCAGGTTTGGCTTCCGGAACTGCTTTCGGAAAATATTCAATCCACCTTGTAACAATTTCCTTTTCGGGGATAAGCATTGATGCATTAAAAGCTGCATTTCTGTATGTCCTGTCGGGATTTGCTGCAGCTTTGGTCAGCTCTTTCATGGCATCAATGCCATGATATTTCGTATAAATTGCCAGAGCCGCCGATTTATTCTGGACGGTAAGCTTATCCTTGCATTTCGACATGACAAGCATGCATATCCTGTCCATTGTTTTGATGTCGCCGTTTTGTCCTGCATTATCAGCGTAATTAAGCAATGCAGCTGTCGCTCCGCTTACCTCCCACCTGTAAAAAACATCCTTCGCGGCTTTCGACAGAACAGGATATGCAAGCTGGCTTCCGCTCCGTGCAAGAGCATTAAGGGCTGAAGCCCTTGTATTTACATCGATTGAAGATGACCAGGCAATATATTCATTTACTGCCATCTGTGATTTCATTCCTGCAAGAGCGTTCATAACTGCAGCCGGACATGGTAGATCTTTGTTTTTAAGCGATTCGGCAAGGACCGATTCCACAGCCTGGCTTCCTGATTTGATTATAGCCGCGAGGGCCGGATTGCACATATCCCTGTCATTCAGGAATGATTTCAACGACTGGACAGTTGCATCACCTCCAATGATCTGAAGCTGCTTCATGAAGAAATCTTTCACCACGTTATCTTTCTGGCCGACAGCATAATCAATGCAGATCTTTTCCCACATCAGTTTTTCAGTCTCCTTTCCTTTCTGTGAAAGGAACCTCGAGAAGCTCTCGGCTGCAAATCGGGCGCGGGTATCATCACCGGTTCCGGCAGGGATTATCATTGTGCAGATCTGTCTGATGCCGGTTTCCCCCATGGCAATCATGTCGCCCATCAGCTTATCAGTATATTTCAGGTCGTTTGCCGGTAACTGGGCAAGAAGATCCGCTACTTTGGTCTCGACTGTCCTTTTATCCTGGGCAAAAGAGCTGTTTGCAGCAACAAGAAGAATGAACAGGGCGGCTAATATTTTTGTGATTTTCATTTTTTAACAATTTGTAGTTTCAAAATTTTCTGATTTCCACATTTTCATATTCTCATGTCATCAAATTTTCCATGGTCCCCTCATGGGCTGGTTAATAAGCCTGTTGGCTCCGTCGTCGTCAATAAACTGCTGGTTGACAGGATCGTATTTGAGATTTCTTCCGAGCCTGAGTGCAATAATTCCAAGGTTGACAATTGAACATGAACGATGGCCGTTCGATTCGTTAAGTGCAAATTTCTTTCTTGTCTTTACTGATTCTGAGAAGGTTGTTATCTGAGGTTCAGGATCAGGCAGGGAATCAATAAGTTTATCCATATCTTTTATTGTCGATCTGAATCCCTTAAAGATCTTACCGTGGGGTCCTTCTATATATGCGGCATCAGTGTCGCGGTTTTCGCCGTCGAGGATTATCTGGCAGCCATCATCATAAGTATAGGTTATACGACGCCATGATCCGACAGCATCATAATGCTGCTGCGGTGCATCAATTTCAACTGAAACCGGTCCGGTATTATCTTTCCCGAGCATATACTGCACCGGATCGAGGTAATGCTGCCCCATATCACCCAGACCTCCGCCGTCATAATCCCAGTATCCGCGGAATTTTGAATGTACCCTTTCAGGATTATATGGTTTGTATGGCGCAGGTCCAAGCCAGAAATCATAATCGAGTTCTGCGGGAACAGGTTCAGGTTTCAGATTGTGCAGTCCGCTCCAGTAGAATTTCCAGTCGTATCCGGTTATTCCGCTGACAGTCACTTTCAGCGGCCAGCCGAGGACTCCGCTGTCGACAAGTTTTTTCAGCGGCTTGACTGTAGTGCCCAGTCCATAAAACTGGTCCTTGAATCTGAACCAGGTATTCAGCCTGAACATCCGGCCGTTCCTCTGAACCGCTTCAACAACCCTGATGCCTTCACCAATGGTTCTTGTCATCGGCTTCTCACACCAGATATCCTTTCCGGCTTCCGCCGCCATCTTCGACATGATACCATGCCAGTGGGGAGGAGTGGCAATATGCACAACATCTATATCTGGCCTGGCAATAAGCTCCCTGAAGTCGTGATAACCTGTTGGCTTGCCACCTGCAAGGGCGATTGCCTGGTCGAGATGGGTTTTATCCACGTCGCATACTGCAAGAAGGCGTGTGCCTTCATATTCAATATGTCCGCGTCCCATCCCGCCAACGCCGATAATACCTTTTGTAAGCTGGTCGCTCGGAGCAGTATAACCCTGACCGCCGAGAACATGTCGTGGAACAAGTGTAAAAGCGAATGCAGCTGCTGTTCCTTTCTTCAGAAAGTCACGCCTGCCCAGTTTGTCTTTCTTCATAATAATAAAGTATCAGTTGGAGTAACAAATAATTTTTGTACGATCAGGTCCATAAAATAAAGCATTACATACTGCAAACAGTATTCTTCATAATTATGGTTACACTCCCGCAATTTGCAAGTTTTAAAAGGAAAATACAAGCTGATTTGCTTCATTTTTGAAAAATATCAAATTTTCGGCAGCAATCATTGTTTTGCTGCCAATAATTTGCCTACCTTTAACAAAAAGATATCATCATCGAAACCAAACTAAACATACCTCAGCTTAAAAAGAAGTTCGAAAACAGATCGGCCTTTTCCACAAAAGATATCCTTGTCTTTTATAAGGAAGCTGAGCCTGAAATCCCGGCATCAACAGTGAACTGGAGAATTTATAACCTGGTTAACCGGGGAATTTTATTACGTATAGGGAAGGGTAAATTCAGACTTGGCAAAGGATCATTGTATATACCTGAAGTTGATAATCGGTTTATCAGGATCAGCAGACTTATAAAAGAGAAATTTCCCTTTATACACTATTGTATATGGGGATCTTCTTCCTTAATAGAATTCGGACACCATATTCCAAGAACCAATTTAATTCTGGTGGATGCAGAAAGAGATTCAATGGAATCTGTCTTTTATACCTTAAAGGAAGAGTTTACAACTGTATTTCATAAACCAGGTAAAGACCTCTTTGATAATTATATCAATGACCTTCAAAAACCTATTATCGTTCGATCTTTAGTCTCTGAAGCTCCTTTGCAGACAATAAAAATGATACCTACACTAACTCTTGAAAAGTTACTTGTCGATGCATTGGTGGATGAAGAATTTGAGTTCCTAAAAGGGAATGAGATTAATCACATATATAGAAATGCCTTTGAAAGGTATTCTGTAAACATAAGCAAGCTGATCAGATATGCTGACAGGAAGCGAAAAAAGCCTGAGATCCTGCATATATTAAGAAGCAATAATCTGGCAGCAGACGATGATTTGCTGCCGTAAATTTGCAACATGATATCTGAAAAATCCTTAACAATAGAATGGCTTGTGACAGTTTCGAACAGTAACAACAAAGCTGATAAGATACTGATAGAGAAAGTAATCAGGGCTTTGTTATTATTGGAAGGACTTACAGAATCCGGAATCACTTTTGTATTCAAAGGAGGTACAGCTCTTATGCTGATGTTGGGAAGTACAAGGAGATTGTCAAAAGATATTGATATTATCTTACCTGAAAATATAGATCTGAATGACATATTCCAAAGAATAGTAGAGACTAAGTGGTTTACAAGATATTCAGGACAGGAAAGGACAACCAGGTCCAGGATTCCAAAGTCACATTATAAATTCTTCTATGCACCTGTATACCGTACATCCGATACGGAACAATATGTTTTGTTGGACATCTTATTTGATAAAGCTCATTATGAAAAACTTATCAGCATAAATATTGATTCAACTTTTGTGCAACAGGAAGGTCCTCCGGCTGATGTGATCGTTCCATCATTTGACGACATACTTGGTGACAAACTGACTGCTTTTGCTCCAAATACAACCGGAATACCATATCAGAAGAGTGGACATAGTCAGACAATGGAAATTATTAAACAGTTATATGATATAGGATACTTGTTCGAGAATATCAAAGATTTTTCTGTTGTTTCAAAGACTTTTAATGAATATGTTGTGGTTGAATCTGGTTATAGAGGAATTGATTTAAAGCCCAAAGATGTAACTGATGATATTTTTCAGACCTCATTGCTGCTGGCAACAAGAGGCCTGGACGGCAAAGGAGATTTTGGCGCTCTTCTGTTCGGAATTACCCAAATAAAGCAATTTATTTTTTCCGAATCCTACCATATTGATAAAGCTATAATTCATTCAGCTAAAGCAGCATATTTGGCGGTTGCCATTGATAAAAAGACCACAGTAATTGAGAAATACAAGGAACCTCAACAAATAATAAATTGGAATATAGGGCAACCTTTTAATACCCGATTAAATAAACTTATAAAATCAAATCCGGAAGCATTTTTTTACTGGTACAAGATATATGAACTAATAAAATAAAATTTAATTTGAAATGGCTCGTTCCACAGTCCACTACGCTGATAATAAAACAAATAACGCTCTCAAGAAATTACATAATAAACTACGACCTGCAGGAACACCTGTTCAAAGAGTTGAATATATTATTGAGTTGCTTCTCCTGCGAATTTTTGAGACCAAGATCAGGCAGGATGATGAATTCAAACCTCTTAGAAAACTATTTACTGCAGATTACCGATGGAAAAATCCAAAAACCGGCAAAGAAGAATCAAATGAGAACAGATTATTTTCTTATCTGCCAACTGTATCAAATGATCAGATACTGGCAGAATTGAATGATAATTTCTTCCCGTTTTATTCAACAATACTTCAGAGCGCCAGAAAAGTATTCTCCGGAAATCTTCCTCAGAAAGTCCAGGATCAGCTTGTGCTGATCGAAGAAGTGTTCAGCAACTCAAATTTTACAAATAATGTAAACAGCGGCAATCTTGGTGAGGTTATAAGTATTGTTGCTCACGACATTGAGGAAGCAAGATTACTTAAAACTGATCTACTGGGCGATGCTATTGAATCTGCATTAAGTGAAACCGGAGGAACAAAGGATATAGGATTATTTCGAACTCCTGACCACGTGAGGCAGTTTATGACAGCTTTGGTGGAACCGAATTTTGATGATATTGTTTTCGATCCGGCTTGCGGAACAGGTGGATTTTTGTTTGATGCTTTTGAATTTGTAATGCGCAGGGTTGACTCTTCACGCGACTGGCCCGGTGAAAAGAGTCATTCGGAATTGCGTTCCTGGTTTAATCATTATTTCAAGAACCACCCTCTTGAATTTCCAAGCATACAGCAAACCACCCAATTCTATCGTTCTGGCGTTGCTGGGATTGAGTACCTGGGTATGATCAGGAAGATGGCGGCCATCAACTTTTATATTCGTGGGTTGAATCCTGACAATATCCAGCAGGGTGATTCTCTTGCAAAATATAATCCGGTTACTGACGCCGGAAGCAAAACAGTTGTCGTTGCAAACCCGCCATTTGGGGCAGAAAGGGACCAGGAGGCGTATCCTGAAGTATGGGGTGAATATCCTAAGGAATCAGAAACTACAATTTTATTTGTAAAGCTAATGTTTGATCTTCTTCACGAGGGAGGAAGATGCGCGGTGATTGTATCTGAAGGATTCCACACCTGGGATCAGAATAGTGCAAAAGCTCTGCGAAAAATGCTGCTCAATGAGGCTCAACTTAAGGCAATAATCTCATTACCACAGGGACTGTTTGTAAGCAAAGGTGGACAGGGGCCAAAAACATCAATATTGCTCTATGAAAAAGGTGGAAAAACTGATTGGGTATGGCTCTACAAAGTGACTAATGATGGTTATTCGATGGGCACTAACCGAAAAGAACAAAAAGGGAACCAGCTGGTTGAATGTCTTGAACTATATCATAAGTATGTTAAAAACGGCAACCAGCCACCAGAATCAAAACATCAGTTCTGCATCCCGGCCGAATGGATTAAAACTCTGGACCCAAGAATAAAGGAAAAGATCCGGACCGAAACCAGGATAGATTTAGAGGCTAAAGGTAAAATAGACCGGATTAAGAAGACCGAGGTTATTGACAAGAAAATTGCTTCGAAGAAAATAACAGTTTCAGAAAAGAAACAGGAGTTGGAACTCTTTGATCAGATGCTTGAGAACAGGATTCAGAATGAGATTGCAAAAAGAATCGACAAGGCATTTAACTTTTCATTTAACCTCTCAAATTACAGAAGTACTTTAAATGGAAGTCAAATTTCGGAGTTGAAAGCAACGCTACAAAATGTAAAATCCAATGGACCAACATCATTAGACGACATCTACAAAAAACTTTCCCATACAAATCCTGAAGTTGCTTTACCCTTTCTTGCAAAACTAAATCCTGCTAATGCACTTGAGGCTGATATTGGAAGAGAATATGTCCAAAACATAGATGAAACTTTTCTTTCAAATCACAAAGAGCTTTTAACTATCAGGGAAATCTTAAGATCAAATGTTAAATATCCAATTGAAAAACTTGAAGGTAAAATAGAGCCCAGGTATAAAAAAATAAAACAGGATGATTATGACGGTGAGATCGACATAATTGAAAAGATCTCATTCGCAGATGGGAAGGTTCACCTGAGGGATGCAAATGAAACAGGGATGGATCTATATTTGATTGAAAAAGGAGATTTAATTACATCCAAAATAAATATTCATCAAGGTGCGGTTGCAATTGCGGAAAGAAAGCTTGTATGCTCTACACATTATCAGGTATATGAAATTGATAGGATCCAAATTATGCCGGAATATCTGGTTTTAATCCTAAGAAGTGAACAATTTAAGAATCGCATCAATCAAGTTAAAAAAAATGGAATTAAGAATGAACAAGGCGTAGATTTTCTTAAATCACAAGAGATTCCCATACCCATTCTTGCCGAACAGAAGGTTATCGTCAAACAGATTGAAAAACAGTTGACAATTATTGATGGCGTGGTTAAAATCTTAGAGAATTGGGAGTATATATATTCGACAGAAAAGTGTATTCAAAAACCTTTAGGTGAGGTAATTGAACTACAGCGAGGTTATGATTTACCAATATCTCAATTCATAAAAGGAGAATTCCCCGTAGTTGGGTCAAATGGTATTATCGGATACCATAATAAGTATAGACATCTTTCTCCTGGTGTAATCACCGGAAGAAGTGGTACAATAGGGAAAGTCCATTTTATAAATGAGGATTACTGGCCTCATAATACCTCATTATTTGTAAAGGATTTTAAAGGTAATGACCCAAAATTTATTTTTTATCTGCTTCAATCAATCGATTTGAAATCCTTGACTGAAAATAATACCGCTGTACCATCATTAGATAGAAAAAATGCATATAAAATATTAGTTCAAATACCTGAAGATATTGAAATTCAAAAAAATATCGCAAGTGAATTAGATGACCAGATGAATTTATTAAATAAATTGAGACAAATCAAACGAAAATCAGAAAGAAAAATCGAAAAAATATTATCAGAAATCTGGGGTATAGAGCTTACTGAAATCTAAATCAATCGTTTTTAAATGACAAGAAAAATTAATGAAGCCACATCTACGGATTTGAAAGTTATTAAACTTCTTGAATCGGTTGGATGGAGACCAGAAGATACTCTTCTCTATCAGCAGGAATATGCGCTTCATCCTGAGCAGCAGATCCAATTTCCTGGTTTTAAGTCAATTAAACCGGATATTGTCCTGCAAGACCTAAATGGGGAGGTAATTGCAGTCGTCGAGAATAAACTTGAAGATGAAAGAAAAGCATTGCAAAAGCTGCGACTCCTTTACTCTGCAGTTCTTAAGCCAAGGTTCCTTTATGCCTGCAGTACGGAAAAGATATTATTCTATGATAATGCCTGGAAGAGCTTGGATGCAGGAGAATTCAAGCAGGTCAATTCTTTCATGAGCCTTGAAGAGATGAAGCTGAAGATTGAACAACAAAAGAAGATTTCATCTGAAAAAGAAATAAAAATTGATACAACCATTGCAGGCGGTTATGATCCGGCAGCAGGAAAAGACAGATATTACCAGCTTGATTGTATCAAAATTCTACTTGAGAATTTCAAAGCCGGGAAGCAGAAGATGCTTGTTCATATGGCAACCGGCCTGGGCAAAACGAGAATGGCTGTAGCATTCTCAAAAGCATTACTTAGCTATGGCCTGGCTAAAAGGATCTTGTTCGTTGTTGATCGCAGGATGCTGGCAAAACAGGCAATTGACAAGGGATTTGCCCTTATCAGCAAAGAGTATCCTTCAAGCTGGGTTACAACCTCAAGTTTCCGGACAAGAAAACACGCAAATATTCACGTAGTAGTAATTGATACTCTGGAACTTATTTTTAATGATCTTCCATCAACATTTTATGATCTGATAATCGTTGATGAATGCCATCGCAGCATAAATGTGAACCGGAGATTGATCTTTGATCATTTCCTCTGTCCAAGAACTGGATTAACTGCAACTCCCAGAATAGCTGTTCCCAAAGAGGGAGCAGATATCCCGGACGAGGACCTTGCAATACTCGATACTTACAGAATGTTCGGATGCGAATCGGGGGAACCAGATTATAAGTTTGATATTCGCCGGGGAATTGATGAAGGATTTCTTGCTCCTTACAAGCCAATAGAATTGCTTTCCCAGCTAGTTAAGGAGGCAGAGGAGAAAGGAATTGAATTTGACCATGTCCTTGAACCTGAACAGGAAAGCGTTATAAAACTCGATCAGAAAAAGAAATTGATGATTGAGCAGCTGAACAGGAAGTTCATTTCAAAAGAAAATAGCCTTCGTATAGCCGAGGAATTAAAAAAGAATACTCAGTGGGGAGAAAAGGTTATTCTCTTTGGAGTCAGTCAGGCTCATTGCCTGGAGCTAGCCAAAGCAATAAACAAGGTATTCGGTAATGATGATTCAGAAAGCCCAAAATATGCAGAGGCAATAATCTCAGAAAACAGTGAATTGAATGAAGTATTAAAAGCCTGGTTTGAGAAACCTCATCGTAAGCCATATATTGCAGTTTCAGTTGACATAATGTCAACCGGAGTGGATATCCCCTGCGTACGGTTTATTTCATTCGCATCCCTTACAAAATCAGTAGGAAAATATGTTCAGATGCTGGGAAGGGGCACAAGACTGGATCCAAAGACAGGCAAATTCAGCTTTAAGATTCTCGATTTTGTTGGCTTATGCCGGAGGATGAAAGATGATGGATATGGATCGAAGAAAGAAAACAAGAAGATAATAACCAAAGGTGGAAAAGGGATAATTACTGAAAAACCTAAGAAATTAAGAGGCGAGTATTTTTTAATCGATAATCCTGATCCTGCTCATCTGATCCAGCGTGTTGATATTCATGGAGATTCAATTAAGGTGATTGATAATATTCCTATTGCTGAGGCGAGGAGGATTTTTGAAGAGGAGCTTAAAAAAGCAAAGGCTCCTCAAATGACAGAACTGAAAGAAAAAGCTATGAAGACTAATTACGAACCTACCGAAGAAGAGATTCAAAAGTTCGTTGACTGGTTAGCCAGGCCAAACGTATTTCTTGATGAAGGGCATCTTCAGAAAATGTATGACTTCCCGGAAGGCTCAGCCTGGGATTTTATGCTTCATGCTTTAGGAAAGAAGAAAATTCCAACCCCGAAAGAAAGAATAGAAAAGAACTATTTGTCTTACCTGCACACTTATGATTTCACAGATGATCAGATTAAAATTCTTAAAAAAATAAAGGATGTATTTGCCTCTAACATTACTTTAAAAAGAGATATTAATGTCGGAGATATTTTTGGAAATCCTATTTATGAAAGGCTTATTGGATCAAAAAATGAAATAGACAAAGTTTTTGACAATAAACTTGATCTGATTATCGCAGATCTTAAAAATACCTTTGGATTAACAGCCTCTGCAAGACAATAGCCAGAAGAGGTTCAGACAAAAAATAACATAATACAATAAATTGCAACGTATTAAACAACTGCTTTTAATACGTTGCTGCAATAAGTCATGAAATGCAGATCAAAATATCAGGTAAACCCTATTTTTTGAGGCAGTATACTGAAACGCCAAAAAGATAGATCATACAGGCGATAAGGATTGTCATTCCCAATGCAATTGTCGATATATCGCTTACCCATCCCACCATAAGCGGAATGACGGCTCCGCCCGATATTGCCATCATCACAAGTCCCGATACCTCATTGCTCTTGTCGGGGAATTTCTCCATTGCAATTGAAAAGACAAGAGGCCATATGTTGGCAACTGCAAGTCCGATCATGAATACCAGTCCCCATGCCAGCACAGGCGATTTGATCAGTACAATTAAGGTAAGGCAGATTATGCCGAGAATTGATGTCCAGACATAGAATTTGCGTGAAGATATCTTTGTAAGAAGAATGGCGCCGGCGAATGTTCCGACCATACGGCCGAGGAAATAAACGCTGCGTCCCGATTCAGCCGATGTCTGGTCAATGCCGAACTGTTTGATTAGGAACTGACCCGAGTTTGAGTTGAAGCCCACATCGACACCCACAACAAGGAAAATAGCCAGGACAAGGA
This sequence comes from uncultured Rikenellaceae bacterium, assembly GCA_964633505.1. Taxonomy (GTDB): domain Bacteria; phylum Bacteroidota; class Bacteroidia; order Bacteroidales; family VadinHA17; genus LD21. Next base: position 61,767 of record CAZWHC010000006.1, on the reverse strand, counting down.
GAAGCACCAGGCTGTTTCCCAGAAGTTTGAAAGATGAAGCGAATGTAGCTTTGTATCCTTCAATTTTCGTTTCGTCGATCTTCGATGATGCAAGCCATACAACTGAAAGAATTGATACTATCCCGAAAACAAGGAAAAGCAGTTTCCAGTCACCGAACTGAGCGGCAAAAAATGCTGCAAGCGGCGCTCCTATCATCGATCCGATAGCTTTTACGAACTGTGAGAAGCTGAGAAAGCTCGATGCCCTGTTCCCGGGCACAACATCTACCATAAGCGGGTTTGCGGAAACCTGTACTATTGTATTGCCGATGCCCAGTAGTGCAAAGCCGGCGAGCACCATCGGAAAGGTGTAAACAAGGAAAGGAAGCAGAAGCCCCAGAGCTGTGACTCCCATGCCGATATTCAGCATGTTCCTTTTCCCGATGCGCGACTGCATTACACCCACCGGAACCGACAGTATGAAAAACCACAGGAAAGCTGCCGATGGTATAAGCTGAGCGACGGTGGCGCTGAGGCTCATGTCCTTGCTTACGCGGTCGACGCCGATGCCGACAAGGTCAACAAAGCTCATGACAAAAAATGCCATGAGGACCGGTGATATTTTCGAGATGTTGATTTTATCTGTTGCCATGATTTAAGGGTTGAAGGGTTATAGGTTGAAAAGTTGAAAAGTTGAATGGTTGAATGGTTGAATAGTTGAATAGTTGAATAGTTGAATGATTGAATTTTTTCTTATTACATCAATGGGAGGGCGTGCTGGATATCTTTCCAGAATTTGTCGTCGAGGAGCCAGGCTGCGCCGATGAAGGCTGCATCTTCCTTGAGTTCCGACAGGGCTACCCTGCATCCGCATCCTTCATTCCTGAGGCTGTTCTCAAATATCTCTCCGAAAAGATTATATGCATGGGAGATGTTTCCTCCTACAACAACAATTTCTGCACGGAATTTTTTCAACCAGGGAGCCAGGAATATTCCAAGATTTGTTCCGAATTCCGTAAAGAGGTTCATAACTCTTTTATCTGTTGCAGCAAGGGAAGTCAGCTCCTTTACTCCTGACAGTTCAATTCCTGTCATCTTTTTATATCTGCCGAGGAACCAGCGTGTGGAAAAATAATCATCGGCAATATTGTCGCCATAGGGAAGATGATAAACACATCCAAGCTTCGGGACTTCAGGACCGTCAACAATTGGGATCTTGTTTGCAATGAAAGCAGATCCGAATCCTGTTCCGAGGGTAATGGAAATTGATCTCTCTGCCTGCGAAGCTTTTCCCACGAGCGCCTCGCCGACGGCAAACGTCGACACATCGTTCATGAACCTCACCGGAAATGAGTCATAGAAGCCAAGGTTATCGGCAATTGCATTTTTAACGTTGCAGCCATATAGTTTTTCATATTTGGCCACACCTTTTATATAACTGATCCCTTTTACATAATCGAAAGGGCCGGGCATTCCGAATCCTATTCCTTTAAGGGATCCTTCGGGGATCCTGTCGATGACTGCCTTCAGGGCATTAACCCATACGCCGATAATTGCGTTTGCCTCCTCCTTGTTATTAACAGCCCTTTCGGTGCATGTATCCTCAAGGATCCGGAAGGTATCAAGATCGACGGCCGCACAGCTTATATGGCTTCCTCCTATGTCGACCCCAATTGCCAGATTCTGTTTCATTTTCTGCTTAACTTTTGAACCAACTAAATAAGTTTGAAAACGGTTGATGAAAGTATTGATTTTTATTCGCAATGCAAAGAAAAGGCTGCAATTTCGAGATACCCATTTTTATTATTGTTGACTTTTCTCATGCACATTATGGTTTAATAGTTGTAATTTAGAAAGTTGAAAATCACAATCAAAAAATTGCGCCATGCCTAAAATAACAAAGGAGGATGCCCTTATCTATCATAGCAGGGGCCGTCACGGTAAAGTTGAGGTAATACCCACAAAGCCATATTGTACACAGTTCGACCTGAGTCTTGCCTATACACCAGGGGTGGCTTACCCGTGCCTCGAAATCGAAAAATCGCCTGATGATGCCTATAATTATACGGCAAAAGGCAACCTGGTGGCGGTGATTTCGAACGGGACGGCCGTGCTCGGGCTCGGCGATATAGGGGCGCTTGCCGGAAAACCCGTGATGGAGGGCAAAGGACTGCTTTTCAAGGTATTCGCCGACGTTGATGTTTTTGATATTGAAGTTGATGAGAAAGATCCTGAAAAACTGATTGAAACTATTGCAAGGATTGCCCCGACGTTCGGGGGAATAAATCTTGAGGATATAAAGGCTCCGGAATGTTTTGAGGTGGAGACCAGGCTGAAGGCCATGCTCGACATACCGGTTTTTCATGACGATCAGCATGGGACGGCAATAATTTCGGGAGCTGGATTGCTTAATTCACTCGAAATCACAGGGAAGAAGATTGAAGACATAAGGCTGGTGGTATGCGGCGCCGGCGCCGCGGCAATATCATGCTCGAAGCTTTACCTGTCGCTAGGTGTGAAAAAAGGGAATATTGTGATGGTCGACAGCAAGGGAGTCATAAACAGTAAAAGGAAGGATCTGAATAAATTCAAGCAGGATTTTATCACAGAAAGGGACATCAATACCCTTGCCGAAGCGGTTAAGGATGCCGATGTATTTCTTGGACTATCGACGGCCAATATGCTTTCAAAAGACATGCTTGCTTCCATGGCTGCAAATCCGATTGTTTTTGCCATGGCAAATCCGAATCCCGAAATAACATATGAAGATGCGATGTCGACAAGGGACGACCTCATTTTTGCAACAGGCCGGTCAGATTACCCGAACCAGATCAATAATGTACTGGGATTTCCTTTCATTTTCAGAGGCGCCCTCGACGTAAGGGCTTATACTATTAACGAAGAAATGAAACTGGCGGCTGCAAGGGCTCTTGCGACTCTGGCAAAAGAACCTGTCCCCGAAGAAGTACTTAAAGCATACAATGTTGACAGACTGGTCTTCGGAAAGGATTATATAATTCCCAAGCCTCTTGATCCACGGCTCATCTCGTGTGTAGCATCGTGCGTGGCAAAAGCTGCTATCGACTCAGGTGTCGCCCGGAGGCCGATCAGCGACTGGGAGGAATACAGGAAAGCCCTCGATCAGAGACTGAAAGTACATATAAAACGGGTCGGCGAACTTAGCGAATTCTAGATCATCGACTTGATCTTTGTCCGTTCCGCCACCTGCCTCAGTACCTTCCTGTCGTACATTGAAACAATAATGTCGGCAGAATCCTGAATGCTGAATGATTCCCTGTTCAGCGTTAAATCGAAAAGCGATTCAATATTCGTTGTCTTTTTATCAAGGAAGGTGTGTATCAGTTCATTTCGCTTTGCATCAGTCTCAATTACATATTTCTCGGCAGTCGCGGCATTCATGTCCTTTTTTCGCATCACATTTTCAACTCTCCATGCGAACGGGGCCACAAGCTTAATATGAAGAGAATCCTTTATTTCATGGGCTATTGAGACACTCCCCCTCCCGACAATAACAACATTACCCTCCTTGGAGATCGACAATACAATATCTTTTATTGCCTTTTTCACCCGCAGGTCGCTGACAAAACCTCCTGAAAAAGCCATTATCATTTCTGAAAGGTTCGAAAGCTTGATCCCCTCATAATAATTCTCCACCCTTTGTGTATCTGTATTGAGTTCCCTGGCTATCGAATAAATGATGTCTTTGTCGACCCATTTCCATTTGTTTGTATTTAGTTTCAGATTCAGCCTGTCGACTATACTGGCTGCTATCTCACGGGCATCACAACCTGTCTGACGCGAGATTGTAATCACTGGTCCGTCATCCGAGGCCGGACCGCTCAAAACCGATTCACGGTATCTTTCATCAAAATAATCAAAGAATTTTTCCATCTGAGGGTTCTCCTTTTATTTTTTTAATTTGACAGACTTAATTTTTTATCTATTTAAAAATGAGACAACTCAGCATCCCACTTCTGTTGCTTCAAAGGCTTATCTTGCCTTCGAATGGTTCAGGTCCAAAAACTCCTTAAGTTACAAAATTTATCCCGGTTTTTCAAACTTTTTGCTTCTGCTGATCCGAAAACACCGGAATAATGCCGAATCACAACGTTTTTTGCTGCCATATATTGATTTTATCTTATCTTTACTTAACGAATCCTTAATTCCGCATATATCTTAAAAATCTTATTATGAGTACATCTATTTTAACACGACCTGAACTAATATGGTTCATAATCGGCCTTGTCCTTTTCCTTCTGGAACTGGTTCTCCCCGGGTTTGTGATCTTTTTCTTCGGAGTCGGCGCCTGGATAACGGCCCTTCTATGCCTTATCGCAGAGCCGGGAATCAATCTGCAGGCAATAGTCTTTGCAGTGACATCTGTACTTTCCCTTGTCCTTTTAAGGAGAATGATACAGAAGAAATTCTTTTACAGCAAGGATGAATTGTCGAAGGAAGTAGAAGATGAGTTCACAGGCAGGGAAGCGGTTGCTCTTGTGGATTTTACCCCCGGGAAAAACGGAAAGGTAGAATTCAAGGGAACCTCCTGGAAAGCTGAATCAGAATCGGAAATCAGCAAGGGACAGACCGTCATTATCAAAAACAAGGAAAACTTTAAATTAATTGTTGAACCCAAAAAATAGCTAACATGACACTATTAATTACACTTGCAGCATCATCAAGCACTACTTTTATTCTGATCGGTGTTGTTCTGCTTGCCTTCATCCTGATCTCTTCAATGGTAAAGGTAGTCCCGCAGAGAACTGCAATTATCGTTGAAAGACTTGGTAAATACAGGGCTACATTCACAGCCGGTTTCCAGATCCTTATCCCGTTTTTCGACAAGATCAGGTACAGGCATACTCTTAAGGAACAGGCAATCGACGTTGCGCCTCAGATCTGTATAACACGCGACAACATTGCCGTTGAGGTCGACGGTATTCTATACCTTCAGGTTCTGGATCCGCAGAAAGCCTCTTATGGTATCGACAATTACCGCTTTGCTTCGATCCAGATTGCTCAGACGACTATGAGAAGCGTGATTGGCAAACTCGAACTCGACAGAACTTTTGAGGAACGCGAATCAATAAATGCAACAATTGTTGAAGCTGTGGATAAAGCCAGCGAGCCCTGGGGCGTCAAGGTAACCCGCTACGAAGTAAAGAATATTTCACCTCCCCAGAGTATCCGTGATGCAATGGAAAAACAAATGAGGGCTGAAAGAGAAAAGAGAGCCGTTATTGCTGAGTCAGAAGGGACAAAACAGGCCAAAATCAACAATGCAGAAGGTGACAGGCAGGAGTATATTTTGAAATCGGAAGGTGAAAAGCAAAGGCGAATTAATGAAGCCGGAGGTCGTGCTTCAGAAATCGAACAGGTTGCAACGGCAACAGCCAACGGATTAAGAGCCATTGCAAAGGCTATTTCGGAAGAAAATGGACTCAATGCTGTAAACCTCAGGATCGCCGAACAATACCTTATAGGTTTTGCAAATATGGCAAAGACAAATAATACAATAATTCTGCCCTCAAATCTTTCGGATGTTGCCGGCATTGTTGCTACAGCTACTGCCATGTTCAATGAAGTAAAAGACAAGAAGAAATAGAGTATTAAGATATACCCTCACTTGCTACAATACCCCTCTTTGCTCAAATATTGATCAGAGGGGTATTTTTATTCATTTAAATATTTTCGTGTTCTGTTCTGAGGATTATCTCATTCTGCAGATCCTCGCCAAGGTCGTTGAAATAATCGCTGTATCCTGCAACCCTGACAATCAGATCCCTGTATAATTCAGGATGTTTCTGGGCATCCCTCAGGGTATCGGCATTTACAACGTTGAACTGAATATGGTGCCCGTCGAGGCTGAAATAACTGCGTATAAGGGCTGAAAGGCATTTATAGCTGTCCTCATCCTCAAAGAACTGCGGTGCGAATTTCTGATTGAGCAAAGTGCCTCCCGTCCTCAGATGATCGATCTTTGATGCTGATTTTATAACCGAAGTCGGGCCGTGGCTGTCGACCCCCTGGCTGGGTGAAATGCCCTCGGAGAGCGGGGTGAAAGCTTTTCTTCCGTCGGCCGTTGCCCGGGTCACACTTCCAAAGTATACATGAGATGTTGTCGGAAGCATGTTGATACGGTGAACGCCCCCGCGCGATGCGGGACGACCGTTGACGGCATCATAATAGATTTCAAACACAGTTACAGCCTGCTGGTCGGCATAATCATTGTCGTTGCCGTATTTTGGCGTATTATAAATGAGACTGTACCTGAGATCTTCAAATCCTTCAAAATCGGCTTCAAGGGCCTTGTTCAGCTCATCCCATGTAAACCGCTTATTGTCATAAATATTAAAGCGGATCGAGGTGAGAATGTCGGTAATGCTTCCAAGACCTACTCCCTGGATATATGTTGTGTTGTATCTCGTCCCGCCGCAGTTGTAATCTTTTCCGTTCAGTATACAGTCTTCAAGGAGCAGCGAAAGGAAAGGTACGGGAAGATAATTCTCAAAGGTTTTGCTTATAACATTGTTACCTCTTATTTTAATGCCGGCGAAATAATTTACCTGTTTTGCAAAGGCAGCAGTAAGCTCTTCAAATGTCTTGTAATCTGAAGCCTTTCCCGTTGGAAGTCCGGTCTGTATCCCGGTCCTTCTGTCAAATCCGTCGTCAAGCGTCAGTTCAAGTATCTTGACAAGGTTAAAATAACCGGTTAACCAGTATGACTCAGTACCGAAGGCTCCGGTCTCCACACAACCGGAGGCTCCGCCGTTCCTGGCATCGACAATATTCTTGCCCTGGCGGAGAAGTTCCTGGATTATTGCATCGGTATTGAAACATGAAGGCTGCCCGAATCCAGTCCTGATAATATCCAAAGCTTTGTGTATGAACCTGTCGGGATTTTTTTTGCTGATCTGTACCATCGAACTTGGCTGCAGAATCCTCATCTCCTTTATTACATCGAGGAGGATATACGACATCTCGTTCACGGCATCAGTGCCGTCGGGTTTAACTCCTCCCAGGTTGATAAGGCAAAAGTCAGTGTAAGTACTGCTTTCACTTGCCGTTACCCCCATTTTCGGAGGTGAAGGATGATTATTGAATTTTACCCAGAAACACCCGAGAAGATCACATAGCTTTTCATCTGTAAGAGTGCCTTTGTCCTTTTCATTTTTGTAAACAGGAAACAGATGCTGGTCGAGCCTGCCGGGATTGAAGGAATCCCACGGATTCAGCTCGGTAATGACTCCAAGATGAATGAACCAGTAATGCTGGAGCATCTCATGAACAGTCTCAGGAGCTTCTCCCGGCACTTTTCTGCAGATGCTTGCCATCTCTTCAAGTTCGGCCTTACGTTCCACTGATTTTTCGGATGAAGCCATTCTTTCGAGCTCTTCAGCATGCCGGCCAGCATACATTATTATTGCATCGCACGCGATGTCCATTGCCTTAAGCTCTTCCGACTTTTCAAAGGCTTCCCTGTCGTTAAAGTAATCAAGCGTTGACAGGCTCTCCTTTATTTCTTCCTTAAGCTGATTGAATCCTGTCCTGAACATTTTATATCCCAGAACTGTATGCCCGGGGGCACGCTGCTCCTGAAACTCCGTGAAAATACCCGCGTTGTAGGCAGTTATCCATTCAGGTGTCATAAGGCTCATAATCCTGTCGCGGTTGCTTTTGCCTTTCCAGAATGGGATTATCTCATCCCTGTAAATGGCTTTGACCTCATCATCGACCTTAAAACTGACTTTGGGCCTCGAGTCAAGTATCTCGAGATCCTGAAGCGAATGAAGGCTTATCTCGGGATAAGTGGGTGTGGCTTTTGGCGCCGGACCCCTCTCTCCCACTATGAGTTCACCGTCGTTGATGCAAATCTTCTTGTTTTTCAGGATGTACTGAAATGCAAGTGCCCGTCTGACAGGGGCTGAGACTTCGCGGGCTTCATCGCTTTTATAAAAACGGGTCACCAGAAGTGCGCGCTCGGCTGAAATCCGTTCTTCAGCGTTAAGGCTTTGGGTTCGTAGTCTTTTTACTCGTTCAGATAATATCATATTAGTAATAATTAAATCTTGTTTAAAAGGGCTAAAGCCCGTTTGTTGTTTGTCCATCTGCCCCGGCCTGAAGGCCGGGGTAATAAATAATAGTTGGCAGCCTTAAACCGCAAAGGGCGCAAAGCTTTTTCGCAATGATCGCAAAGCACAGATTTCAAGTAAATTATCTTTGCGAACTTTGCTTCAACATTCCGAACTTTGCGGTTAAATACTGCTATTACAACAGTATCCCGGGACATCACAGGTCTCAGAATGTATAGATAAGGGGTGTTGTCATGCTCCAATCTTTACTTTAATTCCTGTTCCTTCAAAGAACTCCTTTAATTCCTTCATCCTTCCTGGTGACGGTTGTTCAGTATCCTCCATCCTGTATGGAAGATTAAGCTTTTTGTATTTTGCCTTTCCTGTCCTGTGGAACGGAAGAAGACTTATTTGCTTCAGATTGTCACATTTTAATTCCGAAAACATTTTCTTCATGCCTTCAAGAATTTCCGGATCATCATTTTTACCAGGTATCACCGGGATCCTTATGAAGACATTTTTCCCTTCCTTCAGAAGCATCCGGAGATTATTGAGGATCAGGGTGTTTGTAACTCCGGTATATTCAAAATGCTTTGATTCATCAATGTGTTTGACATCAAAAAGAAACAGATCTGTAAATGGCATCACTGACCTGAAGTTCACTTCAGAGGAATACCCTGATGTATCGACTGCAGTATGATAACCTTTCGATTTGCAGGCTATAAGTGCCTCCAGAAGGAATTCATTCTGCGTCAGGGGCTCTCCTCCCGAAAATGTGACCCCGCCGTTGGAATGTTCAATAAATATCCTTTCCTTTTCAAGAATATCGAGAATATCTACTGTAGAATAAAATCTGCCCGCCGGCTCCTTCGAGGTAAATTCGGTCTCTCCTATCTTCCTGGTTTCGTTGACAAATTCCTGCTCCGGCGAAATTCCTTCGGGATTATGACACCACCAGCACGACAGGGGGCAGCCTTTCATGAAAAATGTGACTCTGATCCCCGGACCATCGTGTATTGAATAACGCTTTACACTGAATATCAAACCCTGCATATCAAACAAAAAGAAAAAATACAATATTTTAAATAGGGAAAAATGGGTGCTGACTGTCTTATAAACAGTTGAGAATATCAGATATTATAAAACATAAGACAATGATAAAGTCTCCGGCCGAGACGCTGCATCATGAAACGATATCTGAGATTTGAGATCATAAGTAATTAACCGGCCGAAAGTTACAAATAAATCTTAGAGAAATTTAACTTATTAAGAAAGATATGCTCAAAAATTAACAAAAGATTAACAAAACAGGATGCAACAATTCGCAATAACAGGCGTCTATATATTGAAAACGTTCTTTACAGGCCGTCCGGCCAAATTCTACGATCAGGTTTAGGTTAATGAAGGAAAGATCAGACTCCCAAGCTGTCTTTCCTTTTTTTTTATCTGACAATAATCATTCAGAATTGTGAATAAATAACTTTCTTTTGTAATAACAGAAAAAGACAGTAACAATTGTGCGCGGATGATAAATTCTGGTTGCTGGTTGCTGGTTGCTGGTTGCTGGTTGCTGGTACTGGGTGCTGGGTACTGGGTGCTGGTGCATGGAACAAGAAAAGAAGAAGGAACTGATATACTGATTAGAAGTAAGATATTTCAATAATGAAAAAGAAGATCCGGTTCAGCCTGGTTTACCGCGATATGTGGCAATCATCGGGCAAATATCAGCCAAGGGTTGATCAGTTGAAGGAAGTTGCACCTCATATTGTTGAAATGGGATGCTTTGACCGGATCGAAACGAACGGGGGAGCGTTTGAACAGGTTCAGCTGATGTACGGTGAAAACCCGAATGTCGCCGTAAGGGAATGGACTAAACCATTCAATGAAGCAGGGATTCAGACCCATATGCTCGAAAGAGCCCTTAACGGGATACGGATGTACCCGGTTCCGGCCGACATACGAAGGCTCATGTTCAGAGTAAAAAAAGCACAGGGCGTAAATATCTCCAGGTCGTTCTGCGGGCTCAACGACCACCGTAATCTCGAACTTTCAATAAAATATGCGAAGGAGGCAGGAATGATATCCCAGGCCGCCCTGTCAATAACCCATTCGCCTGTCCATACAATAGAATATTATTTGGATATTGTTGACCATATAGTTGAATACGGAGCCGATGAGATATGTCTCAAGGACATGGCAGGAGTAGGCAGACCGGTTACTCTCGGTGAACTTGTAAGACAGATAAAAAAGAAATATCCTGAAATCTTAATCCAGTATCATGGTCATTCAGGTCCCGGGATGTCGGTGGCTTCCATGCTGGAGGTGGCAAGGGCTGGCGCCGATTTTATTGACGTTGCCATGGAACCGCTGAGCTGGGGAATGATTCATCCCGACATTCTGGCTATAAGGGCAATGTTCGATGATGCGGGCTTTGATGTGCCGCCAATTAATATGGATGCCTATATGAAGGTACGGTCGCTCACTCAATCGTTCATTGATGATTTTTTAGGCTATTTTATTGATCCCCGTAACAAACAGGTATCATCCCTTCTTATAAGCAGCGGATTGCCCGGAGGCATGATGGGAAGCATGATGGCCGACCTAAAAGGTGTCCATCAGGGAATAAATACATCCCTGAAAAACCAGGGAAAGCCGGAGCTGACTGAAGATGAGCTGATTGTAAAGCTTTTCAGGGAAGTCGAAGAGATATGGCCTGAACTTGGATATCCACCGCTTGTTACCCCTTTCAGCCAGTATGTAAAAAATGTCGCACTCATGAATATCATCCAGATGACCAGCGGAAGGGAAAGATACGGGATGATAGATAATAATACCTGGGACATGATCCTTGGGAAAGCAGGCAGGCTTCCGGGCAATCCAGGCAAAGAGATTACTGACCTCGCAATGAAGCTCGGAAAGGAATTCTATTCAGGGAATCCGCAGGATGCTTATCCTGATGAACTTCCATCCTTCCGGGATGAGATGAAAAAGAACGGATGGGATACAGGACCGGATGATGAAGAGCTTTTTGAGCTTGCCATTCACGACAGGCAGTACCGCGATTACAAAAGCGGAGCTGCCCGGACCAGGTTCATAAACGAGCTTGAAAAGGCAAGGGAAACGGCCAGAACTGCAGCACAGGTTATAATTCCCGAATCGAAGGAAAAGGCAGTGGCAGACGGGGCAAAGGCAAAAAAAGATGATCCGGAACTAAAAGTAATAACCGCTCCCGCCAGGGGTAAAATCTATTACAACCTCTACGGGGAGATCACCGAGCCTTCAAAACCGGGTGATCACGTCAACGCCGGTGAAAGGATATGTTATATACAGACCAGCTCGTATATTGAGGAAATAGTATCGCCTTTTGAAGGAGAAGTGGCAGAAGTTGTAGTTTCCCAGGGTGCTAATGTTAACAAGGGCGATGCGCTGTTCAGGATAAGAGAACAAAAGGCGGCAGGGAATAAGAAAAAGAAGGATAAGTCTTTGAAATAACAAGGAATTTATAATCTTTGTATCAAACCCGGTTAAGAATTACCAAATCTTTAAAGCGTTATGAAAAAGACATTTCTTTTTATGTTCATCATCACCATGGCATTGACCTCATGCAATCAGAAACCGAAAGTAGTAAGCGACAATCCTCTTTTAAATGAATTTGATACTCCATTCGGGGTCCCTCCGTTCGACCTCATTAAGGCTAAGCACTTCAAGCCGGCCTATCTTGCAGCATTTGATGAGCAGAAAAAGAAGGTGCGTGAAATCATTACATCGCCCGACAAGCCGACATTTGAGAATACTATAAAAGCCCTTGAATACAGCGGTGAACTTCTTTCAAAGGTAAGCAGGATATTCGGCTCACTTAATTCGGCAAATACAAATGATTCACTTCAGGCAATAAACCTTGAGATTGCCCCCCTGTCGTCGAAACACAGGGACGACATTAATCTTAACGATACCCTCTTTCAGAAGATAAAATCGGTATATGAAAACAGGGACAGTTCCAAACTTACTGATGAAGAACTCAGAGTGCTCGATGATACATATAAAAGTTTTGTACGGAACGGCGCCGGACTTTCACCTGAGGACAAGGAGAAGCTCAGGGCTATAAATGAGGAACTATCTCTCCTTTCTGTTAAGTTCGGACAGAATCTGCTCGCTGAGACGAATAATTTCAAGCTTATTATTGATAAAGAAGATGATCTTGCAGGATTGCCCGGCGGATTAAAAGCACAGGCTGCATCGGCGGCTGAAAAGTTGAATATGAAGGGGAAATGGGTTTTCACAATACAGTATCCTATCATGGAACCTTTCCTCAAGTATTCTGAAAAACGCGATCTGAGAGAAAAGCTGTTTACGGGCTATTTCATGAAAGGAGACAACGGCAATGATCACGACAACAATACCATAATTGCACGAATAGCAAGGCTCAGGGTAGATAGGTCAAAACTGCTCGGATACAAAACATATGCTGACTTTGCCCTTGAAAGGAATATGGCAAAAACGCCTGAAAAGGTTTTCGATTTCCTTGTCGAGGTATGGAATGCTGCATTGCCTGTTGCAAAAGCTGAAGTCGAAGCACAGCAGGCGCTAATCGATAAGGAAGGCGGAAAATTCAAGCTTGCCCCATGGGATTGGTGGTATTACTCTGAAAAGATCAAGAAAGAAAAGTATGCCCTCGATGATGAGCTTACACGTCCATATTTTCAGACATCCAATGTGATACAGGGAATGTTTTATGTGGCAAACAGGCTTTATAATCTTGAATTCACCGAAAGGAATGATATACCGAAATATCACCCCGATGTCATAACTTACGAGGTTACCCGCGACAAAAAGCATGTCGGAGTGCTTATGATCGATAACTATCCGAGGGCATCCAAGCGCGGCGGCGCCTGGTGCGGAGCCTACAGGGGCCAGAGCCGGGATATCGACGGTAATATGATTACCCCTGTCGTTACAATGGTTACTAATTCAGCTCCTCCATCCGAAGGCAAACCTTCACTGCTTACGCCTGATGAAGCTTCAACTCTCTTCCATGAATTCGGACATGCACTTCATCAGTTGCTTTCAAATTCAACATACCCGGGAGTATCCGGGACTTCTGTACCCCGCGATTTTGTCGAGCTGCCGTCACAGATTATGGAGCACTGGGTTCTTGAACCGGAGGTATTGAAGGTTTATGCAAAGCATTATGAGACAGGTGAGGTGATACCCGCCGAACTTATTGAAAAGCTCGACAGGGCAGGTAAATTCAATACCGGATTTGCAACTGTTGAATTTCTTGCAGCAGCACTTCTCGATATGGAATATCACACAATTACCGTACCGGTTGAACCTGATATAAAGGCATTTGAGAAATCCGCACTTGACAAATACGGTCTGATCCCTGAGATCAAGCCAAGATACAGGTCGACATATTTCAACCACATATGGAGCAGCGGCTATGCAGCCGGTTACTACAGCTATTACTGGAGCGAAATGCTTGATGCGGATGCTTTCCAGGCATTTAAGGAGACAGGTGATATCTTCAACCGTGAAGTAGCAGCTAAGTTTGAAAAGGAAATACTCTCAAGGGGTGGTACAAGGGATCCTCTTGAAATGTATATTGCTTTCAGGGGAAAAGAACCCGGAATTGATGCGTTGCTCGAGAACAGAGGACTGAAATGAAATTCATCAGGGCAGCTATTGTTTTATTTCTCTTACTTTCCACAGATCTCTTTGCAGGTATAAAGGATCCTGTTGTCGTAAAAGGTGTTTTTGACCTTCGAAATGTCACCGACGAGGATTTTATTTACAGGCTCCGCGGACGCTGGGAATTCTACTGGAATAAAATGCTTAGCCCGTCCGATTTTTCAGGTCCCGCTAAACTAAAACCCGATTATTTCGGACTTGTTCCGTCGTACTGGACTGACTATCCTTCCGATTCAGTCCCTGCCAGGCCGATGGGTTTTGCAACGTACAGGACCATAGTCATCTTACCGCATGGATTCAGAAAGAGCATGGGTTTCGATATGCCTGTTTTTGATTCTTCCTATGAAATATTTGTGAACGGCAAAAGGATGGCAGGGAATGGTACTCCGGGAAGGTCGGCGGATGAGACAATACCTGCATACGAAAGGAATTTTTTCAGGTTCATCCCCGAATCCGATACGATCGATATTGTAATAAATGTTGCCAATTTCCATCATCGCAGGGGCGGTTTCTGGCTCCCGGTGAAAATAGGCACCTTCGCTGCCGTCCAGAAACGACTTTCATTATCATGGGCGGGCGACTGGGGAACTCTGAGCTTTCTTCTCGGCATTTCACTGTTATTCTTTCTGTTCTACCTTCTTTATATTAAAGATAATCTGATGGCTTTCTTCAGTATTGCCACCATCGGGCTTGCCATCAGGCCACTGTTTACCTCAAATTTTCTTATAAACTCCATGGGCGCGGGCCTGAGCTGGAACTGGCTGATAAGGTCGGAGTACCTTGGACTTTACATTATTCTTACAGGATGGTTCTGGTTCGCTGTTAACCTTTATCCTTCTAAAATATTCAGGCTGATTGCGCAGGTAATTTCAATAGTATTTGCAGCAGTGACAATACTTACATTGTTACTTCCCGTGAGGATTTTCAGCTATTCAACATTCATTATCTACCCCCTGCTTATTCTGCTTATTTTATACTGCATAACCAGGAGTATCAAAGGAGCCCTGGAGAGGAAACGTATTGACATTGTATATTCTGCCACCTTCCTTTTGCTTACATACGGCGCTGTGCACGATGTAAGGCTGTCGATGGGAAAATCGACTGAACCGACAGTATATATCCTCACCTATACTCTCGTTCTTTTTGTGTTCATGCAGGCGGTTCTTCTTCTTTATAAATGGGTAAAATCATATTCCGAGAAAGAACAGCTCCGGCAGGAGCTGGAATACATGAACCGGAATCTTGAAATCATGGTAAGTGAACGGACCCACGAGATAAATGCAAGAAAGGAAGAAATTGAGAATCAAAATAAGAGGATAGAACTTCAGAATAAAAAACTTTCAGATACCATTCAGCTTAAAAACAAGATATTTTCGGTGATCGCCCATGACCTCAGGAGCCCGGTGGTTAACATTCTTTATATGCTCAACCTTCTGAAGGATGAAGAATACAGGGAAAAATACGATTCGTTTGCCAATACAAGCATACAATACGCACAGCAGGTTATCAACCTCCTCGAGAATATGCTTGTATGGGGAAGAGATCAGGAGGACAAGATTAAATTTGCCCCCGACCGGTACGATCTTGCCGACATAATCCTGACGAACCTGAGCATTTTCAAGGAGACGGCCGATAAAAAGGACATATTGATGAATTTCACTCAAATAGGGAATTCAAAGGCTTATTTCGACAAGGACCTTATGGATATTATAATCCGGAATCTTATTTCAAATGCAGTTAAATATACCTCCAGAGGAGGAAGGATTAGTATCCTGCTTAAAGATAAAAGCATGACCAATGAGGGAATAATACTGAAAGTCTGTGATAACGGGACAGGCATAGCTCCTGAAAAACAAAGCTCCCTGTTCAGTTCTGATGAGATTGAAAGCACTCCCGGCACTGAGGACGAAAAAGGAACGGGTATAGGCCTGAAATTATGCTACGAGCTTGTCAGAATAAACTGCGGTACAATTACAGTCGACAGCAGGATTGGTGAAGGCACATGTTTTACAATAATCCTGCCCGACAGGAAGGTACAGAACTGATTTGCTGCCGGCGCCTATTCAAATGTAATTTGCTTTAGCTGTTCCTTGTCAGTAATCTTCAGATTCCTGCCTTTTGTTATTATTATTCCCTTTTCTTCAAGTTCGCTGATAACCCTGGCGATCGAAGGACGCGCAACACCGAAATATTCGGCAAGCTCAGCCTGTGTAAGCTTTAGCGTTATCTCACTCCTGCCCTGACCGGCTTCTTCAAGAATATAATGGGCAAGCTTTCCCCGGATGGTCTTGAAATTCAGGAATTTTATCTTTTCGGAAAGGAACTGCGACCTGCTGGAGATCATGTCAAGGAAATTTCCAAGTATCCTGTCATTTATCTTCAGTAATCTCACAAAGTCGGATTTATCAATTATCAACAGCCGGGTATCTGTAATCGCAACAACATTTACGGGAAATGTATTTTTTGATCCGAAAATGAATGCTGAAGCCAGGGCTCCCGGTGCAGGGATATCTTCAATTTTAATGACGCGGCCCGCAAAGTCGATCATTTCTCCCTTTACCACTCCGTCGAGTACAAGCATAAACGATTTCACAACTTCACCACTGTGAGCGATCATTGTGCCTGCCCTGTAATTCCTGATCCTGTATGGAACGGATGCTAGAGCCGAAGATATTTCATTGAGATCCAAGCCTCTGAAAAAAGGAGAATTTGCAAGAATGTTGATATCCATTTTTTATTTAAAATTAGCAATTGTAACAAATGTTACAATTTATGAATTCATGTTTTTTCACATTTGGCATGAAAATAACAAATAATACAAAATGAAAAGGGATATTCTGAAAATAGACGAAGAGCTTTGCAACGGATGCGGACAATGTGTTCCAAACTGTCATGAAGGAGCCCTGCAGGTTATTGACGGAAAGGTCAGGCTTATAAGCGAGCTGATGTGCGACGGACTTGGAGCATGCATAGGGCATTGCCCCGAGGGTGCAATATCGATCGAAAAGCGCGAGGCAGAACCTTACGACGAGGTAAAGGTAATGGAACAGATGATCAGAAAAGGAAAGAACACCATCAAGGCACATCTGAAACATCTTAAGGATCACGGCGAAACCGGATATCTTCAGGAAGGCGTCGGCTATCTTAAAAGGAACAGTGATAAACTTGACTTCGAGGTTTCAGAGGTCCTTTCTGAAGTTCATAATCATGGCAAAGATAATACCCCCGGGGGAGCTCATCATGGGCACAGCCACGGAGGAGGAGGATGTCCGGGATCAAGGGAAAGGGTAATTGAAAGACCCGGGAATACAGCGGCGGCAGGAATTTTTTCAGATCAGCCTTCAGAGTTGAAGCAATGGCCCGTCCAGATGCATCTCCTCAATCCAAATGCCCCTTATCTGCGCGGATCGGACCTGCTAATGGCAGCCGACTGTGTGGCCTTTTCCATGGGCAACTTCCACAGCCGGCACCTTAAAGGAAGAACTCTGGCCATTGCCTGCCCCAAACTCGACCACGGTACAGACGTCTATATAGAAAAACTTACAGCCATGATCGACACCGCAAAAGTGAACACGATAACAGTGATGATGATGGAGGTGCCATGCTGCGGAGGACTTCTTCAGATGGTGAAAAGGGCACAATCGGCAGCCTCGCGCAAAGTACCGGTAAAACAATTGATAATCAGCATCTCAGGCGAAGTGTTGATGGAAGAATGGGTTTAAGTGATATTTATCACTATTGCTTATAAAATTTGTTCAGTTTGGAGAAAAATCAGTAATTTGGTGATTGTTGGACTTTAGACCTGTTCCTAAACTTCCAAACCTGATATAATGGCTACCGGAAAAGAACCTATTGGCCCGGATTCTCTAAATGTCTTTCTTGGTCTGGATATCGGATCCGTATCCCTGAATACAGTGATTCTGGATGAGAATTTCAACATAATAAGAGATTATTACGACTATGTCCATGGAAGGCCGTTCAACGTTCTTGATTTCAGGCTGAAATCAATTTTTCAGGAATATCCGGACATCTCGGTTGCCGGAATAGCAATAACAGGTACAGGCGGGAAGCTCGCGACCGAACTTCTGGGCGGAATTTTTGTAAATGAGATCATTGCCCAGGCTACTTCATCATGCGAACTATACCCCGAAGCAAAAAGCGTCATTGAGATTGGGGGTGAGGATTCAAAGCTTATAATCCTTGAAAAGGATCCTTCGACGGGCCTTACCGGGCTGGTGGATTTTGAAATGAACAGCATCTGTGCAGCGGGGACAGGTTCATTTCTCGACCAGCAGGCACGGAGGATAGGCGTTGCAATAGAAAAGGAATTCGGGGAAATGGCCCTCCGGTCGGTCGATCCGCCGCGTATTGCAGGCCGTTGCAGTGTATTTGCAAAAAGCGACATGATCCATCATCAACAGATCGCCACCCCTCTTCACGATATTGTTGCAGGTTTGTGTTTTGCCCTTGCCCGTAATTTCCGAAGCAATGTGGCAAAAAGTAAAGAAATAGGAAAACCTGTTATCTTCTCGGGAGGCGTAGCGGCAAATGCCGGAATGGAAAGAGCCTTCAGGGAAATATTGTCGCTTTCCGGAAATGAACTTATAATACCACGCTATCACGCATCCATGGGCGCTATCGGGGCAGTATTGTATGCCCGCAGGAATAATCTCGATATGGACCATAGCATGGGACTGGAAAAGCTTGAAGCTTATCTCTCGGCCGGATCCGACATTTTCAGCAGCCTCCCCCCGCTAAGGGAAACCGGCGCAACATATGATAAATCAGTAAATTTCAGAAAAAACGGCAGGCAGCGAACCCCGGTCTATCTTGGCATAGATGTCGGATCGCTGAGCACAAATGTGGTACTCATCGATGAGGAACACAGGGTTGTGGCAAGGAGGTATCTGTCCACTGCCGGAAAACCTCTGGAAGCGATCCGGAAGGGTCTTACGGAGGTGTATAATGAAGCCGGCGACAGGGTGGAAGTCAGGGGGGCCGGCACAACAGGGTCGGGGCGTTACCTGACCGGCGATTTTATTGGCGCCGACACTATTCAGAACGAGATAACCGCTCAGGCTACTGCAGCTATCGATTATGACAATACCGTGGATACAATATTCGAAATAGGCGGCCAGGACTCGAAGTATATAAGTATCGAAAACGGTGTGGTCATTGACTTTGAGATGAACAAGGTATGTGCGGCAGGTACAGGATCTTTCCTCGAGGAACAGGCCGAGAAACTGAATATCAAAATAACAGATGAGTTCGGATCAATGGCGCTGAGCTCGGAATGTCCGGTAAAGCTTGGCGACAGATGTACTGTATTCATGGAGTCTGACCTTAACACCTGCATGCAAAAAGGCGCCCGTAACGATAATCTGGTGGGAGGCCTTGCATATTCCATTGTTTACAACTACCTGCAGAAAGTAGTAGGGAACAGGAGAGTAGGCAGTAAGATTTTCTTCCAGGGCGGAGTAGCTAATAACAAGGCCGTAGTTGCAGCTTTCGAAGCTGTAACCGGCAAAAAAATAATCGTTCCTCCTCATTTTGATGTTACAGGTGCAATTGGTGCTGCAATCCTGGCAAAAAAGGCGATGACGGGAAAAAGACTTACCCTCTTCAAGGGATTCGGGATCAGAAACTTACAATATGAGCAAAGCATGTTTGTATGCAAAGGCTGTACAAACCATTGCGAGATAAGAAAAGTAAAAATTGAAGGAGAGGAAAAATCGCTGTTCTATGGAGGCCGTTGTGAAAAATATGAGACCGACGGCCGCAGAAAAAAAGATAACGGCATCCCCGACCTTTTCAGACTCAGGCTCGGGATACTGATGGAAGGATATGATGCTTCAAAACAGCCCGGCAAACCTGTGATAGGCATCCCGAGAGCCCTTATGGTGTTTTATCAGCAGTTCCCGTTCTGGAGGACCTTCTTTGAGGAACTTGGTTTCAGCATAATGATCTCTAAGGAAAGTGACAAATCGCTTGTCAACAGGTCGATAGAGACAATTACTACCGAAACATGCCTTCCTGTGGAGCTTATGCACGGACATGTGGCCGACCTTATCGAAAGAGGAGCCGATTACATTTTCATTCCTTTCATTGTTAACGCGAAACAGCGTGAGGGAAATAACACTGAAAACTGCAATTGCCCCTGGATACAGTCGTATCCTTTCATGATCAGGGCAGCCCTGAAGGGGAAATATGACGAATCGAGGTTCATTACCCCGACACTTCATTTCAGGTATTTTGAGCGGGCGCTGGTCAGGGAACTTACAGGATACTTTCACAGGAAATTCGGGATAAAGGCTGAAACAATAAGAAAGGCAGTTTTAACAGCCGACAGGAACCAGACTTCTTTTGAGGCCAGGCTCGTGGCTGAGGGAAGGGATATCCTGAAAAATATTCCGGAAGGCTGTCGTCCGGCCGTTCTTCTGGGCAGGCCCTATAACAGTACCGATCCTCATCTGAACCTGAGCCTTGTCGAAAAGCTTATTTCAAATAACGTGATGCCTGTGCCTGTTGACATGCTTGATCTTTCAGCCTACACGATCTTTGACAGTTACAGGAACATGTACTGGCCGAACGGGCAGAAGATAATTGCTGCAGCCCAGCATGTGGCGCGTACCGATGGACTTTATGCAGTATACATAAGCAATTTCAGATGCGGCCCCGATTCATTTATCCTTCATTATGTCACCGAGGAATTGAAGAACAAACCCTTTCTTCATATTGAGGTCGATGAACATTCAGCCGATGCGGGAATGGTGACGCGAATCGAAGCCTTCCTCGACAGTCTGAGGGGGGCCGAAATGAATGGCGCAAAGGAGATGAAGGTATTCAGGCCCCGCAGAGGAAGCCTGTCACCCGACACTTCAAGGACATTGTACTTTCCCTATATGCACGACGGCGCTTACATGATCGCCGCGGCAGCACGAAGCGCAGGCATCCGGTCGGAGGTTCTGCCAAAACAGACAGATGAAGATATTGCCATAGGAAGAAAATACACTTCATCGAAAGAATGCTTCCCTATGATTTGTACTACCGGAAGCTTTATCAAGAAACTGATGGAACCAGGAGCAGATCCTGGAAAAATGAGCTTTTTCATGCCCGATCATAACGGGCCATGCCGTTTCGGCCAGTACAACCATTTCCAGAGGATACTTTTCGACAGGCTGGGATTTTCCGATGCAGAGCTCGTAACACCTTCAAACGAAACATCATATGCCGATCTTGCCGGAGCGAACAGCAGCCGTTTCAGGATCAACGCATGGAAAGGCTTTGTGTCTTTTGATTTTTTGAGAAAACTGTATCGCGAGACCCGACCCTATGAGATCAATAAAGGCGAGACACAGGCACTATACGAATCATCACTGAAAAAAATTGAAAAATGCATTGAGTCGGGTTCGGGAGGTCTTCACAGGGTGCTTGTTGATATAACCTCCGGATTTATGGCAGTAAAGACTGAAAAAATCAGGAGGAGGCCTGTTGTGGCAATACTCGGTGAAATATATATGCGCGACAACGCAGGATGCAACGGGAATATTGCTAACCGGCTTGAAGACCTGGGCGTGGAGGTTGTTATAGGTCCTTTCTCCGAGTGGATAACATATTCAACGCACAGGTATATCCGCGACAGCAAATGGAAAAATGACAGGATTGGACTATTAAAATCCAGGATCCAGAAAATCGGACAGGAAGTTATTGTTCATCAGCTGTTAAGAGGGATCGGAAGATACACCGACGAAAAGCTTGATGTTCCGCTTGATGAGATCCTTGAATTAAGCAATACCTATGTAAGTGAATTTTATGACGGCGACCCTCCTATTGCCACAGGATCATCAATTGCACTGGCATCGAGGGGCATATCGGGGATAGCTGCGATTCTGCCCTTTACCTGCATGCCCGGAACACTGGTTGCATCAATTAGCGACTCTTTCAGGAAGGACCACAATAACATCCCGTTCATAAATATAGCATATGATGGTCAGGATTCAGTTGCTCTGGATACCCGTCTTCAGGCTTTTGTTTATCAGGTAAGGGAATATGCCAGGAACAGTTTAAAAGTGACTGTCTGAGAATTCAGGATGACGCCCGGAATCCAAGGTTTCTGAGAAGCTGCATGGTCGCATCACCTGCTCCTTTAAGATTTATCGTATAATAAGGAAATTCGCGGCGGACAGGGTAGTTTTCCCTTTCTTTTTCAAACCGCGAAGGGTCGAACCGCAGCCTTATATCATCCTCAATTATGTTATAACTGTGGAAAACAGCG
This sequence comes from uncultured Rikenellaceae bacterium, assembly GCA_964633505.1. Classification (GTDB taxonomy): domain Bacteria; phylum Bacteroidota; class Bacteroidia; order Bacteroidales; family VadinHA17; genus LD21. The sequence goes on along the minus strand of CAZWHC010000006.1, from coordinate 39,732 downwards.
CGCCTTGCAATGTCCTCGCGATCTTTTTCGTTGCATTCGATGGCTGTTACAGGTTCAGCTGTTTCAGGGATTCCTGATGGATACCAATCAGCAAGCGGCAGACTGAACTCATCCGCCAGGCTTCTTACTGCCATGGCCGTCCCGTTGGCTTTACCATCGGCTGAATAACCTGCAATATGGGGAGTTGCAAGGAAAGCCATATGCATTAGCGGTATATCTATTTCAGGCTCCCTCTCCCACACGTCAACCACCGCGCCTGCAATTCGCTCCACGGCAATGGCATCCTTTAAGGCTTCAGTCGAAACAACCTCACCCCTTGAGGTATTAAGCAGCCAGGTTCCCCTGCGCATTCTTTCGAATACTTCGCTGCAGAACATGTTGCAGGTCTTGTCCTCACCTTCCATATTAAGCGGCACATGAACTGTTATAATATCAGCTTCTGCAAGTATCTGTTCGAATGATGCAAATCCATCACTTCCTTCCCTCCTTGCTCTTGGAGGGTCATTCAGAAGTACCTTCATCCCGAAAGCTTCGGCCACCCGGCATACCTTCGATCCCACATTTCCTACCCCCACGATCCCAAGTGTCTTATCCCTCAGATAAAAGCCCGAATCACCCGAAATCTTAAGCAATGCTGCAGTAATATACTGCTGAACCGACGAAGAATTACACCCTGGAGCATTTGTCCATTTGATGTTATTGTTTTCACACCATACTGTATCAATGTGGTCGTACCCTATTGTAGCCGTTGCAATAAACTTCACACTTGTGCCCTCCAGCAGATCCCGGGTGCATTTAGTCCTTGTCCTGATTATCAGGGCATCTGCTTCAGCTATGCTGTCATGGTCGATCCGGCTTCCTGGAAGATATGTGACTTGTGCAAAAGGCTCGAGAACACCTTTTAAAAACGGGATCTTATCATCGGCGACTACCCTTAACATGTTTGTCAATTTTCAGCTGAAAGTTAATAAAATTTGTAACTTTATGTAGAATTTGGCGAAGAGATAAGGAGTTAAATTTTGCCCGGGATTGCCGCTGCCGTCAAACATAACCGGGGAATACCGGGTATCGGAAGTATAAAGCATAATTATCGACTGACAGACAACATATTAACTTTGGTATCATTTTTGATTATTGCCAATTACTTTTATTGATATCTGTTTATTTAATTATTTGTATATTTAGACGTATTAATCATTTGTGAACATAAACCAACGACTATGAAATCAAAATTTACCCTGATAGTTTTACTGGCATTTGCACCTTTTACCTTTACATTTACCTCAGCCCAGATGCCAATTGTTGTGTCTGAAGACAGTATCCGGATCGGCAAAAGCGTATTGCCGGCATTATCAGTGACAATACCCGAATCGGAATTTGACAAAACACTTAAAGCCTGGATAAGAGAGCTTCAGGCAGGAACAAAATCAAAAGTCGTGACAGAGAACAGTGAAATGTCGATTTTCGGCGCAAGGATCAAATCGATAAGCCCGAATCCGGTGAATATCTACAGCAAGCTCGACAAGCTCGATTCAATGCTTGTGCTCTCTGCTTCGTTCGAGACCAAAAAGGATGAATATATTGTTGGCTCCTCAGGCGCCCCCGAATTTGCAAAAGCAAAGGATTTCCTCAAGGAGTTTTCGAAGGTTCAATACACAGATGTAGCTAAAGATCAGGCCAATGCGGAAGAAAAGAAGCTCAAGGATCTCGAAAGGGAGCTTTCTTCTCTTGAAAATGAAAAGTCGAGGATGCAGAAATCTATAGAATCGAACAAAAACAGTATCATAAGCGAAAAAGAGAATATCACTCTCATGAACAACGAGTTGAATACTGTTAAGGTTGCCAGGGTCGGACAGGACAGCATTCTTACCTCGATGGAGGAAGGGCCGGCGAAAAAGGCAAAAGCCGAGGAAATAAAAGATCTCGAAAGGCGTAACAGGAAAGCGCAAAATTCAATAGAATCGTCTGAAAAGAAGATTCAGAGATCAAATGAGGATATCGAAAAGGCTACAAATTCAATTCCGCAGAATGAGAGAATGCAGGAAAAAGTAAGGGAACAGATCCTTCAACAACAGGCTGTTTACGACAAGTATGCTGAAAAACTGAAGAGAATAAAAGCCTATTGATCTTCGGATATATCCGCTCATTCAACTATTGTCATCTCATTTAGCAGATAACCTGCTCCGGCAAATTTATCTATTACAAACAGGGCAAACCTGATGTCGAGACTTATGTTACGGCTCTGGTCGGGATTAAAGGCCATGTCGCTTGCCACACCTTCCCATGCCCTGTCGAAATTGATGCCAATCAGGTAACCATCCGAATTTATGACCGGACTTCCTGAATTACCGCCTGTAGTATGGTTGTTCGCAATAAAGCATACAGGTACTTCCCCCTCGGAAGCATAGCGTCCATAATCCTTCTTCTCATAAAGCTCCCTGAGCTTGTCGGGAACATCATAATCATAGATCTCAGGATTATCCTTCTCTATTATTCCCTTAAGAGTGGAAACCGGCTTAAAATATACAGCATCCTTTGAATAATATCCCATAACAGTACCGAATGCGATCCTTAGGGTGGAATTGGCATCAGGATAAAAGACCTTTTCATTCTCATACTCCATCTGGGCTTTCATATACCGTTTGTTGAGAAGCTGAAGCTCCGAATTAAGCCTGGCCAGGTCGGGCCTGACATTTTTCACAAGAAATGCAGTAAGGTCCTGCGACAAATTATAAAAGCCGTCTTTCTTTAACTTTCGCGCAGATGCACTGTTGAATCCTTTTATAAAACTCCTGAATCTGGTCTGGTCGGAGAATACCGACTGACCATAAAGTTTAACCGAATACCCGGCAAAATCACTCCTGCACGATTTCTGAAGCTTTAAATATCCGGGGGCCAGCCATTCAGGATCGAGCGACCCGGCATAAGCCTGAAGCATGGCGACGAACAGTTTCCTGTCTGTCTCCATGTTGTAGTCCTTGAAGAACTGATCCGAATAGGAAAGGATCTGATCTTTCAGTTTGTTTATTGTTTCAGTGTCGGCTCCTGCTTCTGTCTGCGAAACAAGATCCCTCATATTCCTGGGCAGACTGAATGATTCAATCCCGCTCAGCACTTCATTTGTGAAATTATTAACAAGAGTATAAATCCTGAGTGAATCGTAAATTCTTTTATACGACGGCAGAATATCTGCATAGGCTTTGACTCTGGCGTCATCAGAACCTATCCATTTAGCAATGGCAGCTTCATATTCCTGCTTCCGTGATATAGTTTTCATCCTGTCAAGGCCCTGAATCTCTCCTATCCACTTTTTCCAGGCATTTGATATTCCGGCTTTCTTTGCAGAATACTGTATCCTGATCAGCGGATCGGAATTCATGGCCTCATCAATAATGTCAATCTTCCTGGTCCTTATATCAATAAGCCGGGGATTTACATAATTCTTAACCATGTCGATATGAAAGGAAGGGACATATTCAGATGTTGTTCCAGGATAACCAAAGACCATTGTAAAGTCACCCTCCCTTACACCCTTCAGTGATATCGGGAAATAGTATGCCGGCTTGTATGGCACATTATCAACTGAATAATCTGCAGGTTTGTTATCACTGTCAGCATAAACCCTGAAAATCGAAAAATCGCCAGTATGCCTTGGCCAAACCCAGTTATCGGTGTCGCCCCCGAATTTTCCTATGGCTGAAGGCGGAGCCCCGACCAGTCTTACATCCCTGAATATTTCATTCACAAAGAGGAAATACTGGTTGCCCATGAAAAAAGGCCTTACTGAAGCCCTGTATGCTGTTCCTTCAACTGCTTTCCTTTGTATGTTGTCGATATTCGAGGATATTATCCTTTCCCTTTCAGCCGGCGCCATATTGTCGGTCGTTCCTGCAAGAACCCTGTCACTTACGTCTTCCATCCATTTGAGGATAGTAACCGTAACTCCGGGATTGGGAAGCTCCTCCTTCTTTGACATAGCCCAGAATCCATCCGTCAGATAGTCATGCTCCAGGCTCGAATGATCCTGAATGAGGCTGTATCCGCAGTGATGGTTGGTTATAAGAAGTCCCTCGCCTGAGATGAGTTCTGCGGTGCATCCACCGTTGAAACTTACGACAGCATCCTTCATACAAGCCCTGTTCACGCTGTAAATATCTTCCGCCGACAGTTTGAATCCTTTTTCCTTCATCAGCCTGATGTTATACTTTTCTATAAGTAGCGGGATCCAGATACCTTCATCAGGTGCAACTGAAAAAACAGGCAGTAAAATCAGCAAAAGGGCGATCGAGGTTAACAGCTTTCTCATTGTATATTTTTTTCTGAAATTAATTATTTCCGAAATACCGGTGTCGTTAAATATTGTTAATGAATTTCTGCAATTCGTGATAAACCTGTTCGACCGGCAGACCCATCACATTGAAATATGATCCTTTGATATAGCTGCAGGCGGCAAGGCCTACCCATTCCTGTATGCCGTATGCCCCGGCTTTATCATATGGCCTGAAATTATCGATGTAAAAATCTATTTCCTCATCGGTAAGGTGCCTGAAAGTAACGCTTGTCGACGAATAAAATGCTTTTTGCCTGCCCCGTGTAAGAAGGCTGACTCCCGTTATTACCTCATGAGTATTGTCAGATATCTCCCTGAGAATCCTTCGGGCATCTTCCCTGTCCGAAGGCTTGTCGAGGACCCTTCCGTTGCACCAGACTATTGTATCGGCTGTAATTACTATTTCCCTGTCTCCTACCTTTTCAATGAATGCGCCTGCCTTTTCGCGTGCAAGATATAGAGCTATCTCCCTGCCATTAAGATGAGGAGGGTAGTCTTCAGGACAGTCAATGGATGCAATTTCAAATTTCAGGCCCAACTCTTGCAGGAGTTCCCTTCTTCGTGGTGATTTTGAGGCCAGTATGATCCTGTATCTGTTGATTTCATCAATACCCATATCAGACAAGATTCTGGTCAAGGATCAGTTTAACAACCACCGAATAAAGCACACCGGCCATCATCACTATCTTCATCAGCCGGCTGGCGGCATGAAGCTGCTTTCTCTCCGAGCTTATCAATACTTTATAAACAACATATAATAATGGAAGAATAACTGTGACGGAAAGATATGCGAGCGTTATTTTATCATTGAGGAAGTAGTACCAGATTATATAAAGAAGACCGATCGTAACAGCAATAAGAAGTACCGAGATCATCTTTGCAGTAAAAATACCTGTCACCACGGGTACAGTATTCCGGCCATAAGCCTGGTCGCCTTCAAAGTCTTCAATATCCTTGATTATTTCGCGGGTCAGTGTGGTCAGAAAAGCAAAGATGGCAAAGCCTCCTATCCAGTAGAATATAATGCCGAGATCAGGCGGCTGGGAAGAATTAACTGCATAGTACCTGTACATCGGGGGCCATTCGTAAATCGCAACAAGCATAGGAACCATTGCAGTAAGAAGTGCTACAATGAAGTTTCCGACAAGGAACTGCCTCTTATAGCTTGCCGAATAAAAGTACAGCAACCCCGATACAATCAGAAAAAGGAGGCCCATCCAGAAATAGCCCGCTTTCCATGAAATATAAAACCCTGCCAGGACACCTGCGATGTTAAGGAAATTGTGCCACAACATGGCTTTGCGTCTTGGGATTTTTGTCCCGACAATAACTTCTCCCTTATTAATGAGATCTGTTTGTATATCAAAATAATCGTTTATCACATAGCCGCCGGCGGTAATCAGGAGGGTTGCAAGAACAAGCACTGCAAAATCGTACCACGGAAGCTGAAGTGAAAGCGGAAATGCCGAGCCGGGAGAGCTTACAAGGAAAACATTTATCTTACTTATAACAGGCTCAATGACTGCATATCTCATCAGTATCATTGTAAGAGCAACGATGAGAAGATTAGGCCATCTTATGAGATTGAGAAAAGCTTTCATATTACCACGAAAATCCATCCGGTTCCATCCATTTATTATGCAGCCGCAATACCTGTTCGATGACATCCCTGACACATCCTTCCCCTCCCCTCTTGTCGGATATGTATCCTGCAACCTGCCTTATTTCACTGTCGGCATCGGAAGGGCAAACCGGGACACCTGCCACTTTCATAACCTCATGGTCGGGAATATCGTCGCCCATGAAAAGAACATCGGAGATGTTTAAATCATGTTTCCTGAGGAAATCATTGAAATGCTCAAGCTTTGACCGGCTGTTAAGGTAAACGTCTTTTACCCCAAGCTGTTTCAGTCTTTTCTGATATTCCTTTGCATTGCTTCCGGATATAACAGCCACATGGTAACCTTTTTTCACGGCCAGCTGAACAGCATATCCGTCGCGCAGATTAATAGTCCGGTTAGGTACTCCGAACGCATTAAGGCTTATTGTCTGCAATGACAGTACTCCGTCGATGTCAAAAACAAATGCCTTTACCCTGGCCAGGTTTTCCTTAAAATTGGTCATCGTCTGTCGCCTTTGAATATTTCCTGATTATAGATTCAGATATTTCTGTATATATTTTCTGTAATTCGGGAGAGAAAGATAGTAAATCAATATGTTTTTTTATAGTCTCCAGATCGGATCTGAATGCAGGACCTGTCTGTGATTTACCGGGACCAAGCCCGAGCGCTTTGTTAACAGTTTCATTTATAAGTGGTTCCAATACACTGAATGACAATCCTGCTCTTTCCGTAATTTTTTCACCAGCTGTGAACATATGATTTGTGAAATTGCATGCAAATACTGCGGCAAGGTGAAGGATCCGTCGTCTTTCTTGATCGGTAAAATGGACCTCCGCTCCCAGTAAAACGGCCAGATCATTCATAAGGGATGATGATACCCGGTCGGATGCCTCAAGAAAAAAAGGGAGGCCATCGAATTCGACCTTCCTTCCCATTGTAAATGTCTGTAAAGGATAAAATACCCCTGTATGTTCAATTCGCGACGGAAAAACATCGAGGCCCTGGCTGCCTGCCGTATGAGCCACGATACTTTTAGCCTCACATTTTACTCTCGCGAGGACATCCCTCAGAACATCATCGGGGACGGCAGCGATTATTATATCCTCAGAATCATTGAAGATGCAATCAGCCGACCATGATGCATTGCATGAGGATGCAAGGGCCCGGCCTGTTTTTTCGCTTTTTGAAACAATCTTAGGGATCGTGCAGCCCGACAAATAAAACTGACGGCACAAGGCGGTTGCTACATTACCTGCACCAATAAATGATATTCTGTATTCTTTCACAGAACAATATTTGTATGCGCCTTTTAAGCCTGAGCTGTCGGTCCCCCGAATGTAAGCGGCAAAACAGGTGTCGAGCTTTTGACTTCCTTTATCTTGCCGTGGGCAGCTTCATATTTTGCAATATTATCCTGCAAGGCTGCAACCAGCCTCTTGGCATGTTCGGGAGTCAGTATTATCCTCGATTTCACCTGTGCCTTCGGGATACCCGGCATTATCCGCACAAAATCTATTACAAATTCCGAAGATGAATGAGTAATAACCGCAAGGTTGGAATATGTTCCCTGGGCTATTTCCTCATTCAGTTCGATGCTGATCTGATTAGGATTCTTCGGATCTGACATGATATACAGTATTATTTTATCTTCTGGTCTCCGGTTCTGCTTCCACAGGAATATCGGTTATGCTTTCATATTCTTCAAGCGATCCTACAATTATTCCGTTGTACTGGCGCTGACCGGTTCCTGCAGGAATAAGATGTCCGACAATAACGTTTTCCTTAAGACCTTCGAGTCTGTCAATTTTACCGAGTATTGCAGCTTCGTTAAGTACCTTGGTTGTCTCCTGGAATGACGCAGCCGAGAAGAAACTGTTTGTCTGAAGAGCTGCCCTTGTTATACCCTGCAGTACCTGGTTCGATGTTGCAGGAACAGCATCCCTGGCTTCAACAGTCTTCAGGTCGCGGCGTTTCAGCATCGAATTCTCATCCCTTAGTTTGCGGGCAGTAACTATCATTCCCGGACGAAGAGTCTGTGAATCACCTGATTCTACAATATATTTCTTGCCATAGATCCAATCGTTCTCATCCATGAAATCAAGTTTGTCAACAACCTGTCTTTCAAGGAATTTTGTATCACCCGGATCGACGATTTCAACTTTCCTCATCATCTGGCGGACAATTATCTCAAAGTGCTTGTCGTTGATCTTCACACCCTGAAGCCTGTAAACCTCCTGGATCTCATTGACAATATACTCCTGTACCTTTGTCGGGCCCTTGATGGCAAGTATGTCGGAAGGTGTTATCGCACCATCTGAAAGCGGAACGCCGGCCTTTACGTAGTCATTTTCCTGCACAAGGATCTGTTTCGACAGCGGAACAAGGTATTTCTTGACTTCCTCAGTCTTTGACTTGATTGAGATCTCCCTGTTACCTCTCTTGATCTTGCCGAAAGTAACCTCGCCGTCGATCTCGGATACTATAGCCGGGTTCGATGGATTACGAGCTTCGAAGAGTTCAGTTACCCTTGGAAGACCTCCGGTTATATCGCCCGATTTGCCTACTGCTCTCGGAATCTTTGCAAGGACGTCGCCTGCTTCAACAATTTTGTCGGAATCCATTACAAGGTGCGATCCGACAGGAAGGTTGTAAGTCCTCAAATCATCACCTTTTGGTCCCATTATCTTTATAGCCGGGTTCTTGGTCTTATCCCTGCTTTCAATAATCACTTTTTCCTTGAATCCGGTCTGTTCATCCGACTCTTCACGGAAAGTAACACCTTCAATAAGGAACTCATATGCCACTTTTCCACCGAGTTCAGCTATGATCACAGCGTTGAACGGATCCCATTCACAAATAAGCTTACCCTTTTCAACTTCCTGACCTGGTTTAATATAGAGCTTCGAACCATACGGTATGGTATGGGTTGTAAGAGCTATCCCTGTCTTCTTGTCAATAATCCTGAGTTCGGCAAGACGGCCTATTACAATATCAATCTCTCCCCTTTCGGTGTCGGCCTTCGGAACCGATCTCAATTCCTCGATCTCAGCAATACCGCTGTAACGTGCAACAAGTCTCGATTCGGTTGTAATATTCGATGCAGTACCACCAACGTGGAAGGTCCGGAGTGTAAGCTGTGTACCAGGTTCGCCGATACTCTGTGCGGCAATCACACCGACGGCTTCACCCTGCTGCACCATACGTCCGTTAGCAAGATTTCGCCCGTAGCATTTTGCGCATACACCTTTTTTGGATTCGCAGGTAAGAACCGAACGTATCTCGACCTGTTCAATAGGCGAATCTTCGATTTTCCTTGCTATCTCTTCGGTCAGCTCCTGTCCGGCTTCAATAATAATCTCACCTGTAAGCGGGTGGAACACATCATGAACCGTTGTACGACCAAGTATCCTTTCATACAACGACTCTACAACCTCTTCGCTTTTCTTGATGGCTGTTGCAACAAGACCTCTCAGTGTGCCGCAGTCTTCCTCGTTTATAATCACATCCTGCGATACGTCGACAAGACGGCGGGTAAGATAACCGGCATCAGCTGTCTTGAGAGCAGTATCGGCAAGACCTTTACGAGCACCGTGTGTTGAAATGAAGTATTCGAGAACCGAAAGGCCTTCCTTGAAGTTCGAAAGGATAGGGTTTTCGATAATCTCTGATCCTGTTGAACCCGATTTCTGAGGTTTTGCCATAAGGCCTCTCATCCCTGAAAGCTGGCGGATCTGTTCCTTTGAACCCCTTGCTCCCGAGTCGAGCATCATATAAACCGAGTTGAATCCCTGCTTGTCGGCTGAAAGCTGTTTCATCAGCGACTGGGTGAGCCTTGCATTTACATGTGTCCAGATGTCTATTATCTGGTTATATCTTTCGTTGTTGGTAATGAAGCCCATGCTGTAGTTATTCAGCACCTCCTCTACCTGTTCATAACCTTCGGTGACGAATTTTGTCTTTTCTTCAGGAATGATGACATCATCAAGGTTAAATGACAATCCACCCTTGAATGCCGAATTGAATCCAAGATTCTTAATGGCATCGAGGAACCTTGCCGTTTTGGCTGTACCGGCCAGTTTAAGAACTCTTCCGATGATGTCCCTGAGCGATTTCTTTGTAAGAATCTCATTAATATATCCAACTTCCTCCGGAACAAACTGGTTGAAGATAACACGGCCTACTGTGGTTTCGACGATGTGGTTGACCATCTGTCCGTCAACCCTGTCGTTTACCTTCACTTTTATTAATGCATGCAGATCTACCTTGCCCTCGTTGAAAGCAATAGTAACTTCCTGGGGTGAATAGAACACAATACCTTCGCCCCTCACTTTACCGGTTTCGGTGCTTTTCCTTCCCTTTGTGATATAGTAAAGGCCAAGGACCATGTCCTGTGAAGGAACCGTAATAGGCGCTCCATTGGCAGGGTTAAGGATGTTATGTGAGGCGAGCATAAGCATCTGGGCCTCAAGAATTGCAGCATTTCCAAGAGGAAGGTGAACAGCCATCTGGTCGCCGTCGAAGTCGGCGTTGAAAGCCGTACAGACAAGCGGATGAAGCTGAATTGCCTTTCCTTCAATAAGTTTAGGCTGGAAGGCCTGTATACCCAGACGGTGCAGTGTAGGAGCCCTGTTCAGAAGAACCGGATGTCCCTTAAGTACATTCTCGAGTATATCCCATACAACAGGGTCTTTCCTGTCGACAATTTTCTTTGCCGATTTAACTGTCTTTACTATACCGCGTTCAATAAGTTTCCTTATAATGAAAGGTTTGTAAAGTTCGGCAGCCATATCCTTGGGAAGTCCGCATTCATGAAGGTCGAGTTCCGGCCCCACTACAATAACCGAACGTGCCGAATAGTCGACCCTTTTACCGAGAAGGTTCTGACGGAACCGGCCCTGTTTCCCTTTAAGGCTGTCGCTGAGCGACTTGAGCGGACGGTTTGCATCGGTCTTTACTGCGTTGGCTTTTCTTGAATTATCGAAAAGTGAGTCAACGGCTTCCTGGAGCATTCTCTTTTCATTCCTGAGGATAACCTCGGGAGCTTTTATTTCAATAAGTCGTTTCAACCTGTTGTTCCTTATGATGACACGACGGTAGAGGTCGTTTAGGTCGCTTGTGGCGAACCTGCCTCCGTCGAGAGGAACAAGAGGCCTCAGTTCGGGCGGGATAACGGGAACAACCTTGATAATCATCCATTCGGGCTTGTTGACATTCTTAGATTCCCTGAATGCTTCCACAACCTGAAGCCTTTTGAGGGCTTCATTCTTACGCTGCTGAGAAGTCTCGGAATTTGCCCTGTGCCTGAGCGAATATGAAAGTTCATCGAGGTCGATCCTGTTGAGGAGCTTATAAAGAGCTTCAGCTCCCATGTCGGCAACAAATTTGTCGGGATGGGTGTCCTCGAGATACTGGTTTTCCTTCGGAAGCGACTCGGTAATCTCGAGATATTCCTCCTCTGTAAGGAAATCAAGATATTTTACGCCGTCAACAGCCTTTATACCAGGGTTGATGACAACATATCTTTCATAATAAATAATGGAATCAAGTTTTTTTGTCGGAAGGCCGAGAAGATACCCGATTTTGTTTGGCAGGGAACGGAAGTACCATATATGGGCTATTGGCACAACCAGTGAAATATGGCCCATCCTTTCGCGGCGGACTTTCTTTTCGGTAACCTCAACGCCGCATCTGTCGCAGACTATTCCCTTATAACGGATCCTTTTATATTTACCGCAATGGCACTCATAATCCTTAACCGGGCCGAATATCCTTTCGCAGAATAATCCGTCGCGTTCAGGTTTATAAGTCCTGTAATTTATTGTCTCCGGCTTTAGAACCTCACCGCTCGACCTGTCGAGGATCTCCTCAGGTGAAGCTAATCCGATGGATATTTTAGAGTAACTTGTTTTTGTTTTGTTATCCCTTCTGAATGACATATACAGAATTTTTTTTATTCAAATTAAAAAACAGTAACATGGAACTTATCAGTCGAGTATTACACTCAGACCCAGTCCCCTGAGTTCATGAAGCAGAACATTGAGCGATTCGGGGATTCCGGCCTGAGGCATCGGCTCACCCTTTACTATCGATTCATAAGCTTTTGCACGTCCAATGACATCATCCGATTTGATTGTAAGAATCTCCTGGAGGATATGTGCGGCTCCGAAAGCTTCGAGAGCCCAGACTTCCATTTCACCGAAACGCTGACCCCCGAACTGGGCTTTACCGCCAAGCGGCTGCTGTGTGATGAGGGAGTAAGGTCCGATGGAACGGGCATGCATCTTATCATCAACCATATGCCCGAGTTTCAGCATATAGATCACTCCGACAGTTGCAGGCTGGTCAAACCTTTCGCCTGTTCCGCCGTCATACAGATAGGTCTTGCCATATTTCGGCAGTTTTGCCTTTTCGGTATACTCGGTGATCTGATCGATAGTAGCACCGTCGAAGATCGGTGTCGAAAACTGTAATCCAAGTTTCTGTCCGGCCCACCCGAGAACAGTTTCATAAATCTGTCCAAGGTTCATTCGGGAAGGCACGCCAAGAGGGTTAAGAACTATGTCGACAGGAGTTCCGTCTTCAAGGAACGGCATATCTTCCGGGCGGACGATCTTGGCAACAATACCTTTGTTACCATGACGCCCTGCCATTTTATCGCCCACTTTGACCTTACGTTTCTTGGCAATATAGACTTTTGCAAGACGGACAATACCTGCTGGCAGCTCATCACCGATAGTGATATTATATTTCTTGCGTTTGAATATACCGTCAATCTCCTTGTATTTGTTTATGTAGTTGTGAAGGAGCTGTTTGATGCTGTCGTTTTTCTTCTTGTCGGTGGTCCATTTATTTGGATTGATATTCAGAAAGTCGATTTCCTGAAGCTGTTTCAGGGTGAATTTACTTCCCTTTGGAATGACGTCGACATTGAGATAATCCTTTACTCCCTGTGATGTCTTGCCGTTTACAAGGATGAACAGTTTATCTACCAGTCGTGCTTTAAGATCGTCTGTACTCCTTAAAAAATCAGCTTCTATCTTATCGAGAAGAGGTTTCTCAACAGCTTTGGCTTTTCTGTCCTTGATAGCTCTTGTAAAGAGTTTCTTGTCGATTACGACACCTTCGAGCGACGGACCAGCCTTAAGCGATGCATCTTTAACATCACCGGCTTTATCTCCAAATATGGCGCGAAGCAGTTTTTCCTCAGGTGAAGGATCCGATTCCCCTTTCGGAGTGATCTTACCTATAAGAATGTCGCCCGGCATAATGTGAGCTCCGATCCTGATGAGTCCGTTCTCATCAAGGTTCTTTGTTGCTTCTTCGCTTACGTTGGGAATATCGGAAGTGAGTTCCTCAAGACCGCGCTTGGTATCCCTTACTTCAAGAAGATATTCATCGATATGTACTGAGGTGAACATATCTTCCTGAACCACTTTTTCAGATATTACTATGGCATCCTCAAAGTTGTAGCCTTTCCATGGCATGAATGCCACTTTAAGGTTGCGGCCCAGCGCCAGTTCACCGTTCTTTGTACCATAACCTTCAGTAAGAACCTGTCCCTTTGACACTTTTTCGCCCTTTCTGACAACAGGGATAAGGTTAATGCATGTATTCTGGTTTGTTTTCCTGTATTTTGGAAGAGTATAGCGTTTGATGTCATCATCAAAGCTTACGAATTTCTCCTCGTCGGTGCGGGTATAGCGGATAACAATCTCATTTGAATCGACGAATTCCACAACACCGTCGCCTTCAGCAGTATAGAGTATCCTGCTGTCGCGGATGACCTGTCCCTCAAGACCTGTTCCGACGATCGGAGCTTCAGGATTGATGAGAGGCACGGCCTGGCGCATCATGTTCGATCCCATAAGGGCACGGTTGGCATCGTCGTGTTCGAGGAAGGGGATCAGTGATGCAGCAATAGAAGCGATCTGGTTGGGTGCAACGTCCATAAGGTCGACTTTGGCAACTTCCTCGAAAGGATAGTCAGCTTCGTAGCGGCATTTAGCCCTTGGGTTTTCAAAATGTCCGTCTTTAAGAACCGGAGCATTTGCCTGGGCAATCATTTTCTCTTCTTCTTCTTCCGCGCTAAGCCATACTATGCCTTCGGGTGAGAAATCGACCTTTGCTTCCTTCACCTTAAGATAAGGAGTCTCGATAAAGCCGAGGTCGTTTATCTTGGCATAGATGCAGAGTGAAGAAATAAGACCGATATTTGGTCCTTCAGGAGTTTCGATAGGGCAAAGGCGGCCATAGTGTGTATAATGGACGTCCCTCACTTCGAAACCAGCCCTTTCGCGGGAAAGACCGCCTGGTCCGAGCGCCGACATACGGCGCTTGTGAGTCATTTCGGCCAGAGGGTTGGTCTGGTCCATGAACTGCGACAGCTGGTTAGTCCCGAAAAATGAGTTTATTACCGAAGATAAAGTCTTTGAATTAATAAGGTCGACAGGTGTAAAGACCTCATTGTCTCTGACGTTCATCCTTTCACGGATGGTACGTGCCATACGGGCAAGGCCGACTCCGAACTGAGCGTAAAGCTGCTCGCCGACAGTACGTACGCGCCGGTTGCTGAGGTGGTCGATATCGTCAACTTCAGTTTTTGAGTTTATGAGCTCGATAAGGTAACCGATGATTTTTATGATATCCTCTTTTGTAAGGATTTTTGTTCCCATATCGGTTTCGAGGCCAAGCTTTTTGTTTATCCTGTAGCGTCCTACTTCGCCGAGGTCGTATCTCTTGTCGGAGAAGAAGAGCTTGTCGATAACGTCTCTTGCAGTAGCCTCATCTGGTGGTTCAGCGTTTCGCAGCTGGCGGTATATATAGATTACTGCCTCTTTTTCGGAGTTGCAGGGATCTTTCTGAAGAGTATTGTATATAATGGCAAAATCGGACAGCGAAGAATCCTCCTTATGAAGGAGTATTGCTTTTGCACCCGAATCGACTATCATATCAACATGTTCATTTTCGATTACGGTTTCTCTGTCGAGTATTACCTCATTTCTTTCTATCGATACAACTTCGCCTGTATCCTCGTCGACAAAATCTTCGACCCATGTTTTCAGGACCCTTGCAGCCAGTTTACGGCCTACAAGTTTTTTGACATTTGTCTTGGATACCTTATGTTCCTCAGCAAGGTTGAATATCTCGAGGATTTCCTTGTCGCTTTCAAAACCTATTGCGCGGAGAAGTGTGGTTACCGGCAGTTTCTTCTTCCTGTCGATATATGCGTACATCACATTATTGATGTCGGTTGCAAATTCGATCCACGATCCTTTGAAAGGTATTATCCTGGCCGAATATAATTTGGTTCCGTTGGCGTGGATGCTCTGTCCGAAGAAAACGCCGGGAGATCTGTGCAACTGTGATACAACAACGCGTTCGGCCCCGTTTATAACGAAAGTACCTCTTTCGGTCATATACGGGACTGTTCCAAGATATACATCCTGGATAACCGTATCGAAATCCTCATGTTCCGGGTCGGTGCAATAAAGTTTCAGCTTTGCCTTGAGGGGAACGCTGAAAGTAAGGCCTCGTTCGATACACTCTTCAATTGTGTATCGGGGAGGATCGATATAATAATCGAGGAATTCGAGTACGAAATTGTTTCTTGTATCTGTAATTGGAAAATTTTCCGTAAAGACTTTAAAAAGTCCTTCTTTCTTTCTGTTTTCGGGGGTTGTCCCAAGCTGGAAAAACTCACCGAATGATTTTAACTGAACTTCCAGAAAATCGGGGTAATCCAGCTGGTTTTTCCTGGAAGCAAAACTAATTCTTTCAGTATATTTTGAGGACATTTATAAAAGATTAAGTGAACTTATAATTAAAAGAACGAAAAGGCCTGGTCCCGAATCATCGGGACCAAACCTACAACCCAATATACAGGTATAACTTATTTAAGTTCAACTTCAGCTCCTGCGTCTACTAATTGACCTTTAATTGCTTCTGCTTCATCTTTTGATACACCTTCTTTTACAGGACCCGGGGCAGCGTCGACGAGAGCCTTAGCTTCCTTAAGTCCGAGACCGGTAATATCCTTAACCAGTTTAACTATCTGTAATTTCTGACCACCTGCTGATTTAAGGATAACATCAAATGATGTTTTCTCAACTTCCTTCGGTGCTTCAGCGCCTGCTGCCGGTCCGGCAATAGCAACTGCTGCAGCTGCAGGTTCGATTCCATACTCCTCTTTCAGTATTTTTGCGAGTTCGTTTACCTCTTTAACAGACAGGTTTACCAGTTCTTCTGCAAATTTCTTAAGATCTGCCATTTTTATAGAATTTTTAAATTGATTATACTAATATTTTTATTCTTTTTTTGACAGTGTTTCAAGAACACCATGTAATTTATTTCCGCCTGACTGTAAAGCTGATACAACATTCTTGGCAGGTGACTGAAGGATGAGGATGATATCCCCGATAAGTTCTTCTCTTGTTTTTACTGAGACAAGAGTATCAAGCATATTTTCTCCTACGAACACTGATTCCTGAACGTATGCACCTTTTAAAACAGGCTTATCATGTCCTTTACGGAACTCCTTTATAAGTTTTGCGGGAGCATTTCCGGTTTGAGTGAACATGATGGACGTAGTTCCCTTGAGGATTGGATATAGTTCCTCAAAGTTACCTTCTGACATCTCGAGCGCTTTTCTGAGAAGGGTATTCTTAACAACAATAAGTTTAATGTCGTTTTCGAAACATTTTCTTCTCAGTGCACTGGTGTCGGCGGCATTAAGCTGAGCGGTATCAGTCAGATAAAAGTGGCTGTACTCTTTTAGTTTCTCAGCAAGGCTGTCTATGATAGCATTTTTTTCTTCCCGTCTCATAATTCTTTTTCGAGTTTTACTTTACAAATTAATCATCAAGACCCTTCGGATCGATCTTTATACCCGGGCTCATGGTGCTTGAAAGGAAGAGGCTACGAATGTAGGTTCCTTTTGCAGCTGCCGGTTTCAGTTTGTTTACCATCTGGATAAACTCCCTTGCATTCTCGACGATCTGTTGTGCCTCGAAAGAGACTTTTCCTATTGAGGTATGAATGATTCCGCTTTTATCAACCTTGAAATCAATCTTACCCTGCTTCACTTCTTTAACAGCCTTGCCAATTTCCATGGTAACAGTACCACTTTTTGGGTTCGGCATCAGTCCTCTCGGACCGAGTATACGACCTAACTGACCCACTTTACCCATTACGGACGGCATGGTTATGATAACGTCGACATCTGTCCAACCACCCTTGATCTTTTCAATATAATCATCAAGGCCGACAAAGTCAGCACCGGCACTCTGTGCTTCTGCTTCCTTGTCGGGTGAGCATAATACGAGTACGCGTGTCTGTTTACCTGTTCCGTGAGGAAGGGAAACAACGCCGCGGACCATCTGGTTGGATTTCCTCGGATCGATACCTAACCTTACATCCAGGTCGATGGAAGCATCAAATTTTGTCGTGGTAATTTCTTTTACCAGCGATGATGCTTCTGTCAACGTATAAAGCCTGGCCCTGTCGAGTTTTTCGGCAGCAAGCTTCTGGTTCTTGGTAAGTTTAGTCATTTTTTCTTCGAATTAATTATTTACCGGGATCGCCTTTTACGGTTATTCCCATACTTCTTGCAGTTCCAGCTACCATCTTCACGGCCGACTCGAGTGTAAAACAGTTCAAGTCTTCCATCTTATCCTTAGCAATTGTTGATACCTGATCCCATGTAATGGAGGCTACTTTTTCCCTGTTGGGTTCCTTTGAACCTTTTTTGGCTTTTGCAACCTCGAGAAGCTGAACAGCAACCGGTGGTGTTTTTGTGACAAATTCAAATGTCTTGTCAGAATAAACAGTGATAACAACCGGTATTACTTTTCCAGCCTTGTCCTGGGTTCTGGCATTAAATTGCTTACAGAAATCCATTATATTCACACCTTTTGAACCAAGTGCAGGTCCAACAGGTGGTGATGGATTAGCTGCTCCGCCACGTATCTGTAACTTGATTAGTCCAGCAACTTCTTTTGCCATAATTTAAAATTTGCGTGTTTATTGCGAGAGCTTGACAGTTATTCAGGAAGCATTATAAATATTATAACCGTCAATATCTTCAGTTAATTTTCCTTTTCTACCTGCATAAAACTAAGTTCAAGCGGAGTTTTTCTTCCGAAAATCTTGACCATGACCTTTAGTTTTTTCTTTTCTTCGTTTACCTCTTCTATTATTCCGGTAAAGCTGTTGAATGGTCCGTCTATAACTTTTACGGATTCACCGACGAAGAACGGAACATTCAGTTCTTCATCGCTTGCATTAAGTTCATCGACTTTGCCGAGTATTCTATTTATTTCCGATTTCCTGAGGGGAACCGGTTCTCCGTCCTGGGAGCCGAGAAAACCTATTACATTAGGAATATTTCTCAGGAGGTGTGGTATCTCACCAACAAGTGCGGCCTCAATGAGCACATATCCGGGGAAGAAAGTCCTTTCCTTGCTGATCTTTTTACCTGACCGTATCTGATAGACCTTTTCGGTGGGTATGAGAACCTGAGAAACAAATTCCTCGAGTTTCAGGCGGGTAACTTCGTTGTCTATATATTCCTTAACCTTCTTCTCTTTCCCTCCAATAGCACGAAGTACATACCACTTCTTTACGTTATCGCTCATCGGAACAGATCTCCTGTTTAAAATAACAAACTGTAAATGAATTCCATAATCCTGCTGAAGCCCATGTCCATCACTGCAACTATGATAGCAATCACAAGAGTTGCAACAAGAACCAGAACCCCGCTGTTCTGAAGTTCGCTCCATGTCGGCCAGGTGACCTTATGAATGAGTTCAGTATATGATTCCTTTAAATAAGTTTTAATGCCCATTTTATTTTTTTTATCTGCACGGGAGGAGAGACTCGAACTCCCGACACCTGGTTTTGGAGACCAGTGCTCTACCAACTGAGCTACACCCGTGTTTTTACAGCCTGATGATCAGCGATGCACCGTGACAAAACGGTGCATCGCGATTTTACAACTGTATATATCCAAAACCTAATTTATTCAATAATTTCAGTTACAGCGCCGGCTCCTACTGTTCTTCCGCCTTCACGGATTGCAAAACGGAGACCAACGTTAATAGCGACAGGGTAAATAAGCTCAACGGTAATTGTTACGTTATCGCCGGGCATTACCATTTCGCGTCCTTCAGGAAGAGTAATCTCTCCGGTAATATCGAGGGTTCTGATATAGAACTGCGGACGATATTTGTTATGGAAAGGAGTATGACGGCCGCCTTCTTCTTTCTTCAGAACGTAAATCTCAGTCTTGAATTTGGTATGAGGTGTTATAGTACCCGGTTTTGCCAGAACATGACCTCTTTTAATTTCTTTCTTATCAACGCCCCTGAGAAGAAGACCAACGTTGTCGCCGGCTTCACCCCTGTCGAGGATCTTGCGGAACATTTCAACACCTGTGCAGACTGTTCTGCGTTTTTCAGAGCCGAGACCTACTATTTCGAGTTCATCACCTGTAAGCACAACTCCTGTTTCGATACGGCCTGTAGCAACTGTTCCACGTCCTGTTATCGAGAACACGTCTTCAACCGGCATAAGGAAAGGCTTCTGGTTGTCGCGGGGAGGTATCGGAATGAAAGAATCGACTGCATCCATAAGTTCCATCACTTTCTCTTCCCATTTAGCTTCTCCGTGCATTGCACCGAGAGCTGAACCGCGGATTACCGGAGCGGTATCGCCTTCGAATTTGTAGAAATTGAGAAGGTCGCGTACTTCCATTTCAACGAGATCAAGAAGTTCTTCATCTTCAACCATATCGACCTTGTTCATGAAAACAAGCACCTTCGGAACGTTAACCTGACGTGCAAGAAGGATATGTTCGCGGGTCTGAGGCATAGGACCGTCGGTTGCAGCTACAACGAGGATTGCGCCGTCCATCTGTGCGGCACCTGTAACCATATTCTTAATATAGTCAGCATGGCCAGGGCAGTCTACATGTGCATAATGGCGGGTTGCTGTCTGATATTCAACATGAGCAGTATTAATTGTAATACCCCTTTCCTTTTCTTCAGGAGCATTATCAATTGAATCGAAATCCCTGACTTCAGAGAGGCCTCTTTTTGCGAGAACCATGGTGATTGCTGCAGTCAGAGTGGTCTTACCATGATCGATATGACCAATTGTACCAATATTCACATGCGGTTTTGACCTGTCAAATTTTTCTTTTGCCATAACTTCAAGCTATTAAAAATTAAGTTTATTTATATCAGTTATAAAATCATTTTCCCGTTGAGCCGGAGAGGGGAATTGAACCCCTGACCCCTTCCTTACCAAGGAAGTGCTCTACCCCTGAGCTACTCTGGCATCAAAAGTGAGCGGGAGACGGAGCTCGAATCCGCGACCCTTAGCTTGGAAGGCTAATGCTCTACCAACTGAGCTACTCCCGCTTATTATATCAAAGACCCTTAGCTTGGAATCCGCCAGCTGGCGGACTGCCAACTGAGCTACTCCCGCTTTTTATCATTAAAGAGTTTCTTACCAGTTTCGAAGTTGTTCATCTTTACGGCAGGCTCTGCTAGTGTGGGGAGAGCAGGATTCGAACCTACGAAGGCATTTGCCAGCAGATTTACAGTCTGCCCCAGTTGGCCGCTTTGGTATCTCCCCCCTAAACAGAGTCAAACTCCTTTGACACACATTTGCATCTCTCTCAAGAGCCGATGAAGGGATTCGAACCCCCGACCTGCAGATTACAAATCAGCTGCTCTGGCCAACTGAGCTACATCGGCAATTTAAAGAACGACCCGATCAGGCACAAAACACCCTTAAAAATCGGTCTGCAAATGTATGAATTAAAATTTCATTTTTCAAAATTATTCAAATTATTTTTGAACGGTATCAGGCTAGTCGCCCCTCTTCTTCTGGTTATACTTGGTAATCTGCTTCTTAAGGGCATCAATCGCAAGATCTGTAGCCTCTTCAAACGTCTTGCTCTGCTTCCTTGCAAACAAAGGTCCACCTCTTAAATCAAGCTTAATTTCGCTAATTTTATTCTTACGCTCCTGATCCTTATCAAGCCTCAGGTACACTTCAGCATTAACAACTCCTTCGCCAAGCTGGGTAATTTTTTCCAGTTTCTGATGAACAAAATCTATTAGCTTTTTGTCAGCATCAAACCGCACTGAATGAATCTGAATGTTCATGGTAGTACCTCCTGTTTAATTAATTAATAATTAAGCCCTTGGATGAGCCTGTTTATATATTTTCTTAAGCTGTTCAAATGAATTATGGGTATAGACCTGTGTCGCCGAGAGACTGGCATGACCTAGAAACTCCTTAATCGAATTCAGATCCGCACCCCTGTTCAGCATATGGGTTGCAAATGAATGCCGTAGTATATGCGGACTCTTTTTTTCAATTGTAGTTACCATAGCCAGATATCTCCTTACTGTATTATAAACATATTTATCATACATCTTGTTGCCCCTGTCGGAAATAAAAAACCATCCCTCGGCCCTGTCGGGGAAATTCTCATTCCTTACCTTAATATATTGTTCAAGACGCAGAATAAATGGTTTCAACAGAGGGATTATCCGCTGCTTGTTCCTTTTTCCCGTAACCTTTACCGTCGCCCCCTGAATATCAATGTCGGTATCTTTCAGCCCTGTCAGCTCAGCCCTCCTCATCCCGGTGGTGTAAAGCATTTCTATAATCACAATGTTCCTTATTCCAGCGAAGTCGCCGCCGAATTCGTTGCCGTCAAGAAGCTTGTCCATTGAGGTCTCGGCCACAAATTCAGGAAGCCTTTTCCTTATCTTCGGAAGTACAACCTTCGCTGCCGGATCGCTGGTGACATACCCTCCTTTTAGTAAAAACCTGTAAAACACCCTCAGGGATGATATTTTCCTGTGAACACTCTTTGCAGTATAGCCTTTTTCAACGAGGGATACTATCCACGACCTGATATCACCTGTTGTAATATCGGATGGATTACCTGAAAAACCGCCGTAAATCAGATGATTTTCAAATTGATCAAGATCGTTAATATAAGATCTTACAGTGAGCGGCGAATACCGCTTTTCAACCCGGAGATACTGTAAGAATGATTCCTTATGATCCATAAAGGAACCTCCTTAACAATTAATATTTTTTTCAGAGAAGCGAAAGAACCTACTATTCTTCGCCTTCCTGCATCTTCTGAACGTATACAGCCTTCTTTATCTCTTCCCTGCGGCGAACGGAAGGCTTCACAAAAGCCTGACGTGAACGTAATTCTCGGATTACCCCAGTCTTTTCAAATTTTCTTTTGAATTTCTTCAGTGCTCTTTCTATGTTTTCGCCTTCTTTTAACGGTACTATAATCATAACAGAAATCTTGTTTTTAAACGAGGCGCAAAGTTAGAAATAGAAATAAACTTTTCAAAGCTTTTATGGCAATAATTTTAACATCACAAAAAGTATTTACTTGATTTAACATATTATTCATGCAGATTTTTCTCATAATCGGATTTACTAAAGTTAAGCAATAAAAACTGCGTTTCAAAACAATTATGTGTTAATTATTGGTTAAAATCTTAAGCCACTCTCCTCCAGGCAGGTGTTTGGGATGAGGCCGGCTGCAATGGATTTGCATCCGACTCATTTTAATTCGGCCTCACCCCCTCCTGTCCCCCTCTCCCGGGGGAGATGGGGATGATAGCTGCACGATATAATTTTTGATTTCAGATAAAACTTTATCAATGCTATGGATTATTTCTTCATTTTTAAATCTTAAAACTGTTATACCATATCTTTCCAATTCGGCTGAACGGTTTTCATCATAACAGTATTGAGATTGTTCTAAATGATAATCACCATCAACTTCAATGACAAGCTTTAATTTATGACAATAAAAATCAGCAATAAAAATCACAACAGGATGTTGCCTTCGAAATATAAAACCCTCATTACGAAATTTCCTTAAGCAATTCCACAAAATCTTTTCAGCTTCAGTCGGATTCTTTCGATGATTATTAGCAAGTCTGAAAATCTCAGGCTTTGCCCCATAGTACATATCCTTGATTTTCGATTTGCCTAAATTAACCATAACGGATGTTATTAACATTCACCTTCTTAGGCCCCTCGCCCCCGGGAGAGGGGTTGGGGTGAGGCCGGTTGCAAAAGGATTTTTATTCGACTCAATTTTAATTCGGCCTCACCCCCTCCTATCCCCCTCTCCCGGGGGAGATGGCGCTGATGCTCAATCGTTTTACTATTTTTCAGAATTCCAGGTACGATTTAATCTTCCTGCAGGTTTCTTCAGAAATTAGATTGTTTTTCATCATATCTTCAACACTGTTAATCCTGCCGCTCAGCCGGCGGTACTTCATAATAGCCTCCACCTCATTCTTTTTAAAATACGGATGCCTTATAAGATCTTTATATTCAGCTTCGTTTACCCTTATCTTTCTTACCGACAGGGAATCGGCAACAACTCTTGTGCAAATCAGATTATAGGTCTCCTCAGGCAACCCGTAAACCTCCTTCAGCTGCTTTACAGATACAAAACCTCCAAGCAAATTCCTGTATTTTAAAATACGCGCCGACAAAACCGGGCCTATACCCGGCAAAGCGACAAGCGCCGCTGAATCACTCCTGTTGAGATCTGCCGTCGTCTTCCTGCCTGCAGGCCTCCTCACTGTTCCGGTTGCCGTCCTGCTTCGCACTGCCACCGATGCTGTATCCTGGACAAATGATGCATATGAAATGTCGACAGGTATCTCCTCAATTTCAATTCTGCGCGACGGAACCAGGTATCTTACGCCTGATACCAGTACAATGATTACAAGAAGAATAAAGGTTGACCTTCTTTCCCTCCTTGTATAACCAAACCAGTTGCCGGCGATTTTTTTCAGAGCTGACATATTTATGTAAAAAGCAGGGAGACTGGATGCAATTTATGCATTTTTCAAAGGAAATCAAGGGTTTGAAGGCAAAAATAAAGAGGAATTGCAGGAAAAACAGATCAGAATGGATATCCTATCCCCAGTACCACGGTGAAATCGTTTCTGAAATTATAGGGCCTGTTATAAAGTATCCATCTTGATCCCTCTGCTGCTGATGGATCGCGGAGCTTAACGCCCATGTCAACCCTGCCGGTTACAAATTTGAAATCAAACCTCAGTCCGGTGCCTGTGCCAACAGCAATATCCTTCAGGAATTTATCAAACCTGAATTCGGCTCCCGGTCTCGCAGCGTCCCTGTTAAAGGTCCAGATGTTTCCGGCATCAACAAAAACTGCTCCCTCAAGTATCCAGAAAAGCTTGAATCTGTACTCGGCGTTTGCCTCCAGTTTTATATCTGCAGTCTGGTTCAGGAACTCGGCCTCCTCAGGGACATAAGAACCTGGCCCCAGCGATCTCACCTGCCACGCCCGTATGCCGTTTGCACCGCCACCGAAATATTGTTTCTCAAACGGAATGGCCTTTGAATTACCGTATGGTATTCCAAGTCCGACAAATCCCCTGTAGACAACAGAGCTTACATCGTTAAGGACGACATTATACCTTGCATCAAGATCAGTACGCACATACTGGGCGAAAGGCTGTCCGAAGATCCTGTACGATCCGTCGGTTTTCGAAGCGCCTGCCATCCTGCTTGCAACAGAAAGCATATTGCCTGCCATCTCGGCATTCAAACGGACAAACCAGTAATCCCTCGATTTCTGGATCTTCTGGTTATTGAAAATGAAGGAATAGCTGGCGCCGAGTATCATCACATCCCTGTAGCTGTAAGCCAGGTATGAGGATGCCTCTATCTTTTCCCTGAAAGCGGTATCTATCTTTAAAAGTTTCACTACGTTGAGCTGCAACGGATTAACGATATGCGACCTGTAACGGTGACCCGACCAGCTGTAGCCGAAGGTGGCGTTTGCAATTGTTCTTGTATAGAAGGGCATATCCTGATAGTTATATGCCGCCAGTATAGTTGATGTCGGATTATAGTTCTTAACGAATTCTTCGCTTTTAAAGAAGGGGAAAAGGAACCGGGGTACCCTGAGGCTCGTTTCAATACCATATTCCTGAGTGCTTCTCAGTCTTGCATTCTTCTGAGTCATTGCCTCGAAGGCGCCTTTCAGTTTCATACTGAACTGTTCGGCGCCATGAAAAAGGTTTTTATGCTGATAAATAAGGTTGAGGGCACCACCCAGATCGCCGGCAGTGTTGGTCCCCTCAATTTCGATGTTGAACGACTGCTGGCTCAATAATGTCAGCTGAATATGACAGTTAAGAAACTGGTCGGGGACTGGTGTCTCTGCCGGACTATCCGTTTCGCTGAAAAATATGTTTATGAGCCTGTATGCTTTAAGCGCCATAAGGTGACTCTGGCTCTGTTCGGTGTTTGTAATATTGTAGACTGCCCCCGGTTTAAGGTAGAGCGACTGCAGTATAAGGTCGTATTTAAGCTGCGACCTGGCCTGTGAGGTAACAAAATAATAACCCTTGTAACCAACTGTATCAAGTTTGCTCAGATAGGCTGACCCTCCTTCAAGAACATCTTTCGGAACAAAATCAGGATAAATGTAAATATCCCTGATCCTGTAGATTGGATGAGAAAAATAAGTTACCCTCCCATACATGTCGGTCTTTGAAAATGCCCTGATATCGTAATAAATATTAACCTGCCTTTCCCCCACTGTACTGTCGACCCTGAACGATACATAATCGGTTGAGAACCCATAGAAGCCATGATTTTTAATATAGCGTTCAATCCTGGTCAGCTCAGCCTGAAGGATATCCACATCATAGGGTTTCCCCCTCTGGATGAGGCAATTAATTGAATCAAAATAAAAAAGTTCCCTTATTGTGGTATCTTCAATTTCGTAATAAATGTTACGGACAGTGTATGGTGTTTTGAGGTTAACATTATAATAGACATCTGATTTTCTTTTATTTGTCTTCACCGAATCTGCCACTGTACCGTCAAAATACCCTTTCGAGCTTATATAAGTCATGAGCTGTTCGCGGCTTTTCCCGGCATCAAGGCTGTCGAAAATAACAGGCTCCTCCCCTATGTTCCGAAGCCAGCCATGCGGCCATTTTTCCTTGTTGATATTCGAAAGATTATATAATCCGAGATGGAATCTTGCGCCAAAGATCTTTTTGTTTGGCTTTTGCTTTATATAGGGAGTAAGCTCGGGTTCAGTGATCCCCTGCCTGTTTACCGCGATATGATTGCCGTTCAGGAGGGTCTTCCCCTCAGGCACATATTTGGTCGGGTTGCACGAAAATAAAAGAAAGGCAAGCGAAACAGGGAGCAGGAAAGCTCTTAAGAAAATATTTCTTTTATTTGAGCAGCTTTTTTTCAAAATTTGTATCTGAATGCCGGTAGCAAATATATCAATAATAAAAAAATAACTTTAATCTCCTATTATCAATATTGATTACGGCGCCATTCTTCGCCATGTCCTTAACATAAAAAGCAGATGATAAGCAAGAACAGGATCAGACAGATTGCGGCCCTTCAGAAAAAGAAGGAGAGAGACGAAAGCAGGATATACGTTGTGGAGGGAGATAAGATCGTAAAGGAATGCCTCCGGGCGGGAGTCAGGCTTAAACTGCTCGCGGCCAAACCGGAATTCATTTCGTCGCTGAAGCCCTTTGAAAGGGATCTCATCGGGGAGATCGAAACCTGCAATTATGATGATCTTAAAAAGATAAGCACCCTTACTGCTCCGCACAATGCACTGGCGCTTGTGCCCTATCCTGACAAACAACCCGACCGGGGGAAAATTTTCGGGGGATTGTCGGTAGCTCTCGATTTTATTCAGGATCCGGGCAATCTGGGTACTATAATACGTTCAGCTGCATGGTTCGGGATAAAAAACATAGTCTGCTCCCCCAATTGTGTCGACCTCTACAATCCGAAGGTCATTCAGGCGACAATGGGCGCTTTTCTCAACGTTGAAGTCCTTTATACTGACCTTAAAGATTACCTTAAGGAAGCCATTGATTCGGATGCTCCTGTTTTTGGAGCCGTTCTTGAAGGCAATCCTGTATATGATGAGATTCTTGAAAGAAGAGGAGTCATCGTGCTTGGTAATGAATCAAAAGGAATTTCTGATGAACTGACTCCCTTCTTCACAAAGAAGATATACATTCCGAAGTTCACAAGCGCCTCTTATGGAATTGAGTCGCTTAATGTAAGCATGGCTGCCGCTGTGATCTTTTCAGAGTTCGCCAGACGGAAGGGATGAGGGGTTGCGGATAAGTTTTACCCTGACAGCCCATCCGTAAGAGGTTGCGGCCGATATATTAATATCCCTTACTGCAGGATTAACAGCCTTCAGGAATGTCGCTGATTGTTTTGTATCAATTTTTATATAGAAATCAGGTATGGAGTCGAAATTATAATCTATCGAATCCTCAATCTCACCCGGCAGTTTACCTCTCCAGTCAAGCTGAACGAATCCTTCCTTTCTTTCGCTGAACAGGCCATCAAAAACAGGTCTTCTGATATCGAGGGTGCAAACCGGCGAAACAAGCTGACGCTCGACTTCTCCTCCTGAGAAATTCGGATTGATTTTCATAAAAGGAAGGTTGGCAAGTTTTCCGCTCATAGTCTCAAGTCCGGGAAATAACAGTATAATAATAAGAAGGCCTGCTGCGGCCCAGGCAATACCGGCAATTAATTTAATGTTTTTCATTATTGTCAGATGATAAAATCAAGTAATTTACGAAGTGTATTTATTATTGAACCAGAGGAAAATACAGCCAGGAAAAGAAATGAAACAAATAAATAAAGGTTTCTTGAAAAGTTCTTTCGCGTACCTGCAGGCACTCCTTTGATTCCATAATGAATGGCATTGTTCGGGCAGATGTCGATGCATTTGCCGCATTTGCTGCAGAAAATTGATGCCTGTCCTTCTTTTATATTCGCCGGTGTCAATGCAAAAAGCGGGCATGTCTTTACACATTTGAGGCATTCGCTACAGGCGTTTTTATCAATTTTAACAGTAAATGGAGTAAGCTTGTTGGATATTGAATTAATAGCGCCGAGAGGGCAGAGGAAACTGCATTGGGTCCTTTTTTTTGTAGTTGAGGGAAGCACAACCACGAGTCCTGCAAACAATGAAATGAAAACCCCGGCTTTGAGGGCCGATTCAACCCCTGTCACCTGCTCAAACTCTGTCACGGCCTTGAACGGACAAATCCAGTCACAATAGGTTGGGACCAGGGTCAGAGCCGCGGTAATTGCGACCATAAACAATACTGCAAACGGCATCCATTTCCATGAATCACTTATTTTCTTAACGATGCTTCTTTTGCGAATCCTGGAAAAGCCATCGTCCCATCCTCCATAAAAACAACCCCAGCTGCAAAAACCTCTTCCAAGGACAATTGTTGCAGTAAGCCACAGTATAACCATTGAAGCGATATCAGCAAACCCTCCTATAATCGATCCAGGGAAGATTATTGATTCCGTAAATGCCGCCGGGATAATCATCATGGGGATCACAAGATGGCAGAACGGGATCCTGCATTCAAGAATGTCGGACTGATTGAATGACATTGAGCTTCTGGTTTCCAGCATGTTGCTGATCAGTGTAAAAGAGAGTGAAAGGGCAAAGGCAATAAAAAGCACTGCCCTGTACCTGTCAGTCTTTCCCGTAAAATGCATCAGGAAGAAAAGCACATTAACACCGGCAAATGTTATCATTAGTGCCAGAATCTGTGCGGAATTTGAGAAATCGGGCCGTCCTCCTGTCATGAACATAAAAGTAATAAGGAGCATTGGCAGGGTATAAAGCAACGACTTGCCTGCCGATTTGTTTGGTTTAAGTACTAAAGTTCCATCATCCATATATCAGACCTCCTAAAATTATTGTTATACCTTTAATAATGAATATTATACCGGCAAGGGCTGTAGCAAATATCCCTATCGTCCTGATTATATTCTTTTTTCTGAGTTTCCCTGTCAGTGGTAAAGGCAGGAACCATAATGATGATCCGGCAAAAAAAGCTAAAAAGACCATCCAGCATTTTAAAATTGAATCCTCCCCCGAACTCCTTGTCAGCATCAGAAGGAGCGCTGGGCAAAATCCGAGGCTGTTCACAACTCCGAGAACGACTGGTATCATCCTTTTGTTTTCGACCTCGGAAATGATCCCTGCCGGGCACTCTTTATAGCGGTTCCTTCCAATGCTGTACCAGATCAGCATTATGGCAAACAGTATGTATAAACTGCCGGAAATCCATGTTTTGAGTATTGGTGAAGTAATAATCCGCTGACCAAGATACCATATGAGTGTAGCCAGGATAAGGTAAACGACCAACCTGACAAGTAAAAATATGCTTACATCAACCACTACCCTTTTTACACCGGCTGAACCTGCCATCAGGTAAGGAAACATTACCATTCCACATGTGACAAGGCAGGCTGATCCGCTACTCAATCCCAGGATAAATGATTCCGTCATCGGGTAATTTTTCAATAAAAATATTAGTATAACCGGAATGAGACAAAATCATTACGACCAGATAACGATAAAAATGGTGAACGGAAGATTATGACCGGTAAATTGCAGGTTAATGGACGGGTTGCTGCTGTAAAGCAACAGCCTCTGCGGCCTTGACTCCATCCACCGCTGAAGATACGATGCCTCCTGAATAACCCGATCCCTCACCGCAGGGATACAGGCCACGGAGTGAAATATGCTCAAATGTTACGGTATTTCTCGGTATACGAACGGGCGAAGAGGTCCTCGACTCGACACCAAGTATAACAGCTTCTTCAGTGATGAATCCCCTCATCATCTTTCCGAATTCAGCAAAACCTTTCCGAAGCTTTTCCCCGATAATCGCCGGAAGCCAGTCGTGCATGGGTGATGATACTGCTCCCGGGAAATATGATAAACGAGGCAGTGAATCTGAAGCCTTCCCTTTAAGGAAATCAGTAAGTCTCTGTGCCGGGGCAAGCTGGGTTCTGCCGCTATGTTCCCAGGCAAGTCTTTCAAGCTCCATCTGGAATTTCAGTCCGGCAAGCACACCAAATTGTGAATATTCCGCAAGGTCTTCAGGCCTGATCTCTGCTACAATGCCTGAATTTGCAAATGGGGAATTCCTGCCTGAAGGAGACATCCCGTTGACTACAACTTCAACCTGTGATGTTGAAGCAGGAACAATGAATCCGCCGGGGCACATGCAGAATGAATATACTCCGCGGTTATCGACCTGCCGTACCAGGCTGTAGGAGGCAGCCGGCAAAAAGGACCCTCTTGGACTTCCATGATATTGTATCGAATCAATAAGATCCTGAGGATGCTCAACCCTCACACCCATGGCGAATGATTTCTGTTCAAGCTGAATTCCATTGCGGTGCAGTACAGAATAAATATCACGCGCCGAATGACCTGTGGAAAGTATTACAGATTGAGAAAAATATTTCTCATTTCCGTTTGCAATAATTCCTTTGACAAATCCATTTTCAATGATAAGGTCGGTCATTCTGGTTTCGAAAAGAATCACTCCGCCGTTTTCAATGATAGTCCGTCTTATGCTTTTAATTATACCCGGGAGTTTATCGGTCCCGAGATGCGGATGAGCTTCATAAAGGATGCCTTCATCGGCTCCGTGGAGGCAGAGAAGCTCAAGTATCCTTCTGTTGTCGCCCCTCTTTTTTGATCTTGTATATAGCTTTCCGTCGGAAAAAGTGCCGGCACCGCCTTCCCCGAAACAATAGTTACTGTCGGGATCAACAATATGTTCACGGCTGATTTTTGCGATATCTCTTTTCCTGGATGACACATCCCTGCCTCTTTCAATAATAACCGGTTTAATGCCGAGCTCGATAAGCCTGAGTGCAGCAAATAATCCAGCCGGTCCTGCACCGATTATCAGAACCTCACGGTTCTTTCTGACATCCCCGGGAATAAACGGAGATATTGAAGGAGTCGATTTCTCATCCCGGGAAAAAACCTCCGCCTCGAGGTTTACAATTATATTTTTCCTGCGGGCATCAATTGATCTTCGAAGGATCCTTACGGAAGAGACATCTGAAGGTTTTATCCCTGCCTGCCGTGCGGCGTACTTAAGAACCGCCCTTTCGTCGGCAGCGATTTCAGGATCGAGATTCAGATTTACAACTT
The DNA here is from genome assembly GCA_964633505.1 of uncultured Rikenellaceae bacterium. GTDB lineage: Bacteria > Bacteroidota > Bacteroidia > Bacteroidales > VadinHA17 > LD21. The sequence continues at coordinate 8,687 of CAZWHC010000006.1, read as the reverse complement.
TCGGCATTGCTATTCAAAATGGAATGCAATAATCCATATTTGCGATCTCATCTTTTCGATGGCGTTTGCATATTCGGGGAAACCCGGAGCCGGATCATGAACCACCATGTCCCTTAATCCGTTAGACATTTTCAGTTCTACTGAAAATTTAAAATAAGGCAGGTAAAAGTCTAGACCTGCGCCGGCTTCGTAATAAATGTCCGACCTTTTCAGCCTTATATATACAGGTCTTTCATCATCGTATTCTTTTTTCCCTGCAAGGTCGTACCTGAAGTTAAGTCCTCCAATAACATATGGCCGGATATTATTGAGCCTGTCGCCCTTGTATTTCAGGAGGAAAGGGAATTCAAGGTATGATGATTCGACTCTCTGTTTATCGTTATATATCGATTCATAGACATCTCCGTCCTCAGTCTGCTGTATTGTGTAGTACCGTAGGTTCCTTTGTCCGAAAGAAACACCCGGGAGGAATCTGAAGTCTAAATATTTGGCCGGGCGGAAGTTGGTCACAATCTGGATATTTATACCGGGATTAAGTATTGAAACCTCCGGATTAAGATATTTCTGCGGATCGGAAGGTAGAGGTATTTTGCTGGGCGTTATGTTAAAATCCATTAGGTTCATGCCGATGCTGAAGCCAAAATGAAGAAGCTTATCATCGTACCACGAATCGTTTTTCGGCTTCTGCTTCTGGCCGTAGGATTCAATGTGGAACAGGAGGAGCAGACCTGTAAATATTATATATTGGAGTCTTTTTCTCAAATAATCCCAGCGGTAATTTGATTTGATTATTCCTTAACTTTTTTTGTCATTTCAACAGTTCTGCTGATCCGAATCATTAAAAAAGCAATCCTTTCCGGCAACAGGCAATATTCTTTATAACTTGATAAAAAAATAAATATTGCATTTATTTCGCAATCCCTGTATAAATTGTAACAATACCCCACGTCAGGCGGGTTTGCTTAATCTCCGACAACCCCGCCTCAATCATCATTCCGACAAATTTTTCCTTGTCTGCAAATTCCATAACCGATTGATTCAAATAACTATAAGCCTCTTTCTTCCCTGAGAACACAGCCCCGGTGAATGGCAGTAGATTTCTGAAATAAAAGTTATAAACATGTTTGAAAATAGCGCTTTCAGGTTTTGAAAATTCAAGTACCAGAACCATTCCTCCACGCCGGACCACTCTTTTCATTTCGGAAAGACCTTTCACAGGATCTGAAAAATTTCTTACTCCAAATGCCACCATTGCAGCATCGAATGTGTTGTTGTCAAAGCATATGTTTTCTGATTCACAGTTAATAAGATCTATTTTGTCGTCAAGACCCTTTTTTCTTATCTTCTGTCTTCCCGCTTCCAGCATTTTTTCAGAGATATCGATACCAGTTATCCTTGATGCTCCTGATCTGACGGCCTCGACAGCCAGGTCGGCGGTACCGGTTGCCACATCCAGTATCGAAGGATTTGGATAACTGGCTGTAAGTATCCCGACCGCCTTTCTTCTCCAGTATTTATCGACTCCGAATGAAAGAAAATGATTTAGAAAGTCGTACCTGTGAGCAATGGAATCGAACATCGATCCTATGGTCTTCGTGCTTTTATCCATGTGTTGCCGCCACCTTTTATTTAATAACAATCAGGCAAAGATATGTGAATCGAATAACAATCATCCATCATATAATTTTTCTTTTGAGGCCCGGGAGTCAATCCGGAAACCTTTATTTACTGCAATTGTGGTAACATTACAAACAATCGGGGAAGGCGAAAATATTTTCATCAACGGGAATAATTTTTCATTTTTACCTGTCTTTAAAGTGCTACATTTGTTGCCTTAGAAAAGGCCGGTACAGGCCTGCAAACCATTGTAACACCTTAAACTTTAATTAATTTACCAATAAACATTACATTATGAAAAGAATCTTACAATTAGCTGCTGCAGCGATACTTGTCATGTTTGTAACATCTGTTGCATTTACAGGGTATGCTGCTCAAAAGAAACAACTCGGCATTGCCACCTATTCCGTTAAAGGCCTCGAGTCGGATATTGAAGGCTCATTCAAAGCCCTTGCTGATGATGGCTATGTTGTTATGGAAATATCGAACTACAATGCTGGAAACGGCACTGTTGCAGGTTTCAAACCTGCCGATTACGCCGCTCTTGCTGAAAAATATGGCATCGATATAATATCAAGCCATGCACGTGCTAAATTTGATGTCAAGGATGTTGAAGGGACTGTTGCTGCATGGGCTAAGGTTTTCGACGATCATAAGGCAATGGGATGCAAATATGTTGTATTTCCGATGAATATGTGGTCATCAAATGTCGAAGGACTGAAGGCTGAATGCGATCTTATGAACAAGATCGGTGACGAAGCCAATAAGAGAGGCATCAAATTCGGCTATCACAATCACAACTTTGAATTTGCTAAAATAGCTGGAACCGATCAGCTTTTTGAGGATTTTCTCATTGCCAATACGGATCCTTCAAAAGTTTTTTTCCAGATGGATGTTTATTGGATCACTGTGGGAGGTCAGGACCCAGTTGCATATCTGAAAAAATATGCCGACAGGTTCAAGTTGCTTCATATTAAAGACGACTATGTGATCGGGGAAAGCGGGACAATCGATTATAAGGCCATTTTCGAACAATTCTACAAAAACGGTTATAAAGACTGGTTTGTTGAAATGGAAGCTAAGATGACACCGGAACAGAAGGCACAGTCGATGGCAATGATGGAACAGATGAAGAAAAGGATGTCAGAGGGAGGCTCGGGAAATATGGGCGGTCAGCAGGGTCCTCAGGGTCAGGCACGTCCGCAAGGACAGCCTCAGCCACAGGGTCAGGGTCAGCCACAGGGCGGTCAGGCACGTCAGGGCGGCGCTCCGGGAGCAGGTGCAGGATTTGGTGGTCAGCGCGATCCGAAAGTAGTAGCTGAACAACTTAAAACTTCACTCCAGGGTATCAAGGAAAGCGCTGAATTTCTTCTGAAGGCAGATTACGTTAAGTAATATAAAGAAGCCTAAGGGCGCTAAATAACAATTACGAAGCCATCCGGTAACTGATACGGATGGCTTCTTTTTATTTCATCAGAAACGAAAGCAATATTCTCATTTGTTATAAAAGGTTTGACAATAATCAGGAGTTTCATACTTTTACCTGACAATAATTAAAGTTCAGATGGAAAAGATTATAATGATTACCGGCGCCACAGCCGGATTTGGAAGGGCAACAGCAATAAAATTCGCATCAAACGGATATAATGTCATAGTTACGGGAAGAAGAAAAGACCGTCTCGATGAACTGGAAAAGGAATTATCGGAATTTAATATTAAGGTCCTGAAACTTAATTTCGATGTAAGAAACAGGGAAGAGACAGTTAAGGCAATAGAAACGCTTCCTTCGGGATGGAAAAATATAGATATCCTTGTCAATAATGCAGGGCTTGCTTCCGGACTGTCGCATATCGATGACGGAGATGCCGACGACTGGGACAGGATGATAGATACCAATGTAAAAGGGCTTCTTTATGTCACACGCGCGGTTTCCCCTCTTATGGTATCGAGGAACAAAGGCCATATTTTCAATATTTCTTCAATCGCCGGCAAGGAAGTTTATGAGAACGGAAATGTCTATTGTGCTTCAAAACATGCTGTTGATGCGCTTTCAAAGGCAATGAGGATAGATCTCCTGAAGCATAACATCAGGGTAACCAATATTGCGCCCGGTATGGCTGAGACCGAGTTCTCTATTGTGCGGTTCAAAGGCGACAGTGACAAGGCGGATGCTGTTTACAAGGGCGTCGATCCGCTTACTGCCGGAGATATAGCCGGAGTCATTTATTTCTGTGCTACCCTTCCGGGACATGTATGCATAAACGACCTTGTAATTACTCCGACACAGCAGGCAAATGTTACAAATGTTGCAAGGAGGTAAGCGCCGGAAAATGCCGCCCGATGGTCGTCATCTGATAATTGCCGTTCGATTGCCGATTTCAGGCGATAGTTTATAAATGACGAATAAAACAGTAGACGAAAAGCAAATATTAGTCGACAAAATATCTTAAATAACATATGTTCACTTACGAGTTTTTACACGGTTTCACACAGAACGCCTTTTTAAAAATGGGCTGCAGCCCTGAGGATGCCCGGGTAATTGCAGATGTCTTTCTTGCGGCCGAGCTGCGCGGACATTCTTCGCACGGGATGCTAAGGCTAAAAGATTACTATGAACTATGGAAATCGGGCAGGATAAATGTTAGACCTGTTGTAAGGATAGTTCATGAATCGCCGAGTACGGCTGTAGTTGACGGCGATAACGCTGTCGGAATGGTAGCTGCCCGTAAATCGATGCAGATTGCCATTGAGAAGGCAAAAAATGCAGGAACAGGATGGGTGGCAACCCGGAATTCAAATCATTTCGGTATTGCCGGCTATTATGCAATGATGGCCCTGAAGGAAGATATGGTCGGTATTTGCCTTACTAATGCGAATCCGCTTGTGGCGCCGACATTTTCAATAAGCAGGATGATGGGAACGAATCCTGTAGCGGTGGCGATACCTGCAATGAACCAGCCTCCGCTGGTTGCCGATTTTGCTACAACGCCGATAGCAAGGGGCAAGCTTGCCGTTGCTGAAAAAAAAGGGGAAAAGGTGGCTTACGGGTTTGTCCAGGACAAAAACGGACAACCTTCCGATGATCCTTCAATACTTAAATCGGGTGGATCGATGCTTACTCTCGGAGGCGACAGGCTGCACGGCAGTCATAAGGGATACTGCATGACAGCCCTCGTTGATATTTTTTCTGCTGTCTTCAGTGGTGCTAATTTCGGACCCTTCGTTCCGCCAAGCGTTGCCTACCTTCCCGTACTTGAAAAGAAAGTCGGGGAAGGAACCGGTCATTTCTTCGGCGCCATGAGGATAGATGCATTCCAGCCCAGGGAGGAGTTCCTGAACAAGATGGACAGTTGGATTGAAACATTCAGGTCGGCTAAACCCGCCGAAGGTCAGGAAAAAGTCCTTATCCCTGGAGATCCGGAACGCGAAGCAGAGCAGATGATCAGGAAGAACGGAATATCACTTGTACCGGCTGTCATTAAAGATATTGAAGATATTGCAGAAGCACTTGGAATACCCTTTATATAGTTGCATGTTGCTGGGTGCTGGGTGCTGGGTGCTGGGTGCTGGTTGCTGGTTGCAGGTTGCTGGTTGCGTGGTTTTCACTCACCAATCACTACTCACATACCACCTGCCGTCTCCTGGTTATTCATGAATCCCTGGTCTCTCAGGACCTGAAGCAGGACCTTTGAGAAAGCCGTATTATCATCCCTTTTGTATCTGACATCAGTAAACACCTGGGCAAGGGTTGTTTTATTGTTTTCTGCGATGAAGCTTTTTGAATCGTCCCTGGCTTCTTTTGCAGAGTATATTTTCTCAATATCCGAATCTGTATAATCCGAATATATTTCCCTGTGTACAATACCATGTAGAGGAAGCCTGTCGGGTTGTTCAGGAATTTCAGCCGGCCATCCCAGTGTAATTGTGGTTACAGGCACCACACCTTTCGGAAGCCTGAGCACCTCAATAATCTTGTGAGCCATATAAGTTGTCGTTCCGAGATAACATATGCCAAGGCCCTGCGATTCAGCAGCAACACAAAGGGTCTGTGCTGCAATCAATGCATCAATTGCAGCCGTCATGAATGAAAGGAAATTATCATAACCTGGTTCTGCGTTACTCAGACAGCACCAGTGATTGAACCGGTTGAAGTCGGCACAGAATGTAAGCACGACCGGCGCTTCGGTGATCATTTTCTGATTGAAATGAAGAGGAAGCAGATCCTTTTTAATTTCCTCATCTCTTGTCACTATGATGCTGTAGACCTGCATATTGCCAGTCGTCGATGTACGGCATGCAGCCATCAGAAGCCTGTCAAGAAGATCATCGGGCACCTGTTGCCGGGTATATTTTCGTATGGTTCTCCGGTTTAATAAGATTTTCTCTATGTCTGTCATGATTTTTATGTTGTAGAATATCTGCAAAGTAAAGAATTTCTGACCGAACCTGTCAGTTTGGTGCTCAGGATTTTCTTATATTAGCATGTGTTTATGCGGCGTGCGGCGTGCGGTGTGCGGAGTTGAGGGAGAGATTGGGCGAGAGGGCGAAAAGGCGAGAACCAACAAAACAATGCGGATTTCCCAGCAACCAGCAACCAGCAACCAGCAACTGACATGGCCATATTATATACAACAATACTTTAAACAACACTAAACACCACCAACTATGAGCAGACCGGTAACACTTTTTACAGGACAATGGGCAGATTTACCTTTTGAGACTGTATGTCAGAAAGCCAGATCATTCGGATATGATGGTCTGGAACTTGCATGCTGGGGCGATCACTTTGAGGTCTCCAAAGCAAATGAGGATTATTGTGCAGCAAAAAGGGAGATCCTTGAGAAATACGGGCTTAAGGTCTTTTCAATATCAAATCATCTCGTTGGTCAGGCTGTTGCCGACAGGATAGATGAAAGGCACAAAGCCATTGTGCCTGAGCATGTATGGGGCGACGGCGATCCGGAAGGCGTCAGGAAACGTGCTGCGGAAGAGATGATAAGAACAGGAGAAGCGGCCCGGCGTCTCGGTGTTTCTGTAGTTAACGGATTTACAGGCAGCCCTGTATGGCATCTTGTATATTCATTTCCTCCGATCCTTCCGGGAATGATCGACAAAGGATTCAGTGAGTTTGCAGACAGATGGCTGCCAATACTGGATGCTTATGAAAAACTCGGGATAAAATTTGCCCTCGAGGTCCATCCTACAGAGATTGCCTTCGACATTGCATCGGCAAAAAGGGCTTTGGCGGCAGTTAATAACCATAGTGCATTCGGTTTTAATTATGATCCGTCGCATTTCGGATATCAGGGTGTCGATTATGTTGAATTTATTTATACTTTCAGCGAAAGGATCTTCCATGTACACATGAAAGATGCAGGTTGGTCGGATGTTCCGGTTGAAGCCGGTGTTTTCGGCGGACATACCGAATTCGGGACAAGAGGGCGCTACTGGGATTTCAGAAGTCTGGGAAGAGGGAATATCAATTTCGAGGAGATAATAAGGGCGCTTAACAGGATCGGCTATAAGGGACCGTTATCGGTTGAGTGGGAAGACAGCGGCATGGATCGCGAACATGGGGCAGCCGAGGCCTGTGAGTTTGTAAAGGCGGTCGACTTTGCTCCGTCAAACATTGCATTTGATGCAGCATTTGATAAATGAAATTCAACCAGGACCTGTTTAATTTGCTTCAAATGTTTGATTAATAAGTTGAAATCGTTAAACCGCAAAGAGCGTAAAGAAATGGAAATAAGTAAATTACTTTGCGAACTTTGCGGTTAAAGTACTTTAAATTATAAACATAGAATTATGGAAAAAATAAAAATGGGAATGATAGGAGGCGGCATTGGTGCATTCATTGGTGATGCCCACAGGCGTGCTTCACGTATTTGCAACGACTTTGAACTTGTCGGAGGTGTTTTTGATGTCGATTACGGGAAAAGCAGGGAATTTGCACAAAAGGAAGGTATCAGCGCCGACCGGTGCTATGAGAGCGTGGATGCAATGATTGCAGCCGAACTTAAGATGCCTGCCGGTAAAAGAATGGAAGTTGTGGCAATTGTCACCCCAAACGCCCTTCACTATCAGTTCGCCAAAAGCCTTCTGGAAAACGGATTTCATGTTGTTTGCGAAAAACCCATGACAATGACAGTTGAAGAATCGCTCGACCTCGAAAGGCTTGTTAAAAAACACAAAAGGACATTCGCACTTACACATACTTATACGGGTTATCCGATGGTAAGGCAGATGAGGGATCTGATAGCCAGCGGAGTCCTTGGAACGATTCAGCGTATTGATGCACAGTATTACCAGGGATGGATAAACTCGATAATTCACGGAACAGAAAGCAGGATCACCGGTGTCTGGAGGCTCGATCCAAAGCATGCAGGAGTAAGCAGCTGCATGGGGGATATCGGTGTTCATGCATTCAACCTGATAGAGTATACGACAGGACTGGAGATAAAAGAAGTACTTTCGGATCTCAGCCCGGTAAAGGACGATATAAAACTTGATCTCGACGGTACAGTACTGCTGCGCTTCGGGAAAAACCTCAAGGGAGTCATAAGGTCGAGCCAGGTATGCGGAGGAGAGGAAAACTGTCTTACAATTGCAGTTTACGGGTCAAAGGCAAGCCTGAAATGGGGGCAGGAGAATCCCAATTATCTTTATATGCTTAGCGATACTGAACCCACTAAGATATTCAAACCGGCTCACGGGTACAATGAAAAGCTTGCCGAGAGCAGCCATACGATGCCCTCGGGGCATCCTGAAGGAATTTATGAGGCGCTTGCCAATATATATAAAGGTACTGCAAAATCGATAAGGGGTGAGGCTTACACTCCCGGGGAGTTCCCGACAGTTCATGATGGCGTCAGGGGGATGAAATTCATCCATTCTGTTGTCGAATCGAACAGCAGGGGTAACGTCTGGGTAAAGCTATAATCACAAGAAAATAAAAGATCTTTTATTACACAGAGAGACACTGAGAAGCACAGAGAGACACAGAGAAAATTATAGTTAACTCTGTGGCCCTTCTATGTTGAAAAACAAATTAAAGGGCCAGAATTTTTCAT
>CAZWHC010000005.1:304462-308121 GCA_964633505.1 uncultured Rikenellaceae bacterium | reverse complement strand
AGTGCTCGCTCTCGCTCTCACTCTGTCCTCTGAAGCTTTAGCGAAAGAGGGCTCTTTTTCTGTCCTCCTTCGCCAAGGCTTCGGAGGACGCAGTACCCGGAGCCGGGATCGAACCGGCACAGCATCGCTGCCACTGGTGTTTGAGACCAGCGCGTCTACCAATTCCGCCATCCGGGCAAAAAATGTTCTGCAGTTGTGCGGTTATGCGGTTATGCAGTTATGCAGTTATGCAGTTATGCAGTTATGCAGTTATGCAGTTATGCAGTTATACAGTTATGCAGTTTTGCAGTTTTGCAGTTTTGCAGTTGCTGGCTTGCGAAAATAAAATAAATTTTTGACTTATTTATCCTTCAACCTTTTCCTTTTGCCTTTTGCCTTTAACCTTCTGCCTTTGCCATCTGACAACTTTCTGGTTGCATGTTGCTGGTTGCTGGTTGCTGGGTGCTGGGTGCTGGCGAATTACTTGTTTGCCAACCGTCTGCCAACTCTGTAAACTTCACACCTCACGCCGCCTGCCGCACGCCGCACGCCGCACGCCGCATTCACCTTCCTCCTGCCACCATTTCGCGTATGGCAGCAGCTATACTTCCGGCATCAAACCCGCATTCTTTTATAAGCTCATCCTGCGTGCCGTGCTCGACAAAATAATCGGGAATCCCCAGCCTTCTTATCCTTGCATTATATCCATTGTCGCACATGAATTCAATGACCGCGCTTCCAAGTCCTCCCTTCAGAACTCCGTCCTCAACAGTGATTATATTCCTGAACTTACTGAAGACTGAATGCAGAGCCTCAGCATCGAGGGGCGACAGAAACCTCATATCCCAGTGAGTCACAGTTATCCCTTCAGAGGCAACTTTTGCGGCTGCTTCAACGACAAAATTTCCGGGATGACCTATGCTCAAAACGGCAATATCACTGCCTTCGCTGATTAGCCGCGCCCTGCCGATCTCCGTTTCTTCAAAAGGTCTCTGCCAGTCAGTAACCATGCCGTTGCCTTTGGGGTAACGTATCGAAAAAGGCCTTGCATTTTTTTCGAGCTGCGCTGTATAAAGCAGATTACGTAACTCCAGACTGTCCATCGGGGCTGCGACTATCATATTCGGGATCGACCTCATAAAGGCAAGGTCAAAAAATCCATGATGCGTCGCCCCGTCAGTGCCTACAAGCCCTCCGCGGTCGATACAGAATACTACATGCAGATTCTGCAACGCCACATCGTGAATGACCTGGTCATAGGCTCTCTGAATAAAAGAAGAATATATGTTACAATAGGGGATGGTTCCCTGAGTCGCAAGGCCGGCGGCAAAGGTGACTGCATGCTGCTCGGCAATGCCGACATCATAAATCCTGTCGGGGAGTTCCTCGTTAACAATGCACATTGAACATCCTGTCGTCATGGCAGGCGTTATTCCCACAATCTTCTCATTGTTTCGGGCCAGTTCAAGGAGGCTTTTCCCAAAAACCTCCTGGTACGTAGGCGGAGTCCCCGTATTTGAGGTTTTTATAATGACGCCTGTCCTGCTGTCGAACTTACCCGGAGCATGATATGCAGTCTGGTTTTCCTCGGCCGGCTTAAGACCTTTACCTTTTACGGTTAGGCAATGCAGGAGTTTGGGACCGGGGATCCTTTTCAGGTCCTCGAGAACGCTGGTCAGGTGTAATATATCGTGCCCGTCGATAGGGCCGAAATATCTGAAATTAAGCCCTTCAAAGAGGTTGCTTTTATCAAGGATGGTGCTCTTGAATCCGGCTTCGAGCTGACTGGCAAGGGTGCGGGCATTCGGGCCAAGCTTGTTGAAACGTCCCAACAGGTTCCATATCCTGTTCCTGAACCTGTTATAGGTACCGCTTGTAGTAATATCTATAAGGTATTCCTTAAGGGCTCCGACATTGGGGTCGATAGCTATGTTATTGTCGTTCAGAATTACAAGCAGGTCCGATTTTGCAATGCCTGCATTGTTGAGGCCTTCGAAAGCCTCACCGGCTGTCATGGCGCCATCACCTATGACTGCTACCACATGCCTCTTCTCTCCCTTTCGTTTTGCTGCAACAGCCATCCCGAGGGCTGCCGAGATCGATGTGCTGGAATGACCAGTCCCGAAGGCATCGTACTCGCTTTCAGACATCTTAGGGAAACCGCTGATCCCCTTGTACATCCTGTTGGTTGAGAACCTGTCTCTCCTGCCAGTAAGAATCTTATGCCCGTAGGCCTGGTGCCCCACGTCCCATATTATCTTATCGTAAGGAGTATTGAATACATAATGGAGTGCCACCGTGAGTTCTACAACTCCCAGACTGGCGCCCAGATGCCCCGGATTTTTACTTACCATTTCGATGATGAACTGGCGTAATTCGGAACTTACCCTTACAAGATCGGTAGGATTTAGTTTTCTAAGGTCCTCGGGTGTGGAAATTTTAAAGAGAAGATTCTCCTCCTGATTCATTCTGAAAACAAGTAAAAAATAGCATGCAAATATAACAATTATTATTCCCTTATGTTTGCTCAGCCTTATAGCGGATTTTCTTATTTTTACCCTGGAATGAAAAATCTAAATCCCTTTCATAACATGAAAATAAGACTTAATCTGCTGCTTGTGATGATTTCTGTCAGCCTCATGCTGTCGTGCGTTTCAGGAAAAAAATACAGGGAAATGCAATTTATGAACAGGCAGAACATGATGGAGCGTGATGATTTGAAGGCTGCAAACCTTACCCTTTCAATGCAGAACAGGGATTCGGAGATGAAATTATCCACCCTTGAAAAGGATATGGCAAAAATACGCCAGGATCTTGCCGCCGCTGAGATTGAACGTAACAAAGCCAGGGAAGAGCTGGGTGTTATCACCGGAAGATACAATGACCTACAGAACGCCCAGGATGAACTTGTTCGGGGTAACGTGGCTGAGACCCGTAAGCTGCTTACCCAGCTGCAGTCGGCACAGGATAACCTTAAGCAGAAGGAAGATGTACTCCGCCAGCTTGAACAATCGCTGGATCTTAAAAAGATTTCCCTTGATGAACTGACACTGGAGCTTGAAAGGAAGAACGCCACACTTGCCGACCTTCAGAAAGTACTCGATTCACAGAAAAAAATTGCAGGTGATCTTAAAAACAAGGTATCCGAAGCGCTTCTCGGATTTGAGAACAACGGTCTCACTGTCACCAATAAGAACGGCAAGGTATATGTTTCGCTCGAGGAAAAATTGTTATTCAAAACTGCAAGCTGGGATATCGACGCCAACGGAAGGAATGCCCTGAAAAAACTTGCCGCCGTCCTCGAAAAGAACCCCGGAATACAGATCACTATCGAGGGACATACCGATAATGTACCATATAATCCGGGTTCAGGTCAGCTTAAGGATAACTGGGACCTGAGCGTAAAAAGGGCCACAACGGTGGTAAGGGTACTGCTTGAAAGCGCAAAGATAACGCCATCCCGTCTTACAGCTTCGGGAAGGAGCCAGTATGTACCGGTTGAGGCTGCAGATACCCCCGAAGCACGCCAGAAAAACAGGAGGACAGATATTGTACTCACGCCTGATCTTACTGAGCTATATAAGCTTATTGACAAATACTGACATTATTTCGGATTTCGGATTTTCAAATTCGGATTTGGCAACTACTTAAATCCGAAATCACAAATCCGAAATCCGAAT
>CAZWHC010000005.1:214591-304362 GCA_964633505.1 uncultured Rikenellaceae bacterium | reverse complement strand
TCTCACAATTCCGAAATCACAATTCCGAAATCCGAAATCCCATAATTCCGAAATCCGAATTCTCACAATTCCGAAATCACAATTCCGAAATCCGAAATCCCATAATTCCGAAATCGAAAATCCGAAATCCGAAATTCTTCATTGCGAGAATTCCTGCAGCCTTACCTTCATATTCTTAAGCGCCTGGAGAAGGTTTTCCTCAGGTTTAAGGAAATCCTGGCTGCCCCAGAAGACCGGATCATAATCCCTTATTGTCTTTGAGAATACATCGTGTGCCGGAGCAAGCTCGTCCCTGTCGAACCTTACAATATTCTCAGTGCCGGCGCTGGTGACTGCCATCTCGAAAAATACGCTGAAGACCGCATTGAAAAGGCGTTTTTTCTGTTTCGACTGAAACTCAAGATCGCCCCTTACATGATTAAGGAAATATCTTTCGCCTATCTTACGGTAGCTGACAGAATATTTTACTGAAACGGGCCAGGTGGTAAAATCCCTTGAGGGGTTGGAGATAAAGGATCCCTTCATCTTCTGAAGATAAGCGGGGTTTATCATGAATTCAGCCTTCACAAGGGCATAATCAGTTGTGTTTATGAACATCGATCCTTTAAACATTGGTATTTCGGCTCCTTCCCTTGGACCGAATTCAATTTCGAAGACCGACTCATCATCATACGACACAATGTCGGTAAGCCTGTAGCTGTAATCCTCAATACCGGTGCCGCGGGAAAGGAAATCGAAGGAATTCCTTATACCGTCGAGTTCGAGGCAGGTGCTGAGGCCGGCTTTAAGACGGACAGTTACCGAATCGCTCACATTTACATTTTCTATCTTCCTGCTCTTCAGCACTTTTATCTGATCGTTAAGAAGAGTGGCTGTATAAGGGCTTTTAAAGATCTGCAGCACCGCTTCGGAATATGTCTGAAGCTGCGATTTCCTGAGTACACCTTCCCTGTAGAATGCTGTCATTCCGGCCGGAGTGTTGCCATAATTCCGGGGAATCCCTGAAAGGGTTTTATAGATAATCTCCTGCGGGATCTGGTTTTTTATTATTATTTCAGGGATTGAAATGAATTCCCTTTTCATCTCCACGATGAAATCACTTCCAAGCGACTGTATCACAGGTATCTCCCGGGCATAATAGCCAAGATAGGATACTACTATTGTATCGGCATGGTCGCCGGGAAGAAGCTTTAACCCGAATTCGCCGTTATTATTCGACACTGTGCCTCTCCCGTTGAGTTTAAGTGCAATAGTAGCATAAGGAAGAGCTTCTGAAGATTCGCTGTCGATGATGATGCCGGAGATGATGTTGATTTCCTTTACACCCGTAGTGTCACGGATTGATGGGGGAGGAGGCGGTTGTATCTCCCTTGAAATTATTATGAACTGATCGATGACTGAGTAAACAACAGAATCTTTTCCGATTATGCTGTCGAGTATCAACCTGAGTTTTGTCTGCCGGAAATTCATTTCCGACTTAGCCCCGGGATCAACAAGCCTGCTGTCGTATGTAAAATGATATCCTGTCTGCCTTGTAATAAGATTAAGGGCGTTTACAGTCCTGATTGTCCCGGCCCTGAAAGTGAAAGCAGAATCAAGAATGCCATCCTGGCAGTGTATCTCCGGGGATGGCACAAGTAATATCAACAATGCAATGGCTGATATATATTTGAATATAATGCCATTGTTGGCAGACATAAGATAACCGGTTAGCTATTTTTTTGAAAGATGGTAAACGCTGCCATCTTTTGAATAACTGAGGTTAAAGCTACTACAAATTAGCCTGATAATTGTTTCCCCGGGCTGATTATCCAGCGGGCCGTTTGTTGTCCAGGTGTTTCCGAGGATTTCGGGATCATCGGCAACGACATCCATATTGTATACTCTTCTCAGATCCTTAAGTACCACATCAAGCTGTTGTCCGTCGTAAATAAGTATGCCGCTGTTCCATGCCATATAATTCTGGTCCTCGTTAAGAAATTTTCCGGAATCCTGGCTTCCCATCGTTCCGATATATCCCGGATCGAGCATTATGTTCCTCGTTCCTTCATTATCGGTAACCATTACCTTCCCTGTCTTTACGAATACTTCAACTGCCGAATCGGCATTGTTAGTGATTACATTGAATGATGTTCCGACAACCTTTACGCTTGCATTTCCGGCATCTATTGTAAAAGGATTCTCAGCATCGGGGGTGATATCAAAGAAAGCCTCACCTTTGAGAGTGACCTTTCTCCCGTGTTTCCTGAAATTGTGCCTGTATTCCAGCGTTGTATTGTGGTTGAGTATGACACTGCTTCCGTCGGGAAGGGTAACCTGAAGGTTTTTCTCGTTATATGCAGTAGCCACGGTAATCTTACGGCCGGGCATATACTTTCCATCAAGCAACACCAGCATTGTTCCAAATCCGAGAAGCAGCAATATCACGGCTGCAATCCTGAAAAACATTGTTTGCACAAAACTTCTTCTTATAATCTTCGTGCCGGGCAAAAGACCGTCGCCGCTCAGCCTGGCATGAAGATTAGTCCAGGCTTTGTCTACATCAATTTCCTTTTCGTTATTCATCTCTCCGAGCTCTTTCCAGTATTTAATTGTATTCAGTCTGTCATCAGCCGAAAAACGGCTCAGCAGATCCCTGTTTCCATTCTCCTCTCCTGAAAGAAGTGAGGAAAGTTCTTCCCACTCCTTATCAGTGTATTTGTCTATGTTCTCTTTTCCTTTCATTGTTCCGCGAGTGCTTTTCTGAATTCCTTAAGTGCTCTTCCCATGTTGGCTTCGACTGTCTTGACCGAAACAGACAACCGCTCGGCGATCTCTGAATATTTCAATCCTTCAAATCTGCTCATGCAGAAAATTTTTCCGCATTTTTCGGGCAGCCTTTCGAGGATCCTGGCAATTTTCGCCTGAAGTTCCCTGTAACTGACAATGTCGGCAGGACTTTCAGGCGATTCTTCCGTTCGGAAAGCCATTTCCCGGGCATACCTCTCAACCACCATGTTATGATCTATATAATGGAGGCAGAGATTATGTACAGCCCTGTAAAGATAACCATTCAATGAACTTTCAATTTCAAGCTTTTCTTTGTTACGCCAGAGTCTGTAGAACAGATCCTGGACTATTTCCTCGGCAGCATCCTGATCTTTAACGAGTGTCCGGGCATATCTTACAAGTGAAACATAGGAGGACCGGAACAGTGATTCAAACTGTCGTGCATCACCCTCTCTGATCCTCCTTATGATTTCAGTATCTGTTAGCATATTCTGCCCTGTACTTTTATTCGTTCTCCCTTTCGCTGAATTTAAGTTTTCTGCTCAGGCGGCGTATTGCCGATTCTATGCTCTGATCAGGTTCTATAACATTGTAGTCGCCCCAGTATCCAGGATCGGTGAATGCTTCAACCTTATCAGAGAATACATCTGTATATCTTAATTTTTCCTTACCCGGGATCTTTATTACCTCTTCGTTTGTACGGTCGGTAATTGCCATCTCCGACATTGTTGTATAATATGTGTTGAAAAGTTTGCGTTTCCAGTTCACCTTGAACTTGACCTCAGCCCTCGAGTATGTGAAGTAACATTTCCCGTCCTGTTCACGGTATTTGACCCTGTAAGAAGCAATTTCCGGAGTCACTTCCATGCCGAGAGGTTTCTTCTTAATGAATATTGTTGAAACTGCATCCTTGTTTTCGAGGTTAAAACCAAATTCGGCTTCTGTTATTGCATTTGTTGTGGTTTCTATATAAAGGTTTCCGAGGAAAAGTGGATTATCCACAGAGGGTTTCTGTTTGAATGATATTACATAGTGCGGCTTGTCGTCTATTTCAACAACAGTCGATAATGTATAGTCATAATATTTCATTGCATCCAGGGTAAGTATATCCTCGGTGTTTTTTGCAATATCGAGCTGTAAAACTGTTACTGGACCACCCTGCAGTTTGAAGAGGACTGTATCCATCTTCTCAACATCCGATCCTTTTCTTCCCTTGTAAATCCTCGCACCATCGAAACGGATATCGCTGTTATAAGGCGCCTTGAAGATCTCAACGACAGCCTCCCCGATAGATACGTAAGTACGGTTTTTCCTGATGGTTTCCCTGTAGAATGCAGTCATAAGGTTTGGCTCATCGACATAGTTCCTTCCTATTTTACTGATCGCGTTTCTGACAATCGCTTCGGGATCGATGGGTTTGACAATTATCTCCTTGATCGGAATAGGAGCCGGCGACATTGATATTACATTTTTATAACCGTCGATCCTGAGATCCGTCAGAGGAACTGTTTTGTTCTTATAACCCAGGTAAGTTACTTCGAGATTCTTAGAAGTCTGAGTTTCATAAACTTTGATTGAAAATTCACCATCGATATTGGTGATTGTGGCAACATTTGTTTCCTTTACTGCAACAGTGGCAAAAACCAGAGGTGTTCCACTCTCAGCATCGACAACCTTTCCCTTAAATGTGAGAGTTTCCTGCTGTTCGTTTGTTTTCTTCCCGGCTGCAGTTCCTGCATAAATTGTTCCGGCAAAAAATACCGGAAGCAGCAGTAGTGTTACGAGTGAATAAATTTTTAAAGTTTTCATGGCATTAAATCATTAAGTTAGCAATTATTTCAATCTTTTCAAAGGTTTTATTTCCTCTTTTCAGCCTTATGACCAGTTTGAGCCAACTTTACCCTATGACTAATTCTGATTATTTTTAACTTTCCGTCATATTTAAATAATAACATATGGTCCGTCAGTTTGTTAAGGCAGCAAATTCAGTGGGAGCAGGATCTTCATTCCTGGCGGGCATAATGTTAAGGAGGCCTGTCATTACAGGGATGCCTCCGGCAATCTCTTTTGAACTTACGAATCACTGCAATCTTAGTTGTCCGGAATGTGCCTCAGGATCAGGCCTGATGACAAGGGAACGTGGTTTCATGGACCTTGCGCTTTTCGAAGGTATTTTGGCGGAGATGAGGCCTTACCTGTATTATGTCAGTCTGTATTTTCAGGGCGAACCCATGATGCATCCCGATTTTTTCAGATTCACGCATTCCCTGGGCGACGTGAGGATAATTGTTTCAACGAACGGGCACTTTCTTGATGGGGCTGATGCTGATAAGATAGCACGGTCGGGTATCCATAAGCTGATAGTTTCGCTCGACGGGATGACCCGCGATACCTATAAGCTGTACAGGCTTAACGGGGATTTTGACAAAGTTGTGAGTGGGATCAGGAGCGTTTCATCTTCCATAAAATCGTCGGGATCGCCTATGAAGCTTGAAATACAGTTTCTTGTGAACAGGTTCAATGAGCATCAGACTGGTGAGGCGAAAAAATTTGCTGATGAGGTAAATGCGAACCTGCGCCTGAAGTCGATGCAGGTTATTTCGGTGAAAGACACATATTCATGGATGCCTTCAATGGAAAAATTCAGACGTTATACGGGAAGCGGGGAAGAGGCAACGGTAAAGGGTACTCTTCCTGACAGGTGCCTCAGGCTATATCTGAATCCTGTGGTTACCTGGGACGGGAAAGTGATCCCATGTTGTTTTGACAAGGATGCTGATCATATTATGGGCGATCTGACCAGAGACTCATTCAGGGCGATATGGCATGGTGAAAAATACAGGGCTTTCCGGAAGGCTGTCCTGTCCGGCAGAAAATCAATAGAAATATGCAGGAACTGTACTTCCGGACTTAAGGGCGTTATATATTGAATGAATTCAGGAAAGACAGGTCAGACTGTCATCACCTCTTTTTCCTTGGTGGCCATTACCTTATCCACTTTAGCAGAAAAATCATGTGTCATTTCCTGTATGTTCTCGGAGACATCTTTCTCAATGTCTTCAGGAAGGCCGTCTTTAAGCATTTTCTTAAGCTCATCATTTGCCCATTTTCGGGCATTCCTGAGGCTTATCTTTGCCGTTTCCCCTTCATTCCTCACCTGTTTGACAAGCTGATGCCGTCTGTCCTCGGTAAGAGGCGGGATGCTGATACGGATCACCTCGCCGTTATTCATCGGCGTTAATCCGATATTTGCGGCAAGTATTGCTTTTTCGATAGTCCCCAGCATATTCTTTTCCCATGGCTGGATAAGAATTGTTTTGGCATCAGGGGTATTGATATTTGAAACCTGCGATAAAGGTGAATTTACACCGTAATAATCGACTGTGATGCCATCGAGAAGAATTGGATTTGCTCTTCCTGCGCGAAGCCTTGCAAGTTCATATTCGAGATGCTCAAGAGCTTTCTGCATCCTGTCTTTTGTTTCTTCTATAACGAGTTCTACTTCTTCATTCATACGTCGCGACTGAGGTTAGGTTTGAACTTATTATCCGCGTTTTACTGCAAAAGTTATTAAACTTCTTACGCAGGAAAACAAAAGTAATAAAATTGAATTTAAAATTATGTTATTCAGTTACAAATAAGAGTGCCGATTGCATTTCCCTTTACAACTTTCATCAGGTTGCCGGGCACATTCATATCGAATACAACAATGGGCATATCGTTCTCGCGGCACATTGTAAAAGCTGTCGAATCCATGACCTTCAGTCTTTTATCAATTACCTCCTCAAATGAGATGTTGTCAAATTTTCTGGCATCCGGATCTTTTTCCGGATCAGCAGTATAGACCCCGTCGACCCTGGTCCCTTTAAGAAGCACATCAGCGCCGGTTTCAACGGCTCTGAGCGCTGCCGCTGTGTCGGTTGTAAAGAAAGGGTTCCCTGTACCACCGGCCAGTATGCAGACTATGCCGTTATGCAAAGCCTCAACCACCCTGTCGCGGTTATACAGCTCACCAACAGGTTCCATCCTAAGCGATGTGAATACTCTTGCCTTTCCCCCGGCTTTCTTTATTGCGCCCTCGAGGGCCAGGCTGTTTATGACTGTTGCCAGCATACCCATCTGATCACCCTTTACCCTGTCGAACCCTGATTCGGTCCCGCTGAGCCCCCTGAAAATGTTACCGCCTCCGATCACGATTCCGGCTTCACATCCCTTTGCCACTATTTCAACTATCTGCCTTGCATATCCATCAAGAACCGCGACGCTTATACCATGGTTCTGATCTCCTGCCAGTGATTCTCCGCTTAATTTCAAAAGGATCCTTGTGTATTTCATATGTAGAGGGTTTTATTTATCCGGTAGAAACCAGAATAATAAATTATACTGCAGCCAAATTTATAAAATAAGTTTTAAGCCGTGCCAGGCTTATGGCACAATAAATTTCAGCCTTGCAACTATTAAATGTTGCATCCTGGCCTGGAACCTGTAAATTAAAGTGAGGTAATAATCAGCGAAGGAGAGGACTATTCTTTCTTTTTATCAGTGCTCCATCCGAACAATGCCCATATCGGGCAAAAATTTACAAGGCTTGTAACAACAAGAATTATAGCAATTATAAGCACAACAAGGGCGAGAGTGCCTTTGACAACGCCAAGGAAATAAAGTACAACAGCCAGGGCAGCAAGGGCTATCCTTACAGATTTGTCAACCATTCCAATATTCTTTTTCATAATAAAGAGTTTAAATTATTTACCCTGTTAACAAATTTATGCAATAAATGTTGATTGCTAAAAAAGAAAAGAGGGCGCTCATAAGGGTGTTTTTACCCCCTGCCCCCTAACTACCCTTTATACACATCTTAATTAATGAATTATTTACTTCTTGAATTCATTGCATTTTTTACCCCCCAGCCCCATTTTGTAGTTCCCACCCAGCCCCCCTTCAGGGGGGTATGGGGGGTAAAACAAAAAGGATGAATGCCGGGTAAGAAGAAAGGGTGGTTAGGGGTAAACAAAAAAAAAGGGGAGCCTTTTGAGGCCCCCCGATTATTGAAGAATGAACACGAAGTTACGAATTGAGATTGAATCTTTTAAAGGAAGATACAGTCAGGGATTTATCGACCGACTGGAGGTATTGTCTGATAGTCAGTTTATTATCCTTTATGTATTCCTGGTTGAGAAGTGTGCTCTCCTTATAGAATTTGGTAAGTTTACCCTGTGCTATTTTTTCGAGCATTTCCTCAGGTTTGCCGTCGCGGCGGGCCTGTTCCTTACCGATCTCTATTTCCTGGGCTATAACGCTTTGAGGAACATCGTTCTTGTCGACAGCGACAGGACTCATGGCAGCAACCTGCATGGCAACATCCTTGTAAACCTGAATGTCGAGACCTGCTTTTGAGAATCCGGTTATTGTTGCAAGTTTGTTTCCGGGGTGGATATACGCCTGAACAAAGGGAGCCTCAACTTTTTCGTAATATGAAAGGCTGAGTTTTTCACCTATTATACCCACAAATTCAATTATTTTTCCTTCCACTGTTGAATTCTCAAGGGGCAGAGCTTTCAGCTCATCGAGGTTTGCAGGCTTTTTAGCCAGTGCAAGGTCGAGGATCTTTGTAGCTAAGGATATAAATTCTGCATTCTTTGCAACGAAATCAGTTTCACTGTTGAGAACTGTCAGGGCTCCAAATTTACCATCAGCTGTTACTTTTGCAAGCACAACACCTTCAGTGGCTTCCCTGTCGGCTCTTTTGTTTGCAACAGCCTGACCTTTTTTCCTTATGATTTCAATAGCTTTGTCGAAATCGCCGTTTGATTCTTCGAGGGCTGTTTTACAGTCCATCATTCCGGCGAGTGTTATTTTCCTTAATTTAGCAACATCTGCTGCGCTTATATTAGCCATCTTATATTCTTAATTAAATCTTTTTAAATACTATTCCTCCTCTGTTTCGTCAGCATCGGCGACGATCTCTTCTTCCTCTTCCACTTCCTCAACAAGGTTTTCATCCTCTGCTTCTGCTTCTTCATCCTCATCGACTATCGCCTGAATGACTGAATCGGGCAGGTCGCTTGTTTCAAGCTCTTTTCTCATGAACTTCTTGTCCTTCTGTACAGGTTCCTTGTCTTTCTCGAGTTTTCTTTCGTTCAGACCTTCCTCTATAGCCTGGCATAGAAGGCCGATAATCAGTGATATTGATTTTGATGCATCATCATTTGCCGGGATCGGGAATTCTATATCTGACGGATCGGAGTTTGTATCGACCATTGCAAATACAGGAATGCCAAGTCGTTTGGCTTCTCTTACTGCGATATGTTCCTTGCAGACGTCAACAATAAAAAGAGCTGAAGGAAGGCGTGTCAGGTCGACTATGCTTCCGAGTGTCTTTTCAAGTTTTGCCCTCTGGCGTGTGACCTGGAGTTTTTCACGTTTTGAAAGGTTGGCGAAAGTACCATCGGTCGCCATTTTATCTATCGATCCCATCTTCTTGACTGCCTTGCGGATAGTCGGGAAGTTCGTAAGCATGCCGCCTGGCCATCTTTCGGTTACATATGGCATGTTAACCTGTTTTACTTTTTCAGATACTATTTCTTTTGCCTGTTTCTTCGTGGCAACGAAAAGGATCTTTTTCCCCGAACGGGCAATATGCTTCATTGCTAAAGCAGCTTCGTCGAGTTTGACGATTGTTTTTTCAAGATCGATGATATGGATACCGTTACGCTCCATGAAAATGTAAGGAGCCATTGCCGGATTCCACTTTCTTTTGAGATGTCCGAAATGAACACCTGCATCAAGTAATTCCTGGAAATTTGTTCTTGGCATAAGTGATTTTTTAAAAGTTTACATTCTGTTCAATCAATCACAAAGTAGCTCCGTCAACTGACGGAAGTCTCTGCGATTTAGATACTAAACCTGCATCTATCTATGATGACTGATCGTGTTAATTCCTAACGCTTGCTGAACTGGAATCTCTTACGGGCTTTTGGTCGTCCCGGTTTTTTCCTTTCGACTTCACGGGGATCGCGTGTGACAAATCCGTTTGCCTTAAGTGTTGATTTGTTCTCGGGATCAGCTTTGACGAGGGCTCTTGTAATTCCAAGCCTGATAGCTTCAGCCTGACCTTTTACGCCTCCGCCGTCGAGGTTGACTGTGATGTCGTACCTGTCGGTTATGTTAAGCGTAACAAGCGGCTGGGTCACAACATACTGTAATGTCTCAGCGCCAAAATACTCTTTATAATCCCTGTCGTTCACAGTTATTTTTCCTTTGCCATCTCTTAATATGACTCTGGCAACGGCTGCTTTTCTTCTTCCTATGGCATTAACTGACTCCATATTTGCTCCTTAGTGTATTATAATTCTAGTTTTTTCGGTTTCTGGGCTTCATGAGGATGTGATGCGCCTGCATAAACATGCATGTTTTTGTAAATAGCTCTTCCGAGACGATTTTTTGGCAGCATTCCTTTTACAGCTTCCTCAACGAGGCCAATGGGATTCTTTTTGAGCATCTGTTCAGCGGTTGTAAACCTCTGACCACCCGGATATCCGGTATGCCTTATATAGACTTTATCGGACCATTTTGTGCCCGACAGCGTAACTTTATCAGCATTGATTACCACAGCATTATCGCCACAATCGACATGAGGTGTGAAATTTGTCTTGTGCTTTCCTCTGAGCGTTGCAGCTACCAACGTTGCGAGACGTCCGAGGGGGGCTCCTTCAGCATCAACTAAAACCCACTCCTTGTTCACGGTCTCACTGTTAGCTGATATTGTCTTGTAACTTAAGGTGTTCACTTTTACTTAATTTTATGATTGAAACACTTGAACTTAATGTCAAAACCCTTTATTTTGGGACTGCAAAAATACAATATATTTCCATAAAAAAAAGAATAATGACCAGAATTTCTGTTTCAGATCCGAAACCTTGTTTATTTTTGGTCACTTTTCTAATTTTGAAAAGGGTAAATGTAATCAGGAAATTATGAGCGACAAAGAACTCCTGGAATTGGCAATAAAAATTGCAGGCGAGGGAATCATGGCCGGCGCCGGTCCGTTCGGCGCAGTGATAACAATGAACGGCGACATTATTGCCTCTTCGGGCAACAGGGTGGTACTCGACAGCGATCCCACTGCCCATGCGGAGATACTTGCAATACGAAAGGCAGCGTCGGTACTTAATACCCACGACCTTAACGGCTGCGTCCTTTATGCCTCGTGCGAACCCTGTCCGATGTGCCTTGGAGCCATCTACTGGGCGGGCATCAAAAAGGTTGTATATTCGGCTTCGAGGCATGATGCTGCCTCTGCAGGATTCAACGATGAATTCATATATAATGAGATAGATCTCAATCCGTCTGAACGAAAAGTAACTTTTATAAGAGTCAGCGATCCTGAGGCAGGCGAAGTATTCAGGAAATGGGAGAATTTTGACGACAGGATTAAATACTGATCCATGCCCGGCAGATTAAGTAAGAGCTATTTTACCCGCGACGTTCTTGAGGTGGCTCCCGGTCTCCTGGCAAAGGTGATCGTTGTAAAGGGGAATGACAATCAGGAAAGACGGTTTGTCATAACGGAAACAGAAGCCTACCGTGGTTCTGAAGACCTGGCCTGCCATGCATCGAAGGGAAGGACGAAAAGGACAGAGGTGATGTACAGGGAGGGGGGCAGACTTTATGTTTATTTCGTATACGGGATGTACTGGATGCTGAATATTGTCACAGGAGCTGAAGATGATCCGCAGGCAGTACTTATACGGGGACTTGATGCATGTTCAGGTCCCGGACGCGTCGCCCGCCTCCTTGGTATCGAGAGGTCATTTTATGGCGAAGATTTATCAACCTCGGGCAGGATCTGGATTGAAGATACGGGAGACTTACCAGAATACAGTACCGGGCCCAGGATAGGTATCAATTATGCCGGTGAGTACTGGAAGAACAAGCCCTGGAGATATTTCCTGTAGAGCTACCTGTAGTTGAGAGTTGCAATCTTAATAAGCTTTCCGAACCTCAGGTGCAGTGTCATAGCATTATCGAACCGCCTGAGATCAGTATCATAATAGCCGTCAAAAGCAAATGTGAATTCCAGACTTTCCTTAATGGGGATGGTAAGGTTGAACGAACCTGTAATCAGGCTTCTTTCAGAAATCACAAGGTCCTCAATATGGTCCGAAACAGAACCGAAAATAAAATTCCCGTCGGGTGCGTAATAGTTGTCTGAATGCCAGTATCCGGCTTCCAGGGAAGCGTTTTTGAAAGATCCGAACAACTTGTACCAGCCGGCATGGCCTTTATTAATATCCCAGGGTGCATTTTTTGTAAGTGAATTGCCTGAAAAATACATGCATTCGATCCCTGTCAGAACATCAGACGACTTTCCTGCCCCAATACCCGCCCTGATTCCAAGCGCCAGGTTAAGGAAGGTCTCCACCCCTTCGTCATAGTCGCTTATCTGTCCGCCGTAATGTTTTATAAGAAGCTGAAAAGGTAATTCAATCCTTATTCGCCGGGCAACAGGAGGGAGGGAATATCTGAATGATTCACCGGCAGTGAGGATCTCCCTTTCATTATCACCCCTGAAAATGAAATTCTCCCAGCTGAGCCAGGTATCGCTGAAAAATCTTTTACCCGATGCTACGAACTGAAGACCATCCTCGGCATAACCTGTATAAAGACGTTCCTTGTTGAAATGCGGATCCTGAAGCCTGTGCTTGTCAGGGCCTGTAAGAGTCCCCATCCTGAAAAATGCACTGTCTGAAATACTGAGAGTAGTTGAAAAGACGGGCTTGACTTTTGAAAACCTGTCGGTTCCCGAGTAACTCAGCATATTCGCCCCAAAAGAAACTGACACCTTTCCGGCGGGTTTGTAGATCAGTTCGGGCTGGAGAAAATATCCTATCAGGGTGTATCCTTCAATTATCGGATTTGAATATTCATTATTCCTTACAAAGTTGATGTTATTCAGCTTAAGAAACAGATCCCCTGCAGTTTGTGACTGATATGTCTCCTGCCCTGCCAGGGTAAGACCCGCAGTCAGGAGGAAAAAGGATACGATCACGGAGCGCCTCATCATTTCTGTTATTAAGGGCAAAAATAAGAAAATATATCTGGTTAAAATCAGGTTAAATAAGAGCTTAAGTGTTATCAAATAATATTTTTTTCCGTTCTTTGTTTTGTTTAAATAAAATTCCGACTCAACATGAATTCAATCTGGGGCAATTTCCGCCGGCTGAACATGATTACCGGATGGATCATTTTTGTTGTTTCATCATGTGTTTATCTGCTTACGCTTGAACCAACGGTTAGTTTCTGGGATTGCGGGGAATTCATTCTGTCGTCATTCCGGCTTCAGGTAGGCCATCCTCCGGGGGCGCCGCTTTTCCTTATGATAGGCCGTATTGCCACGATGTTCGCAGGCGGCGACACATCAAAGGTAGCCCTGATGATGAATGCGCTTTCAGCGATATCAAGCGGTTTTGCCATAATGTTCCTGTTCTGGACCATAACCCACCTTGTAAGAAGGGTATATGTATCAAATGACGATCCTGAAAAGCGCCATATCCCTGCAATACTCGGCAGCGGTATTATCGGAGCGCTTGCATATACATTTTCCGATACATTCTGGTTTTCGGCAGTGGAAGGAGAATTATATGCTCTCTCATCACTGGTCACCGGGATCGTTTTATGGGGAATGCTCAAATGGGAAGAAGAAGCGGATGAACCTTATTCGGGAAGATGGATAATCCTTATCGCTTATATTATGGGCCTTGGCCTTGGGATCCACAGGCTTAACCTTCTTGTCCTTCCGGTTATTGTCTTTGTATATTATTTCAGGAGATATGAGGTTACCACGAAAGGTGTTTTAAAGACACTTGCATTGTCGGTTGTTTTGCTGGGCTTTGTGGTCTTCTTTCTTATACCCGGTGTTCCCAGGGTTGCCGGATGGTTTGAACTGCTTTTTGTCAACGGATTCGGCCTTCCCTACAATACCGGTCTCATCTTCTTTGTTGCCGCACTTTCGGCTTTGCTGGTTTTCGGTATAAGATACTCCCTTAAAAGAGGGAAGGTTCTTATTAATTATGCCCTGACCATCATCACGGTAATGATGATAGGTTATTCGTCATATGCTGTGATCATGATACGGTCGTCGGCACGGCCGCCGATGAACCAGAACAATCCTTCCGACATTTTCTCACTTTCGTATTATATTAATATGGAACAGTACGGAAGTGCACCGAAGTTGTACGGACATTATTACAGCGCACCTGTTGTGGATGTCAAAAGCAAAATTGCCGGATACAATAAACTGAACGGGAAATATGAGCCTTATTACAGGCCGTCGTATGAGTATCAGAAGGAATTCATGACAATATTTCCGCGTATGTACAGCCCTGATCCCGATCATGAACAGGCTTATAAATACTGGGCCAGGGTAAACGGAAGGAGATATACTGTGACCTCAGGCTCCGGAAAGGAAGTGATTGTCTGTCCGACTTTCGTTGAAAACCTCAGGTATTTTTTCAGATATCAGGTTGGATTCATGTATCTGAGATATTTCATGTGGAATTTTGCCGGAAGGCAGAACGATATCCAGGGGAACGGCAATCCGGTTCATGGCAACTGGATAAGCGGTATCAGCTTCATCGATGAGGCGAGGCTCGGGAAACTCGATAAACTCCCCGATGACCTTAAAAACAATCCCGGAAGAAATACATATTTCTTCCTTCCCCTTCTGCTGGGGCTTGCCGGTGCATACTGGCATTACAGGAAGGACAGGAACGGCTTCTGGCTCGTCTTTTCATTTTTCGTAATGACGGGTTTAGCAATAATCTTTTATCTTAACCAGTATCCCAACCAGCCAAGGGAGAGGGATTATGCCTATGCCGGATCATTTTATGCATTTTCTATCTGGATAGGAATCGGATTTATGATGGTTTACGAGAACTTCCGGAAATTCATAAATGAAAAAGCATCCGCAGTTTTTGCTTTTGTGATACTGCTGCTTGCAGTACCTGTATTAATGGCTTCCCAGAACTGGGACGACCACGACAGGTCGGGAAGGTATACTGCCCGTGATATTGGTGCCAATTATCTTCTTTCGTGCGCGCCCAACAGCATACTTTTCACCTACGGCGATAATGATTCATTCCCTGTATGGTATGTGCAGGATGTAGAACAGGTACGATCCGATGTAAGGGTCGCCAACCTCAGCTACATACAGGCAGGCTGGTATATTGACATGATGCGTCAGAAGGCATTCGAATCCGATCCTCTTCCCCTTTCATTGCCCTCGGAAAAGTATGTTGAAGGGGTGAGGGATCAGCTCCCTGTGAACAACCGCATTGACAAACCCGTCGACCTTGCACAGATTGTCGAGTTTGCAGGACAGGATGACAGGAAATATAAGATCGACATCAGTGGAAGGGGCGATTACCTTAATTATCTTCCTGCAAACAAGTTCTCTGTTGAAGTCGATTCGTCAGTGGTGCTGGCAAATGGTACTGTAAAGGATTATTACCGGAACCGTATCGAGAACCCCATGATCTGGGAATACACCGCAAACGATGCTTTCAAGGGCGACCTTGCCATTATGGATCTCATATCAACAAACCATTGGAAGCGTCCCATATATTTTTCAACCACTGTTCCGTCGAGTCAATACAAGGGACTTGAAAAATTCTTTATCCAGGAAGGCATTGCTTACAGGGTCGTTCCTGTAAGGACCGACAAGCCTGAGGACGGGGAGTACGGGATGATAGATCCGCGGGTGATGTACGACAATATGATGAATAAGTACAAATGGGGAAATGCAGAAGATCCTTCAGTTTATCTTGATGAGAACAACAAGAGGATGCTGAGCAATTACAGAAGATTATTCGGGAATCTTGGTAAAGCCCTTCTTGCCGCGGGAGATACTGCCAAAGCTGTTGAGGTAGCACACCGGAGCCTCGAAATCGTGCCTCCGGAAAAGCTCCCCTACGATTTCTTTACGCTGGGATCAGCCGAGGTGCTTCTGAGGGCCGGAAAGTCGGAAGAAGGAAACAAGGTAATAGATGATGTGATAAAATATGCCCGCCAGTATCTCGACTTTGCGGTCGGAATGGGATCGGGCAGTCAGTTCGGGATGGATTATCCAACAGGCATAAACATGCAGTCGCTCCTCGACATAAACAATATGGCGATTGCCCTGAAAATGGACGATCTTGTAAGGAGCGTCTCGGCCGATGTGAACAAATATTACAGTCTGCTTTATTCGGATAAATGATATAGATGCGGCTTTACAGGCCACCGGGCCTTATAAGAATGTTTTATCCGGGAGCTGTCTTCCGGATAAAAACAAAAAGAAAGGAGTTGTTCATTACGTTTGACGACGGACCCGATCCGGCATCTACTCCGATTATTCTTGATATCCTGGCAGAACATAATATCAAAGCAGTTTTTTTCTGCAGCGGGAAGAAGGCAGAAACACATCCTGGTCTTATCAGCCTGATAAAGTCGCACGGCCATATTGTGGGTAACCACGGATACGAACATTATGACGGCTGGCAGACAGGAAAGAAGGATTACCTCGAAAATGTTTCCCTGGCATCAGGTTTTACATCCGGAAATCTTTTCAGACCTCCGTACGGCCGTATCACACTTTCACAGTTCAGGAGCCTTGCCGGAAAGTACAGGGTCGTCTTCTGGGATTTGATGCCCCATGATTATGATAACCGGATGAGTGGTGTGAAAATATTAACAGCGCTCAGGAGAAAGATAAGAAACGGATCGGTTATAGTTCTCCACGACACTAAGTATTCATCAGTTCTTACCTTTCTGGACGATTTTATCCGTGAAGCCGGGGGTATGGGATATGCCTTTCGGCAGTTACCTGTTTCAGGCAAGGAATAGGGCTGCCCCCGAGATCATCCTTTCAAAGCATCCGTCGATAACATGTTGTTCCGGACCGTCGACTACCGGAAATGGGTTCTCATGAGAATAATTATAGGGGAAATCCCATATTTCGACAGATTCCTGCCGTCCTGATCCCGACGGTGAGAGTGTGCTTACTATTCCGCCGGCAGGTATTACCTTATCATTTTTCAGGGCTATGGAGCGGATCTGTCCGCGAAGCTTCGAAAGCATTCCTTCCCTGAATTGTCTGAACCTGGCAAGGTCGATCATAGCCCTGAAGGCAATGCCTATTTGTGTCGATCTCAGGAAATCGGAAAAAGGATTCCGGTGCTTTATCTCTTCTTCAAAATCTTCCATATAAAAACTATAGATCCTTTTGTAGGCCGCACTGTCCATGATATACTTTGAGGTCCCGTACATACTGCTGAAAACCGATCCTCCGCAAAACATGAATAGCCGGCTCGAGGAAAACAACTGATCAGGATTGCCGAGCATCAGAATCTCAGAGAGAAAAGCCCCGATGGAATATGCAAAAATATTAACGTTGCTGCCTTCCGGAACGATCGCATGCTTTCCGTTTTTTATCTGATTCATCAGCTTCACAATGTCAAATGCTGTCTGATAACCTGAATTGAAGAACCTCATAGGCTCTTCAGTGAGCCTGTTGCTGAGTGCGATATTGGCAAATGACGACATGGTGACATCGTTGAAACTCCGGCTGCGCTCCCTTACCACATCCTGCATAAGCCTCGGATTCATCCACGAAAGTGGCGACCTGTTAATATGGAAAGAAATTGGAAAAAGGATAACATAACTTCCGGTATAAGCTGAAAGACGGTAAGCCCATACAAGATATTTCTGCCAGTTCCTTTCGTTCAATCCATGGAGCAACAGTATTACCTTATTGCTTTTCTCATCGTCAGGAATAAATACAGGATATGAAAATGTTAAATTCTCTGTGATCGCAGAGTCGTCTTTTTTCAGGAAATTCTCAGGGTCGATGTCGGATGTGAAATCTTCATTGATAATCCTTATTGACGATCCGGGAATTCTGATCTCTTTAAAGCCGGGATTAAATACCGATTTCAGTTCGTTATACTCTTTTGTGTAACTCATAATGAAGCAAAGGAACCCCCAAAAAACCATGATGAAAAATTTATGTGTCGCGTCCCGGCCACAGGTGACGAAATGCCTTTATGTGGGACGGAATTCATGAATGAGGGACGAAGCTTAGCGGAAAAATGATGCACAAAATGAAATTGAGAGGAAAGAGGAAAAGATTAAATTTGTGATTTGCATAGCGACAATAATGGCAGATTTTCAAAAACCCATACCATCGTACCTTTATGAAAAGGGAAACATAGTCAGGCTGATCCTGTTTACGTCGCTGTTTGCACTTGTCTTCATAAATATTTATTCACCCTTCGGCGCCGATAAATGGTTTGATCTGAGCAAATGGGAGTTTTTCACATATTCAAGCCTTGTTATACTTACCGGTGTCCTTGTTGTTGTGATAAGCCGTATAATAATGTTCCATTACGGAAAGAAGCACAACATTATTTACTACTGGTATTTTGCCTGGATAGCCTGCGAGGTACTTATGATGGCCCTGTTCTATACTCTTTTCGAGATATTTGTACTTAAGGATATCAGGCTTTTCCCGGTTCTTATGAAACAATCGGCGCAGAATACCGCCCTTGTGCTTTTGCTTCCCTATTCCATAATGTGGCTTTATTTCTCGTGGCGCGACAAAAAGGAGCAGATCGAAAGGATGGCCGACGGACAGGCCATGGCAGGAAGTCAGAGGGATATGATACCATTTTATGATGAAAAATCAGTACTGAAGTTTTCAGTAAAAAGAGAGAACCTTTTTTACATTGAATCGGCCGAAAACTATGTAAGCATCTGCTATCTTAACAAGGGTAAAATATCAAAATACCTGCTTCGCGACACCCTTAAGAAAATGGAGGAGAATTTTGCAGGGACTGAAATAATAAGGTGTCACAGGTCTTTCATGGTGAATTTTGAAAAGGTAAAGGTAATGAGGAAAGACAAGGATGGCCTCAAACTTGAACTTGATGCTCCCGTGGCGGCCGACATTCCTGTTTCGCGTACCTATGTCGACAATGTGATGCAGACCTTCTCGAGGTTCAGCCGGCTCACCGACAACCAATAAAAAGGAATCAGGGATCAACCCGGTTTTTTTCAGAAGAAATACTACTTTTGGAATTCCTACATATATACTATTTCTAGACTGGAATGAACATTCTTATTCTCGGATCGGGTGGCAGGGAACATGCTCTTGCATGGAAGCTTGCCGGGAGCAAAAAGGTCACAAAGATATTCATAGCGCCGGGCAATGCCGGAACAGCATCTGCCGGCACGAATCTCAATATCGATCCTGAAGATTTTACCGGTATCAGAAATGCTGTTATAGCTAACAATATCGGTATGGTTGTCGTAGGGCCTGAAGCTCCTCTGGTAAGCGGTGTCCATGATTTTTTCCTGGAGGATGAATTACTGAAGGATATTCCGGTTATCGGCCCTGTACGGTCAGCAGCACGTCTTGAAGGAAGCAAGGATTTTGCTAAGGAGTTCCTTACACGCCATAATATACCCACCGCAGCATTCAGAAGCTTTGACAGCACGAACCTCCACGAAGCGATGCAATTCCTTGAGACAATGGCTCCGCCTTATGTGATAAAAGCCGACGGACTTGCTGCAGGTAAGGGAGTCGTAATACTCAATGATATAGATGAGGCATTTGTTGAAGTAAAATCGATAATCGGCGGGAAATTCGGATCAGCAGGAGCAAAGGTGGTCATTGAGCAGTATCTTAAAGGAATTGAATTGTCGGTCTTCATAATTACCGATGGCAGGTCATACAAACTGCTTCCCGAAGCAAAAGATTACAAAAGGATCGGACAGGGAGATACGGGGCTGAACACAGGAGGAATGGGAGCAGTTTCCCCTGTACCTTTTGCTGACTCTGAATTCATGAATAAAGTTATTACAGGGATAATTGAACCAACCCTGAAAGGATTAAGGGATGAAAATATCGGATACAAGGGATTTATATTCTTCGGGCTTATTAATGTGGGTGGCGATCCCTATGTAATTGAATATAATGCACGGCTTGGAGATCCTGAGACCGAAGCTGTGATCCCCAGGATAAAATCGGATCTCTTTGAATTGCTTGAGGGTGTTGCCATGGGTGATCTCGACAAAAGGGAGATAGTGATCGATGAACGTCCGGCTGCAGCTGTAATGCTGGTATCAGGTGGTTACCCCGGTCATTATGAAAAAGGCTATGAGATTTCAGGGCTCGATAGTACGTCGGGTTGCATCCTGTTTCATTCCGGCACTAAGTTTTCAGGAGGGTCTGTTGTAACTTCTGGCGGAAGGGTGCTTGCTGTGAGCTCATTGGGAGAAGATATGAAGGATGCCCTTGCGACATCCTACAAAAATGCAGGTAAAATTGCCTTCAGGGATATTTATTACCGCAACGACATTGGATTTGATCTTTAATTATGCTTCTTAGAAAATTCAGGGAGAATGGTCCGGATGTTATATTCCTGATCTTTGTTCTGATGATCTTTACATGGATGGGAGCATTCCTTCATCCTGTACTGCCTTCGGAGGGAGGTTATGACGAAATGCCGATGCCGTTTTTCAAAGGCCTTCTCGGCATCACCGGCTTCAGTCCCTTTATAAGTACATTTTCAGCATTCCTTCTTATGCTGCTGATGTCTTTCCTGATGGTAAATTTCAATACCAATGTATTTTTTATAAGTGAAAGGACCTTTCTTCCTGCCCTTGTTTATGTAATCCTTGCAGGACTGAATCCTCAGGCTCAGATGATGAATCCGGTGCTTCCGGCTGCACCTTTTCTTATCCTCAGCCTGCAAAGGATCATGGATTCATATAAAGTTCAGGGGACGGCCTATTCATTTTTTGACGCAGGTATGCTTATTTCGCTGGGGAGTCTTTTCTATGCAGGGATGATATGGTTCGGCATCCTGCTCGTGGCATCAGTTATTGTCCTCAGGCCGGTCAGTATCCGTGAGCTCCTTATATCCCTTGCAGGTTTGGTTACTCCCATATTCATCTTTGCCGGATTCTATTATATTTTTGGGAAAGATATGGATTATTTAAGGTCGGCTGTTAATTATAACCTTTTCTTAAGGGAAGCTGAAACCTCACTTTCGTTGTTCAATATT
This sequence comes from uncultured Rikenellaceae bacterium, assembly GCA_964633505.1. Classification (GTDB taxonomy): domain Bacteria; phylum Bacteroidota; class Bacteroidia; order Bacteroidales; family VadinHA17; genus LD21. Next base: position 283,486 of record CAZWHC010000005.1, on the reverse strand, counting down.
ATTGTCCTCATTACCGCATCGGCTGTTGTGCTTATCAGCGTTTCGCAGCTTGTGGGAGCTTTGAGGGAAAAACGGATCAAATCGCGCAAAACGTTTACCCTGCTGTTCTGGATCTTATTTATTTCTGCAGGGATGTTTGTGATATTCAAGTCAGTATCTTTCGAGATCTTCTGGATAGCCTCAATACCCCTCACTTATTTCCTTTGTCATTATTTTGTGTTTTCAAGGAAGAAAAAGATGTCAGGGATCATTTTTACATTGCTTCTTCTGCTTGTAATCATTTTCCAGGCATTTGATCTTGCCCGATAACATCATTGTATCATCGACACAATACTTACACCCGAGCCCGATTGCCGTTCGGTGAAGTCAAATCCTACCTGATAAATACCGCTTTTATTACAGATGAAATCAATATAGGAGTATACAGTTCCCGTATCATTATCGACTGAAGAAAGGACCATCTTGTTTGTTTCATCCCATATCGTAAGGATCAGTTTGCCTTTTGAGTTATCGGCTGTACAAAGGGTGAACCTGTATTTTGTATTTTTCCACAGCGACATTTTTGCCCTGTATCTGAAATCGTTCTGCGATGTTCCCTGCCCGAGCTGAATCCTGTAATCTTTAAGGTATTTTGAATCCGGCCCTGTGCTCGAAAGACATTTGCTCATCATCGGATCCGGTACTGCCTGTCCTGCCGCAATGCCGAATGCAGGAAGGAGAATTATTAGTCCCAGCAATAGTTTTTTCATACTAATTATTTGCAATCAGTTTGTTCCTTACAATACCTGTTATTTCAATAATTCCCGCAAGCTGTTCATCAGTCATTTCAACCCTGCTTGTCTCGGTCTGGGTTACTTCAAGACCACCTTCCTTAACGGTTTTTACCGGTTCGCCTCCTTCGGTATATGATATTCTGACATCCCCGTATTTTTCAGAGATATCGCCAAGATAGCTGCAAAGTTCACGGAACTGGTCATTCATTTCACAATATGGCTGAATCAGTCTGATCAGGCCTTCGAGAAAATATTTCTGTTCTCCGATCCGGTCTCTTAAGAGATTGTTAGGGTATTGCTTAATGACCTGTGTGGCAAAGTACTGGGCTTCGATCCAGGCGCCGGCTATCATAAGCGATGAAAGGTAAGCCCGGTTGTCGTCCTGCAGGTACCTGTCGATCTTGTTGTAAGAGTCGATTGAAAGATAAAGGAGTGAATCGAGGTTGGTGTTGTTGAGGGAGAGCCGTTTGATTGTCTCAAAATCAAAAAACTGTCCTACCCTCAGACCCTCGGCAAGTTTCTTTATCGACGATACGAGTTCGAGCGACGTGGATGTCTTTCCGTAAATATTCAGGTACCCAAGGTCGGCGCCCAGTATACCGAGCGACACAGCCTGGCTGAATGAACCTGAAAGAACATTTGCGTTAAGCGATGTGGCAAGATAAGCCTGTGAAAAAGGCACGCCCATCACCTGAAAGAGATTTGCTGTTTCAAGCGGTGAAGAGAAACTTCTCAAAATCTCTTCATCATCGCCGCTCCCTGCTGCGAATACCGATACGAGCGAATCTGCATCAGCCAGAACAAAATTCTCTGATCTTTTTGAGCCGTTTCTGCATTCCGGCAGTAGGAGAACCGCGCAGAGGACTGTTATTAAAACTCTTCCTTTCATTAAGGATAAACTATTGATAATTACAAATATATTAAAAAATTACCACGATGGTCCGACTATGACTGGCGTCTCCTGAATTTCCATGAGAAATTCATCAGCCTCCGTATCAGATCAGTGTATAATATTACATACAAAAGCAGAGCCCCGGCAAAAATAAGGCCCGTATTGAAGTTAAAAGTATCACATCTTATCCCAAAAATGTTTTTGGAAGGCGCAAAAAAATGCGACCTGAAGCATAGCGGCCCCTTTTTTTCAGGGTCGAGATAGACAGGATCCGTATTCTGTATAAACGTATCCCTGTACCTTAATATCTTATCGGTTTCATAATATTTTGTAACTATTTCCTCAAGTTTGTAATTATAATAATCCTTTTCCATCTCCCTGAGCTTTCCTGAATTAAGCATCAGGAACTGATCCCTGGTTTTCTCAGCCCGGCGTGAAACCTCATTGTAAAACATTGTAAGACCGGAGATATATGCTTCCAGCGAATCAAGAGCAGGGATGGTCAGCGTTGCAGCATTAATACTTTCGCGCATTCTGAAAGCGGGCGCTCCCTTATATCCTGCAGCCTTTCCCAGTTCACCGGTTATAAGCCTTACGTTGCCTTTTATAAGATCAGTGTTGTCGCCTCCCGTTTCAAGCATTTCTTTTGTCTGGCGGATTATCCTGCTTAATTCAGGCAACCTGTAAACATTGTTGAAATCAGCATTGCTGATCTTCTTTTCAAGTGAATAATGGGTCTCGCCTTCATTGTTGTATACTACCGAATTGTAAAGGTTATCCCTGAACTGGCTGACCATCAGAGCCTCATAAGTCCAGCGGGTTGGCATCATTTCAGCGATCAGGGGCACTTTATCAGTTCGCGTGACAAGTCTGTTCAGTTTGTCATAAGGGAACATTGCTCCGCTGAGTATCATCATAGGGATCAGAAGAAGCGGTATTACAATATAAATTGAGATCACCGATCTTAATGATCCTGAGATAATAAGTCCGAGCATATTTGCGCTGAAGGATGTCGCAAGCAGGGCAAACCAGTAATTGAATGTCATACCTTTTATTCCCAGGATGGGATTTGCAACCAAAACAAAAAGAAACGACTGGCTTGCAGATATTACCGTCAGAAATGCAATTTTGGCAAGGAGATAACTGTGCCTGTTAAGGTTCAGGAATTGCTCCCTTTTGAGGATCTTCCTGTCGCGGAAAATCTCCTCGGCGCTCTGCGTGAGCCCGAGAAATGCTGCAACAATTACGCTCATGAAAATGTAAACAGGAATATTCTCATTGCGGGAAAAGAAATATTCCCTGGTGTCGGGATCGGGCGTATACCTGATTATTGCCGACAGTATGAATGCCAGTACGGGTGCGACAAGGAGTGTAAGCGCAACATATTGCCTGTCGGATGTCTTGCTCATGAAATCCCTCGATATATAAATCAGGAACTGTTTCAGGGGCCCGGGCCTGTCGAGGTTAATGCTTGGAGGTTCCGATACCTGTACAGGTATTGTATCGGGCTGAAGACTCCTGAATTTCTCAGACCATTCCTTAGGCTTGACTTTCCTCTGTTCAGTATAATGTCCGAATTCATCAACGACCTGAGCCTCAAGAATTTTGAATATGATCTCCGGATTAAGGCTTCCGCAGGAGGGGCATTCTCCCAGACTGGCATTGACCTGCGAGTCGATTGTTTTAAAGAATATTACCGAATCGACAGGATTCCCGTAATACACCATATAGCCGCCCTGGTCGAGGATAAGGACATTGTCGAACATTTTATATATTGCCGACGAGGGTTGATGGATCACTGTAAATACAAGTTTTCCCTTAAGTGTAAGGTCCCTCAGCAGGTCCATTATGTTTTCGGCATCTTTTGAAGACAGTCCTGTAGTGGGTTCATCAATGAAGAGTACAGATGGTTCCCTTATAAGTTCAAGGGCGATGTTGAGTCTTTTCCTCTGGCCTCCGCTTATTGTTTTGTTGAAAATACTGCCGACTTTAAGGTCTTTCTTCTCAATAAGTCCAAGCGAGTTAAGCATCTGTTCGACCAGAACCACTATCTCTTCCTTTTTCTTATGACCGAAACACTGGCCTGCAGCATAATAAAGGTTCTCAAACACAGTCAGATCCTCAATGAGCAGGTCGTCCTGAGGTATATATCCTATTGCCCCTTCGAGTTTTCTTTTATCAGAGAACGGGTCGAGACCGTTAAGGCTTATTTTTCCGGAAGCCGGCTCGAGCATTCCACTCATGAGGTTGAGAAGGGTTGTCTTTCCACATCCGCTTCCTCCGATTATACCCACAAGGTTACCCTGAACTGCAGAGAAATTGAGGTTTGCAAGAATCTTCTGATTGTTCGGAAGCCTGTATGAAACATTGCTCACAATGAACGACAGCTTGCAGGAGTGTTCGGGCGACAGAAATTTCGAAGTGATATCGCTGTAATAAAATGTATGACCATACTGGGTCCGGAATGCGCTTCCTTTCGGAAATGTATAAATGTATTCCTGCACTATCGGTATGCCGTTCAGATAGAACTGTTTGTTGGATAAGTATTTTATGAAATACAGATCGACACTTGCAAGCCTCAGGATAATAATTGTAGTCTCAGAGTAGATCTCCGGCTCTTTGTGACATATGTCACATTCCTCTTCGCCGGGCCGCAGAAAAAGTACAGCAGGGTAATTAAGCTTTTCGGCTTCATTGTATCTTACAAATTGTTCGATGACCTCAACTTCCTCAGGCAGCATCCTGAATACTTCCACAACTATCGAAATGATATTAAGCCTGTTGGGAGTATACCGGCGGCTTACATTTAAAAGTTCATAAAGCCTTATAAGGACAACGGCCTTTTGTTCCTTATTAAGTGTCTTGTTAATTTGTTCACAGATGCTGAGGATCTTGATGTTCCTCTTTATTGACGGGGTGCTGCTGTCGGGGTAGTTGTAGATCTCATCAGGCGATTCGGCAAGCTCTTCAAACAAAAGAAGATATCTTATAAGAACATTCGTTGTTAACTGTTTCTCAAGGAAATTCAGTACATAGTTACGTTCTTCTTCAATGATTCCGCCGTCCTGCTTTACGATCAGGGCAAACAGTTCCATCAGTGCCTTTAATATCCTTTCACTCATTCAGCCCTTTATGCTAACATCTCAGTTTTCAGCAGGCCGGACAGAACTCTTTGTCTTTTTTAAATCAGATTTTGAGAATTTCTTCTGGATCCAGCCTGGTATCAACGAGGCTCCAATTATCAGATATGGATAATAACTGATAATCCTCCAGATTATTGCAATAGCCAGAGAGAGGCTGACGATATGAGAAGGATCGGCCGGAATAGTATCTGAAATATACCGCCCAAGAATAAGTTCTGCAAAACCGCTTCCCCCGGGAGTAGGACTGATTATCATCATTATCCATGTCACAAGCTGCCTTGCAAATATCAGAAAATGATCATTTACAGTAAAGAAAGCCACCAGGATGGCATTCACAACCCAATAACGAGATGTCCAGGAGAGGAAAGTTGCCGTAAAAGCTTTGGTCCAGAATGATATGCCTTTGTTCCTTAAATCATGAGAGCTCGACACAATATCATCTCCGGCTTTTTCAGCAGCTTCCTTCCAGCGTTTCAATAATGGCAGCCTGAATACCCAGAGTATTGTCTTCTTGATCTTTACGGGATCAATAAATAAGCCGTACCCTACAAAAAGCACCCAAAGCAGAATAATTGAATATCCGATGGCAGTAATATATACAAGGTTATCGAGGAGGGCAATTCCGGTTCCCTGAAGCGAGGTTGTAAAAAGGGTTTTGCCTCCGGTAATGAGCAGAATGACGGGAAGCATTATTACAAAATACAATTCGTCGAGGAAAGATGTGGCCAGGACAATTGATGTACTGCGTCCGACCGAAATGCCCTCCTTGTGGATGAAGACCACCGCAACGGCGGTGCCTCCGACTGTGGAGGGCGTTATAGCGGATGTAAATTCCCAAAGCATTATGACCCTGAAGGCCTGTCGCCAGCTGAGATCATTTTCGGAGAGCACCCTTACCCTTATCATATAGCCTACATCACGGCCTATCATGAAGAGCCAGGCAACAAAAAGCCAGAAAACAGCTTTCCAGGTAAGGTCGAGAAGACCGAGAACCTCTACATCAACCTCCTTTATAATAAACCAGCCCACAACAGCGAGCCCGAGCACTATAGGAATAATTATACGGGCCGGTTTAAGTCTGCTGACAAGATCATAATGGCTGTCGCTGGTCATATATCACTTTAAATCTGAATAAAGATGATACAATTTTGCTTAAATTCAATATTTTTAAATATCTGTTTTTATCTGTAATTATCTGTTCTCAGGACGTTTTAATTCACATTACCATGAAATCAAGAGGATTATACACCCGCCTTCTTTCTTCAATAATACTGATCCTTGTTTGCCTCGCAGTTGCGGGTCAGCCTGAGGGGCGGTCGGTAATAGACTTTAACAACGGATGGAAGTTTTATAAGGGTGATGTGGCAGACGGACAGAAAACCGGTCTCGACGATTCGATGTGGCGCACACTCGATCTGCCTCACGACTGGAGCATCGAAGGCCCTTTCAGCAAGGATAACTATAGTTGTACAGGATATCTTCCCGGCGGTACAGGATGGTACCGGAAATCATTTGTTGTCCCTGAAAATGAAGAAGGACGTAAGGTCTTCATTTATTTCGACGGGATTTACAATAACAGCGAGGTATGGATCAACGGCAACCTTCTTGGGCTTAGACCCAATGGCTATATATCCTTTTCATATGATTTGACGCCGTTCATTAAATTTGGTGAGGCTAACCTTATCGCGGTTAAAGTCGATCACTCATTATTCAGCGATTCCAGATGGTATACAGGATCGGGCATCTATCGCGATGTCAGGCTTATAACCACTGAAAAGGTCCATATCAGACAATGGGGGGTGAATTGCAAAACACCGGTGGTAACAGCCGAAAAAGCAACCCTTGAAGCCGGTATTGCCCTGACGAATGAAACAGGGCATAATGTGATCGTAAGGGTAATCAGCACGCTGATGCATGGCGGTGCCACGGTTTCAAAGGCCACAACCAGGATTACGATCGGAGCGAAGGAAGAGACTGTCGTCACCCAGACATTCAATGTTGAAAAGCCCCTTTTATGGGATATTGACAATCCTGAGCTTTACTCGCTTGTTACCGAGGTCAGGGGCAGGGAAATTCTTGACAATGTTACTACGACCGTCGGCTTCCGTACATTAAGATTTGATCCCGCCAAAGGTTTCTTCCTTAACGGAAAGAATATGAAGCTCAAGGGTATCTGCATGCACCATGATGCAGGCGCACTTGGCTCGGCTGTCCCGAAGGAGGAGATTGCCAGACGGCTTGATATACTTAAGGGAATGGGTTGTAATGCTATCAGGACAAGCCATAATCCGTTCTCGACAGATTTTCTCGATCTGTGTGATGAAAAGGGAATTCTTGTTATCGGCGAGGCTTTTGATGAATGGGAACTTCCCAAAAAGAAATGGCTTGCCGGATGGAACGTTGGCAATCCCGGGAAAGAGGGTTATTCGGCATATTTCAGGGAATGGGCAAAACGGGATCTCAGGGATTTCATTTTGCGCGACAGGAATCATCCAAGCGTGATAATGTGGAGCATTGGCAACGAAATTGACTATCCCAACGATCCGTATTCCCATCCGGTTCTGAATACCGAAGCAAATCCGCAGACATGGGCGAAATACAGCGAGAAATTACCGGATGCCGGCCGGCTGGGTGAGATAGCCAGGGAACTTTCGGCCATAATTAAGGACCTGGATACATCGAGACCTGTCACTGCAGGCCTTGCCTCAGCCCTTATGTCGAATGAGACGGGGTATGCGGATGCGCTCGATGTCGCAGGATATAATTACCAGGAATTCCGGTATGCCCCCGACCATTTGAAATATCCTGAACGTCCGCTTTACGGCAGCGAAAACGGAATGACCCTCGATATGTGGAATTATGTTGCAGACAATGATTATGTAATGGGTCAGTTCCTTTGGACAGGATTTGAATATATCGGTGAGGCCGGACGCTATCCGTCGCGGTCAAATACTGCAGGTGTTATCGATCTTGCAGGCAACAGGAAACCGGAGTTCTATTTCAGGCAGAGTCTGTGGAGTGATAAGCCAATGGTATTCATAGGCGCATCAGATCGTGCAGCAAAGAGCGGCCCTGATAATCTCTGGTCGCATAAACGAGTTGAACCTCACTGGAACTGGGAAAATGGCAAAACACTCACTGTTAATGCTTTCACAAACTGTGAAGTGGTAGAATTGTTCCTCAACGGCCGGTCGCTTGGCGAGAAAAAAAGAAATGATTTCGTAAACCGTGTTATTTCCTGGGATGTCCCTTTTGAGAGGGGGGCCATAAAAGCAATAGCCAGGAACAATGGAGAACAGGTTGCCGTATTCGAACTTAAATCATCAGGAGTTCCGGCTGCCATTGATGCCGTATGCAGCGAACTTTCGCTGAAAGCGGATAACAGCGATATTACCCATGTCTTTGTGGAGATTAATGACATTGATGGCAATATCGTCTGGTCTGCTTCAAATGAAATAACGTGTGAAATCGAAGGTCCTGCGCGTTTGCTCGGCATGGAGGATTCAAATCCTTCGAATACTGAGAATTACAAGGATAATAAGCAGCATGCATTCCATGGCAGGCTTCTTATTTATTTGCAGGCCATGGATAAACCGGGACAGGTAAGGGTCAGGCTAACTTCTTCGGGGCTGAAAGATTTTACTCTGGTTATTCCGGTTGAGGAATAAAACTTTTGTATGACTCCCAACCCACTGTATAAGTTCTTTCTTTAACCACAAAGTGCGCAAAGGTTATCGCAAAGTGCACAAAGTATTTAATGTTTAACCTTCGCTTCGTGTCCTTTGTGAAAACCTTTTGTCCTTTGTGGTAAAATGCAATCTCTCTTTTATCCCTAAATCTGAAATCTCTGCCACCGATAATTAAACTATTACTGTTATCCGATTAATAATTTAGATTCGTAATTGACTCTCATAAGTATTTGATTATCATACATCATATTTATCATTTAAAAAGTGACCCCTTGCATATTAAATGATAATTGTATGCCAGGGGGGATGGATTTACTCTTAAAACTTCGTTTTGTGCTTCGCAATAGTTCATTAACATCCAGATTGCTGATTAGGTGGATTCGAACCAGCGAGGCTACAACTGAGAAGGCTTTCTTAGCCTGTGCGATCTTCTGTGTAACAGTCAACAACAGTTGGGCTATTAATGTACACCACACCTGTGTATAAATAGCATTTTCATTCTCTCCATAAAAGTAATGCAACTGGAAATTCTGTTTCATTTTCTTAAATAGTATTTCTATACCCCATCTTTTCTTGTAGAGGAATGCGACATCTTCAGCTGTTATCTCAAAATTATTTGTCAGAAAATCAAAATAGCGGTTCTGTTCATCCTGATAACTAACCTTTCTAAGTGTCATTGAAAGGTTGGTCTTAAGATCTTTCGTGCCATCTTCTCTTTCGGGATGGTATTCCATTTCTATGATCTCATCCCGTAAAACCTTTGCCTTGCCTTTCTTTCGATAATGTTCTCTGTTGATCTTTATAACCGTATAAATAGCATTCTTTTTCATCCGGGTTACAAAATATACACGCTTATGTGTCCAGAGAGCAAACTGATGGTAATAGTTATAGGCTTTATCAAAAACTATCATGCTGTCAGATATAAGTTCGAGGCTCTTTAAAAACTTCTGATCATGTACTTTTGCTGCCGTCATTTTAATAAATCGTCCAACTGATTGAACTGCATCAATAAGCATATGAACCTTCATTCCTCCTTTCTTCTTGCCGTCTCCCTTAGGGTTACGGCCAACTCCCTTCAGAATGTCGCTGAATAACCGGATAGTCGTCGAGTCAATAATCAATACTTCCTTAAAAGTCAAGCCAAAAGTTCGGCTGTCCGACAAAAAACTATGATAATGCTTTACCAGTGTAAAATACAGATCCTCAAAAAACTTGTGATTCCTGTTACGCAAGCCGTCACACGCGGTACTCTTAGCCGGGGCCTGATCCATACCAAGATGATTCAGCTTACCGCCCATGGCACGCAGACCTTCGCAGACTTCAGTCATCGAATCGCAACGGCTTAATATCCCGAACAGCATCGTAAAAAGGTGTGTCCGCGTCTTGAATGATTTGTAATAGTAATCACTCTCATGCTTACTTATCAACCCAGTTATATCGACTTTATCCACCAAATTCATTATCTGTTTGAAAATCGGCTGTCCGACTAATTTTATTTCTGTAATTTTACCCATGTTGTATATGATTTTCGCAAAAACCAAATTACAACATTGGGGGAAACCTTAGGGGAGTACCCCTCTTATTTAATTTTTAATCGGACACTATTGTTAAACTATTTATTATTAAATTCACAACCAAAGGAATAAGACATGAAAAAGCAGCCAGGTATAAATACAATTGACGAGTACATATCTTCTTTTCCTGAAGAAAGGCAAAAGATACTGAGAAAGCTCAGGGACACAATAAACAAATCGGCTCCGGAAGCAGAAGAGAAGATAAGCTATCAGATGGCGGCCTTTGCATACAAGGGGATACTTGTTTATTTTGCCGCCCAGGCGAATCATATCGGATTTTATCCTGGAGCAGAAGCGATTGAGATTTTTAAGGATGATCTTGCGGCCTATGAAACCTCAAAAGGGACAGTGAGGTTTCCGTACGAAAAGCCACTACCTCTGGATCTTATTTCGCAGATCGTGAAATTCCGTGTTACAACCAACAGGGAAAAGGATGAACTCAGGAAAGCCAGGAAATGAGTACCTGTCTTATTTTTTTGAACCCAAAGGGATTGTTATCCCCAGGAAAGGAATCGCAATAAATGTATCCATTTCGGCCCCAATTGGAATCCAGAGACTGTAATCGAGGCCGATGTTCCTGATTATGCTTCTTCCTCCAAGAGACAAGAGGGCAACTGTCTCTCCTTCAGCTGTGATCACATAATTCTCTGTGATGAAATATCCCTTAGGGCCTGTCCTTATCATACTTGCCACGTTTATTACCGGTATGTTGAGCCAGTCATCCTGTGCAAATCCGTAAGCAAGTCCGAAGCTTATATTCCTGTCGCGCGACCCGAAGGTGGTAGTTCCATACAGCAATCCGAAAACACCTGCATCCTCCCCGAGTATTGTTCCGAGAAAAGCGCCGGTTCCCAGGTTGAACTTGTCTTTAACCACCGGGATCGACACTTTGGGAACTATCCAGAATGGGGATGAGGTGCCGCCAAAAAGGAAAAGAGGCAGAAAACCGGCCCCTATGGAGAAATTGTTTGTCAGGCCGAAGGAAAACTGGTTATAAAGGATCCATATATTCTGGTAATATGATGTCCCTTTTTCCAGCCCGTATCCGTTCGGAGCCCAGAAATATCTTGATGACTGGGGATTGGGGAGCCATATTTTCCCTCCTTCATATTTTACCTGTTTAAGTATTGTCTTCGATTTAATATTGCTTAAAGGGATCTTTATCTCACCAAGGCTGGTGGTTTTTAGTACAATCGTAGCAGAATCTTCTGAGATAATGTTTCCGATGAAGATATTGCCATCAAAGGTTTCAATGCGATAAACTGCAGCCGTGTCAGATGTTTCCTGTGAATAGGATAATTCACAGCCCAGCACTGCAAAAAGCAATAAAAGAAGGGACAGCTTTTTCATCTTATGAATTTTTATTAATTCAAAATGACCTGAAAAGGAAACTCCTTTAATTTATGCTTTTTTGGGCATAAATTAAAGGAGTAAGCTGATTATCTTATACTGTATCGGTCTCTAGAACCAGAGCCCTGCCGAAACTGAAAGAACGCCGTTTTTCATTGTTTCGTCAGTATCGTTCGACATATTGGCCAGCCCCAGGCCATAATTTACGCCAATGATGAGTTTTTTGATTTCAACGCCTGCTCCAAAGTTTACGCCATAATCTATCCTTTTTATCTGATCAGGATCTGATCCGAAATCGAAGGTTTCCTCTTCACTGCCGCTTTTCATCTTGGCTGAGACGCCAACTCCGGCATAAGGACCTGCCTGTCCGAACAGCTTTACTGCCCCAAGGTCATATTTATATGCAAGGTTAAGAGGGATCTCGACATAGTTTACTGAAAAATCAACACCTACGCCCATTACGTTCAATTTTGTTCCTTTCATTGAGAAAAGCGCTCCTGTATTAATAAATACATTGTCGGAAAGAGGAAATTCACCGATGAGGCCTGCATGGAATCCGGTAAGGTTCTCGGTCGAAAAGCTGGCCTCGGTATATTCATAGGTTCCCTTGGCAAGAGATACGCCGGCTTTTATTCCGATCCTTTGGGCATTTGCATTTATGAGCAAAAAGCTCAGGACACAGATTGCAATTAATTTGTTTTTCATAAGGTTCTGGTTGATTAAATTATAAAATATGAATAATTGAATTGACTTTAACAGGATTAAAACGGAATGTTCTCCAAAATATTACAGGTTGCGCCAATTGCTTTAACAGGTTTAATTTTTCGGTCAGATGGAAAATTTTGTCTAAATGTCAAAAAAAATTTTTCTGTTTCAAGGCAATTGATGACCTTTATATCCATATTGGGAAGAATGAAATTTCATTATTTCCATAATAATATCGATAATGAAATCGTTTTTGCTTCGCGACGATTATAGTTGTCGTGATATATAGGAGAATTCTGAAAATCCTTAAAAGAGTAAGATGTGGCTGCCGAAAAACACATGAGTAGGCTATATTTTAAAATTTTACCTATGAAAAAATTATCAGTATTGCTTTTTGCTTTGCTTTGTTTCTTTTCTCTTAACGTCAATGCTCAGATTGTCGGTGGCGCAACAGTTGGACTTCAGGCTCCTATAGGTGATTTCGGTGATGGTGCAAAGATGGGCGTAGGTATCAATCTTGTCGGTAAATACATGCTAAATGAGAACATGGCTGTTGGGTTAAATCTTGGTTATAACAGATTCGGAGCTGAGGATTTTGGTTTTGACGAGTATGATATTGATGCTTCCTATTCAATGATCCCGATCACAGGTCTTTTTGAATATCATTTTTCTGGCAACGCCGTTAAACCGTATATCGGAGCCGATCTTGGTCTGTACAGTTTCGGTGCAAAAGTAAAATATGAAGGCGAATCGGAAAGCGATAGCGAAATTTACTTCGGACTAGCTCCTGTTGCCGGTATTTTATATGATATCAGTGACAATCTTACATTTTGTGCAAACATTAAACTGCACAATGTATTTGCCGATGGAGACACAGCCTCATGGTTTGGCATCAACGCCGGCGTAATAATTCCTCTGAACTGATAGTCAGAATATTTGACTTATGTATAAATAAAGGGAGCCGGTAAGCTCCCTTTTTCATAATTTGATAATCGCTTGTGAAAATCGTATCTTTACAAAAGTATTTAATTGTGCCTGTTCAGGTAATCTTAAGGAGGAAGTTATGGCAAACAAGATTCTTAACGAGTATTCAAAAGGAAACACAGTTGCTTTCTGGCTTACCATCTGTATCGGGATCGCCCTGATCATTTGTATCGTATGGCTGTTTATCAACTATACTGCTATTACATTTTGAGCAGGGGTATAATTATCCGTACATTGAGCTTCAATTTCAGTAGTGTCTCCGTAGAAATAACATGTGCATAAATAGTTCTGTTATTAAGGGATATTTATTATAATTGCGGCAGCAAAGGGAAAATTTTCTTCTTTCTTCTTATTTATGAAACCTGGGAAAACAGAGATACTACCTTCTGGTAATACCCCTTATTTTCTACTTGATCCTGACGGATTTATAAAGATCAAAGGGAAAGGGATGGTTATTAATGATACAGATGACCTCAGAAAAATTTATGCCTGGATCGACCTCTATGTTAAAGACCCCCCCGAGGTTACATATGTGACTATTTGTTTTGAATACCTTAACAGTTTCTGTACAGCAAAGCTGGTGACGATCCTGCGAAAATTACTTGAAGTTGTCGCAAATAAAAAGAAACTGGTTATCTACTGGCATTATGAGGAAGACGACAACGATATCCTGGAAAGGGGTGAATATATTTCCGCGACATTTAACATGCCATTTGAATTCATCAAAATCGATGACGCCGGAGCCTTCTGCTGATTAAGCAGTTGGGGAACCAATCAGCAAGGTAACGACATTCCATTAGATTGTAATCGGAGTACACTGAAAAATTTTCAGGTTCCGACAGAACTAATTCTCTCTATAAAACGTTTAATCTTTAAAATCATCTTACCATGAAAAAGAAAATCATCAACCTCAGTGGAATTATTCTGGTATTAATTGCCGGAATGTTTTTTACCTCCTGTTCAAAAGATTCGGATCCTGAAGCTGATCTGGCTGGAACCTGGACTTTCAGCAATGCTACCTTTGATGCAAAGGTCGGAACAAAAACTCTTACACAGTACCTTATTGATGAACTCGGGCTTACCCAGGCTCAGGCCCAGCAGATGCTTGTGCTGTTCACTGCAGAGATGCAGCAGGCTTTTACCGGGACAATGCAGATCAAATCGGATAATACCTATACTGCTACAATAGGAGGAGAATCTGATTCAGGGACATGGAGTTTAAGCGGGGATGGTACGAAGCTTACAATCGATTCAGATACAGAAAGTCCTGTAATTTTCGATATACTTGAACTCACCTCCCACAAGTTGATTCTTAAAGGTACAGAATCAATCGAAGAGGATCTCAATGAGGATGAGGTTCCTGAAACCATTACCGTTACAATAGAAATGACACTTACAAAGTAAGGTTAAAGACATTACGGGACGGAGTTTAAGGAGAACAGGTATAGTACTGTTAATTCTCTTAACCGCAATCCCGAGTACTCGGGATTGCGGTTAAATACTGTTCTAATTTGCTATCCCAAATTGATTTTACATTCGGGATTATCCTGAAGATTTAAGAAACCACTCCGGGCCTGTCAATAAAAGTTATGTATTTGTCAAAATCAATAATCCTTCCGCGATTTAGTAAGAGCATCATACATCATTTTTATTCACAGCACTTTAGCCGCGATGCATATCCATTCTCCGGATAAGCCGGTCTGATATTCGTAAATTGATGCTGAAATGTGACGAACGGGTATTATTTGAAAGCAAAGAACATTGTCCTGTTCATAAATCCCTGCCATAAACAGACTAACCTTCCCTTAACGACTATCCTTCCGTCAATGACCGGGCCCCGGGGTATTGCTTACAAGATTTGCTGATCTTACCTTTACCTGTGCATTAATCAATTAAAACTTAAATGGGCAGGTCAATTATTCTCACGTTTTCTTTTCTGCTGGTTTTCTTACCTGCTGTTCAGGCATCTGAAAAACCGGTAAAGGCAGGAAAGATAAATTCCAGGACCCACTGCAGGGCAAAAACAGTTGTCAGTCGCTACCCGGTATTAAAACTGAATAAAAAAGATTCAGAAAAAAATAAGAACCACAAAAAGTCAAAAAAAGGAAAGTATTGCTTTCCTGTTTAGCCGAAAATCGTAACCTTTTCGCATATTCCCTCGTATAAATATGTTGAAGTCAATGAAAATCCGGAAGGAAAGGATTAAATCGATTCAACATGAAAAGGATAATCATTATCTGTCTGCTCTGTTTTCTGGGAACAGTTATGTTTACAGGCTGTTCAGCAAGCAGGAAGAATTATAGTGAGCTCAAGGGGCTGATGCTTCTTGAAAATACCCAGCTTGGAAGGAACAAAGCTTTTTATTCAAAGCATAACATTAAAACCAAAAAAGAAGCCTACAAAAAGTTCAGGAAGAACAACAGGGCACTTAATGTCAGGAGAGGCTGATCTTTTTAAAAGTAAAGGTGCATAATTGAACTGAAACATTTTAAATACCCTGGAATAGCAAATTACCAGACAGATTATTTATCCTGCTATCCAGTATTCACCTTCCCATTCAACATTATAAATGTTTTTGGAAATATATTTTCCCCTGGCAGTAGCTGTTCCATGAATGTTAAGGAACTGACCTGTACCACTTATATATGTCAGGTGTACGTCATCAATTACTGCAACAGGAGTCCCGTCAGCAGAAATTGTTGTAATGATCTTTCCATCAAATTTACCGACAGCTTTGTCACCCTTTTTTAAGGTAATCGAGTAACCATGTATTGTCCCGTTAAAATTAACGAGATCGGAAGTTACTATATTTATAACCTGAGCTCCGTTCATAAACTCGGTTTCCCCGGTGCTGAAATTGATCCCTTCAGCTTCAATGAGGGAGAGCATGTGACCTTCCGTGTCACCAACATCTTTCCTTTCCTGCCTTGTATAGGCAAGGGTTTGTTTACCGGCAATCCTGATCTTTCGTGGCTCTTGCATATCTGCTTCTCCTTTCCTGAAAAGTTTGTCGCATCCAGTTTATATTATGCACCCTTTAATTTTTCAGTCTGCAATTATTTTAAATTCAAAACTTCGGCAAAAAAGCATTGAAAAAGTGGTCTGTCAGGTATAATCAGCTACAAAGTTCGGTTGCAGAAATGACAAAATCCACCACTTTTGTTTCAAAAAATGATAATTTGGTTACATATATCGGTGATTTCATTTCCGGATGTTTTCTTTTTGTCCTGACCTGAAATTAAACACTAAGCCTTCTCCCCATGTGAAATAAGTGTAGCTGAAATCAGAATGATCTTTCATTATACCGGCTTCAGGACGCAATGCACATTTCCCCAGGTCAGAGCTTATTCCGTAACCTGAAATTTGCCCTCAATTTTCTAAAACTGATCAAATATCAAAGTTAAGTGACTGGCAAGCGGAAGTCAATTTTATTTTATAAAATCCAGCCATCAAGTATTGGTCAAAAGTCAAATATGATGGACGATAATAGGCATATAATCAAGAATATGTGTAATTGTTTGCCTGAATGACCCTCCTGCCGTAGAAAAACTTGACTTCCCTTTATTTTGGGTTTAACTTTGATATTATATACCTGATTTATTGAAGTTAATTAAACAAATTCCATTTTAGTCATGCTAAAATTTTTCAGAATCCGGTTAGTGAACCGGCTTGCTTCAATAATTACATTGACAGCATTTCTAATCCTGCTCCACGGGTGCTATTACTACAAAGTACACAGATCGGCAGAACCGCCAGGCCCTGGACTTGTGACTCTTGAGGGAGTGAACAAATTCATTATCCTGCACAGTGGGGACAAAGCCTGGCAGTTTTCAAAAATTGTTGCCGCAGGAGATACAGTCAGGGGATCAATTCACAGGCTTGAAGGGCATGAATATTACAAAACAACAGATCCAAACTCCACCAACAGGTATAGAAAAACTAATGCAAATGATGAATCTGAGGTTTTGGACGAAGTTCACATATATTTAAAAAATCAGTTCGATTATAAGGTCGGAAGCATATCTATTCCCTCAAATGAAATTGAAAGAATAGAACTTTATGATCCGGATAAGGCAACTACCGTTGCTTCATGGATTTTTGGGATTGGCCCACTTGCGCTTATAGCAGTGGTGGTTATAGTTGCGCTCACAAAGGAATCCTGCCCGTTTATTTATGTTGACGACGGATCATCAGAACAGTTTATCGGAGAGATATACAGCGGAGCAATTTACCCTTCTGTTGAACGGGATGATTACCTTCCTCTTCCCAAGCCTGCTCCCGGGAAGAAGGATTATAAAATCAAAATGACAAATGAGGTTCATGAGATACAGAATACGAATCTGATTGAACTTAATGTTTTTGATCATTCCGGAGATGTAAATGTTCTTATCGACAAGTACGGAAGATATCAAACAATAGCCTTGCCTGAAACCCCAGTTGAAGCAACGAACCTGAGGGGAATAGATATCCGGGAGATAATTACCTGTGAAGATTCATTAAGTTATTACAGTGATGAGAACATAAAGGATCCTCCTGTCACCGACGGGATCATTATGAAATTCAGACGTCCCACTGATGCTTCAACCGCGAAGCTTGAGATAAAAGCCAAAAACACATTCTGGCTCGATTACATATTTGCAAGGTTCCACCAGCTTTTTGGAAAGCAATATGACTGCTGGGTCGAAAAACAAACGCCGGAACTTGCAAAGAAGATGAAAAACTGGTCGGTGGAGCAGAAAATTCCCCTTTCATTGTATATTGAAAAAGATGGCAAATGGCGGTTCGTTGATTATTATAATGTAACAGGACCGATGGCAGCAAAAGAAGATATACTTTCATTCGACATATCGGATATCAAAACGGATTTTATAAAGGTAAAGCTTGAATTCGGTTATCTTTTCTGGGATATAGACTATGCGGCAATCGATTACAGCATAAATGTTCCGGTCACACACAGGATAGCTCAGTTTGAAAGCGCGATTGACAATAAGGATAAGGATGTAAGGGATCTTCTGAAGTCGTCTGATATGCTTTATTATGTTCAGCCCGAGGTTGGTGATGCAGTTGATATGACTTTCAGTATCCCTGAACCTTTGAATGAAAGTCAGACATTCATTCTTCACAGCAGGGGACACTATAAAATACTGATGAACCAGACCGGAGATCAGCAGGTCAGACAGCTGCTTGCATTCAGAAAAAAAGGTCATTTCCCGCAATTTTCAAATGAAATTTTCCGTGAGCAATCAGGTTTAAATCCTGAAAAATGACAAATAACACGCATTGTAAAATATGTATCAGGGAATGTGACCCGGGTGTAAGCTTCTGTCACAGAAGGGATGGATATGGCCGTCTTATCCGGGATGACATAATAAGCGCCCTGAACTATGATTACCTTCATGACAAACCCATTACACATCTTAACGGAAACAGCAAGGTGATGTCGATCGGTTCATGGGGATGCAACCTAAGATGCCTCGGATGCCAGAATGTTAAGTTGTCGTGGGCCGAATCAGCCGAAACTCCCGGATATAAGGTAATGAGCCCTGAAGAAATAGTTGATTCAGCCCTGGAAAATGGATGCAAGGGTATATGTTATACCTACAATGAACCTGCAGTAATTATTGAGTCTGTTGAGAAAATTGCAACCAGGGCCAGAGAAAAAGGATTGATGAATGTTTTTGTTACAAACAGTACGCTTACTGAAAAATCGGTGCGGAGGATCTCTAAATGCCTTGATGCTGTGGCTGCAGATATCAAAAGCCTTGAAGATGATTTCTACTACACATATTGCGGAGCCGGAGGAATTTCAGACGTTGCCGGTAAAATCCTCAGTTGTATAAGGACTTTTTACAATTCAGGCATTCATGTGGAGGTCAGGACCAATATTATACCCGGAGCCAATGATAAAAATGAAAATTACCATGCAATAGCATCATGGATCAGAGCCAACCTGAGTGAAAACACACCATGGCATATTACAAGATTTTTCCCTGCCCATAAGCTTGCTCATTCAGGTCAGACGCCAACAGAAACCCTTCTCGAAGCACAGGAAGCCGGGAATGAGGAGGGGCTGAAGTATGTTCATATTTATCCTGATAAGGGTTGTGATTGTGCAAAAGACATTTTTCTTATTGGCAATAATTATAAACCTTCAGTTTCTTCTGATCACTGCTGTTGTTGCAATAAATCGTAGTTTATGTGGTTCCTGAATCTGTTTGTAAACCTTTTGTTTCATCTGTTGCCTGTCAACCTTATGGACAGGCTTGGAAATGCTGCTCTGCCAGGTTCTCCATGGGCATTTTCAGTTTTCAGCAGGATAAGGCCTTCTCTTTTTGAGTATTATTCATCACGCAAAATACTTTATTTGTTCAGGAAATGTTCAAAATATATCCCTGCCTATAGCAGGTTTCTTAAGGGCCATGGTGTAGAACCATCGTCTGTAGGAAGTGCAATAGAATTTGACAAACTTGTCCCGGCAACCACCAAAGAAAATTACATAAAGGCATTTTCGCTGCCAGAGAGATGCCTGAATGGCAATCTGCCGGGTAATGGAATTTTTGAGGAAAGTTCCGGTACAACTGGAGCACCGACGTTATGGATCAGGTCGAAGGAGGAAGAGGAATATGCAATGGAGCTGTCAAGAGCGTCGCTGATACATTTATTCGGCTTCAGAAAAGGAGAAAAATTCATAGCCCTGAACTGTTACATGATGGGAGGATGGTCGGGAGGATTAAGGTTTGCCACGTGTGTCAGTTCACTTGCCAGTGTCAGGAATATAGGACAGGATGCGCAAAAGACGGTTGAATGCATAAAGGATCTTGGCAATGAATATACTTACCTGATAGGCGGTTATCCTCCCTTTATTGTTGATCTTCTGGATTATGGAAAAAAATCTGACAACTTTTCCTGGAAGGATTACACGATTCATGTATTTGCCGGTGGAGAAGGATTTGTTGAGGAATGGAGGGAATTTGTTTCATCGCAGCTCAGGAGTGGGGCTCTTATTTATTCTGATTACGGAGCAATTGATCTGGATGTCGGTATTTCAGTTGAGACACCTTTTTCTGTTGCTGTCAGGAAGATTACAAACAATGATCCTGTAATTGGAAGGAAAATTTTTTCTACAGACCGCATTCCCTGTTTTGTCGGCCAGTGTTCACCTCAGCAATTTTATGTCAGGGAAAAAGCAAATGATAGGGGAATAAAGGAGCTTGAGATAACTGTAATGAATCTTAAATCTGTTTCACCAAATATAAAATATCGTATTGGTGATGAAGGAGGGATAATAAGGTTCAGTGAAATGTCGAAAATGCTTGAAGCAATAGATTATCCTGTCGAAAAGATCAGGAAAGATTTCAATATTGATGCGGTTATCCCTTTCCCGGTCCTTTATCTTTTCGGCCGCAGCGACGGAACAGTCTCTGTTAACGGAGCACTTATTTCAAAGGATGAAGTTGAAAGAGCTTTGTTGTCTGATTATGAAATAGTTTCAGTCATTGGGAGATTTAAAATATCGGCTGAGCCTGACAATGAAAACCATATCAGGCTTTGCATTTACCTTGAAGCCAGAAAAGGCATTCAGATATCAGGTGAACTGTCAGCAAGGAGTTCAGATGCAATACTTAGTTCGCTTCTTAACTCAAACGAATGTTTCAGAAAGGGCTATTACAGTAATCCTTTGACGAATAGTCCTGTTGTAAAGTTGCACCAGTTTGGTACAGGAATTTTTGCTGAAAAGCAGGGCGCTCTGAAAAATATTTACTCTGTATGAAAAGGCCTCACAAAATATATAGATCAGAATATTTTTCATGCAGGAAAGCGATTCCAGTGATGCTTGTTTTCAGGCTGTCACTTCTTAAATATATGTTTCAGAAAGTAAAATATCCTTTATTCATACTGAGCCGGCGCAAGGGAGGGATACTGAGTACATACAGGATGCAGAAAAAGCTCAAAATGAATAAGTTTGTCAGCTTCAACAGGCATTATTATTTTTCGCTGACAGTTCCGCACTGGCCTTCAAAGGCATTTGACAATATGGTTGCAGGGGGAGGTCTGAATATAACGGCAGCGGGAACTCCGGCAAAAAAACAGATAGACACTGTCATACTTGGGTTTTCAAGAAAATGCAGTTATAAATGCAGCCATTGCTATGAGCATTTTAACCTGGGTGAAACTGAAATAATTCCGGTAAGTGCCTGGAGAAAAGTGATTTCCCAGCTTCAGGATTCAGGTGTCAGTATTATCGTGCTTTCTGGCGGAGAGCCAATGATGAGATATGATGATCTGATTGAAATACTTAGGTCAGCCGATCATTCACGATCAGATTTCCATATTCACACTTCAGGTTATGGCGTTACAGGGGAGAAGGCTCTGGCGTTGAAAATTGCCGGTTTGCATGCAGCCGGGATAGGACTGGATGACTGTGATCCTGAAAGAAATGACAAGCTAAGAGGTTTTCAGGGGGCATACAAACAGGCTGTTGATGCATTAGGATTTTTCAGGGAGGCAGGTGTCTTTACTTATGTAAATATGTGTCCGACAAAGGAGTTTATAAATTCAGGGAGGCTTATTCAATTCATGGAGTTGCTCAGAAAGCTCAATGTAGGGATGGTCCGCTGGCTGGAACCCCGCCCATGCGGCGGATTTTCGGGCAGGGATTCGGAGGTAATTCCTGATGAAAGAGAAAAGTCGATCCTGAGAGAAAGCTATTTTAGGTTTAATTCATCACCCCAATATGCTGATTACCCTTCAGTATCATATGAGGCTTTTTATGAGGATCCTGAAAATCTTGGATGCATGATGGCAGGGAATTCACAGTTGTATATTGATTCACTGGGGAATGTTCAGCCATGTGTATTCTTACAAGTATCATTCGGGAATATTCTTAAGGATGATCTTTCCGAAATCCTTTCGTACATGAGAAGTGCAATATCCGGACCTTTAAGGACGGTATGCCCTTCAGTGATTCTTGGAAATTCAATAAAAAGTTTGAGGGACAGGAAAGGGGACATTGTTGTTCATTACCACGAATTGACGGAAGAATTTGAGGCAATAGCCGTACGACGGGCGAATCTGTGAAAAACACACATCTGTATTAATATTCATAAAGAATTATCTTTGACAGTAAATCCAACATACACATGAAATATTCCGGAAAGTATTTAAGCATTTCTATCCTGCTTGTCATTCTGTTGACTTGCGGAACTGATGTCTGGTCGCAAAAACCTATAGAATTTGGGAAGGCCGTACTCCTGAAGGATATAACTCCGTCAGCCGGTCAAAAGGAGAACCCGACTTTGAAATGGATCAATGTCAATACTGATGAGAGCACCTGGAAGAGTCAGAAAGGGGTACTTATCTGTTCAGGGAGACCGATAGGAGTAATGCGGTCAGAAAAGCAATATGAAAATTTCATACTTCATATCGAATGGAAGCATATTGAGCCCGGTGGCAATTCAGGAGTGTTCGTCTGGTCTGATGCCAACCCGGCAGAGGCATCACGCCTTCCTAACGGAGTGGAGGTTCAGATGCTTGAACTCGACTGGGTTAAACTCAATACAAAAGACGGGGTAGCTCCCCCCGAAGCATATGTTCATGGAGAGCTCTTTGGTGTCGGAGGTGTAACGACAATTCCCGACAATCCGAGGGGGACAAGGAGCAAATCGGTTGAGAACAGATGCCTGGGGCGTGGAAACTGGAATGTTTATGATGTTGTTTGTGTCGATGGTACAATCAAACTTTCAGTTAATGGAAAGTTCGTGAACGGGATAAGCAAGTCAACAAAAAAGAAAGGTTATTTGTGCCTCGAATCGGAAGGGGGCGAAATTCATTTCCGCAATATCAAAATAATTGAGCTTCCCGGGGGAACGACTACTGAGTAAAATAAAAGCAGGCCCTTCTCTTTATCAATACATAATTATCATACCTCCCCCTCCACCATTACCGAACCTGGGATTTACAACATTGTTATATATTGAGCCAAATGTAAAGGTAAGGCCAAAGCTCGTAAAATACTGGAATTGTGTTGCAAGTTCTTTTCTTCTCAGAAGGACCTCCTCCTGTGTTGCCCCGCCTTTTACAAGTCCCAGCTGATCATGTATAAGTGAAGCGCCTCCCCCGAAATTGACAGATAATCCTTTTGCAATCCTTACATCTATGAAGCCATCAATCGAGAGATTATTTTTCCTCCAGTCGTTAAGAAAATTGCTGTATTCGACATTCAGGTCAATAGAACCCCATTTCTGGACAACTTCATAAGCTGCCTCGACAGAATGCCGGAAATGACCTTCCCGGATCCTGTTGTATATGGTCGAATCGTTATATGCCGAATATCTGTATCCAATAGTATATAAAAGCCGTAGTTGCCTTCTGGTCGATTCGGTGTAAGGGAAAATATCGTACTCAATTCCGGGCATGAATTCGGTTGCAAATTTCAGGTTATTGTAACTTGAGGATTCAAGCTCAAAGGCGCCGCCATATGACCAATGGTCAGTAATACTCTTTACTATAAGTGCATCAAAAGACTGCGAATTATTAGAGCTTTCAATAAGCTCATCATCAATATCAAATTTATCATGCCTGTAATTATACCGGGCCCTGAGATCTATTTTCAGGTTTTCGGTTACCCGGTTTGCCGAGAAGTTCCCATTGAGATTCTTTGATTTAACTGATTGTTCCCCGTCAAAAAATCCGTTCACCCTTGCACGGAATACCCAGCTGTTCCATTTGTCTGTCGATACTGTCTCGGCAATCGGCTCGGTAAATGTTATCTTCATGTATCTCCAGAGCGGAGTTTTTACTACATAGCGCATCAATCCCAATTTAAGGGCACTGACCTGGTCAGCTCTTACTTCTTCCTGGGTGGCATCGGGCTTTGTAGCAAACGTTATTGTATCGTTCATTCCGGTATATTCATGCTGTCCTACAAAAAAGTAGGAATATTCCCTTCCTCCGGAACCAGTCTGCTGTGAAGTGGAAATTATATATACGCCTGCATCCTTGATGTCGCGGACATAATTTACATACGGGATCTCCTTTTTTATATAATCTGATGCATTCATGAAGACATTGAGTGCGTCTTTCCGGAGAGAGTCAGGTTCGGCATTATAATTTACAGAAAAAGCACTGCTGCATGTCAGGGACAGCAGAATCATAGCAAGGTAACTTTTCATGGTGTGATTCAGTAGTTTATGAAGACAGGCGACGAATATACGACAATCACCTGAACTGAAGATCTTGCCTGCTGCAATTAACATAACATTAACAATTTGCATCAAACAAGCATCGATACCTTATGAAGCGAACATATTATTATTAAAAGTAAAGATTTCTTAAAGTTGAATATTGAAAAAATATTTCAAAGCAATCCAGTACTGATAACCATGAAGATAATCAGCTGCATGACTTTTTCAGGAACGGGATTGAAGTCGCAGTTACCTCCGGGATCAGAATGCCAGGTTCAGCCTCAGGTATGCATTGCGGCCAGGCTCAACACTTATGCTTCCCCTGTTTGTGGAAAGATGGCTTGTGTAGCTCCGGTCGGTAATATTGTCGACGCCTGCAAATACCTGAAGGATAGTTGGCCCAAGATTAATTCGCGTCGAACTTAATGCAAGGTCGAGACGGGTAAAGCCGCCTGTTTCCTTTTCACCCTGGGCAATCCTGTCCTGACCTGTTGCTCCGACAATAGTCACTTCGGCCGAGCCTATTTTGCTGTTTGTGTATCGTATACCCAGACGGCCGCTGAGAGGCGGGATCTGTGGAAGGTTGGTTCCGGCTTCAGTGTCTTTTCCGCGGACATATGATCCAGTGCCAAGCAATACGAAGTCAGAATGGAAATTATATTGAAATCCGAAATCAAAACCATAAAGAAAAGCTTTGCTTACATTTTTGTTTACAAGGGCAGGAAGTGTATCCGTCAATCCTTCAGATGCGCCGGTGTTGATAGTATAAATAAAGCTTCCGGGGGCTTCGACTATCATATTCAGTATCCTGTTCGAAAATACATCGGCCTGGAAATTAAACTTGGGTTTCCATACCCTTATTCCGAGATCAGCTGAATACCCGCTTTCGGGTTTAAGATTTGTATTGCCCAGGCGTACATAATTACCCAGATCGATATACTTGAACAATTCTTCGAGCGACGGCGCCCTGAAAGAACGGGCAAAATTGAACGACAGGTCGGAGTCCTTGAATAGCTTATACAGCATTCCGGCATTGGCGCTCCACGAAATGTTTTTCCTGCTTCCGGCCTCGAATGTAATACGCTGATTGGGAGGAGTGTCGTTTCTGACTCCATTGGTTATCAGGTAGTCGACATCAACACCCTGTTCGTTTTTAACCCTAATCTGATCCATTCGTCCGCCGAAAATAAGAGTCATTTTGTCGTCGAGAAGATGAGTTTCGTCCTGTACAAAGACTCCTGTGCTTGTAAATGATGATTCAGGTATAGGAGTCTCACCGCGGACTATATTATTTGTTCTCACAACATCACCTGCCTGATTAAGTACTTCCACCTTTATATCTTTCCGGCGTTCGGTGGTAAGCTTTCGCGACCATACGTCGATACCTGCAATAAGAGTATTTTTCTCTGAGAGGTTCCAAGTGCTTTGAAGCTTTCCTCCCTGTGTGAAATGATCGCCCACGGGGATTACCATAGTGGGTGTTATACGCTGAAAGCCGGTTGGGGTAGGGGTTAAGGTCACTGTGTTCGGGATCATTGCCACATCACGTTGTATATACTGCATGAAATAGCTCAGCTTTAAGGAGGCAAGTTTTTCTCCGGGATCCTTTATTTCATACTCTGCTGCCATGAGCTGCCTTCCAATATCAGTATATGTTGCCTCAGCCGGTCCGGGGAATGCATTTCCACCCGGTATCCCGACATCTGTCGACCAGTTTCGCTGATACTGAATTTTGAAGACATGACCGGCAAATGGTACTATTCCGATTTTGGCGGTTATGTTGCTTGTTGTGAACTGGCTGTTAGGAAGGATGCCTTCGGGAGTACGCATATCCCCTGCCTTTCCGTAAGCGCCGCTTACCCTGGCATACAGCTTTTCCGAACCTGTATTGATATCTGCATGATTCATGAACAGCTTGTTGGCTGAAGCAAAACCCGAAAGGACATTGCCTGACAGATAAGGCTTTTCTGAAAAATGACCGTCCCTGGTGATTATGTTGACAATTCCGCCCATGGCTCCGGTGCCATAAAGTGATGACATTGCGCCTTTAACGACTTCAACCCTTTCGACGTCGTTTACATCTGTCATGCTGAGAGAGGCAGTCAAATCGGTTGCCGTTTCAACCCGGTTGCCGTCTATAAGGGTTACCAGGCGGCCTTCATTGAAACCGCGGATATTGATAGTGGTCGACCACACACCATCGTTTCCCATCGTTATGCCCGGTTCGGTGGCAAGAACATTCGAAAGGGTAAGGGCCGACAGTTTCTTATATTTAGAAGACTCCACCACGGTTACAGGGGCCGGAAGCTTCTTTACCTGCCGGTTTACAATGAGGCTTGTTACCTCAACTTCACCAAGATTTACGGGTTGAGGTGACATTAAAAACTCCTGCTGAAGATTGCTGCTGAGAACTATTTCATATGATACCATAGAGTAGCCCAGCATTTTCAGGACTAGCAGATATCTGCCGGCAGGAAGGGAAATTGCAAAGCGCCCTCTTACGTCAGTTATCCCAACAGGATTGACTTTATATTCCGTGCCTGGTGTGGCCGCCTCAGCCACGACACCCTCGAGCGTCTTATTATTGACAGAATCACGGACAATTCCCTGCAAAACATATTTCTGTCCGAATGAGTTCAACGAAAAAAGCAAAGCAAAAAACGCAGTAAAGATCCAGTTTCTCTTCATATTACATATTCTTTAAAAGTACCGATTTAACCTGAATTCCACTCAGACGGCCAAGCTGGCCGGTAAGTGAGCCAATCTCATCGGTGGTACCTTCAAGAACAAGAGAAATGATGCTTTGGCCATTGCTGCGGGGCAATCCAAGGCGTCCGATAATTATTTGTGAATGCTTCGAAAGGACTTCGTTCAGATGCTGAACGTTTTCGCGTTCCAGAATAAGGATTATCGCTGATCCAACTCTCTTTTCCATCAGAATACCTCCGGGTAAGATTGATTTTTTGATCTGCCTGTCCTTGATAAACCCGTTCCTGATAATGCCGTAGGGTGTGTATCTCAGACCGGGACAGATTTGTTGTTAATTATTTCACAAAGGTCGTGATTTTATTTCCGGTTTCCAAAAGGAAATTGAATTTAGGTTGGAATATTTTTGTATGTAGTTGGGAGACAGGGGTTCCATACGGCGTTCCCCTCGCCCGCCGGGAGAGAGCCTGCCACGCTTCGGCGTGGGATCAGGGGTGAGGCCGCCCCCTCTTTGCGGCGAAGTAGAGAGGAGGCCGGCCGTGAGTCCATGCATATTTTCAAAGAAACCCGATAAAAAATGATGCCTGAATTCCCTTAATAGATAGTTTTGCATTAATTAGCTTTTCAATGCTTAAGAAACTGTCATATCTGCTGTTAATTGTTTTTCTGCTATGCGGATGCGGAAACCGGACCCGGACGGAAGCGGGCAGTTCAAAATATGTCTTTGCAACGCTGAAAGGGCCTTCGTCAATGGGCATGATAAGGATGATCGACAGCCTGAACAGGGGTACAGGGCATTCAGTGGAAATCAGGATCCTCAATGAACCGTTACAGGTGCGAAAGATGATGCTCGACGGATCAGCCGATTTTGCAATATTGCCGACCACCATGGCCGCTATCATGTATAATAAAGGAATAAAATATAATCTGATAGGAGTGCCGGTATGGGGAACCCTTTATCTTGCCGGAAGCGAGGCAGGTATTTACAGATGGGAAGACCTGAAAGGGAAGCGTATATATGTTATGGCAAGGGGGATGACACCCGATGTGATGCTTCGTTACCTTCTGAAGAAGAATGACATTGATCCCGACAGGGACGTTAAGCTTGATTACAGCTTTCCCACCCATATCGATCTTGCAAATGCCGTGGCGGCGGGACAGGCGCCGCTGGCAGTTGTTTCTGAACCGCTGGCCAGCCTCGTGATAACGCGGAACAAAGGCATAAGAAGGATCTTTGATCTCGAAGAAGAATGGAAAAAGATTGAGGATATTGCAGTTGCCGAGACCGCTTTTCTCGGCAGCGAAAGCATTATCAGGAATGACAGGGAGACCGTTGAAAGGATTGTTAAGGCATATGCCCGGTCGACAGGATGGGTGAACCTGCATCCCGACAGCGCAGCGGTACTGATAGTAAAATATGGGATTTTGCCTGATTCCGCTGTCGCAGAAAGCGCTATTAAGGGATCACACCTTAACTTTGTCTTAGCTTCTGAAGCCCGAAAGGAAGTTGAGGACTATCTTAACGTCTTTTATAAGTTGAATCCGGAAATTGTCGGAGGAAAATTGCCAGATGAAAATTTCATTTACAGGTAAGCAATATATAAGCCTCGCCTCGGTGATCTTCATGCTTATAGTTTGGAAGATCCTGTCGTTGCATTTTAATTCCGATTTTGTTCTTCCTTCACCTGAGAAAACTCTGATTACCACCCTTACCCTTTTCGGGGACGGCAGTTTTCTCGCAACGGCAGGCACAACAATTCTGAGGGGACTGGCCGGCTTCATAGTATCAGGTGTTCTTGGAATAGCAACAGGAATATTAACTGGTATCAATCCATATGTAAATGCTTTTATGCGTCCCATACTAGTTACAATCCGTTCTGTTCCGGTGGTTTCGATAATACTTCTTGCACTCATCTGGTTTCATCCGGGGGCGGTTCCTGTTTTTATAGGCATGCTTACAATGTTCCCTTTTATAAGCACCAATGTAAGCGATGGTATAAGAAGCATCGATCCGGAACTTTTGGTGATGGCAAACTTCTACAGGGTGAGCCGGCTTAGGATAGTCCGCGAGTTATATATCCCGGCAATAATGCCTTTTATTGTCAGCGGAGCGTCGAGCGCCATGGGAATAGGATGGCGCGCGATCATAATAGGGGAGGTTCTCAGCCAGCCGCGTTATGGAATTGGTACGATGATGCAAAATGCACAGACATTTTTAAATGTCGATGCTGTGATAGCCTGGACGATTATCGCTGTGCTTATAAGCTATGTCTTTGAGAAAGTAATACGCCTGACTGAAAGCAAATTCATAATGTGGAGGTCCTGATCATGAGCCTGGAAATCAAAAATCTGCATAAAAATTTCGGCAACATCTCATTGTTCAGAGACTTCAGCATTGCATTTCAGGAAGGCACTATAACATGTATTCTTGGCCCTTCGGGCTGCGGCAAAACGACATTACTGAATATAATGGGGGGGATCATTAAAGCCGACAGCGGTCAGTTGTCGGGTTTTAATGAAAAGGCAATTTCGTATATTTTCCAGGATCCGCGGCTGCTTCCGTGGCTTACCGTCGGGGAAAATATTGAATTTGTTCTGAAAGGGGATATGCCTGCAGAACAGCGGCATAAGGTTACCGGCCAGCTCATCAGGCTTATGGAGCTTGAGGATTTTGCAGGATATTATCCCTCAAAGCTCAGCGGCGGTATGCGACAGAGGGTTTCTATTGCGAGGGCTTTTGCCTATCCTTCTGATTTAATCCTGATGGACGAACCGCTTAAAGGTCTTGATATTAAATTGAAACTAAACCTTATCAGGATTTTTTCGCGGATGTGGCAGGCCGACAGGCGAACAGTGATTTTTGTGACACACGATGTTGATGAAGCGCTGCTGCTTGGCAGCGATATTATAGTACTGAGCCGTCCGCCGGCAATGATCATGCTGAATGAGCGGGTCGACATTCCTTATGAAACGCGTTCACTCGATTCAGGATCCCTTAGGGATATGGAACAGCGTATGATGGCTGCTCTCGGTAACTAGAATATTTACTTTAACGGGATATGGTGATCAAAGAGAATCCATGTTGAGGGTGAGGTATATTTTAGAACAATTCTAAAATACTTCAAATATTTGTATTATAGATAAATGGGGGCTATCTTGCGGCCATTATGGAAAAATCAGTAAGGAAACCATCGGCACAAAAGGAATTATACGATTATTTAATGATCGATCAATGAATATGTGAAACTAATAAATATATCTCAGGGGGGAGGCTTTATCAGTTTCCCCCCTTTTTTTTTGTAAAATCTGATGATATGAGAAAAGAAAATAAAGACAAAATGCCGGTCAGGAAAACAGCATCAAAGGAGAAGGAAATTGAAAAATTTACTATGGTAAGCTGGACCGGAGATGGTATTGTTCACAAAGGCGTTGTGACTGATATTGATGAGGTTTCGGGAACAAAATACCTTAAGGTGATGACAATTTTTGGCAAGATCCGCAGGGTTAAGATGTCAAAGGTGAAGGCGATTTATGCTGCCTGTTAAAAATGAAGGCAGCCTTAAAAGCCTTCTTCCCTGAATTATGCTATTAAAATCCCGGCCTGTAAAGCAACTTCGCCAGACAGGCTTAGGGATCCTAATATGTTAAACAATTAATAAAAAACAAAACAATGAGAACTATCAGAAACTCGGCGGAGGGCATTCTTACCGCCAACATGAATTTTGCCAACGGGCAGACAAAAATCAGATTCATCGGAAAAGATGAAGAACATTTTGAATTATTTACGCTCCGCTCTTTCGTTGAGCATGAATCCAAATCGAATCCGAATTTTTTCAGATGGCTGTTTGATGACTATTCAATTGCATATTTCGGAAACAACCTTTCCAAAGAACAAAAAGAAGAGTACACTTCATGGCTGCACGATCTGTAACCAGATAAGATAAGGATTGAAAGGCGTCATTACAATTTATGAAAGGCTGAATCCGAACCTGAAATCCTTTAACCGCAAAGGGCGCAAAGGAAGCGCAAAGAATGCGGAGATAAATTACTGATATAATTTATTTTGCTTCCTTTGCGCCAAGTCTTTGCGAACTTCGCGGTTAAACAGGTTTATGATTCAGCCTTTTTATTCCTCAATGTCAGCCTCCGGAACATCTGGTTTGCCAGATGTAGGTACGTGTATTAAAAGGGTTACGTCGCGAGGAAATCTCCGTCAATGATTAACACTTTAACCCCGGTACTGGTTATTGATCTGTGAGAACTTAAATTATCTGAAACTACATAAGTCATCCCCGGCGACAATTTAAATTCACTTCCATTCTCAAGTTCACTTGTGAATTCCCCCTCAAGGCAGTGAACTATATGTCCTTTCCTGCACCAGTGATCTGCAATATAACCGGGTGAATATTCGACAAGCCTTATTCTCAGTCCGCCAAACCTGATTGTCTGCCAGTAGGCCATGCCTTTTTCTCCCTTATATTCTTCTTTTGGAATTTCCGTCCAGTTAATTAACTGAAAAGGTATCTCTGTATTCATAGTGTATGCATCTGTATTTTCCCTATAAATGTAATTATAACTTTGGCACAGGAATCACCTGCATTATTTATTACAGGAGTCAGTCGAATTCCGTGTTATGCTCAGGCATTTACCTGTTGGCATCCCGCAGTAGTCTTGTGGTTCCCAAAAATTGTCCAATGAAGATGGATCCGGAATTGTTCTGGGAGGGGATTCAGGATATGTTCAGATTTTATCCAGGACAAATAGTCCTATGGTAAAACTCGCCAACAAAAAAGGGGACGAACAAGTATTTAATATAAAATAGGATCGTATTATGTGGTTATTCGCCTGATTATGAGATAAATGTCATTGTTCGAATTTTGAGTAGGGTCTTTATTTTTTAGTTATTCCATCCAGATTAATTATTATAAGACTCTTATCCTGTGTGTCATATAATGCATTGTCAATAAGATTAGCATTCGAAGTAACTTCAATTTCCGCAATTTTTTTGCCTTCTCTATTTACTACAGATGTCAACGTGTTCTTTGAAAAGAATTTTAAATCCCTTGTTCGGAGGAAATAAATGCTTAAATCGTCATATTCAATTGTTTTTCCAACATTTAACTGAGGATCAGTCGGAATAGTTTTTCGTTCGTTTGTATAAATAAATACTTTGGTTGAATCAGATTGAGGGAGGCTTAACAAATCACCATTTGCACCGGTTATAAAGACCTGATTACCTATAAAATACTTTAATTCTCCAAAACTATCTTCAGGAAACTCCTTTTCTGCGATCAAATTCCCTGTTACCATCGAATATTTTTTAATTCTGTTTTTAAATAACAAATAGATTTCATTATCAAGCATCTGAAAACTCATTACAGGATCATCTCCGTCATTTATCAGTGAGAAAAATACCTGCCTGCCTGTTTGCCTGTCAAATGCTGCAAAGAACGGTTTGCCAAAATCGAGTTGCCTGTAACCCATAAATGCTATTCCTTTATTAATCATGAAAACAGTGCTGTCATTTATGAAAATTGAAGACTTACTTGCAATGCCATCAGGAAACGAATATTTCCAGTCTATAACGCCGGATTGTTTGTTTATTTTTACAAGTTGTTCTTTTGAAGCGAAATAGATAGAGGAACTATCTATGATTGTATTTGAGACCAGATCTCTGACTAAATTATACCCTGTCGACATTAAAAAAGCACCGGTAAGCAATCCTGCAGCAATTCCGACAGCATTTGCAGCAGCGGTTCCCTTATAATCCTTTTTGCCGGTTATTGTATTATAATCCCAGCCCCTTCCGTTATTGATGTTAATTGAATGTAATCCGGCAGCAACCACTATAATTGTTGAATCGTCTGAATAAAATAAATTGTCCCATCCATATTCTCTGTTCAGATCTCTCTTCCAGATTACATTACCAGTTTTCAGATCAATGCCTTCAAGTTCGTTGGTAAAACCGGTTGAGTTTTTGAATTTATATCCGATTCCAATATTATTAAGGGGATCGGCATAGTAAATGTTATTTTTAACCTCCCAAAGTTCATCGCCTGAATTAATATCGAGGCAATAACTCTTATTTGCAACAGAGAATACCATTGTTTTGCTGAACTGCTGGAGACTGCTTGTCATATAAGCAATCTTTCTGGTCCACAAAATCTTTTTACCTCTGATGTCATATTGCACAATATTTCCTGTATTATCCAACCATTTGCCATTAGGGCTTAAGCCCCTCAATTGTACAGTTAAATATCCGGTAGTTGTATCAAGAAAAGCCTCATGGATTCTTTCAGGAAAGACATATTCAAATCCTTTTATTTCGGAACTGTCAAGGAAGTTTTTACCAACTGTTTTCTCAACGGCTAATACTTTAATCTGATCCTTTTGACCAAAACCAGTAACCGTAATTAAAAGAAAAATTCCTAACAGCGCTTTTTTCATGACTATCAAATTTGCAAAATTTAAAAACTCCGCTCCGTCAGTCACTATAAATACCAAACATTATTCCTTCCATCTATCCCTGTTGCTTTATCGCCTGACCCCACTGATCCTTTATCATGTGAAAATTAAACATTATATGAGTAAATGCAAAAAGATATGCAAATTATTCTTCTGAGTTCTGTATCCTCAGGACACATGATGTAAATGGTACAGATTAGCTGGTATTTCAGTTTATTGGGACTGAGGTTGTATCAAAAGTAGATTTTACTTTATTTTTTCACTTTGAGATCTTTGTGTAAACCTTGGCGTCCTTTGTGGTTAAATATAAATCATTGAACCACAAAGGACACTAAGGTAAGCACTAAGGCGCACAAAGGACTTTTAATACAACCTTAACAAAACAGTCATGAATATGACTGAATTTTATTAAGGGGGTTAAGAAAATTATCAATTACCAACCTGCTTAATCGTCACACAATCAAAATAATCTCCGGCCTCAAGGGAGATTTTCAGAACTTAAATTCACCTCCACTCCCAGGTTAATTAAAGAATTCCCCTTCAAATAATCTATTCAAATGCCTTGGTCAGGTAATAAAAAATCAGGTTAGAATATAAACACGACCGATTCATTATTGAAAAAGGTTACTTTTGATGATTATTTATTTTCAGACAAAATATTATGAAAAGCTTTTTATCATTTTCATCAAACAGCAGGAATTCCCAATGCAAGGTAATATTTGTAACTCTTTTACTCCTGGTTGCGACCAGTGCTGCCAATATTGCTTCAGCCCAACCCAAATCGCCTATAACAGGCCGTTGGGATCTTACAGTAAACATGAACGGAAAGACAGCCCCGTCATGGCTTGAAGTTAAACTCTCCGGTGTGAGCACGCTGGTCGGTTATTTTGTTGGTGATGCAGGCAGTGAGCGTCCAATTTCAAAAGTTAATTATGAAGATGGAAAGGTAACATTCTCGATCCCGAAACAATGGGAGTCAGGTAATAATGACATGCTCTTTGAGGCAACCCTGGTTAATGAAGAACTTACGGGAACAATAACCAGTTGTTCAGGTGAAAAGTATCCTTTTACAGGTGTGAGGGCGCCCCTTTTGAAAAGATCCGGAGAGCCAACATGGGGAGCTCCTGTAACCCTCTTCAATGGAAAGAATCTTGACGGCTGGGTAGCTCAGGGGCCTGACAATAAATGGGAAGCTGGCAATGGGATACTGAAAAGTCCCGGATCAGGTGCCAATCTTATGACAACAGGCAAATTCAACGATTTCAAGCTTCACATTGAATTTTGTCTGCAGCCCGGAAGCAACAGTGGAGTTTACCTCAGGGGAAGATATGAAGTTCAGGTTATTGATTGCAAAGGGGAAGAGCCGTCGTCAACATTGCTGGGAGGTGTATACGGGTTTCTTACGCCAAATGAGAACGTGGCAAAGGCTCCAGGAGAATGGCAGACCTACGATATAACCCTTATAGGAAGGAGAGTTACTATTGAGGCAAACGGTAAAAAGATAATCAACGACCAGATTATCCCCGGAATTACAGGTGGTGCGATTGACAGCAATGAAAGCGATCCGGGTCCGATACTTCTTCAGGGAGACCATGGATCAATAGAATTCCGGAATATTGTACTTACTCCTGCAAAATAAACTTCAATAAGTGCATAAACCCTGGCACGGATAATTGTAGGTTAACAGGTAATAATCACGGGGTCCTGTCCCGGTATTTTGCACACTGGCCGGCGGTAAGTGTCAGGTGCCGGGCATAATATTCTATCTCTTATCAACCTCTTTCACTATCACATCGTGAACCCCACCTTCGATTATGCTTGTCGATGAAACCAATGTAATTTTAGCTTCTGATCGAAATTCTTTAAGTGTTGTCACTCCACAACTACACATTGTAGATTTAAGTTTCCCCAATGTCTGGTCTAAATTATCTTTAAGTTTACCGGCATAAGGGACATAGCTGTCTACACCTTCCTCGAATTTCATAAGGCTGCTCCCTCCCATGTCATATCTCTGCCAGTTTCTTGCTCTGTTAGAGCCTTCGCCCCAGTACTCTTTTACATAATTCCCCCCGACTAATAGTCTTCTTGTCGGACTTTCATCAAAACGGGCAAAATATCTGCCCATCATTAAAAAGTCAGCTCCCATTGCCAATGCAAGTGCCATATGATAGTCCTGGACAATTCCGCCATCAGAACATATTGGAATATATTCTCCTGTTTTCATGAGATATTCATTTCTGGCTTCAGCAACATCAATTAATGCAGTAGCTTGTCCTCTGCCTATTCCTTTCTGTTCCCTGGTTATGCAAATAGAGCCTCCGCCAACTCCAACTTTAATAAAATCTGCACCAGCCTCTGCCAGATAAAGGAATCCCTCTTTATCAACTACATTCCCCGCACCAATTAAGACATTGTTACCATAGTTTTCCCTGACGTACTTAATAGTTTCCATCTGCCATTCGGAGAATCCATCGGAAGAATCTATGCATAATACATCAGTGCCTGCATTAATTAATGCCGGAATTCTTTCCTTATAGTCTCTCGTGTTAATGCCGGCGCCGACAACCAGTTGTTTCTTTGAGTCAGATAGTTCGTATGGATTTTCTATATGATTATCATAGTCCTTTCGAAAGACAAAATATTTAAGATACTGGTTATCATCAACAACAGGCAATGTATTTAACTTGTGCTCCCAGATAATGTCGTTAGCTTCACTAAGCGACACGCCGTTTTTTGCAGTAATAAGGTTCTCATAAGGAGTCATAAAGTCTTTCACTTTTTTATCCCTGCCGTCCTTGCTTATTCTATAATCACGACTTGTTACAATACCAAGAAGTTTCCCGGAAGGCGTCCCATTTTCAGTAACTCCGACAGTTGAATAACCTGTTTTTTCTTTTAATTCGAGAATATCTTTTAGTGTATGTTCAGGTGTTAAATTGGCTCTGCTTTCTACAAATCCGGCTTTATACTTTTTTACATCCATAACCATTTTAGCCTGGCTTTCTATAGATTGTGAACCAAAAATGAATGATAATCCACCTTCTTTAGCCAATGCAATAGCCAATCTGCTATCTGAAACCGATTGCATAATAGCGGAAACAAAGGGGATATTTAAAGTGATTCTGGGCTTAACTTCCTTTTTAAAGCGGACCAGAGGGGACTGTAAATTTACATTTTCAGGGGTGTCAGATTTGGTTGTTAATCCAGGGATAAGAAGATATTCATTGAAGGTTCTTGAAACCTCGTTAGTAAAGTTTGCCATTGTCGATTGATGAAATTTTTTCAAATTTAGGCTAATCTTTTATTCTGTCAACCTGATTCATTACGAGATAGAGCAGGATTCGGGGTTATCTATAACGGAAGTTTCCCGGTCCCGAATGCTTGGGAGGGAAAGGTCGTCTGTTTAACAAACTGAATTCTTGATGATATTTTGGATTTTACAGGATGTCCATTATGGAATGCAGGTCTGAACTGTCCTAAATTATTTAATGATGATAATGCTATGTCATTCAATAAATTGTCAGGGCTCTTAGTAATCTTTTTATCTACAATGAATCCCTTTTCATCAATAATTATGTCGTAGTATACCCATCCCCAATTTTTTTCACTTTGAACAGCCTCTGAAGTTATATTCATATTTCTTCCAATAGTCTGATTAATAGCTTCCATCCCTCCTACATACATTGGCTTTTTATCGATTTGAAATAGTAATGAATCACCAATAAGACCAACTGCAGCATCAATGGGTTGCCAGGGGAAACGAAAACTTAAGAATGGATAATCTGCATCTGTAATAACCTTATTTAGTATGAGCTTCTCACATGCATAAATAGAATAAGGGATAAACATTTGATTGTTAATGAACTTTGTTTTAGAGGTTGGCGGAGTACCATTTAACAATGTAGACTTGAGATACTTTCCTTCCCGGTAAATATCATTTGAAATTGTATTTCCCTTAAAGATAATGCTCCAATTGCCATCTTTTTTCTTTCCCTTAATGGTTCCTTTAATAGCCATTTGATTAATACTATCATTTTGGAATGGGAAAAAGAATTCAGTGGTATTTTCAATAACTGATTTTCCACTTTCATCATTGAGCGTTGTAATTTCGAATAGATCATTATTAAAGATTATCTGGAAATGTAATTTCCCGTTGGGAAAAAACCAACTCCATGTACTATCTGGTTTATCTTCTTTAAACAATGCTTTAGTTTCTAACAAGCCTGTTTCGTTATAAAAGTTGAAAGCCCCCTTCTTACTTCCCTTTTCATACTGTCCATCGCTTATTTTAACTTCGGATATTAAAAAGTCTGTAAATTTGCCATCATAACAATTTTCGATAGTGTCCCAGCCGGCTTGCCTATAGAATAAAGCTCTGTCCTTATCGCATACCATCCAATTTTTATCAAAATATATCTTTACTGTAATATTCTCACTTTTCGCGATTATTGTACTGTAAAGCAGTAAGGAGATTAATGACAATCTGAGAAATTTCATATTGTTTCAGGTTATTGTATGGTAATATTAATATTGACCGGACTAAATTAAAGGTTTTAAAGATCAGGAAGTAAATTGAAAATTGTAATGTTTGACGGTATGGAGCGTGGCAGCTAAAGGGAAGCTTCCTGTCGCAATATTCAAAACTAAATTAAGTATACAAAACTTCGGCAGATACGGATAACTGCCATGACCGCTTTGTCAGCTGCTGAGGGTATTTTCGAATGTCACAAGAAACGTTTCCGGTGTCATTACCGGGAGAGGACTATCCTTGTAGTCTTTAATATTTCTTGTAATTATGCAGTCGATCTTCTTATGTTCCTGAGCTGCAAAATATTGAATGGAATCCTCAAAGTCTTTGAAATCCGAGGTAAGCGCAGACTTTACTATATCATTATCAACTTTCAAAATATCTACCATTTCAGATAATTCCTGAAGGCTGTTGATTACTTTTTTATGGGTTCCAAACTTTCTGAGAACATAATACAGATTACTGAATGAAAGGGAAGAGACACAACCCTTGATTTTCTTTTGATCAATCAATGAAAATATTTTGGCCGATTCAATCGAAAAAGGTTTTCTATCGGTAAGAAAATCAACGATGACATCCGTGTCGATAAATACATTTTCCATTCTAGAGGTATTTATTGGTCAGCTGATCAGATAATTCTTTCTTGTAGTCAAAGTTCTGTGGCACTTTAAATGAACCGTGCAATGATCGTACCCTTGGAGTCAACTCGTTATCACTGATAGCTTTTCTATGTGTTAAAGCTTTGAAATATGTCTCAACAAGGTCAGAAAGACTCCGTCCTTTATCTTTTGCATACGATTTAGCCTTCCTGACTAATTCTTTGTCTACATTGAGTGTAAGCTTTGTGTCCATATTTACGTAATTTACTTATTGTAAATATACGTAATTAATTTCATATACGTAACAAATGTTAAAATATATCACGTAGTCTCCGCTTGCAGTTAATGGTCCGGCAGTATTTTATAGTAGGCGTAACCCGACGACAGCACCGGGCATCCCGAGTATTCGGGACTCGTCCCCAGCCCCAGCAGGGCTGATAAACTGTCACGCCTCGCCCCGCGCGAGT
The DNA here is from genome assembly GCA_964633505.1 of uncultured Rikenellaceae bacterium. Taxonomy (GTDB): domain Bacteria; phylum Bacteroidota; class Bacteroidia; order Bacteroidales; family VadinHA17; genus LD21. The sequence continues at coordinate 244,428 of CAZWHC010000005.1, read as the reverse complement.
GGAAGGAGCAGTGGGGGTGCAAGAACTTCTTCGCTAAAGCTATGAAGTTCGAAGGAGGGGCAGCCTGTCCCGCTGTAGCTAAGCGTAAGCGGGGGCGTGGTTTTTGCCGTCTTCGTCCTCCGAAGCTTCAGCGCAGGACGACCGGGTACAAGTTTTAAAGATCATTACGCTTGTCGCGGTACAACGCTGATAGATGAAACGGAGTTGGCAAAATGATACAAATCACTTTTTAAGTTTTGAAATCATTATCACTGGATTGTCTGTCTCTTTAATTGTCGTGAGGCTTTTTAATGATTCAGGCAATTTTGAAACTTTTTCCGGATTTTTTTCAAACCATTGTTTAATTTTGAAAGCATCCATTATGCAGATCAACTCGTCTTTTTCATTTATACTTGAAAACTCAAGCGGTACAAAATCATTTATATTGTTAATGAATCCATGTCCGGATTCAGGGCTATAATCATTTACAACGGTAGTCCTTTTATTTTTATCGAATATGGCGGTATAGTTTTTCTTATTAAAATTAAAGGAGCAAAAAAGATACTTTGACGATTCCTGAATTGTCTTCATGACAAAATATTTATCCGGTTCAAATTTTGGTGAAGTTTTCATCTCATATGGAGGTGAGTAAGGTCCCATATTAAAAATAAATCTGGGAGTAATAGAATTTGTACTGATAGTAAATAATGTATCATTAAATAGCTGATAAAAATTAAGTTGCTTGTTTATCGTGTAAAACCATGAATTAGGATTCCATACAAAAAATGCATTAGTTTTGGGTGCTGAAAGGTAATTTGGGAATGTTTTTAGCAGAGAATCTCTGTGATTAAAAAATATTATCCTGATCTTTTCACCCCCTTGATAGTCTGGCATAAACGCTGCAAATATATTATCATCAATGTTTCCAATTTCTGAAACTAAATCTGGTATTGATAAAGTATCTTTCAATTGTCCGTCCAGAGAATATCCATATCTTTTTTTGTTTCGGCCAGCATATACTATGTTCTTCCCCTCATTGAATGGCATAACATTATAAGTATGCGAATATTCACCCGGGCCATTCCCTCTGTGTCCTATTTCTCTGATAAATTTCCCATCTTTTCTGTCGAAAAGCAGAATCCTTTCCCGGTCAATTGCTATCAGATATTGATCATTTGAATAAACAGCTAATCGTGTAGCTGTTAAGCATTCATCTTTTGTTTCCAATCTGATAAAATTAAAATCAGTGGAAATGTCAGTGATATTTATGGGTTTACTTTTATCAAATGCCTCTATAAGATTAATAATTTCAATAGACTTCTTATCTGACATGTCTCGTTGGGAACAGTATGCCAAAATGAAAACTATAAACACGAAGAATAGAAATTTGAATTTCATTATAGTTAGATTTTAAGTGAAGGCAGGAAATTTGACAAGTATACTAAGGGTAAATAACTTTTTAAGGGTTATACTTAGGTGATATTGTCAAGGTCGTCCAGATCAGGTTATTAGCACGGACACTTAAGCATAATGACATCCTCAGGTATGAACCGTTGCATGATTAGGGCGCTTTGGAGTCTGGGTAGCACAAGATAACCAGGCGAACATACCTTAGAAAACCCTTTGCCGGCAATGGTTTACACCTTCTGTTGTATGTGGTTTTATTTTAAAGTTTGATTGAAAGCTGCAATTGTCCGCCTAATCCTAGCTCAACAATCTTCTGAAGCGTTGATATACGCACTTCCTTTACGTTATTTTCAATCTTTGAAATATAGGACTTCGTGGTACCAACTTTCTCTGCAAGCTGTTCCTGGGTCAATCCTTTTTCAACTCTCGCCTCATGGATCAACTCCCCGATTTTGAAGTTTTCATAACCGGCTTCAAGTTCTTCTCTTCTAGCAGTTCCACGCTTGCCATAGTGCTTATCTTTAAACTGCTCCAGTGTTATTATATTAATCTTTTTCATTTTCATACTCTCCTTTAATCTTTAGTGCCATTTCAATCTCTTGTTTTGGCGTTTTTTGAGACTTCTTCTTAAATCCATTTGCTATTACCACCAGCTGACCCTTATCAAAAAAGCAAAATATCCTGTAAATATCACTTCCCGTTTTAACTCTTATCTCATAAAGGCCATCTGTATTCTCAATATGCTTAAGATAAAGCTCGGGAACCCTCGGAAGATACTCAATTAAGTCAAAGGTCCAGATGATTTTGTCTCTTACCTTTTGATGCTGCCTGACAAAGAACTTCTCAAAATAATCCTTATAAAATATGATGGTTCTATGCTTCATTAAGCATTTCCTGTGCAAATATAATTAAAGTTGCCCTAAAGTACAACTTCTATCCTTGAAAAATTGACTGGGTAGGCAGTTTTCTAAAATCACATACAATGGCCCGGCGGTGTAATTGCGTAACGTTACCCGATGCAGCATCCGGGCATCCCGCATATGCGGGACTGGTACCCCGTCCCGAGTACTCGGGAGGGGCCGGAAAGCAATCACATGGTAGTACCAGAATTCTTTACCAGATGTTCAAAACATTGTAGTCTATTAAAATCTAAATCTCAATAAATATGGTTCATATTTGTTATCATAGGCAAATCCATAGATCGTCTTATTATCCTCGTCAACTGCAAATAACGACGGGGTTATATCAAAAGTAAATTCATTTACAAATGAACCATTGTAATTATATACTTCCATTACAGCACTATTGCTTTTATTATTCCTGCATAAAGCATAAAAGTAGTTTTTACATGCGGCAATATGAGTATAATAAACTGGAGTATTAAAATCCCCCACAACTGGATTTTTATGGTTATAATTTCCTATAATTTCTTTATGTAATCTGAAATCATTTAGCCCATAGATATTGATCTGTTTTTTAAACAAATAACCAAATACTACAAATGAATCATTTGCAGCAATAGTGCCTCTGTTGCTATAAAAGTATGATTCATTATGGTCATCTTTTTTCATTCGAATATTATCCAGGTATTTTTTATTCTTTAAGTCAAACTTGACAATTGTTAAGTCATCAGGTTGATAATAAATAAATAGAGAATCATTGAAAATATGCATATAATTAAACATTTCATACATCGGTAACCTTATTGTATCATTTAGATTCAACTCTCCATTTTGATTTATATCAAATTTTCCGATTGTCTTCGGACCATATCCCCATACATAAAGTGTTTGATTTAATGATTCACAAAACATCGGAAATAAGTGAATCTCTCCAGGGCCTCTGCCTTTCTTTCCAGTACTATGCAGGTATTTTAAATCGGGTAATGAATATACATATAACTCAGGATCTGACTGATGACTGGAAATAATCAGTTTATTATCAATCCGGGTTAGAAAATCAGGTGAAATTATTTCCTTTAAGATTTCTCTTTCAGATTTCAATTCTCTTTTCTCAGGAGAAGAACTATCATCATTGCGACAAGCATTAGTAAAGAGCAACAATGAACAGAAAATTAAAATTTTTCTCAAATAATTAAAATTTAAAGGGTTTATCATACAATTAATACTTTTAGTGGTAATGATCGTATGTCTCTATCATTCACAACATTAATGCTAAAGGCCCGGCTGTAGGGTTCAGTAAGCGTAACCTGACGCGAGCACCGGGTAGCAACCTGGAACCCGAGTTCTAGGGGCCGGAAAACTGTCACTTCGGGCGTTTTAAGCAGGACAGTTATGTTTAGGCGGTTTTCTGTCATAATGTATACTTGAGATTAAGGTGAATTTGTCTGGCGAGAAAGAGCGAAAGCAAAAAGTATGACAAGCTTATTGCACCATCCGTGTTGAACTAAATCCCGCTCCGCTGGATAGCCTTACTAGAAACTCCAACTTTCACTAATTTACAGGTTTATTACTCACTTAATTAATTTACCATGAAAAAAAAGTACTGAACCTACCATTGTACAAAGAGCCCTGACCGAAGTTGACGGTTTTGAAAAAGTTTACAAAACAATGCAACAACAGGTCGCTTTAAAGGGGCAAAGCCAAAGCACACTGAGCAATTACATCCGTAAAATTGCACAAATAAGCCTTCATTTTGGTTACCTTCCGGAGCTCATCAACGATGATGAACTCAGCGAGTACCTCACTTCCCTGGCCATAAACAAAGAGTCTCCATCCCGTAGTAGTTTTAAACACATGGTCTATGGCCTTCGCTATTATTATCGTCATACCGGAGAACATAAAAGGGCAGTAAGTCTGCCTTCTCTTAAGAAAGAAGCCAGTTTGCCTGTCATTCTTAACCGCAGTGAGCTTAAGGCGCTCTTCAGGGCCCCCAGGCTTCTTAAACACCGCATCATACTTACTCTGATATATTCCGCAGGTTTGAGGAGACAGGAAGCAATCAATCTTAAAGTCACCGACATAGATTTTGAACGTAAAACAATACACATTCGCCAGAGCAAGTACAAAAAGGACCGGATTGTTCCTCTTTCAGAGTTTATATCACGCGGACTCAGGAAATATCTTGAGAATGAAAAACCTGATAATTATCTCTTCAATGGCAAAGAAGCTGATGGCCGTTACAGCATCAATGGTCTGAGCTGGGTGATGCGGGAAGCTCTTAAAAGTGCCGGCATTAAAAAACATGTCAACCTTCATTCGTTACGGCACAGTTATGCAACTCATCTTCTTGAAGAGGGGGTAAATATCGTAACCCTGAAGGAACTTCTGGGACATGCTGAAGTCGCCACTACAATGATCTATCTTCATATTGCACGTTGTGAAGTAATCAAAGCTCATAGTCCGTTGGATACGCTTTACAGGGGTGCTTTATGAGCCGCCCCGAACACGAAGTCGCTGATATTATCAGGATTTTTGACCAGAGGTTCATCGAAAAGCACCAGCCAAACTCTTATCAACTCCGTGTTCTTAGAGCTTTGTTATCTTGCAGGACACCTGCTCTGGGCGGACATATCCATCGCTGTGATAAATGCGGGTTCGAAAATATAAGCTATAATAGTTGTCGTAACCGTCACTGTCCAAAATGTCAGAACACCAGGCAGGCTTTCTGGGTTGAAGACAGGATGCTCAGTGCTTACCCTGTCAGACATTACCATATTGTTTTCACCCTGCCAGAGGTTCTGAATGAGCTCTGTATGCTTGACAGCAAATGGTTCTATAATCATATGTTCTCTTCAGTATGGGAAGTAATTTATTCATTCGGATACAATCATTTTGCAGTCGAAAGCGGTGCCATCTGCATCCTGCATACCTGGGGGCAAAATCTTTCTCTCCACCCTCACATTCATTGCATAGTTCCTGCAGTGGGTCATACCTTTAACGGAAGATTTAAGAACATTGGGAAAGGCGGCAAATATCTTTTCCCTGTTGTGCAATTGAGTTTGAAGTTCCGGGGCTTGTTTATGGCTGGGCTTAAAAGTCGTTTGTCTGAAAAAAAATCAGCCTGGAGTATCTGTCTCAGATAAAACAGGCATGGAACAAACCGTGGGTCGTTTACAGCGAACCTTCCCTTGGCAATGCTCAGCATGTGGTGGGTTATCTTGGTCAGTATACTCACCGGGTAGCCATTACCAATCATCGTCTTGTTAGTATAGATAATGAGCATGTTAAGTTTACACTGAAAGATTACAGGGACCATGGACAGCAAAAGACAACAACTCTTACCGGTGTCGAGTTCCTGAGAAGGTTCTGTATGCACATTCTTCCACAAGGCTTTGTCAAAATACGATATTTTGGTATTTACAGTTCACGCTTCCGCAGTACTCTGCTCAAAGACAGAATTATTGTCAGGTTATCTCCCAAAGAAACAGTAGCTGAGAGAATAAACCGTCTTCTGGGCTTTGATATAAGCAGATGCCCTCGCTGCAAACTCGGGAAGCTGGTACCAGTGGGCATAATACCACGGAGCCGTTCCCCAACCATCACAGTGCCTTTAGTAGCCTGATTTTACATTTTCTTTGTTTGTCGCTACCGGCAGACACAGTATTGAATTGCTGTTTATCAGGGAAATCACCCTTTTGTAATGAAACAAAGATTAAAAGCTCAGATCTGCATTGAATCCGCAGCAATAATTATCCTTTAAACCGGAGCTCTGGCAAACAGTATTAATCCAAAGTTTTCTCGTAATTTAAATAAGTACTGCAAAAACTTATGAAATCCCCATAGAAGGCACAAGTACGGATTTTAGTTCAACCGGGGCTTCATAACTGGGCGCTACTCGCCGTATGAAGCCCTAAGTATTAGGCACAGTAAAGTTATTTGTCCTTTAACTGTCATTTGTCCTTTATACAACGTATAGAAAGTCCAGTTTCTGGATATATAGCTATTGTAGCAGCCTGAGAATGTAATCCAAGCCCCATAAAATATGGAAGGTCCGAAGCCCAGAATTCAGCTACTTGTCTTATCATTTCAAATGATCCATCACTAAAACTTCTATGTCCCCCTGGTAAAGCCGTAAAATCACTTTCATTGGTCCCTCTATTATCGATACCCCAATGTTGTATACCTGCCTCTTTTAATTTGTCACCAGCTTTCCCTAATATACCTCCTAAATAATCAATCAAAATGGTCCACTCCTCATTAGTAGGTACATGCCAGCCGATAGGGCATAATGCTTGTGTTTTTGCAGCATACCAATTGTATAATCCGCCATAAATATCTTTATACTTTGGGTTATTATCGTACCAACAATAAGCTCCTATTTGCCATGTAGTCCATTTATCATTGTCTGTAATTAAATAAATTGGATCTCCATTTCTATAAGATGTGGTTTTAAGATTCTCTTGGAGCCAGGTCTGAGTACCGATTACCACAGTGTCATATTCGTTTCCGTCACCATCAACTGGCAAACCTGAACTTTTCTCTTTTTCGCAACTATTTAAAAGTAACAACGTTGCAATTAACAGATATTGAAAGATATATTTATAATTTTTATACATAACAGGTCATTATAATCAGACTATAACACTAATATCTGCTTAAGATAGTAAAATTTGGCCAGTTAAATATAAGATGAGATTTATGCTTAAAGATTAATAAATCTGCATTTTAGAGCTATTTCTTCTGACCAAATTTTACATTATGAGACTTAGGATGTCTTTTAATGCTTAATTACTAACCGGATGGTTGATTTTTTATCATTAAACTGGATATATAAAAAATATAAACCATCAGGTAGGTCGCTTGTATTTACCCTGTATGGGAATCCTTTAAACTCTGTCTTGATTTTAACAGTTCCTACCTTATCTATAATTGATAAAGATGTTTTAATATCCGAAGCTAATTCTTCAGAAGATATTTTATCTTTTATTGCATCTATATCAACAAAGTCAGATGAAGGATTTGGAAATGCCATAAAGTATCCACCGCATTCAGCTGCACCGAAATATTGAGTAAAGACTTTTACTCTGCTATATGGAGAGCAGCAACTTGTTTTGGCCCATATTTCAAGAAAACCATCCGGCCAATCATTGGTATGAATGGAAATATAGTTGTTAGATCTCCAATATTCTGTCCAGCTGTAAGGCAGTACCCAATCTAAATCCGTTGTTGTACAGTTATAATCATAATTGTTATAATAAATCATATATGTTGTATATGGGCATAAATAATAGGTATCGCCGTATTTAGCAGGAGAGCCACCATAAGAATCAAGTACTGAAATAGAAACAAGATCTTCACGGGGACCGTTAATAGTAAATTCCCATTTATATGTATTTATCTTGGTTTCACCGTAATAAAGTGTGTATTTGATTTTACATTTCTTACCAATATATGCGATATTTGGATTCACAACAGCTGTGGCAGTATTTCCACATGAATCTGAATTAAAATAGTACGCTGGCATTATACTCCAATGAACAGAGAAGCCTGATGGTAAATCATCAAAATTATCTAATAGAAATTCATTATTCCCAGGACAAAGGTAATTGTATGTTGCACCTGTAATTATAGGCGCTTCTAAAACATCATATCCATCACGAAATATTATACTTGAATTACCATCATCGATATCCATTAGATTAATACCAGGACTATTTTCTGGTTTAGGATTCATTCCCCAGTTATAAAAGCCATCCCCATCTTGATCTAAACATGGTCTACTACCAAAGACGGTGGAGCAACCAGTTCCTACACAACTGATTGGATTACTATTTTCATCCAATGGATAAACTCTATAAAATTCAGGACTAAAATCAAATAAATTGACTTGATTAGTTGAGACATACCAAATATCGGGATAGGGATACTCATACCAACTGTCTTTAATATGCCAATTTAATACACCACTATCAGACCAACCAAGAATTAATACAGTATGGCTTCTATTCTCTTCAGTTTCAGGATAAAGATAATGAGTAACATAATAATTCCCATATTGGCCCCCCAATGTTACTATAATAGGTCCATAATCCATGATAGCTTTTTTTAGCGCAGTTTCTTTTTCTGCTTGAGTACCAGTTATTGTAGTAAGCTGTTCCCAACCTGGAATCTTCACTTTAGTAGAATAATGACCAACTTCAAAGATATCTTGACAATCGGTTCGACAAATTGGGCCAGTTATGGGAAATGCATAGCTCTGGTTATCAATAACTCCTGTATTTTGCATAAAGCTAAGTGCGGATCCAACCCCTGGCCCCGATTCACATGCTAAACCAAGACAGTCATATAGAATCCCAGCATTATATACACTGCTTTCAGATAATTTAAGAAGAGAACCATTCTTATTATAATAAATTGAAGACATTGCTTCAACAGCAGCAACGGAAGCAAAAATAGTACAAGGACCTGGTTCTCTTTGATTTTTTTCAGGTGAAATTGGATCAATTTTATTATAGTGTTTATTATACCAAGTAAAAGCAGAAGGTTGGGCATTTACGGGCCTTAATGATAAAAAGAGTGCCAGGAACACAATTAAGCTCCTTGTAATTAGAATTCTTTTAGTAAATAATTTAAAGGCATTCATGGTATTAGATTTTAACAATTAATTCTTAAATAGAAGATTAGTACCAAACAAAAATTCAAAAATTACTACAATGTGAGACTCATAATAAAGTTGGAACTTTCCCATTGATCTTAAAATGTTTTATAGTTTATGGTTAATGAAATGAATAATATTTTGTCCCCTTAATCATTTTGGAAGAGTAATCTTCATTTAGAAAGATCATTTTCAGACTCCTTATTGTGCCTATGTGTTATCTATGTACTAAAAGTACCTGTAATGTACAATTTCCGGAATTATTGTTTACCTGACGATAAGTTTATAAACGCTCCTTTGCCTTGGTTCCAATTTTATAAATCGAAAACCGACAATGATCCATTCAAGGGATATGAAACGTTTGGGGTCTGAACAAAGCTAAGCCCCGTCAGTCACAATAAATATCAAATCATAATTCCTTCAACCTTTACTCTTGCATTATTGCCTGACCTCACTTATCCTTTATCTTACGAAAATTAAACAAAATATGAGTAAGAGCAAAATGAAATGGTAAATTATTCCTTGATGCCATTTCAATTCAGGTTTAGCTTATTTTTTGATATCTGACACAAACAGAAACTAATACAGACCGCTGGGTTACCTTCATCCAGGGATAAGAATAATGAAATTCCGGCAGAGCTCTGCCTCAATCCCTATTTCGGGGAGATAAGATCAGGCAATGACTGAACAACAATCAAAAATCAAAGGAGCTGCCTGACACATATTTTATACATTATCCGTACCGAGAAAATCTCCATCAATTATTAAGACCTTAACCCCTGTTTGGGTGATGGACCTGTGAGAACTTAAATTATCTGAAACTACATAAGTCATCCCTGGCGACATCCTGAATTCGCCTCCATTCTCAAGCTCACTTGTGAATTCACCTTCAAGGCAATGAACTATATGTCCTTTTTTGCACCAGTGGTCAGCTTCTCCTCCTCCATTATCCATGTCCGGCGGCGAATTGAATGTCTTACCCTTTTGCAGGCACAATTATTTGACAGAAGGCATGGTCAGCGACCAATGGCTGTGAATGATTTTCCATTCATTGTTTTCCTCAAGCCTGTACACCTCGGTGCAATTCTCTTTCCAGATCGTTTCGCCTGAGCTTGTATGAAGATTGTAGGTAAGGACTGCCATTCTGCCTGTTGATTGCACGACGGGATTAATAATTTCGAAAAGATCCATTTTAACAGTTCCCCGCATGCTTTCATACAACTCTTTTATCATGTCCCATCCGTCAAGACGCCATTCATGGGCAGGGTCAAAATAAGTGAAGTCCTTCGAATAAAGTTCGAGATAGGGGGAGGGATTACCATTGAGCCATGCTTCGAGAGCAGCTGTCTCAAGGGCAATGATTGTTTCGGTAATAGTAAGGTTATTCATGTTATTTAATATTTAATTGATAATTATATTGCTTAGAACTTTGCCTTTTCCTTCAGCCCGTCAATAACCCTTGAGCTGATCCAGTAAATATCAGTAATGCCATTATGCGGGGAGTTGTGGAACTGCTGCAGCGTTTCAGTACTCAGGTTGCCGAGGCTCCCGGCGCCCATCCGGTCAGACATGAAGAAGAGGTACTTTCCGCCGGGTGAGACAGATGCCGACCACTCCCTCGAATAAGAGGAATTGATTTCAGGCCCCATATTGACCGGCTGACTCCAGTTATCGAGGCTGTCGCGGAATGAAATGTAATAATCTGTGGCCCCAAAACTGCCGGGCATGCCGTATGCAGGTATTATTATAAAACTCTCATCCGGGGCAACAAAAGCATTGTACCTGGCCCTGCCGGTGTTGACATTCGGGCCAAGCTTTTCAGGTTGCTGGTACACTCCGTCAATCAGCTTTGAGCGATAGATGAACTCCTCGTTGGCAAGAGTATCCAGGTGAGTATAATAGATTGTGCCATCAGTTGTGACAGACGGAAAGTACTCCCTGCTTGCAGTATTGACCGGCGCCCCCAGATTGCGGGGCTCCGACCATCTGCCATCTGTTTTTGTGCATACCCAGATGTCTTCATTTCCCTCTGATGCAGAGTCGGCCGGCATGTTTGAGATGAAATACAGCCTGGTCCCGTCAGGTGATACATGCGGTTCAATATACTTATAAGCAGGATCGGTGCAAAATTCAAAAACCTCAGGGGGAGACCAGACATCCTCACTCCTCCGGGAGTGAAAAATAGTTTCGTATTTGAAATTGCCGGCCTCACGGCTGAAGAAGATCTCATTGCCATCAGGTGTGATGGCGAAGTCGCGCTCATCCATACCTGTGCATATGATGCCAGGGGCGAAGAGCCTGGCTCTGTCACCCGGAGCCGGCTGCCCGAAAAAATCGCCACTGATAGTCAGGGAATCTCCTGAATCCATATGGTATGACAGGCAGGCAGTAAATGATGTGGCAATGATCAGAAATACTGGATACAACAGGTTTTTCATTTCTTGATGAGTTTTTGAAAAGAGACAGCAGAATATTTTAAATGCTGAGCATTTACTTGTAAAACATTGTTTTATCCGGTGATCACCACCTGATATTAAGGAACTTCGACGGGATATAGGTTCCGGATGGCACCTTGCAACCGGGTGTGATGTTGAAGTACTTCTCAACCATGCTCAGCACGCCGTTATTGTCGTAAAACCTGATTTCCGTTGCAACGGGAAATCCATTGATGCTCTCATACGTGGCAAACTCCACCTCCCTGGAGTTATCACCTGCTTTGCGCCTCATCTTCAGGAACAGCAGGGATTCCCTGTCGACCCAGAAACAGGTGCTCAGGGTATCACCCACAATCCATGCATCGCGTCCCATGCAGCGTCCCTCCGCTATAAGATCCAGGTTATAGCCGCATTTCACAGCCCGTTCAGCAGTAATTTCCGGCGCAATATTATTAATATCCAGTCCAAGCACAACAAGGTCATGAATCCGGTATCGGACAGATTCGAGAGTATCTTCCCTGAAGCTGTAGATAGTGTCATTTGTGAATAGCATGCCCGTACCGCTGTTCCAGTCGTTGAATTTGATTATGAGATTGCCCGGCGATTGATAGACCTCGAGCCAGACTTCGGTTGAAATTACGCTGTCACTCCTGTAAATGAGAACCTCCTGCGAGAAACAAAGGGTTTCATACCAGTTTGATTTGTTGGCGTTGTGCATCTGCTCAATCAATTCATATCCGTTCCGGGGTTTCCGGGAGCATGAGGAGATTGTAAGAAGCAGGGTCAGGGCGATTAAAATATTCTTCATTAGCTTGATTATTTCGTTGAAGCACTCACCGTAATGTTTCCCGGCGCAATTGATTTATGACAATTTCTGTATGGCCTGTTCCAGTTCCCGGATCCGGCCGCTGTTGATTATCTTCTGATAGTAATCATCCGTGACCGGGAGCTTTCTGTCGCGGATTAACTTCAGGTTCTCAAGGTTACGTTTCCATCTTTTAAGCACTGCATCAGTCACTTTAGAACTACCGCCCGGAACAAACATACGGTCCGGTATCCGTGGGTTGAATCCCAGGGCTTGCAACTGCCTTCTGATCTGGGGAATGTGATCACTCCCGAAGACAAAGACTATTCTTTGCGCTTCCCCGGCGCCATTAATTCCGTTCTCTGCAATTCGCCGGTTGCGTTCATGCCAGTTACCGTGCGCAACCTCGGCTACCGGATCTGCACCGATGATCTTTTCAAAAACCGAGTCAATTATTGCGATGTTTGACTCGCTGTGGATGGCATCATAGATCGATTGACCGGCAGATTCATTCATCCTGGCGAAATAGGTGCTTCCGAAGGGTGCAAGTTTCTCCTTCACCTGAACCGGGTAAGCGCTATCGGCCCTTGACTGTGTGGCATAATCAAGCCGCCAGTCGACCGGAACAAAACGGTAGTTCAGCACTGGAGCCATCTCCGCCAGAAGTGTTGCCTCGGGAGGAAAATATCCCTCCGTTGCCTGCTCATATGCTTCAGGTGCAATTTCCCCGCAGACAACATCAGGTTTCAGTGCCCTTACTTGTTCCAGGAGATCAGCAATGGAATAGTGGTAGTCTGTATTGTAATGCATTGAATGTATTGATCCGATTATAAAAATCTCCGGTTTGCCTACAGGTTCTTCGTGCCTGATATTCCCTGAAACTCCCGTAATAAACAGAATGGCTATGGGTAAATAAAAAGCTCTCGTCAACATTGTTGTGATAATTGATAATATACTTCCTGGAAATTATGCATTCAGAACTTTGTCCCTGACCCTTGTTCCGATCACCAGCAATACAATTACCAGGAAGATTACAGCGGTATCAGGTACTATTTGCATTATTTCAGAGCCGGTGTTCATGAGGGTAAATGTTGAAATGACAATCCAGCGCAGCGCCAGGATAACTATTATCAGCCAGGCCGCAAACCTGATTTTTGAGAGACTCTTCTGAAATGCCATGATGATCAATGCAATCCCGAATACAAGATTCTCGACGCCAATTATATGCCACACATAGGTAAATGCAACTTTTACATTATCCGCGATCGCGGCATTGTCCAGCGCCTCCAGGGTTGTGCTGACTCCGTTAATCGTGTGGGTAACTGCAAAGAGTAAATATAATACTCCAACTGCCAAATAAAAGCAATTCTTAACCATATTAACCTCCTTTATGAATTAATCAATAATTGCCTGGTAACTAAGGACTCTCAGTTGTTTAAAAACCGGGTAATAAAAATTCGGGACAAACTGCGCCATGAGGATTACAACCAGGTCTTCATGAGGATCAATATAGAAATATGTATTTCCCGACCCTGACCACCAGTATGAACCGTTAGTGCCAATAATATTTGCCTTAATGTTATCATTTAAAACAGCAAAGCCAAAGCCAAACCCCATTCCAGTCATCAGCGGTCCGAAAAAGTCATCGCCGGGCATTGTTATGCCGGAAACCTGGTTTGTTGTCATCAGATCAACAGTTTTGCTTCCCAGGATCCGTACCCCGTCATAAACACCCTTATTCAGCAACATCTGTGAAAAAATCATATAGTCTGCGGCTGTCGAGTAAAGCCCCCCATTTCCTGACAGGAACTTCACCGGGGTGGAAACACTGTTCGTGTCAGGCTTCATTATGATCTTTATCCCCGCTGAATCCGGTGCATACACTGCACCAACCCTGTCGAGATTCTCCTTCGGGACATAAAAACCGGTGTCTTCCATCCCAAGGGGAATGAATATCCTTTCTCTCAGAAACAGATCGAGGGGTTTTCCGGACAGGATTTCTACCAGGTAACCCAGGACATCGGTTGACCTGCTGTAATTCCATGTAGTGCCGGGCTGGTACAGAAGCGGGAGTCCTGAAAGTTTCAGGACCATCTCCTTCAGTGTGCCGTCAGAAAGATTTGCTGCCGCGTACATAGAATCCACTGGGGAGTCAGCCCCGACCCCGGTCAGTCCGGATGTGTGGGTTAGAAGATCGCGGATTGTCATTGGCCTGCCCGGATCAACTGTGTGTATACCTTCTTTGTCAACTGATGAAAAAACTTTCAGGTTCCTGAATTCAGGGATATAATCGGCAATGGGGTCATCAAGCTTGAAATATCCCTCTTCATACAGGATCATTGCGGCTGTACTCGTCACAGGCTTTGTCATCGATGCAATCCTGAAAATTGCATCCGGACGCATCGGTTTGCCGGCATCCATCATACCGTATGTCTCAAAATGGACAATTCTTCCATGACGGGCGACTACCGTTATCATGCCCGGCAACTTGTTTTCGTCAATATATTTCTTCATTACAGGCTTAATGCGGCTCAGTTGTTCCGAGGACATACCCGCCTTGCCGGGTGTGTCTGCCGGCATCTTGTTGCCCTGCTGCACGCAACCGGCTATTGCTGCCAGGAGAAAACAGAACAGGATTCTTTTAACGGGAATATTCATCTTTCTTGACAATATAATGTGTAGAAACCTTATCATAATGTGACAGGACTTTCTGGGCCGCATCAGGCACCACTGCCTTCTCATAATCCTCACTTGCAAATTTTTTTACAGAGTCAACTGAGTCAAACCACATTATTGTGATGAATTCTGTCTCAGCAGACAATTCACGCCTGAGGAGCTGGATTCCCCTGTAGCCTTCAATTTTTTTATTTGCGATGCCGACAAAAATCTCCTTCTGAAGTAGACTTTCGTATGTATCTGCATTGTCTTTGGTTGTGTAACCGTGCCAGATTCTTGATAACATGATATTGCACTTTTGTGTATTAATGATAAAGATATTCTTTGCGATTGAGATTTGTTTTGAGTGTTATTCATTCCGGTCAGACAGGTAAGGGTCTTTACGCAATGCCGTAATTATAATGCCGATTAAAAATGTCAGTGTCACCCAGATCCAGAAGGGTGCCCGGGAAACACTTTCTTCCGTGTTCAGGGTAGGCATTACTGAAATAAATGAGTTGGCAAGCCCATGGGCATACATCGCTGAAAACGGCCTGTTCCCGGAGATTCTCC
This sequence comes from uncultured Rikenellaceae bacterium, assembly GCA_964633505.1. GTDB lineage: Bacteria > Bacteroidota > Bacteroidia > Bacteroidales > VadinHA17 > LD21. The sequence continues at coordinate 229,017 of CAZWHC010000005.1, read as the reverse complement.
GGATCCATGAGAAAATGAAGGAATACCCGGTCATCATAAGCACAAACCCTCCGAAGTTCATATAAGTCTGGCTTGTACCGGTTATGAACCATAACGGAAGATGCCAGAAAGCCCATATGACCCCTAGGATTATGTTTGCAAACCATATTCCGAATCTGCTCTCAAGCATAGGAAGGGCATAACCCCGCCATCCGAATTCTTCCTGACCGCCGCCAAGAAAGACCATGAACAATAAACAGGGAATATAAACCCATAGGCAAGGCAATAACATTGATAACCGGGTTCCTCCGGAAAGCCCGGGGAAAAACCAGGCAATAAATGTACTTCCGCTAAAAATCACTACCGGGTAGACATAGGCTTTCCAGCCCAGGTTAAAGTCAAGGAAAGTTTCCAGGTATTTCCTTACAGAACCTTTGCCCTTTGTCCTGCGTAAATCAAAAATTGCACCGGCAAATGGCCCGAAAGCTCCCAGCATTATGCCGGTGAACCTGATGACTGGCAGCAGTTTATCCGAAACGGGAATCAGATTGAGACTGACCAGGACAAGAGGTGTCCATAGCGCCCATGACAGGATAAATGTAACCAGGAAAAAGCGGGCAGGGAAATGTACATTTTTATTCATGGATCAAGCAGATTATAGAAATTTCTCCTGAATGAGTACGGCACGGGCTCCGAATAACCAAAGCGGATTAACAGCAGGGGTGTCAGGCCTTTCAGCTGAAAACCTGAGATGAGTTTTTCCCGCACCTCAGGCTCCTCGCAGGGCATATCCAAATGAGAATGGCTGATCTCATATTTTGCTGCCTTAAGTCCGAACCTTTGAAACGACTGACCCAGTCTTATCCAGTGATACGGATCGTTTTGCTCCACCATGAAGAGAGCCAGACCTACGGAAGCCCCGGTCAGTTTCTCCATGTGCCGGACCTCACTGCAGGCAGAAACGAAATACTTCATTACAGTTTTTCCGATAAACCTTCCCGTATTGGTTAAACCCAATGAGGATGCCAGTATCCCGTCACCTTTTAGCATCGCTTCCTTCCCGCTGAACCGGATCCATCTTATCAGCTCTTCAACAAATGTCTTATTGCTGAATTGCCGCCTGGTACCTTCGGTAACGTAAGGGATCAGCTCCCTTATCTCGTTTCCTGAGAGAAATAGTTTTGTCATGACACCTTCATCCTGATGGCCATTAAAGAGTTCGCTTAACAGGTTATCCGGGATTTTCGCATTACTGTATTTATTCCTTCTTACCTGCCGTTTTAAAATATAACCGAACAACTCTGATTTCCCTGCTTCCGGTTCATGATAAAGCGTGACCTGGATTTGTGGTTTATTTTCACTGCCTGTGATTTCAATTTTTGTTTCATAATTGAATTCATTAGCCGCCATAATCAGGTTTTCCAGGGCACAGCCCATGCTTATGTATAAAGCATGACCATCCTTATCAGCAACCGGCAGAGCCCGCGTGAAGTCGGGCGCCAGGAATATTTTGTCGTACCTGATCCTAAACCTCCATGGCTGGGTATTATGACATGAAGGAGCCTTCACAGCATATTTGACAATCCTTAACATGGTTTCTTCTTGTTTCATTTCAGTGATTTTGATTATCCTGGTATTACAGTCCAAATTTTACAAGACCTGAAATTGTGTGCCTGACAACCAGCAGGAAGTTACTCAGCAGGATTGATAGAAGCCTGATAATAAAAGTTGCTGTTTTTGCCATCGTCGGTGATGTAAATTGTTCGGGGTAAAAATACCTGACCGACGGGAGGTCAGAGTCTCTCTGGTTATCCGCGAAGTTCCACTTTCTGGAAAAATGAGTCTCACTTTTTATGAGACTCTCTCAATATATGCACTTGGGGATACTCCTTCAAACTTCCTGAAAGCCCTATAAAATGATGCCTTTGAGTTGAATCCGCAGTTATAGGCTATGCCCATTATTGAGAGATGGCTGTTCACTTTTAGAGTGCATTGATTTTTAAATTCACAAACCCTGTACCTGTTGATGAAATCAAAAAAGTTCTGGTCAAGCCGGGAGTTGAGCACTTCTGAAAGTAACTCGGTTCTGACGTTCAACATCTCACTTAATCTTGATATTGTAATCTCCGGATCAAGGTAAGGCTGCTTCTCCTCCATATCGCGGATAAGAGTTTTTATAAATGTATCGTCGGTGGTGATGAGGGGCGATCCGGGTTCATTTAAATTTGATTTACTACGAAACTCCGGCATTTCTCCCGCTTTGTTTATGAAGACGTTGCCCTGCCGTATTCCAAAGTAACCAAGGAACAGAATATATACAGTTGCAAAACTGTTTGTCAGAAACATCAGGAATCTGTATGTCGCGAAATGGAAGATCATATCAAGGCTGAAAAAGGATACATTGACCGAATAACTTATGAGCGAAGCAAATGTGAGCGCTCTCAGCCATCCAAGGTCAATATCTTCAATTTTCGAATAATGCTGCATTAACTTATCACACCTTCTCCTGATCATGTTCAGGGCCCAAATACTATAACTGATAGTGGATACCCCTATTAACAGAACTGTTATTTTGTAGGAGATTTCCTCTTTGAACATGTCATTTTCAAGGAACCTGATCTTTTCCGCGTCAGTGAGGTTGATGAAATTATAATACTGGAAGACTGAAAAGAAGATGAAAGGGATAAAGTGAAGCAGGTAAAGGGGCTTGAATCTGAATTCATGATCTGATAAACTTTTTATGTAGAACCACAATGCCGGGCCATGAAGAAAAAGGAATATCCAGCTGATATTGGTTATTGCAGAAAGTGTGGAATTGTTTCTAATGTTTTGTAATTCAAGGTATACACTTCCGATACTGATTACATATAATATGAAGATTACTCCAAGAAGATAATCAGGAAGCGATTTATTCTTTTTTCCAAGCAGCAGCAAAATCAGAAATAATGCTTCAAAAGTTCCTATTATCAGAACATACTCCATTACTGTAGTCTATAAAAGCTTTCATAAAAATAAGTAATTAGCAAGGTAAAAGGAAAGAAATCCAGGCAAAATCGTTAACCATAAGGTTCGGGGAGTTTAACCACAATGTTTACAGAGAGTAGAATATCAGTAAATTACACTTTATATTTTTACTCAGGCTTTACGTACTTTGCGGTAAAAAAGGATTTCGTTTACTGGATGTAACTGGTGGAAGTTATAAGTCCGGATTCCTCCAGATGTTTCCCAGGTAAAACTATTACAGAGGCCCGGATCAGGGTTTTAATGGCACTGGTGCAGCTACTGTTCCTGCCTGTTAATTTTTTATTAACCCATCCAGATTAATAATTATTAAGCTCTTATCTTTTGTGTCAAATAATGTATTGTCAATAAGATTAGCATTCGAAGTAACTTCAATTTCCGCAATTTTTTTGCCTTCTCTATTTACTACAGATGTCAACGTGTTCTTTGAAAAGAATTTTAAATCCCTTGTTCGGAGGAAATAAATGCTTAAATCGTCATATTCAATTGTTTTTCCAACATTTAACTGAGGATCAGTCGGAATAGTTTTTCGTTCGTTTGTATAAATAAATACTTTGGTTGAATCAGATTGAGGGAGGCTTAACAAATCACCATTTGCACCGGTTATAAAGACCTGATTACCTATAAAATACTTTAATTCTCCAAAACTATCTTCAGGAAACTCCTTTTCTGCGATCAAATTCCCTGTTACCATCGAATATTTTTTAATTCTGTTTTTAAATAACAAATAGATTTCATTATCAAGCATCTGAAAACTCATTACAGGATCATCTCCGTCATTTATCAGTGAGAAAAATACCTGCCTGCCTGTTTGCCTGTCAAATGCTGCAAAGAACGGTTTGCCAAAATCGAGTTGCCTGTAACCCATAAATGCTATTCCTTTATTAATCATGAAAACAGTGCTGTCATTTATGAAAATTGAAGACTTACTTGCAATGCCATCAGGAAACGAATATTTCCAGTCTATAACGCCGGATTGTTTGTTTATTTTTACAAGTTGTTCTTTTGAAGCGAAATAGATAGAGGAACTATCTATGATTGTATTTGAGACCAGATCTCTGACTAAATTATACCCTGTCGACATTAAAAAAGCACCGGTAAGCAATCCTGCAGCAATTCCGACAGCATTTGCAGCAGCGGTTCCCTTATAATCCTTTTTGCCGGTTATTGTATTATAATCCCAGCCCCTTCCGTTATTGATGTTAATTGAATGTAATCCGGCAGCAACCACTATAATTGTTGAATCGTCTGAATAAAATAAATTGTCCCATCCATATTCTCTGTTCAGATCTCTCTTCCAGATTACATTACCAGTTTTCAGATCAATGCCTTCAAGTTCGTTGGTAAACCCGGTTGAATTTTTGAATTTATATCCGATTCCAATATTATTAAGGGGATCGGTGAAGTAAATATTATTTTTAACCTCCCAAAGCTCGTTACCTGAATTAATATCGAGGCAATAACTCTTATTCGCAACAGTGAATAACATTGTTTTGCTGAACTGCAGAAGACTGCTTGTCATATAAGCAATCTTTCTGGTCCACAGAATCTTTTTACCTCTGATGTCATATTGAACAATATTTCCCGTATTATCCAACCATTTGCCATTAGGGCTTAAGCCCCTCAATTGTACAGTTAGATATCCGGTAGTTGTATCAAGAAAAGCCTCATGGATTCTTTTGGGAAAGACATATTCAAATCCTTTTATGTCAGAACTGTCAAGAAAGCTTTTACCAAATGTTTTCTCAATGGCTAATACTTTAATCTGATCCTTTTGGCTAAAACCAGTAACCGTAATTAAAAGGAAAATTCCTAATAACGCTTTTTTCATGATTATCTAATTGGTAAAATTTTAAAAAACTCCGCTCCGTCAATCACTATAAATACCAAACATTATTCCTTTAATTTTTCCCTGTTGCTTTATCGCCTGACCTCACTGATCCTTTATCATGTGAAAATTAAACATTATATGAGTAAATGCCAAATGATATTGTAAATAACTACTGATGCGTTAATTCAAAAAGTAAAAGTTCAATATTCAACCCCTTCAGGGTTGAAAAGTGGGGGGCGTCTTAACCGTGGGTTGCACCCACGGTTATTCATATTCAATCCCTTCAGGATTAAAAAATCTTTCCAAATTAAAAAATCAAAAAAAGCATTTGTATTGTGTTTATTACTAATACGTTGTTGTGATTTATAAAATATCAATGCATCACTAATGATGGTAAATTATTCTTCGATAGCAAAAAATTACAGGTTTAAACTGTTACCGGATGGGACCAATTAGTTTTGCATCCTCTGGATACATGATGTGAATAGTACCGATCGGCTGGTATTACAGTTTATTATCGACTAAGCCCGGAAAGGGCTTAACAAAACAGTCATGATTATGACTGAATTTTAATAACCTCCGGTGAAACCGGAGGCAGCTGCAACCCTCATGACATCAAGCTCTGAAGGGGCGTGATACATTATAATGATTCCGGAGGGATTGCCGGGGTATACAAAATTAAATTACGTTTACAAAGCTTCGGAGGCTGCAGAAGACATCCATGACCGCTTTGTTAGCTGCCGGCGATGTTCTCGAATGTAACAAGAAACGTTTCCGGTGTCATTACCGGGATAGTACTATCCTTGTAGTCTTTAATATTTCTTGTAATTATGCAGTCTAATTTCTTATGTTCCAGAGCGGTAAAATATTGAATGGAATCCTCAAAGTCTTTGAAATCCGAGGTAAGCGCCGACTTTATTATATCACTATCAACTTTAAAAATATCTACCATTTCAGATAATTCCTGAAGGCTGTTGATTACTTTTTTGTGGGTTCCAAACTTTCTTAGAACATAATATAGATTACTGAATGAAAGGGATGAGACACAACCATTGATTTTCTTTTGATCAATCAATGAAAATATTTTGGCCGATTCAATCGAAAAGGGTTTTCTATCAGTAAGAAAGTCAACAATGACATCCGTGTCGATAAATACATTTTCCATTCTAGAGGTATTTATTGGTCAGCTGATCAGATAATTCTTTCTTGTAGTCAAAGTTCTGTGGCACTTTAAATGAACCGTGCAATGATCGTACCCTTGGAGTCAACTCGTTATCACTGATAGCTTTTCTATGTGTTAAAGCTTTGAAATATGTCTCAACAAGGTCAGAAAGACTCCGTCCTTTATCTTTTGCATACGATTTAGCCTTCCTGACTAATTCTTTGTCTACATTGAGTGTAAGCTTTGTGTCCATATTTACGTAATTTACTTATTGTAAATATACGTAATTAATTTCATATACGTAACAAATGTTAAAATATATCACGTAGTCATCGCTTGCAGTTAATGGCTTGGTAGTATGTTTTAGTAGGTGTAACCCGACGACAGCACCAGGTATCCCGAGTATTCAGGACCGGGATTCCGTCGCAGGTGGGGCCACTTAACTATTCTATTGGATTTTAAAATATAAACAATGGAGAAATAATTGCGATTTTTTCACTTGCTACATTCGTTAAATGAAAGGGATATGTACGTTCAATAGTGTAAGTATTCTTATATATTCCTCCATGAGTATATAATTCATACCAGGTTATTGTGCAATTTGTTGAATCTAATTCCACAACCGGGGATATATCTATATTTAATAAATCATGAATTTTTTTCTCTTCGTATTCAAAAGTATCTTTCCTGTCCCTATAATAGTTTATAAAGTATTCAATATCCTTCCTGTCACAAAGAACCGTTTTCTCTCCATAATATGAATGCCAGAATAATGCGAACTGTTCACCCATCTGGTGAAAAAATAAATACTGAAGATATCCTTCTTTGGAATCATCAGGAATCAGGTTGTTGCAGAGTTTATTTCCTGGATCCCTGGCGTAAAATGTTAAGGCATATGTCCGGTCATGACTTCTTTTTAGGTTTTCATAAAACCTGATCATTTTGTTAATATTTTCTTCAGGGACGTTAGCTCTTTTATATCTGAGAATGTTTTGTGAAATGATTGAATCAGTTCTTTTATTTGCTTCGGCTATTTTCAGAGAAATATACTCGCTTTCTTTAAAGTTTTTATCCTGTGCGTATAATAATGGCCCGCCTGCCCGATTATCATAAAGATCTATGAAACAACATTTTTTGCCTGCATCTATTTTTAATCTGTTAAACAGACTCATGTAAACATTAATGTTAAAACTCACCGTATCTATTTCCGGGAATTTACTTTCATCGTCAATATGCTCAATTAGCCTGACGGACTTCTGATAGTCCCGGATTTTCCGAATAAAATCACAGGAAGTTTGAGCCAATGTATTGATTTCAAAATTGGAAATCAAACAAAGTAAAAGTATGTATCCAATTTTCACTGTGAATGTTTTTGAGTGTTTTTGCTTTTTGCTGTTCGTGTTAGTGGTTGATTTGTTTGTATTTAATAATTACTTCAACTCGGCGATTCTTCTGTCTGCCAGTTTCAGTAGAGTTACTTTCTTTTGGAAATTTGTCACCAAAGCCTTGAATCTCATTTATTAAACTATCCAAGCCTTTAGTAGCTAAAAACTCTTTTATTGTGAGAGCTCTGTTAAGTGATAGTTTTAGATTATATTGTTGATCGCCAACGGAATCAGTGTGTCCATGAATATTAATAGATTCAATATTTTTATTTTCTATTCTATTGAATAATGAGTCAAGATGATTAATCCCTTTAGTGGTTATTTTGAACGAATCGAACTCAAACAAAATATTACCAAGTGTAATAGTGTCAATTAGGGGCTTTTCAAGAATTACAGACGGTTCATTTTTTACATCATCACCAAATAAATTGAACCTTCTAAGGGGATGTCTGTCATTTAGATTATAAAGTATTTCACGTGTTTCTTCATATTCCGGGCATATCTCAATTTTATCTATCGGGCTAAGTTCAATTTCGTCAATGCCCAAAGAATAATTCTTAAAATTTTGCGGTTTATCAGGGAAAACTCTTTTCTGTTTAGAATCAGACTGAAAGTTTCCAATAATTAAATACTTCTCAAATCCTTGAGCCCTGTAATTTATTTCAAATGGGATCCATTCAGGTTTTCTTCTTTTTGAAACATTTAATATCGGAATACTGAAATTTAGAGTTGGTTTAGTATTGATCAAGATATCCCTGTTAAAGTATATTATTGAGTCTGAAAATAAGGCGCCTATAGAGTCGATTTGTAAATCGAAAGCTTTTAGTTTAAAGGAGAATTTATAGGTTATATCTTTTTGAAGTTTGCAAAGAAGTTTGATTTGCAAATATTGTCTGATATTCGGAACAGATGAATTATAAATTGTGAATCCAACAAACCTATTTGATTTATCTCCAGCATATGTTAGTAAAAATGGAGAAGTTGTCTTCCAAGCCTCTGGAGCACATTCAGCGTCAGATTCCGTACAAGTATTTTCATCCTCAAAAGATCCATTTGCAATAAGATTCTGTGCGGTACAATTTAATACCTCCAGGAGAAACAGAATTGTAAAAAGTAATCTTCTTATTTTCATTATGATAGGTTGTTGTATTCGCCACTAACGGTCGACGGTATCGGACGTGGCTGCTAAATGGCAGTTTCCTGTCGGGGGCATACAAAGTTATATTAGGTTTAAAAAGTTTCAGCGCCTATAGGTGATAGCCATGACCTATCCATTTTGCTAGTCTTTTTTTAGATTTTGAATTTGATTCTTAAAGTGTCATTAATCCTATCCTTTAAAAGATCAACTAATTCACTATCCAAGTATTCATAATCATCATTTATTCCCAAAACTTCAATAGGGGGCAAATCGAGATGTCTATTTGTTAGCCGCTGAGGGTGCTTTCGAATGTCACAAGAAACGTTTCTGGTGTCATTACCGGGATAGTACTTGAGGGATAACCTAAAACACGGCAGGTAACTGAATGATAACAACCAATAGTCCGCCGACTGGCGGATACCCTTACTATAAAAAGGGACAAGTGATTACGGCAGTGATTTTTACTGGCCACATCCCGCTATTATGGGACAGTATCCGCAGTGTGATTTTATAGGATTTTTAGAGAAGTTTACAGGGGAAGAATATTATTTAACTTTGATAACCCGGGGCGATTGCTCACACGGTGCGCGTGATAGGCTTTCATAGCACCATCCGTGTTAGCTGCTTTATTTTTTTCTTAATGTTGGAACTGGATCTCAAAAATATAAGGCCAAAATTTTCCAGTAACAAGTACCTTATCCTTTTTTGAATCATAAGCTATTCCGTTTGTTGCTTCTGATTGTGGATTATCTTTTCTTGCCTTTAGGTACAGTGAAGTTAAATCAATGAGTCCGACAATTTTGCCATCTGAAGGATTAATTTTTGCAATATAGTTTGTTGTCCAGATATTAGCATAGATAAAACCATTGATATATTCTAACTCGTTTGCATAAAGGGCTGAAGATCCATTATATGTGATATTGAGTTTTTTAATTTCTTTAAGACTGTCAGGGTCCCAGTATGTAATAAAATTGGTTCCGTCACTCATGATTATGGAACTTCCATCCGTTGTCATTCCCCAACCTTCTTTGTTTAAGTAATTGAATGTTCCAATCTGTTTAAAGTTTTTGGGATCATAAATAAATCCCAGTTGATTTTTATATGTCAGTTGATAAAGTTTATCATTGAAAAAGATAATACCCTCACCAAAGTAATTGTTTCTATCGATCTCTACTTTTACATCAATTTTACCTGTCTTTATATTAACTATCCCAATCACTGATCTGGTATTTGGATAATTTTCAGGTGATCCAGTGCTTTCAAAAAGTATATTGTCATGAAATAGGAATCCCTCAGTGTAAGAATCGATACTGTGTGGGTAGGTTTTTTTCAAAGAATATTCAATTATTGAGATACCGTTAATGTTTCTGACTGTTGTCTTTTTAGGCGAATTTGAATTGTTGTTGCAGCTTGAGAGCATAAATCCAATCATAACTGTGAGTAGTAATCTGGTCATTCAATTTGTATAGGTTTGTTTGGGTGTAATGAATAGTCGGTCAGTGATATATTGCAGCTAACGGGAGCATGTCTAATAACCTCAGTTATTCCATGGAATCTTACCTAAGCTAAGCAGGTTTAAGCCTCAGGTTGATTTCCACAGTCTTATCTGGAATTACATCACATATCCCCTATATAGCTTTAAAATGACCCATCTGAGGGCAAACAGGCACATAAACAGGGAAGAAAGCATCCTCAGATCCTTTTTGAGGTTGTTGAATGACGTAAAATACGGCAGGTAACTGAATGATTACAGCCTATAGTCCGTTAGCTGGCGGATACCCTTAATATAAAAAATGACAGGTGATTGAGGCAGTTGAATTAAACTGACCGCATTCCGCTATTGCGGGACAGGGTCTGTAGTGTGACTTTATAGGATTTTTGAAGAAGTCTATAGGAGAAGATTATTATTTAACTTTGATAACCTGGGGCGATTGCTCACGCGGTGCGTGACAGGCTTTCACAGCATTGTACATATTAGCACAAGTAATTCCGGTTTCTGAGTCTGGTTATAATTCAAATTGCTGTATGTAAAATCCAAGAATTATATGCCATAAAAGGTAATGTCCCAGTCTTAAAGAAAGCGAACTTATAAATCCAGTTTTCTTAAAATATAGTGCTTGAATAAAATTCATTGCAAAGCCTGAAAAGAAGGAATAAAGAATTAACCAGAGTGCTCCGGACTGTAACTGTTCCAGGGGTTCTCTTAACGATGTCAAAACGGCTCCGAAAATGAAAAAGTATTTCAAAAAATATCCTTTCTTGAACCATGTTCCAACCCAGCAAATCAATGTTATCGGGATAAGACGGTAAAAAACTTCTATCTCAAACGCCCCGGAAAAGAAAAGGAAAATTGAATATGGAAAGGGTTGTGCAAAAGGAGGAAGTGCTTTATATGGTTCCGGATGTAAAACGATTTTTAAAATGATAACATCCAATAAACCAAAAATAAGTCCTATTGAAAAAGGAAACCAGACTCTTTTCTTGTTATCGATGTTTTCTTGCCAGAAATCCGGGATATCAGATTTGTTGAAAATAAATAAAAATGGTATTCCTATGAGCATTAAAAGGATGTTATAAATTGTCCATATTCGGAGATTTGAGTACTTGTCAATTAAAGTATCTCCATATAGAATACCAATGATTGCTATTGATAAAAAAGCAAAGTAAGTGAAGAGGTTAAATTTAATCTGCCTGCTCATTTTTGATACTGAGTGAATATACTATTAATCTGATAGATGAAGTGAGTTTTTATGCGGGATTTATGCTAAAGGGAGTCTGGCGCCCCGTCGGAATATTTACGTAAGCCAGCTTATGAATTATAGCACCGTCTGTGTCATGTTCTGGCGTTTTGTTAGTTAATTTATTATCAGGTTTCTAATATAAGAGAATGGATCAATCATTATTCAATGATTTTCTGTTTTGTAAAATCATCGATATAAATTGTCATTGATTGATCCATTTTGTCTCTATACAGTCCTGTCTTAAAATAGAAATGTCCAGGGTAAGGATAACCATAATTCTCAGTATAAGCTGTAATGCCGGAATAATCAATGATCTGACTATTATTAAGTGAAGCTTGAATAAACCCGTTCTGTTGCCTTGAAAAACGAATTTTAAATTTAAAATCCAGCCATTGGTTTCTGATGTCTCCAATATGGTTGTACAAAATGATCTTTTCCGGGGCTGTTTGCAAAGTGATATTAAACTCTCCAGATGAATAGCGCAAAGCAATTATTGGATTATCAGGATTACAAGTATCTGAAATACAATCCTGTTTCCATTGTGCTATAACTAATCGTGTAGGAACAATTGGGAAATCTTCCGGTAAAAAGAGAGAGAATTCATACTCATAAACGGTATTTTCTATAATAAAATGTATTCGATTTTCCATTATCTCTGAACGTTCAAGAATTGTTCCTTTTTCGTCATCAATCTGATCACCCGGATTAAGAGTTATCTTCAATGCTGATCTTTCAGATTTGACAACTCTTGATTGAAACTCATAAGATCCAGGTACTAATTTATCAGAACGCCAAAAATTTGAAAGGTTTTTTGATTCGAAACCATCTGCTATGTCTCCACTTGGATGTATTTTGCAGGAAATGATCAGTATTAATAGGACAAAACAGCACGATAACAAGTATTTCATGACAAATTTTATAAATAATCAATTATTACTCAAGACTGTGATCGCTTGCAAATAATGTGTTATAAATTTACCAAAACTTCACATAGTCCACCAATTCCAGAATTATTGTTTATCTGATCGTGAGTTTATAAATACACCTCTGCACTGGATCTTATTTTAATTCGCGAAAACTGTCAAAAGCCATCCAACAGATGTAAATTGTTTGCGTTCCGAACACAGCATCGCTCCGTCAGTCACAATAAATACCAATCATTATTCCTTCAATCTTTCCCTGATTCTTTATCGCCTGACCTCACTGATCCTTTATCATGTGAAAATTAAACATTATATGAGTAAATGCAAAATGATATTGTAAATAACAACTGATGCGTTAATTCAAAAAGTAAAAGTTCAATATTCAACCCCTTCAGGGTTGCAAAGCGGGGGGTGGGAATTTTAATAAGGGGGTGTAGAAAATTATTAATCAGCAGCCTGCTTAATCGTCACGCCATCAAAATAATCACCAGCTTCAAGAGAGATTTTCAGAATTCTTTCATCTCCTGTATTATTTTCGCTCAGTTTAACAAAAATCGTGTTTTTATCAAGTTTGGCCACAACAAAACAATCTTCTTCAATAGCATATGAGTTTGATTCAAGATTTATACCTTCCCGGTCATAGAGAGTATAAACCTTATCTCCAATTCCAACAGCATTTATCCACCACCAGTCTCCTTTTGTAGTTATATTAGCTGAGTCTGCATTTGCTGAGAATTCGACATATTTCGACGATAATTTAATTATGTCATCCCATTTTCCATCTGGATAATCTTTGGTTTTTGAGCAGGCGACAATCAGGAAAATACTCAGAATTCCGGTTATTGTTTTATTCATGACAGCATGATTATGATAGTTAACTTGTTAGTCGGGTTTTGTCAGCTGAGCTTTTTGTCTTCCAAAGTCCATAAATAATAAAACCGATCCCTGCCAGAATATAAGGAATGCTAAGGATCTGTCCCATATTTAAAGTCATTCCTTTTTCAAATCCGACCTGGTCTTCCTTTACAAATTCAATTATAAACCGGGCAGCAAAAAACAAAACAGAACCAAGTCCGAAAAAGAATCCGTTTTTAAGCCTGTTTCTCTTAAGCTTGTAAAGGATCATCAAAACTGCAAAAATTATAAAATAGGAAATGGCTTCATATAATTGAGCCGGGTGCCGGGGTAGATTATCTACTCTCTCAAAAATCACTCCCCAGGGTAAGGCTGTCGGCATGCCAATAATTTCAGAATTTATAAAATTGCCAAGTCTGATAAACCCAAAGCTCAATCCCGAAACAACAGCTATCAGGTCAAGCGTGTCGATCATCGGGTGTCTGGTTTTCCGGGAATAAAAATATATACCAATCAGTAATCCCAGTACTCCGCCATGGCTTGCCAGCCCCTGATATCCTGTAAATTTTATCCCTCCTTCAGGAGAAAAGGTAACCGGAAGAATCATCTCCAGAGGATGAGATAAATAATAAGAGGGTTCATAAAATAAACAATGTCCTAATCGTGCCCCTGCTATTATTCCAATCATGCCATAAATTGTTAACTTCTCAAGATTCTCTGACGGAAGTTTTTCTCTTTTATAAAGCCGGTCTAAAATGAAGATGCAAAGAATCAGTCCGGTTACAAAGAGCAATCCGTAGTATCTTATCGAAATCCCGAGGATATTAATAATCTCAGGGTCGGGATTCCAGTGAATATAATTTAATATCATTTCGTATGGTTCATTTTGCAATTTCGATTCAATCTATGCGTAAATGTTATATATATCAAAAGTACCCATTGTAAACAAATCAGAAGCTATTATTTGCCTGTTTATAAGTTTATAGACACTCATTTTACCATGGGTCTGATTTTATATGGGGTTCTATCATACAAAATGCCTGTTCCTGAATGAAATTCCGGAGCCGGATTTCAGATATTTTTCAAAATAGAATGCTTTATACTTGTCAGTAAAAGCCACAAATGTGATAAGCTTAACAGGTCTTCTATCCTTTGTGTAGGAAACTTTTCCTGTATTATGTTCGACTAACCTTCTTCCCAGATCATTTGTATGACCTGTGTAGTAAGATGAATTTGAACATTTCAGGATGTACACATACCAATATTCTTCCATGTTATATTCTAATTAGAAATGCAGCAATATAAAGATACATAAATTTCAAATTAGATTATACCAGGGGACTGCGTCTACCGTCTCCGTGAACTGTAGTTTTAACGAAGGTTCAAGCCCG